>NZ_VUME01000001.1 GCF_009696325.1 Collinsella sp. WCA1-178-WT-3 (M1)
CTGCCGGCGGCCGCGCCCCGCTGCGTCGCTCCGCTCCTTGCGTGCTGCGCTGGAAAACGCTTCGCGTTTCCTCAGCTCCGCACCCTTGCGGGTTCGAATCCCTCCGCATGCCCACAAGAAAGCGCCCTGGGCTGATAAAAGCCCGGGGCGCTCAGTTACCTTGGCTGGGACGGAGGGATTCCGCGTCCGCCTGCCGGCGGCCGCGCCCCGCTGCGTCGCTCCGCTCCTTGCGTGCTGCGCTGGAAAACGCTTCGCGTTTCCTCAGCTCCGCACCCTTGCGGGTTCGAATCCCTCCGCATGCCCACAAGAAAGCGCCCCGGGCTGATGAAAGCCGGGGCGCTCAGTTACCTTGGCTGGGACGGAGGGATTCGAACCCCCAACAGCCGGCACCAAAAACCGGAGTTCTACCGTTGAACTACGTCCCAATGTGTGGTGCTGCCCAAAAGCAGCTCGTCTAGTTTACCTAATCTGCGAGGGCATCGCAAACGCCATCGAGCAGGCGTACGGCGAGTGTCTGGGCATCGCTTGCGGTGAAGGTTCCGTTGTAGCGCGTCATGCCCGTGAGCTCAATGCGGATACGTGCAGGCTTTTGTTGCGCGGCGATATTGGCAGTGCGGATGCGCTGCGCCAGGTTGTGACATTCGGCAAGGGCGATCGTGGCGCGCGGGGCTGCATCTGCGGGCAGCTCATCGCTTGCGATCTCGAGTACCAGGTCCACGTCGGTCGGAACCTCGGAATCGCAAAGCATCATGCCGCTGTTGTCGGTCGTCGCCGTGGCGATGTTCCACATGCGCGATGCAACGCTGCGTGCGATGGGGTCCTCACCGATAACGGCAATCTGGAAGCGCTCGAGCACGTTGGCGGCGCGGGCAAAGCCGATGCGCGACTCGGCCTCGGTAACCGAGGGTTTGCCCTCCCACACGTGATGCAGACGGTTGATATAGGCGTAGGTATCCTGGAATGCCATGCCGTCGGCAAACAGGCCGACATTTTCTTGGAACTGCTGCAAGGCCGCCTCGGTGTGCGGGCCAAAGTAGCCGTCGTCCTCACCGCAGGCAAAACCCAAAACGTTGAGTGCCCTCTGCAGGGCCCGAACGTCGGCACCATGGAAATTGGGCATGCGCAGATAAAGCGTGCGGTCGCCCAGCTTATACGAGGCGTCTACCAGGGCGCTCCAACAGGGGATATCGACGGCGTAGCCAGCGGCAAGGCCGCTGTCGAGCCTAAAGGTGCCAACAGCCTGCTCGGTGGTGGTGCCAAAGCGCTTGTCGGCGACCTCGGCGTCATCGATTGTATAGCCGAGCTGCAGAAGGCGGGACTGGACGTCCTCGACGGCTGCTCCCTGCATGCCCGTTGTGATAGGTTCCATGAACGAACCCCTTTCGGCGTACCATTCGTACTATTTGAGCGTATGTCGGATAGACAACGCAAAGGGTTGCATAAACTTGCACTCAACAGTGTAGCAAGTTGTACCCAAATGCGCTGCTGACAGGTTTTATAACCCCCGCTAGTTAAGGCGCTCCACAAAGAAATCTGCCATGGAGTCGAACAGCTCGCGTGCATGCGGGTCGAGCTCGACACCTTCGATAGCGGCCTTGGCCTTGGCGGTCAGGTTAAGTGCGTAAGTGTGGGCGAAATCGACAGAGCCGGTCTGCTGGAAGATCTCCACGGCGCGTGCGAGTTGCGCGGGGTCCTCGGTGCCCGAGGAAAGGATCGCCTCGACTTCGTCGTGATAACGCTCGTCTGACAGGGCATGCACGGCGACGAGCGTGCGCTTGCCCTCTGTGATATCGGTGCGGAAGTCCTTGTTGGCGGCCTCCTTGGTGCCAATAAGGTTGAGCAGATCATCTTGGATCTGAAAGGCAAGGCCCGTGTGCAGGCCAAAGGCACGCAGCGCCTCAATCTGGTCTTCGCTGCCGCCACCGATAATGGCTCCGGCGGCAAGTGGCGTGGCTCCGCTGTAGTACGCGGTCTTGTGCATTGCCATGTCCAGATAATCGTCAACCGAGATGTCAAAGCGCCCATCGCGGACCCAGCCCAGGTCGAGCGCCTGACCCTCGATGGTGCGAACGATCATCTCGGTGAGCTCGTGGAGCACGCGGAGCTTCACGTCTGCCTCGAGCGTGGGGTCGTCGAGAACCGTCTTGGTAACCATGGTGAGCGCTAGGTCGCCGCAGTTGATGGCAAGTCCCGTACCCTCGGTAAGGTGCATACAGGGCTTGCCGCGGCGCAGCTGGCCGTTGTCGGCGATGTCGTCATGGATAAGCGCTCCCGACTGAAAGTGCTCGATGGCCGCCGCCGCGCTTCGGGCGCTCTCAAAGCTGCCGCCTACTGCGGTGGCGGCGAGCATGCAGATGAGCGGCCGGTGGCGCTTGCCGGCATTGGCCGTAAATGCCGAGAGCGGGCCATACAGGTAGCGCTCGATATCGGCAGAGGTCGCCTGTCCGTCAAAGAACGTGGCCAGATAGTCGTTAATCTGGTCAAAATGCTGGGCTAAAAAGCTGGTAAACGGACTGGACACGGGTTCTCGCATTCTTTCTTAGGTTGCATCGTTGCGTTATGCAGACAACATATTGCCACATTAGGGCATCGAGCGCGGCGGTTGAAGACGATTGAGCCATGTTGTCGCAAATGCGGCAAGAGGCGCGGCTAGATAAGTCCAAAGTGCTCGAGCGCGGTGACGACGCCGTCGTGGTCGAAGCTGTCGGTGACGTAGTCGGCCTTTTCCTTGAGGAAGTCCGGCGCGTTGCCCATGGCGACGCCAACATCGACCGCCTCCATGAGGGCGATGTCGTTGCTTGCGTCGCCGATGCCGTACACAGTGCCGTGATCTGGCCCCAGGGCGTCAAGCACGGCCTTGATTCCGGCCCGTTTGGTGCATTCGCGAGGCGAGATTTCCGTGACCTCGAGTTCGAGCTCGTTGAGGCAGAGCAGAGGCCCAAGCTCTTCATCTTGGGCGATGCGGTTGGCGAGCGGTGTGGACATAAGAATTTTATAAGCGTTGTAGTGCTTGAGTTGCGTGACGGCGTCGCCCACGGTGCGCGCGTATCCGTACGTCTCGGGGGCATCTGCGCTCATGCGCACGACGCGATCGATGCCCTCAAAGCGAATGACCTCACCCGATTGTTCGAGATAGGGGGCGAGGCGCTGTAGCAGACCGGGGTTTATGGCCGCATTTCGCACAATGCGCCCCTCGAGTTCGACGTAGCCGCCCGCGAGACATACGATGCCCGCCCACGGCAGCTCGAGCAGCTTGGGATGGATGCAGCTGAGGGTGCGCCCCGTGCAGATAAAGGCTTTGTTGCCGTTGGCGACAAACGTGCGAATTGCCTGTGCAACCGTTTCGTTGGGATAGGGGGAAAGGTCTCGCTCGCCCTCGGGGAGCTCTTGGGCAAGTTTGGGATCTTGCCAGGCAAGCGTACCGTCGATGTCGAAGAAGCAGATATTGCCATGCTTTTTGGCGTCATCGGCGGCATGAGAAAGCGGGGTGGCAAATGCAAAACCCGGTTCGAGTCCCATAATCTGATCAAAGTGCTCTTTGACGCGGGGGACCGAGACGCCGATGATTACCTGGGCGGTCTTGCCGGTGACGATGAGGCCTTTGGCGCCCGCTGCGACAAAGGTTGCGTTGTCCGCGACGATAGAAGGGTCCGCGACTTCGACGCGCAGCCGCGTGGCGCAGTTGGTTGCGCCCACAATGTTGGAGACGCCGCCCAGAAGCGCCACAACCTGCTCGGCGAGCAGACGATCTTGTGATGCCTGGCAGTCGGAAGCGCCGGCTTCGGATAAGCGCTTTTCGTCAACGTCGTTTCCCGTCAAGCGCGAGAGCGCCGTGTTGCTGGCAATGTAGTCCTCGCGTCCCGGGGTTTTAAGGTCAAAGGTCAGGATAAGACCTCGAAAGCTCAGAAAGAAGATGACGCTAAAGACGAGTCCGATTCCGAGTGCCAAAAGGTAGGAGCCGGCATGCGTCCGCATGAGCGGGATAAAGTTGAAGGCAGCCATCTCCATAAGGCCACCCGAGAAGATGCCGACGACGCCAAAGAAGTTCATGGCCATGGCAAGGCAGGAGGATAGGACGGCGTAGAGCAAAAAGAGTCCGGGATAGGTGAACATAAAGAGAAACTCGAGCGGCTCGGTGACGCCGCAGACCATCGAGGCGACGATGGCGGGCAGAAGGATGGTCTTGAGGCTGGCACGGCGTTCGGGTTTGGCCGTGGTGTAGAACGCTCCGGCGATGGCGGGAAGACCAAAGAGCTTGACCCAACCGGTGGCGGTGAAACCAGCCCAGGGCGCTAGCTCGTTGAGGGGGCGCGTGCTGTGCGAGAGGATGGGAAGCAAGTTGGTCCACGTGGCGTAGATGCCATCGGTAATAACCAAATTGTCGTAGTAGATTGGCATGTAGAGCAGGTGATGCAGCCCCACGGGCTCGAGTGCTCGCTCTAAAAACACAAAGGCGCCCACGCCGAAGGGACCGACGCCCGTAAGTGCATGGCGCAGTGTTTCGGTCATTGCGTATACGATGGGCACGATGGCGGCCGAGATAGCGGCAAGGGCGAATACGGCAAAAAAGCTAATGAGGTAGACCAGCGAGGAGCCCGAGAAAGTACCGAGCCAATCGGGAACCTTGGCATCGTAGAAGCGGTCATGGATGGCGACGACGGTGGCCGATACCGCCAGCGGGCCGATAATGCCGGTGTCGAGCGTCTTGATGCCGTCGATGACGGTGATGCCGCTGGCGGAGGTCAAAGACGACGGGTACTTAAGTCCAAGGTTGTCGCCGCTCAGCTTAATGATCTCGCTCAAAAAGAAGCAATAGGCAAAATAGGCCACGAGTGCCTCGAAGCAGCAGCGCGCCGGTTGCTTTTGGGCAAGGCCGATGGGCAGCGCTACGGCAAAAAGCAGTGGGAGGCGTTTAAAGACCGTCCACGAGCCGCGCTGGATGATAGCCCAAAAAACATACCAAGGGGTTCCGTATACGGCGAGGTCGCCGACGATGTCCGCAGACGTTGCGAGGGCGGAGACGCCGACCATAAGGCCCGATATGGAAAACAGCATGGCGGGCGCGAACATTGCCCCGCCAAAGCGTTGGATTTTCTGCAGCATGTTCTGCCTCCCGAACATCGAGGTGCGTTGCAGGTGGTGAAACGTTTAAACAATGGATTCATTGTAGAGGACCAGACGATTGTCGTGTCGGCAGTTTTGAACGAGACCGATTTGGGCACGACAGAAGCCGCCAACGGTTACAATACTGTCGCTTTACCGATAATCGGTTTAAACAACCCCAAGAAATGCTATCGTGCCTAGCCAGCAAGAAGATGTAGAGGTGAAGCCATGCCAAAAGCGATTTACGAAGGAATCTACCGCGAGATCCGTTCGCGCATCATTAACGGGACCTATGCGTTTCAGGAGATGCTGCCAACCGAAGCCGAGCTGACTGCGGAATTTGGCTGCACGCGCAATACCGTCCGCCGCGCCTTGAGCATGCTGGCCGACGAGATGTTTGTGCAGCCCATACACGGCAAGGGCGTGCGCGTTATTTGGCTCAAGGGCGAAACCGACATGTTGGGCGCACTCGAGGAAGTCGAGTCGTTTGGCGAATTTGCAAAGCGCAACAATGCCGTTGCATCGACGGACGTTAAGTCCTTTGAACATCTGGTCTGCACCGAGCAGCTCTCTCGTCGCCTGGGCTTTAAGGTGGGCGAGGAGCTGATTCGCGTAGTGCGTGTCCGAAGCCTCAACGGCAGCGCGCGCCAAGTGGACCATGGCTACTTTTTGGAGTCGATTGCCAAGGGTCTGACCCCCGAGATCGCGGCAGAATCTATCTACGACTATCTGGAGCACAAGCGCGGCATCAAAGTGATGGCGAGTCGCCGTACGGTGAGTGTCGAGCTCGCCAACGATGAAGACTGCAGCTATCTTGACCTCGGCAAATACAACTGCGTTGCCGTCATGGAGAGTCAGTCGTACACATCGGATGGCATCTTGTTTGAGGTGACGCATGCTCGCACACACCCCGAGATCTTCCATTACCGCGTCAATTCCAAGCGATAGGTAACAGACGCATAAGCTTGCGTTTCGATATGAAGCGCTCCGTGCGGTCGATGGGATATCGGCCGCACGGAGCGCTTTAATTGTTTAGACAATATTTGTCAAGTACGAATGTATCAAGAACCGTTCACCGAAGTTTTTCTACCGCTCTAGTAATACTTGTTCAAACAACTGGCCAAATAGCGTATTGTACAAATCAGAAAAAGGGGCAAAGCCCCCGAGCCAATCTCCGAAGGCGGCGGCAAAGGGTGCCGCCACGGTGTGAAAGGGTGGATTGTAATGAAGAACGAAATGAGCAGAAGGCAGTTCCTGGGCTTCGCTGGCTCCGCGGCCACGGTCTTTGGCCTGGGTCTCGTGGGCTGCGGTGGCTCCGCCGGCTCCGGCTCCTCTGCTTCTGGTGACGCTGCCGAGGTCTACTTCCTCCAATTCAAGCCCGAGGTCGACAAGGAGTGGAAGGAGATCGCCAAGGCGTACAAGGAGGAGAAGGGCGTCGAGGTCAAGATCGTGACCGCCGCCTCCAACACCTACGAGGAGAAGCTCAAGTCCGAGATGTCCAAGAGCTCCGCTCCGACCTTGTTCCAGGTCAACGGCCCCACCGGTCTTAAGAACTGGAAGGACTACTGCGCCGACCTGTCCGATACCAAGGTCCGCGGTGAGCTCGTCGACGACTCCCTGGCTCTGCAGTCCGACGGCAAGGATCTAGGTATCGACTGGGTCCAGGAGAGCTACGGCATCATCTACAACAAGGAGCTCCTCGAGAAGGCTGGCTACAAGGCCGAGGACATCAACTCCTTCGACAAGCTGAAGGCTTGCGCCGATGACATTCAGGCCCGCAAGGACGAGCTTGGCGTTGACGGTGCCTTCACTTCCGCCGGCATGGATGACTCCTCCAGCTGGCGCTACACCACCCACCTCGCTAACCTCCCGCTCTACTACGAGTTCGAGAAGGAGCACAACCAGGAGGATGACGAGATTAAGGGCGAGTATCTCGACAACTTTAAGCAGATCTTCGACCTGTACATCACCGACTCCACCTGCGATCCTTCGCAGCTTGCCTCCAAGACCGGCGACGACGCCTCCAACGAGTTCGCAACCGGCAAGGCCGTCTTCTATCAGAACGGCTCTTGGGCCTACGCCGACCTCATCAAGGCCGGCATGACCGACGATCAGATTGGCATGATGCCCATCTACATCGGTGTCGACGGCGAGGAGAACCAGGGCCTGTGCTCCGGCGGCGAGAACTACTGGTGCGTGAGCTCCCAGGCCTCCGAGGATGCCCAGAAGGCTACCGAGGACTTCATGTATTGGTGCGTCACTTCTGAGACTGCCACCAGCATCATCGCTGACAAGATGGGTCTGACTGCCCCGTTCAAGAGCGCCAAGGACACCACCAACGTCTTCTCGCAGCAGGCTGTTGCCATGGCTAAGGACGGCAAGAAGACCGTCGCTTGGGACTTCGTTTACATCCCCTCTGAGGAGTGGAAGAAGAACCTCAAGCAGGCTCTGATTGCCTATGCTGCCGATAACACCAAGTGGGACGGCGTCAAGAACGCCTTCGTCGATGGCTGGAAGACCGAGAAGGCTGCTTCCGAGTAAGCAGTTGCTGCCCAAGCTATCTGATTAGCGACAGGGGGCGGGCAGACGTCGGTTTGCCCGCCCCCTGCATATTGAAAGGACCCTTCTATGGGCAAAGCACTCAAGCGCTGGTGGCCGCTCTTTATGCTGCCCACGTGCCTGGCGTTTATGATCGGGTTCGTGATCCCCTTTATCCAGGGTTTCTATCTCTCGTTCTGCCAGTTTATTACCATTAACAACACGCACTTCGTCGGTATCGAGAACTACGTGCGTGCACTGTCCGATCCGCAGTTTGCCACGTCGTTCTTCTTTACGGTGGCGTTTGCTTTCCTGTCGACGGTGCTCATCAACGTGATCGCCCTCGCCATCGCGCAGGCGCTCACCCGCAAGGCGCTCAAGGGCACCAACATCTTCCGTACGATCTTCTTCATGCCTAACCTGATCGGCGGCATCGTGCTGGGCTACATTTGGCAGATTCTGATCAACTGCCTGCTCTCCAACATCGGTGCCGATCTTATCGCCCTTAACTCTGCTGCTGGCTTCTGGGGCCTTATCATCCTGACCCTGTGGCAGCAGGTCGGCTACATGATGATCATCTACATCGCCGGTCTGCAGTCCATTCCGTCAGACTACATCGAGGCCGCCAAGGTCGACGGCGCTACGGCATGGCAGACGTTTTGGAAGGTTAAGATCCCCAACCTGATGCCGACGATCACCATCTGCCTGTTCCTGTCCATCACCAACGGCTTTAAACTGTTCGACCAGAACCTCGCCCTTACCGGTGGCGCCCCGGCGCACTCCACCGAGATGCTCGCCCTGAACATCTACAACACGTTCTATTCGCGTGCTGGCATCGCATGGCAGGGCATCGGTCAGGCCAAGGCGGTTATCTTCTGCATCCTGGTCGTAGCAATCTCCATGATCCAGCTTAAGGCCACAAGGTCCAAGGAGGTGCAGCAGTAATGAAACGCGATAAGGCTATCAACCGTGCGCTCTCGATTTTCTTTACGATCCTGTCGCTCGCATGGATTTACCCCGTGTTCATGATTGCGCTCAATTCCTTTAAGAAAGGGACCGCAATCAGCACCACCACGGCATTCGATCTGCTCACGCCCGAGACGTTCAACGGCCTTGCAAACTACGTGCACGCCCTTAACGAGCAGGGCTTTGCCTCGGCGTTTATGTACTCGCTCATCATCACGGTCACGTCGGTCGTGCTGATCTTGGTGTGCTGCTCCATGTGCGCTTGGTATGTGGTGCGCGTCAACAGCAAGATCTCGAACTTCTTCTATTACCTGTTCGTGTTCTCGATGGTCGTACCGTTCCAGATGCTCATGTTCACGCTGTCCAATTTGGCGGACCGCATCGGCTTCAACACGCCGTTCAACATCTGCTTTATTTACCTTGGATTTGGCGCGGGCCTAGCGGTCTTTATGTTCGCCGGCTTTGTAAAGAACATCCCGCTCGAGATCGAGGAGGCGGCCATGATCGACGGCTGCAACCCGGTCCAGGTGTTCTTTAAGATCGTCCTTCCCATCATGAAGCCCACCTATCTTTCGGTCGGCATTCTCGAGACCATGTGGGTCTGGAACGACTATCTGCTGCCCTACCTCACCCTCGACTCCACCAAGTACAAGACCATTCCTATCTTGATCCAGTACTTCCGCGGCGGCTACGGTCACGTCGAGCTCGGCCCCATGATGGCCTGCATCATGATGGTCGTTGTCCCCATCGTCCTCATGTACATCCTCTGCCAGAAGTACATCATCGACGGCGTGGTGGCAGGTGCCGTCAAGGGCTGATGCCGTAACTGTTTTGCAAGTTTCTGCGGCGCCCCTCAGCGTGGCGCCGCGTATCGAAAGGTAGAGACATGGCCGAGATCGTTCTCAAACATGTTCAGAAGGTGTATCCCAACAACGAGTCCAAAAAGAAGGGCTTCTTTGGCAAAAAGAAGAAGACCGAGGAGAAGAAGCACAACCTCAAGGTTACCGAGGATGGCGTGCTCGCTGTAGAGGACTTCAACCTCACTGTTCACGACCAGGAGTTTATCGTCCTCGTTGGTCCCTCTGGCTGCGGTAAGTCCACGACGATGCGCATGGTTGCCGGCCTGGAGGACATTACCTCGGGTGACGTGCTCATCGACGGCAAGCGCGTCAACGACGTGGCACCCAAGGACCGTGACATTGCCATGGTGTTCCAGAGCTACGCTCTGTACCCCAACATGACAGTGTACGAGAACATGGCGTTTACGCTTGAGCTCAAGAAGGTCCCCAAAGACGAGATTGACCGCAAGGTTCGCTCCGCTGCCGAGATTTTGGGTATCACCGAGTACCTCGACCGTAAGCCTAAGGCGCTTTCGGGCGGCCAGCGTCAGCGCGTTGCCATCGGCCGCGCCATCGTGCGTGACCCCAAGGTATTCCTGATGGACGAGCCGCTGTCCAACCTGGACGCCAAGCTTCGTAACCAGATGCGTGCCGAGCTCATTAAGCTTCGCCACGAGATCAAAGGCACATTCATCTATGTTACCCACGACCAGACCGAGGCTATGACCCTCGGCGACCGCATCGTGGTCATGAAGGACGGCGTTGTTCAGCAGATCGCCACGCCGCAGGAGGTCTTCAACCATCCCGCGAACATCTTTGTCGCCGGCTTCATCGGCGTGCCGCAGATGAACTTCTTCGATGCCCAGCTGGTGCGCTCGGGTGAGGGCTTTACCGTCAAGACCGACGACATGAATGTCGCACTGGCCCCCGAGACCTGCGCTCAGCTTGCGCTTAACTGGGACGGCGAGGACATGAAGGAGATCACGGCCGGCGTGCGTCCCGAGCAGATTCTGCTTGCCGACAAGGGCGAGGAGGGTGCGCTTCAGGGCACCATCGAGGTCACCGAGCTCATGGGTTCGACCGAGCACGTTCATGTGACGTCTCCCGACGGCCAGTTTGTCCTGATCATCCCTGTCGTCGACCTCGAGGCCAGGGGTTCGCTCAAGGCCGGCGACCCCATCTGG
This sequence comes from Collinsella sp. WCA1-178-WT-3 (M1), assembly GCF_009696325.1. Taxonomy (GTDB): domain Bacteria; phylum Actinomycetota; class Coriobacteriia; order Coriobacteriales; family Coriobacteriaceae; genus Collinsella. Next base: position 10,631 of record NZ_VUME01000001.1, read on the forward strand.
TTCAAGTTCGAGAAGAATGCGACCCACCTTTTCGATAAGGTCTCTGGCAAGAACCTTATCTAGGCCCGATTCAATCAGGCCCTCCTTTTGGGCGACTGCGGTTTTGCCATCCTTTTGCCGTAGTCACATATAAGGTTCCCCTCTCGTCCGCTGAGCGAGAGGGGAACCTTTCTTTGTGCTGGGGCTGTCTGGCCGGTCGTTTGTCTCGATCTGTAACAGGAGGAGGGCCAAATTGGGCCTAGATGTTACAGATTGAGACGGTTTCCCGGAACAATTCTGTTTGTCTCATTCTGTAACAGGTTGACCCAATTTTGCCGTCTAGGTGTTACAGGCCGAGATTATTTGGTCGAGACAAATCACAGGCCGGCGTATCGGCACAAAAAGCGGAGCCGCGTTGCCGCGACTCCGCTTTCAAAAGGATGGGTAATGGAAGCGAAATTAGCTCAGGTGCCAAATCTCGTCGTTGTACTGGGATATTGTGCGGTCGGACGAGAAAGTGCCGGCGTTGGCGATGTTGATCAGCGCCTTGCGCATCCAAGCGTCCCGGTCCTCGTAGTCTGCCAGCACGCGCTCCTTAGTCTGGATGTACTCCTCAATGTCGAGCAGGGACATAAACCAGTCCTTGCCCTTGATGTCGTCGTGCAGACGCTGCAGGCGCTCCGCGTTGCCGGTCGCCATAAAAGCGGGGTTGGTAATAAAGTCCACCAGTAGCTTAATACCGGGCTTGAGGTAGAGCGTGCCGGCGTTATAGCTGCCGTCGGCGTAGAGCTGCTCGACCTGTTTGGACGAGGCGCCAAAGGTGTAGATGTTCTCGTCGCCCACGAGTTCGGCGATCTCGACATTGGCGCCGTCGAGCGTGCACAGGGTCAAAGCACCGTTGAGCATGAACTTCATGTTGGAGGTGCCGCTCGCCTCCTTGGAGGCCAGGCTGATCTGCTCGGAGATGTCGGCGGCGGGAATCACGCGCTCGGCAGCGGTGACGTTATAGTTCTCGATCATGACAACTTGCAGGTAGGGAGCCACGTCGGGATCGTTTGCGATCCACTGCGACAACGTCAGGATCAGATGGATGATGTCCTGCGCGATAGTGTAGGCAGGTGCCGCCTTGCCGCCAAAGATGATGGTGACGGGGTGCTTAGGTCTATTGCCGTTCTTGATGTCGAGGTACTTCCAGATGATGTAGAGCGCGAGCATCTGCTGGCGCTTGTACTCGTGGATACGCTTGACCTGAACATCGATGATCGCGTTGGAGGGAATGGTCACGCCCTGCTCGAGCGCCATGAACTGGCGCATGATGGCCTTGGCCTCGGCCTTGGTGGCGGCCAGGCGCTCAAGAACGTCCTTGTCGTCGGCGAATTCGGCGAGCTTGCTCAGGTCGCCGGTGCTGCGCCAATCGGTACCGATTACATCGTCGAGCAGGCTGGCAAGTGCGGGGTTGGCTCCCTGGATCCAGCGGCGGAAGGTGATGCCGTTGGTCTTGTTGGAGAACTTTTCGGGATAGATCTCGTAGAACGGGCGAAGCTCGGTGTCCTCCAGGATCTTGGTGTGGAGTGCGGCGACGCCATTGATGGAGAAGCCAAAGTGAATGCCCATGTGGGCCATGTGGACGGTGCCGTACTCGTCGATGATGGCGACGCGCGGGTCGCCATGCTCGGCCTTGGCAATCTCATCGAGCTTGACGATGATGTCGGCGATGACAGGGGAGACCTTCTGCAGGCTGGTGAGCGGCCATTTCTCGAGCGCCTCGGCAAGGATCGTGTGGTTGGTGTAGGCGACCATGGATCGCACGATGGTAACGGCTTCGTCAAACTCGATGTCGTGCTCGGTGGTGAGCAGCCGGATGAGCTCGGGAATGACCATGGTGGGGTGCGTATCGTTGATCTGGACCACGGCGTAGTCGGCCAGATCGTGCAGGTTGCTGCCGCGTTCTACGGCCTCGTCGATCAGGAGCTGGGCGGCATTGCTCACCATGAAGTACTCCTGGTAGATGCGAAGCAGGCGGCCCTGCTCATCGGAATCATCCGGATAGAGGAACAGGGTGAGGTTCTTGGCGATCTTGGTCTTGTCGAAGTCGATGGAGCTGCCGGGGACCAGGCCCTCGTCGACACTTGCCAGGTCAAACAGGCGCAGGCGGTTCTTGGTGGGCTGGCCATAACCGGGCACATCGATGTTGACGAGCTTGGAGGTGACGGCAAAATCACCGAACTCGACGGTGTAGGAGCGGTCGTCATCGATCAGGATGTCCTGCTCGCCGAGCCACTCGTCAGGGACGGCCTTCTGCTGGTTGTCGGCAAAGCGCTGGCGGAACAGGCCGTAATGGTAGTTGAGGCCCACGCCGTCACCGGTGAGGCCCAGCGTGGCAATGGAATCCAGGAAGCATGCGGCCAGACGACCCAAGCCGCCGTTGCCGAGCGAAGGCTCGACCTCAAACTCCTCGATCTTGTTGAGGTCGTGGCCGGCGGCGACGAGCTGGTCCTTAACCTCGTCATAGATGCCGAGGTCGATCATATTGTTGATGAGCAGCTTGCCGATCAAAAACTCGGCAGAGATGTAGTAGAGCTTTTTCTTGCCGTTGTTGAGCGGACAGGCGGCAGAGCGCTCCTGCACGAGCTTGACCAGCAGCTTATAAATACGACGGTCATCGAGCTGCTCGAGCGAGGTGCCAAAGGACTGCTCGGCGAGTTCTGCGAGGCTTATACGGGGCATGTTTCCTCCTGTGGTGAGTCGACTACATGTCAGAAATTCAAAAGAAGCCCGCGCGAGGGATTGGGATGGCCTCGCGCGGGAAAAGCGGTCGCGTCCACACGGTGGGGTGGGGTCGGGCGCGGTGGCTCCTATTGGGGAAGCTCGATTTCGGCTTCCGACGGGATGCGGAAGTAGGTCTCGGTCCAGTCGGTGAGCTTGCGCTCGAGTTCGCGGGTGATGGCGCCATCAAGCATGCGCCACGTCCAGTTACCGCCCAGGGTGGCGGGGGTGTTAATGCGCGCCTCGTTGCCCAGATTGAGCAGGTCCTGCATGGTGTAGATACAGGTATCGCTCACGCTGGCGGCGATGGTGCGGTTGAGCGCGTCGGCCATGGACTCGCCTGCCTGCTGGTGGGTATACAGGGCCGCCTGCTCGCGCTGACGCGGGGTGGCCGTCCCCTCATACCAGCCGCGTGCCGTTTCGTTGTCATGCGTTCCGACGTAGGCGACGGTGTTGGCAATGTAGTTGTGGGGCAGATAGTAGGAGTTGCTGCCTTCAAAAGCGAACTGCAGAATCTTCATGCCGGGGAAGCCCGTGGTGTCGCGCATGTCGATGACGCCGGGGGTAAGAAAGCCCAGGTCTTCGGCAATGATGGGAAGCGTGCCGAGCTTTTCCTCGAGCACCTTGAAGAGCTTGAGGCCGGGTCCCTGCGTCCATGAACCATATGACGAATCGGGAGAGGAGAACGGCACCTCCCAAAAGGCTTCAAAGCCGCGGAAGTGGTCCAGACGGATGATGTCGTACATGTCGAGGGCAGCACGGACGCGGTCTTCCCACCAGGAGAAGCCGTCTGCTTCCATAGCATCCCAGTCATAGATGGGGTTGCCCCAGTACTGGCCGGTGGCCGAGAACTGATCAGGCGGCGTTCCCGCGACGCTGACGGGATTGCCGGCGGCGTCGATCTTAAAGAGCTCGGGCGTGGCCCACATCTCGACGGAGTCGCGCGAGACATAGATGGGCAGGTCGCCGATGATCAGGATGTCGTGCTCGTTGGCATAGGCCTTGAGGCGGCTCCACTGGCGATCGAAGAAATACTGCGTCATCTGGTGGTAGAGCATGCGCTCGGGATGGGTGGCGCAGACCTTGGCGGATGCCGCGCCGCGGCGGCGGAGCTCCTCGGGCCACTCCCAAAAGGCTTTGAGTCCGCACTCCTCCTTCACGGTCATAAACTCGCAGTAGGGAATGAGCCAGTCCTCGTTTGCCTGGATAAAGTCGTCGAAATCGGCCGGCTTGTCGGCAGCAAAGCGCTCAGCGGCTCGATCGAGAATCTGACGGCGGCCAACAAAGATGGCGCCGTAGTCGACGTTGCTGGGGTCGGAACCAAGGAAGACGCCGTCGATGTCACGCTGCTCCAGATAGCCGGCTTCGATAAGCTCGGCAAAGTCGATCAAGTTGGGGTTGCCTGCGCGGGCCGAGAACGACTGATAGGGCGAATCGCCATAGCTGGTCGTCGTAAGGGGCAGGATTTGCCAGTAATGTTGTTTGCACGAGGCGAGAAAATCGACGAAGTCGTAGGCATTCCAGCCAAAGCCGCCGATTCCGTATGGTCCGGGCAGAGATGAGACGGGCATGAGGACGCCGCTTGCACGCTCCATGAATGCGCTCACCAACCTTCTTGTTGTGGGGTCGGCCTGCCGATGGGTGTGCAGTCCGCCTCCGATGTTCTGATTCGATACACCTATTGTATACATGTTGTTTAAACATGTATAGGCAAGATAAATAAGTTGGTCGATTTTCGGCGAATGGTTACATGCCATGAAAAAGCCCCGGTCTCACATCGTGAGATCGGGGCAAGAACGGTGTGTAGGTTTTTGCTACTCGGCGTCGGCGAAGCCGTTGGGGTTGTGGCTCTGCCAGTTCCAGCTGTCGCGGCACATGTCTGCGATGTCGTACTGTGCCTTCCAACCCATCATGCGCTCGGCCTTGGAGGCATCACACCAGTTGGCGGCGATGTCGCCGGCGCGGCGCTCGCGAATCACGTAGGGCAGCTCTTTGCCACAGGCCTTGGAGAAGGCGGCGACGACCTCGAGCACCGAGGTGCCGGTGCCGGTGCCCAGGTTAAAGATCTCAACGCCGGTCTTGCCGTTCATCCAGTTGAGGGCGGCCACATGGCCCGATGCCAGGTCGCACACATGGATGTAATCGCGCACGCCGGTGCCGTCGGGGGTGGGGTAGTCGTTGCCAAAGACCTGAACGGCCTCGAGCTTGCCCACGGCAACCTGCGCGACATAAGGCACCAGGTTGTTGGGGATGCCCTTGGGGTCCTCGCCGATCAGGCCCGACGGATGTGCGCCGATGGGGTTGAAGTAGCGGAGCAGCACAACGTTCCACTCGGGGTCGGCGGTGTGAACGTCCATAAGGATCTGCTCAATCATCCACTTGGTCCAGCCATAGGGGTTGGTCGCGGGCTTCTTGGGGTCTTCCTCGGTGACGGGCGGGTTATCCGGATCGCCGTAGACGGTCGAGGAGCTCGAGAAGATGATGGACTTGCAGCCATGGTTGCGCATAACGTCGACGAGCACCAGGGTGTTCTCGATGTTGTTGTGGTAGTACTCGACGGGCTTGCTCACCGACTCGCCGACGGCCTTAAAGCCGGCGAAGTGGATGACGCGGTCGATCTGATGGGTATCGAAGATCTTGTTCATGGCATCGCGGTCGAGCACGTTGGCCTCGTAGAAGGTGAGGTTCTTGGCGGCCTTGTCGCCCACGATGGTCTTGACACGGTCGACGGCGACGGCGCTGGAGTTGGAGAGGTCGTCGACGATGACGACCTGGTAGCCACCCTCGAGCAGCTGAACGACGGTGTGCGAGCCGATAAAGCCGGCGCCACCGGTTACGAGGACGCAGGTGTCTTTGGGGTCGAGTGCTTTGGACATGTAGTCTCCTATCGAATCAGGAACACTTCCTGAGGGAGTATAGCGCAGGCAGGGGCACCCAAAACGTGCAGGGCAGGAAAAGCAGACGAACATGCTAACGTACTCATGGAAATGTTTGGCGTGGGCATAACCTTGACTTTGACGTTTGCATACGAGCCGCCGACCATGGGGTTTCCTGCCGTTCGTGGAAATCGTTGGGACGAGCGCGATGTACGCTAATATGTATGAGTTGAGCGACATATAAATAAACATGTAACGGAGTAGATATGTCACCAAACAGCGATTCCATCCTTTCCCAGGAGCTTTCGCGTCGCACTGCCCTCAAGGCCTTGTTCGGCGCCGCTTCTGCAGCCGTTCTTTTTGGTCTGCCCGCTCGCGCCCATGCTGCGGAGGCCACCAAGGAAACCACCGACAAGCTCAATGCGGCCCAGGCTCAGCTTGACGAGGTCCAGGCCCAGCTCGACAGCATCGCAAATGAATACGCGGCGCTGGCTAACAAGAACGCCCAGACCCTCAACGATATCGAGAGCGTACAGGGCCAGATTGACAGCACGCAGGCGCAGATTGACGAAAAGAAGGCCGAGCTCAAAAAGAAGCGCGGCGATCTTTCCGATCGCGTTTCCGCCAACTATAAGTCGGGCGGCACCAACATCCTGTCGCTGCTGCTCGCCTCGGGCTCGTTTGAGGAGCTCGTCGCCAATGCGCACTATGTTGAGAAGATCAACAAGAGCGACCGCGACGCCATCGAGGATATCCAGACCATCCAGAAAGAGCTCGATACGCAGAAGTCCGAGCTCGAGTCGCAAAAAGCCGACTTGGAGAAGCTTAAGGACCAGCAGACTGCTCAGATGCAGGACATGCAGGCCAAGCAGCAGGAGGTCCAGACGGTTCTGAACGGCCTCTCCGACGATGTCAAGGAGCTCATGGCTCAGCGCGATTCCGAGATTCTCGCTGCCGCCCAGGCTGAGGAGGCTGCCAAGAAGGCTGCCGCTGCTGCGGCTGCCGCAAACAAGAACAATTCCTACTCGGGTGGTTCGAGCTCGGGTGGCGGATCGTATGCGCCCGGAAATCCGCAACAGAATGCCGGCTCGGGCAAGCAGCAGGCTGTCGTCAACGCATGCTACTCCACGCCTTCGCCTGGCCTGAACTGGTGCGCCGCCTGGGTCACCAACGTCTTCCGCAACGCCGGCGTGGGCTACTTTGGCGGCAACGCGTGCGACATGTTTAACGCCTGGTGCTACAGCTCCGATCGTTCGGCGCTGCAGGTGGGCATGATCGTGGCCGACTCGTCGCACAGTGGCACCGGTATGCCGGGTCTGCTGTACGGACATGTGGGCATCTATGTTGGCGGCGGCATCGTTATGAGCAACGAAGGCGCCATCACGTCGAGGTCGCTTGACTCGTTCATTAGCTTTTACGGTACTGGCTCTGGTGTGCGCTGGGGCTGGCTCGGCGGTATCGCGCTGTCGTAGCTGCGGCTTGGTCCGGGACTGCGGGCGAGGCATAAGGTTGCCTGCTCGGGCAGTCCTGCGCAAGACGAAGGCCACATTAAGTGGCCTTCTTTGCGTGCGGAACTCGCGACCAACCTTATGCCTCGCCCGCAGTCCCGGACCTTCCGGGTTCAAGGCGCGACACACCGGACTGGTTGTCTGAATTAAAGAAAGTGAAGGCCCCTTTTGGGGCCTTCTTTTTATAAAAATTCGCCTACTCGGTGGACTTCGGGTTCTAGGTCTACGCCGAATTGGTCTTTGACGGTTGCTTGGATGTGGCGGATGAGTTCGTCGACGTCGGCGGCGGTGGCGTGGTCGGCGTTGACGATGAAGCCGCAGTGTTTTTCGCTCACCTGGGCGCCGCCGACGGCATGGCCGCGCAGGCCGGCATCCATGATGAGCTTGCCGGCAAAGTGGCCCTCGGGGCGCTTGAAAGTGGAGCCGGCACTCGGCATGTCGAGCGGCTGCTTGTCCTCGCGGCGTTGGCGGTAGTCGTCCATGTCGGCCTTGATCATCGCGGCGTTGCCCGGGGCGAGATTGAAGGTGGCCGAAAGCACGATGAAGCCGTCGTCGGCGATGCGGCTCTTGCGATAGCCCAGATTGAGCTCGTCGACATCGAACTCGATGATGCTGCCGCTACCGCGGGTGCCGTCGTCGAGCATGCGGGCGGGCTTGTAGACGCGTACAGACTCCAGCACGTCGGCCATGCAGGCACCGTAGGCGCCGGCGTTCATGTAGCAGGCGCCGCCGACCGATCCGGGGATGCCCGAGATGGGCTCCATGCCGGTGAGACCGGCCTCGGCTGCCGCGGCCGCAACATCCGAAAGCAGCGCACCGGCTGCTGCCGTAACGTGCGTGCCGTCGACGGTAATGGCGGAGAGGCCCTCGCCTAGCGCTACGACGACGCCGCGTATGCCCTTGTCGCCGACGAGTAGGTCGGAGCCGTTGCCCACGATGGTGAGTGGCAGATCGCAGCGATAGCAGGTATCGAGCGTGGCGACGAGGCCCTGCTCGGTGTCGGGCGTGACAAAGACGTCGGCCGGGCCGCCAATCTTAAACGTGGTGTGCTCGCGCATGGGCTCGCTCATCAACACGTTGTCCTCGCCGGCAACGCCAGCGAGCGCGCACAGCAGGTCCTCGTTAAAAAAGTCGTTCTCGTGCATCCGAATATCCGCCTTTTGGTGGTCGTTGTCATCAATCGATTGCAATATACCCCACCTGGACGTATTTGGTGCGCTGGCGGCGATAAAACAGCCGTCTACCGGATTGGTAAAGTGTTTATCATCAAGGTAGAGGGGCAGTCGCTATACTTTCAAGAGATTGCGCGTAAACCCGGAAGGAGCGAGATGGCCAACAAAGTCACCCTCAAGCAGATCGCCCAGGAGGTGGGGCTTTCCCCCTCGTCGGTCTCGCTTGTTCTCAACAATCGGCCTTGTCGCATCTCGGAAGAAAACCGCAAGCTCATCAAGGAGGTCGCGGCGCGCAACCACTATGTTCCCAACCAGATTGCGCGCAGCCTGGTCATGCGCGAGTCACGCACCCTGGGTCTTATCGTCCCCAACATCGAGAGCCGATTTTTTGCCTCACTTGCCGGTAGCTTGGAAAAGCGCTGCCGCGAGGACGGCTATGCGCTCTTTATTACCAGCTCGGGCGGAAGCGCCGACGACGACCTGGAACTGCTGCGCCAGCTGGTGACGCGCGGCGTCGATGGTGTCTTCCTGGTGGTAGGCGACGAGTTCTCGGACGACCGTGCCCTGCGCGAAGAGGTCAGCCATCTACCCATCCCTGCCGTGATGGTCGACCGCGCCATTGAGGGGCTCGAGTGCGACAAGGTGATGTTCGACCACGAGATGGGTGGCTATATGGCTACCCGCTATCTGATCGAGCAGGGCCACCGTCGCATTGCCTGCTTGGTTAATGCGCGTCGTTCCAATACGGGTCGCAAGCGACTTGCCGGCTATGAGCGCGCGCTGCGCGAGGTTGGCCTGCCTATCGACGCGCGTTTGGAGTTTGAGAGCGAGTACTACATTCCGAGCGCCTACGAGGCCTCGGAGGCGGTGCTCGCAACCGACGCCACTGCCGTATTCGCAAGCTCGGACAACATTGCCCTCGGTTTGCTCAAGCGTTTGCACGAGATGGGGAAGAGCATCCCGGGCGATATTTCGGTGGTGAGCTATGATAACTCGGCGGCCGACGTTCTCTTTGAGCCGGCGCTGACCGCCATTGAGCAGGATCCTGGTGTCCTCGCGGAACATGCTTTTGGCTGCATGTCCAAGCGTCTTGCCGGTAGGGGCGGTAGGCGTGCCGAAGAGGTCGTCCTGGAGCCGGCGCTTATCGTTAAGGGCAGCGTGCTCGAGCTTACTAAACATAACTAAACACGTTTATCAATTTGCAGAGACCGAATGTGGAGCACCTGTGGCAGACAATGCCGCAGGTGAATGTCGCGTTTTGTTGATCGATGTGATTGATAAGGGTGATAAAACGTTTTTTCACCATGATAAAACGTTTTAGCAAATATACTAGTCCCAACGAATGGTTGCCGTATTGGAGGGCGACCGCACAGCGGAGGGACATAAACAATGGCTAAAACACTGGGGACGCCGTGGAAAAAGCTGGGCCACGAGGTGCCGGCTTCCGAGCTCGAGGGCGTCGACCTGTATTGGCGTGCATCGAATTATCTGTCCGTCGGTCAGATCTACCTTCGCTCTAACCCGCTCATGCGCCCCGACTTTGTCGATGAGAAAACCGGCGAGGTGCGTGACTTTGGTCGCCCGGACGTTAAGCACCGCCTGGTCGGTCACTGGGGCACCACGCCCGGCATCAACTTCCTGTTCGGTCATGTCAACCGCCTCATCGCCGATCACAACCAGAACGCGATCTTCTTGATGGGCCCGGGCCACGGTGGCCCCGCTGGCACCGCCCAGTCGTTGCTCGATGGTACCTATCGCGAGATTCGCCCCGACATTACCAATGACGAGGCCGGCCTGCAGAAGTTCTTCCGCCAGTTTTCCTACCCCGGCGGTATTCCGAGCCATTTTGCGCCTGAGACGCCTGGCTCCATCCACGAGGGCGGCGAGCTCGGCTACACGCTCAGCCACGCCTACGGTGCCGTCATGGATAACCCGAGCCTGCTGGCCGTGGCTGTGGTGGGCGACGGCGAGTCCGAGATCGGTCCGCTCGCGACCTCTTGGCAGTCTAACAAGCTCGTGAACCCGGCAACCGATGGTATCGTCCTGCCGATCCTGCACCTCAACGGCTACAAGATCGCCAACCCCACCATTCTTGCCCGCGTGTCCGACGAGGAGCTCACCAAGTTCTTTGAGGGCATGGGCTATAAGCCGCATTTCTTTGTCGCCGGCTTTGACGACGAGAGCCATGCGAGCATTCATGCGCGTTTCGCCGCCCTGTTCGAGCAGGTCTTCGATGAGATCTGCGATATCAAGGCCACCGCTATGGCTCAGGCCACTGCGGGCGAGACCGTGGTCCGTCCGGCCTATCCCATGATCGTGTTCCGTACGCCCAAGGGTTGGACCTGCCCCAAGCAGATTGATGGCAAGAAGACCGAGGACTCCTGGCGCGCCCATCAGGTGCCGCTGGCGAGTGCCAAGGACACCCACGAGCACTTCCGCGTGCTGCGCGAGTGGCTGCGCTCCTACAAGCCCGAGGAGCTCTTTACGCCCGAGGGCCAGGTGCGCCCCGAGGTGACGGCCTTTATGCCGACCGGCGAGCTGCGTATCGGCGCCAATCCCAACGCGAACGGCGGCAAGGTACGCCGCGAGCTCGAGCTTCCCGATATTCACGCTCACGAGATCCCCGTTGCAAGTAAGGGCCACGGCTGGGGCTCCACCGAGGCCGCCCGCGTCTTTGGTGAGTACACTGCCGATGTTCTGGCCAAGAACATGGATGATTTCCGCATCTTCGGTCCCGACGAGACCGCGTCCAACCGCCTGCAGGCTGCCTATAAGGTGACCAAGAAGCAGTGGGATGCCGGTTTCTACGAGGACGACGCCAACGACGAGCTGCTGGCCGGTTCCGGTAAGGTTGTCGAGCAGCTGTCCGAGCACCAGTGCGAGGGCTTCCTCGAGGCCTACGTGCTCACCGGCCGCTCCGGTGTGTGGAGCTCCTACGAGAGCTTTGTCCACGTGGTCGATTCCATGGTCAACCAGCACTGCAAATGGCTCGAAGCAACCAAGCGCGAGATTCCGTGGCGCGCTCCTATCAGCGGCCTCAACATTTTGCTGTCGAGCCATGTCTGGCGCCAGGACCACAACGGCTTTTCGCACCAGGACCCCGGCTTTATCGACCTGCTGCTCAACAAGGCCAACGACACGCATGTCGTGAATGCTTATTATCCGGCCGATGCCAATATGGCCCTTGCTGTGGCCGAGCGCGTCTACCAGTCCACCGACTGCGTCAATGCCATCTTCTGTGGCAAGCAGCCCGCCCCCACCTTCCAGACGGTCGATGAGGCCAAGTCTGAGCTCGCCGAGGGCGTAGCGACCTGGGAGTGGGCATCGACTGCCGACTCGCTCGCCGAGGCCGACGTCGTGGTCGCTACTTGCGGTGACGTGCCGACGCTCGAGGCACTGGCCGCAACCGATATGCTGCGCGGGCTGGGCATCAAGGTCTGGTTTGTCAACGTGGTCGATCTGCTCAAGATCCAGAACGTCTGCGAGAACGACCAAGCCATCAGCGATGAGCGCTGGGCTGAGCTGTTTGGCCGCGGCGAGAAGCCCGTGCTCTTCGCATTCCACGCTTATGCCGGCACGATTCGCCGCCTGATCTGGAACCGCCCCGGCCACGATGCCTTCCGCGTCCACGGCTACGAGGAGAAGGGCTCCACGACCACGCCGTTTGACATGCTGCGCCTGAACAACATGGACCGCTGGGCCCTGGCCGCCGACGTGCTGCGCATGGTTGACGCCGATAAGTTTGCCGAGCAGATTGATGAGTGGGAGGCCTTCCGCACCGAGGCCTTTGAGTTCGCGTGCGACGAGGGCTTCGATCACCCGGCCTTTACCGACTGGGTCTGGCCCGACGCCGCAGCCGCAACCGCTGCCGACGGCGTACTCTCCGCAACGCAGCTAACTGCTGGCGACAACGAATAGCATCCGGGACGGTCTCGCGCTGGGGCCTGCTCCGGGCGGGTTGCCTTGCTCCGGGAAGTGGGCTTCGCGAACTTCTCAGAGGAAGGCACCCGCCCGGAGGCGGCCCTCTCGACCGTTTCGATCTGCGGGGGCTGATTCTTTTTTATGTAATGGGGACCTTGCTTACGCTGCCTTAGAAGCCGTGCATCTAACTATGGTTAGCCAAAATTACATTGCCGGGGCCGGGGAGGCATGCTTTGTTTTGAGAAGTTCGCGGAGCCCACTTCCAAAACCAAGCACCCCGCCCTCGTCCGTGAACTTTTCCGCTGGGCGAGCCATAGACACCACGCACCGATGCGGTAAAGCGGCGGCTTGAAATTGGTGCTATATTCAACTTGAGTTGTTTAATACTAGTACGGGAGGCTGATATGGGGCTGTTCAAGAAGAAAAACCCGCAGGATGCCTTTGATCCCGATGTGTTTACCATCACGGATACGATTTTGGACCCGCCGCGGTTTACGTTTTTGCCGGCTATCTACCAGGATGCCACGCGTCGCAAGTGGGCCGTGCATCAGCGCGGCGGCGAGCCGAAGATTTTTGACTATGCGGACGTGCTGCAGTGCGAGATTGTCGAGACCGGAAATCCCGAGGATGTGCCGGAGCTTAGCAATCGCGAACTAGCTCAGCAGATTTTGATTAATCCAGCTCAGGCTACCAAAAACAACGCTGCCAAGCGTAATATGTGCCTTGGTATGGGTGTCATCGTTGCCGTGCAAACCGGCGAGGATGAGATTTCGAAGCTTGAGATTCCGGTGACCGCGGGCGAAGTCAAGCGAGACTCCGGCCTATATCGGTCGTATCGGAACGTTGCGGAGCAGATCAAAGAAGCCTTCGACGCCATGGGGCGTCCGGAGCAATGATGCCCGCAGCATCAAGCGGTTGAGGAGCCTTGCCCATGTCGAGTGAACCATATGCGATTCCGCCCAAAGATCGCGCCTTTGAGGGCATTCTTTGGTATATCAAACATTATGACCTGCAGGGTGGTGACCGGCTGCCCGCCGAGCGTGTGCTCTGTGAAGAGCTGGGCGTGTCACGCACGGCGTTGCGCGCTGCGATCACGCGTCTGATTTCGTGCGGAACTTTGGAAAGCCGCCGCGGTTCGGGCACCTATGTGTGTCCTCCCAAACCGCTGAACATCTTTCAGGAAACATGGAACTATACGCAGGCGGTGGAGAGGGTTGGCTCAAAGTCGACCGCGCGCCTGGTTTGGTCCAAGGTCGTGTACGCCGATATCGATTTGGCCCAAAAAGCCCAGATCGACCTGGGCACGCCGCTCTTCTGCATTCGACGTGTGCGCGTGGTTAATGGTTCCCCGGCGTCGATTGAGACGGCTCACGTCAACCTGTCTTTGTGCCCCTCGCTTCCCGATCACGATTTTGAGCAGGAAAGCCTCTACGACGTTTTGCTCAAAGAGGGGAATGTCCATGTGGCGCACGGCAAGGAGTATATTTCCATCAGCCGTCTGAACGCCGACGAGGCCAAGTTGCTGGGTGCCCAGGAGGGCACGCCGGTGTTTTACAAAGCTTCGCACGAGCGTGACGAGAACGATGGCTTTGTCGAGTATTGCAAATCCGTGATTCTGCCGACCAAGTATCGTTTTGCCGATAACGGCGAGGCGGACGGCGTTGCGACGAAGGTGGGTGTCGAATGGCTGATGCAGTAGAAGACTTGCCGGTTTACAAGCAAATTCGCCGCTGCATTGCGGAGCGAATTGAGCGCGGCGACTACCCGACAGGCTCGATGATTCCGTCCGAAAACGAGCTGGCCGAGGAGTTTGGCACGACGCGCCTGACAATCCGAAGCGCCATGGACGAGCTGGTCAAAAGTGGCCAGATTCGTCGGGTACAGGGCAAGGGCGCCTTTGTGGGACACAAGTGGTTTGACGAGCACGAACGCAAGGGCGGCTTCCGCCAGTCGGTTCTGGCGTCGGGTGCGACGCCGTCGGTGCGCATCCTGGCGCGCTCCAAACGCTACGCCGGCCCGTATTACGCCGACCTGTTTGACATCGCCGAGGACGATCTGCTTTACTCGGTGCGCCGTCTCAACTGCATTGATGGTGAGCCCGTATCGATCGAGATGACGCTGATTCCGTGTCTGCTGTTTCCGGGCATCGAAGACGTGGACATTTCGGTCTTCAGCCTGTTCGAGACCTATGACATGTTGGGGCGCAAGCCGGACAAGTCGATTGAGAAACTCGATATTGAAGCGCTGGGCGCACGCGATGCGAGTTTGCTCAATCTTGAGCCGGGCGATCTGGCGCTCGTACTGGAATGCCTGACCTATGACTCGAGTGGGCAGCCGATTGAGCATGCCAAGTCTTTTAACCGCGGCGATGCCGGCGGATATACCTACAACTATTAGCGTTTAGAGCATCCTCGTACACGGCGGGGTGCTCATTTTTTTACGGACATGTGTCGCATGACCGATGAGCGGCAAAAACTGACCGTCTACCGAGACGGGAGGACGAAATCAAAAAATCGGTATTAAAAACGGCTAACCTGTAATCGTTCACTGGTATTAAGAACCTTTGAATTGTTGAGCTTGGGGCCAAGATGTCCACAAGGTTAAGCGGCGCGACGGGGCGGCAAGCCCGGCCAGTCCGTGCGACAATTCGAACTGCTCGTGAAAGGAACGGGAATGAAGGAGACCGAGAAGATCGAGATCATGCACTTCGACCAGGAGGGCTACCTCGAGGACGGCAGGAACGTCTACGAGGCCGGCAAGCGGATGACCGCCCTGGCCGACCGCGTGCACGAGGAGGGCTACGACGCCGTCTTCCTGATGGGCGTCGGCGGCACCTGGGACGAGTTCATGCAGCTCGAGTACCTCATGAACAAGTTCGGCGACCGCGACCTCGAGGTCTACCTGATCCACGCCGCCGAGTGGAACGTCATGGGCCACAAGCGCATGACCGACAAATCCGTCGTGCTGACCGCCTCCGAGTCCGGCACCACCCCCGAGGTGCTCGAGGCCATCGGCAAGATGAAGGAGATGGGCGTGCGCGTCTTCGCCATGACCAACCCCGAGGGCAAGATCGGGCAGGCCGTGGGCGCCGAGAACTGCGTCATGATGGCCTCCGACCACGGCGCCGGCGGCTGCGAGAAGGGCTACTACCTCGCCGACTGCTTCGGCCTGCGCCTGCTCAACCGCCGCGGCTGCTTCCCCAAGTTCGACCTGTTCATCGAGCAGACGAAGGACGTCTGGAAGGACTTGCTCGACATCCGCAAGCGCTTCGAGCCGCGCGCCGAGGAGATCGCCAGGAAGTACGCGCTGGCCGACTACACCATGTTCATCGGCTCGGGGGCCCTCTGGGGCGAGACCATCCTGTACTCCATGTGCCTGCTCGAGGAGATGCAGTGGAAGCGCATCCGCCACATCACCTCGCACGACTTCTTCCACGGCACGCTCGAGCTGCTCGAGCCCGGCGTCCCGGTGTTCCTGTTCATGGGCGAGGACGAGTGCCGCGCCCTCGACGAGCGCGTCCGCGCCTTCCTCACCAGCGGCGTGACCGGCGACGAGGACTACGTCATCATCGACACCGCCGAGTACGCGATCCCGGGCCTGGACGACGACTTCCGCGTCATCGTGTCGCCGTGGATCCTGTCCGTGCTGACCACCGACCGCCTCTCGCGCAACTACGAGCTGGTCACCAAGCACAACCTCAAGTACCGCCGCTACTACCACCAGTTCGACTACTAATTCTATTTGGGGGAAACCGCAATGAGGCAATACATCTTTGCCAGCCACGCGCATTTTGCGACCGGCATCAAGGAGAGCACCGAGCTACTCTCGGGCGCGCGCGATAACGTCCACGATCTGTCGATGTTTGTCGACGGCCGCACCGACGTCGCCGAGGAGGCCGCCAAGCTCCTGGCGACTATCGATCCCGCCGACGATGTGATCGTGTGCACCGACCTGTTTGGCGGCAGCGTCAACAACGAGTTCACCAAGATCGTCCAGACGCGCCCCAACACCTACCTGATTGCCAACATGAATCTGCCGCTGCTGATTCAGTTGCTCTTCTCGGACCAGGAGGCTCCCGCCGACCAGGTTATCCGCGAGATCCTCGCGGCTGACGACACGCGCGTCAAGTTTGTCAACGACCTGCTGACCGATGCGGATGACGAGGAAGAGTTCTAGTCACCGCCTGCTAATAATGGGGCCGGGTTTCCGGCATGAGACCTTTGGGGGTCAATCATGATTCAATTGGTTCGCGTCGACCATCGTCTGCTTCATGGCCAGGTGGCCGTCTCTTGGGTCCAGGGCCTGGGCTCCGACTGCATCTTCTGCGTTGGCGACAAGGTTGCCAACGATCCCGTCTGGAAGACCACGCTCAAGATGGGAAAGCCGGCCAACGCCAAGCTCGTCATCAAGGACATGGAGCACGCCATCGAGGCTATTAACTCCGGTGTCACCGATAAGTACAAGATGATCATCTGCGTCGCCAGCATCGCTGAGGCCAAGCAGCTTGCCGAAGGCTGCCCGCAGATTACCTCCATCAACCTGGGCAACACCAAGTCCAAGGATGAGCAGCGTCCCGATGCCCGTAAGATCTCCCGTCAGATCTTTGTGACCGCTGTCGAGGAAGAGGACATTCGCGAGCTCGTCGGCCGCGGAATCGAGGTCGAGATTCGCGCTCTGGCCGACGACCCCAAGGTCGATGCTCTAAGCGCCCTCTAATTGGGAACCACGGGGCGGCGCGTACGGCGCCGCCCTGCTCGTGGGCGTACCGGATAAACGCTTTACCCGTTGCCCCATCTACCGTTCACCGGGAGTACCTGCCCGTTGAGCGATTGGTATTAAATAGTTATCGCATGACTATATAATTGGTATCAAATCATTTGCACCGGTTTAGGTGTTAACAGCACACCGGTACAAGCTGGATCTGTCTGGGCGATTGTCGGCATGGAAAAGGGCGCGCTGACAAGTCGGGAATCGCCACGCGGATCCAAGAGGGATCAAAGGGAGGAACAATGCTTGTTCAAGCGATCCTCATCGGACTTATCGCTGCCTTCGGTAAGCTCGATTATCAGCTCGGTACGCTCTATGCGTTCCGCCCGATCGTTCTGTGCCCGCTCGTCGGCATAGTCCTCGGGGACCTACAGTCCGGCCTCGCCATCGGTGCGAGCCTCGAGCTGCTCTTCATGGGTTCTATCGCCATCGGCGCTTATGTGCCGCCCGATGAGACGATTGGCGGCGTGCTTGCCTGCGCCTTCGCTATTCAGCTGGGTCAGAGCACCGAGGCCGCTATCGCGCTCGCGATGCCCATCGCCACTCTGACCCTGGCTATCAAGAACGTCGTCAATGCCGGTATGCCCCTTCTGGTCGACCGTGCCGACGTCTTTGCCAGCAAGGGTAACCTCAAGGGTATCTACGCTATGCACTGGATTATCGGTCTCGTGATTGTCGTTCTGGCCTTTGTCCTGTGCTCCGTCTCCTTCTATCTGGGTGCCGACGCTGTTCAGGGCCTGCTCGACTTCATCCCGACGTTCGTCCTCGATGGCTTTGGCGTCGCAGCCAACATCCTGCCTGCCATGGGCTTCGCCATGCTCGGCCGTCTGGTGCTTACCAAGCAGCTCGTGCCGTTCTACTTCCTGGGCTTCCTGCTGTGCTCCTATGCCAACGTGCCCGTCCTCGGCGTCGCTCTGATCGCAATCATCATCGGCATCGACAAGTACGACCTGCTGGGCCTTGGTGGCGCCCAGCCCCAGCTTTCTGTGGAAGGGGATGAGGACGATGACTTCTAATTCCGAGAACCAGATTACTCGCTCCGACCTCATTAAGAGCGCCGTGAACACCGGCGCCCTGGGCATGGAATTCTCCTGGACCTACTACAAGCAGATGAACATTGCCTTCTGCCTGATGGTCGCCAACATGCTCAAGAAGATCTATGCCGGCCGTCCCGACGATTACGCCGAGGCCCTGCACCGTCACAGCGCGTTCTTCAACATCACCCCGCAGCTCGCTCCCTTCGTGGGCGGCATCGCGATGGCCATGGAGGAGAAAGTCGCTCGTGGCGAGGTTGAGCCCGAGAGCGTCAACGACATCAAGGCCGCCCTTATGGGCCCGCTTTCCGGCCTGGGTGACTCCTTCTTCCTGTCCACCCTGCGCGTCGTCGCCGCTGCCGTGGGCATCAGCCTGTGCCAGGCCGGAAACGTCTTTGGCCCCATCGCTTTCCTGCTCATCTACAACATCCCGGCGTTCCTGATTCGTATCTTTGGCGCTATCAAGGGTTATGAGCTGGGCATTGGCTTCCTCGACGAGGCTCAGAAGACCGGCCTGATGCAAAAGATCATGGCCTGCGTCGGCATCGTCGGCGTCATGGTCGTTGGCGCCATGAGCAAGGACATGTTCTGGGCTTCGCTGCCCGTCGCTATCGGTCAGGGCGACTCCGCCCAGACTCTCCAGGACATCCTGGACGGCATCATGCCCGGTATGCTCGGCATGGCCGCCTTCTGGCTCTACTACTGGCTGCTCTCCAAGAAGATCAACCCGATGGTCTTGATCCTCTGCACCATGGTCGTGGGCATCATCGGTGCTTACTTTGGCGTGCTTGCCTAATATGTTCGAATCGCGCTTCCATCGCGTCTAACGGTTGCGTCGATCTTTGGGGGCTTGTCGCATCTGCGGCGGCCCCCTGTTTTTTAAAACTCCGTACGAAAGGGGAGGGCTATGGTCGTACCCGAGCTTTCGCTCATGAACATCAACCATCGTTACTACAGCATCGAGACGTTTTTTAAGGCTGCAGGTGAGGCCGGCTATCGCAATATCGAGCTGTGGACCGGCTCGATGCACCTGTATGTGGATTGCCATGAGCACGAATCGGTGGATAAGATTCGCGATCTTGCCGCCCAGTACGGCATCAAGATCGTGTGCGTGTGCCCCGAGCAGAACAACCCCAAGCCGTGGAACGTCGCGGTGCGCGGCGAGGCGGGCCAAAAACGCATCCTCTCGTACTTTAAGAATGTGATCGACGTAGCCGTTGAATTGGGCGCGCCGCAGATTCTGGTGACGAGTGGTTGGGCCTATCTGGACGAGCCGGCTGAGGACGCCTGGGCCCGTAGCGTTGCCATGCTGCGCTCGGTGTGCGACTACGCCGACACGCGCGGTATTCGCGTCGCGCTCGAGGCGCTGCAGCCGTCGGAGTCCGTGCTGGTCAACACTGCACAGGATGTGGCGCGCCTCCTCGAGGCGGTCGATCGCCCCAACCTGAAGGCTTGTATCGACTTTGGCGCCATGGAAGTTGCCGGCGACACGATCGACGGCTACTTTGAGGTTTTGGGCAACAAGATCGTTCACACCCACTTTGTAGATGTGGGCGGCGGCACGACGCATCTTGCCTGGGGCGACGGCGAGCGTGATATGCGTGCCGACCTCGAGGCACTCATGCGCCACGGCTATACGGGCTATGTCTCGGCCGAGACGTGTGATGGCCGCTACTATCAGGATCCGTCCAAGGCGACGACTCAGGTTATCGAGATGTATCGCCGTGTGACAGCGGAGATGGAGGCCGAATAACTAAACTGCGCGGTTGCGCCGGAAACGCTTGGGCGGGTCTGGCGCAACGCTTTTATAGCTGGCGAGTTGTGGGGAGCCCGTTGGCAGTAGCGCTCGAAATAGACAACTATTGGCGTTGTAATACCACTCGGACGAGGAAACCGACCGTTCGCCGCAAATCTCCGTGAGTTTAGATTGGTATTAAATAACAAGCAATCGTATGGCTATAATTGGTATCAGCAAGAAGCGCGATGTATAGAATTGCGCACATGTGATGGGAGGACACACATGAAGGAGACCGAGAAGATCGAGATCATGCACTTCGACCAGGAGGGCTACCTCGAGGACGGCAGGAACGTCTACGAGGCCGGCAAGCGGATGACCGCCCTGGCCGACCGCGTGCACGAGGAGGGCTACGACGCCGTCTTCCTGATGGGCGTCGGCGGCACCTGGGACGAGTTCATGCAGCTCGAGTACCTCATGAACAAGTTCGGCGACCGCGACCTCGAGGTCTACCTGATCCACGCCGCCGAGTGGAACGTCATGGGCCACAAGCGCATGACCGACAAATCCGTCGTGCTGACCGCCTCCGAGTCCGGCACCACCCCCGAGGTGCTCGAGGCCATCGGCAAGATGAAGGAGATGGGCGTGCGCGTCTTCGCCATGACCAACCCCGAGGGCAAGATCGGGCAGGCCGTGGGCGCCGAGAACTGCGTCATGATGGCCTCCGACCACGGCGCCGGCGGCTGCGAGAAGGGCTACTACCTCGCCGACTGCTTCGGCCTGCGCCTGCTCAACCGCCGCGGCTGCTTCCCCAAGTTCGACCTGTTCATCGAGCAGACGAAGGACGTCTGGAAGGACTTGCTCGACATCCGCAAGCGCTTCGAGCCGCGCGCCGAGGAGATCGCCAGGAAGTACGCGCTGGCCGACTACACCATGTTCATCGGCTCGGGGGCCCTCTGGGGCGAGACCATCCTGTACTCCATGTGCCTGCTCGAGGAGATGCAGTGGAAGCGCATCCGCCACATCACCTCGCACGACTTCTTCCACGGCACGCTCGAGCTGCTCGAGCCCGGCGTCCCGGTGTTCCTGTTCATGGGCGAGGACGAGTGCCGCGCCCTCGACGAGCGCGTCCGCGCCTTCCTCACCAGCGGCGTGACCGGCGACGAGGACTACGTCATCATCGACACCGCCGAGTACGCGATCCCGGGCCTGGACGACGACTTCCGCGTCATCGTGTCGCCGTGGATCCTGTCCGTGCTGACCACCGACCGCCTCTCGCGCAACTACGAGCTGGTCACCAAGCACAACCTCAAGTACCGCCGCTACTACCACCAGTTCGACTACTAAGAGCTGGTCACGGGTCCGATATCTTGGCTGGTTGATATCTCAACCCTGCACAAGGGCGTCCGCGATTGCACGGGCGCCCTTTTTGCGTTGTAACAAGAGACTGCTGCTAATCGCTTGCCCTATGTTTCCAAATGAATACGCTGTGAGCCGAGGGCGACGGTTCTCCCCGCAAGCACTCTAGTATGCTAAAGTACCCAGAAGACCGGCGGAGCTATGCCGGTCTTTCGTTCTATATGAAACACAGCATGAGGAGGCTCACCAGATGACGGCCACACCGTGGGGATTCCTGGACATATTGCCCGAGGAGGCTCAGGCACGCGAGGAGATCGCGTATACGGTGAAGGGCTGCTTTAGGGAGCATCATTACCTTCCGGTCGAGACGCCGCTGCTCGAGGACAAGGGTTCGCTCGAGGAGGGCGGCCGCATTGCGGACACGCCGTTTAAGCTCTTTGATGACGACGGCCGCCTGCTAGTGGTCCGTCCCGACAACACGCTGCCGATCGTGCGCCTGGTTTCGACCCGCATGCGTGCGGCCGATCTGCCCCTGCGCCTTCGCTACGAGGCGCCGGTGGTTCGCGAGTGCCAGCGCAATGCCGGTGGCTCGCGTCAGTTTACGCAGCTGGGCTTTGAGCTTATCGGTGCGGGCGATACCGCGGGCGATGTAGAGATTGTTTCGCTGGTGGCCGAGGCCGTGCGTAGGCTGGCGCTTCCCGATGCTCGTATTATCGCAGGTAGCGTGCGTCCTTTTAAGGAGCTGCTCGCGGCGTGCGAGGATCGCGAGCTGGCAGCCGAGGCCCTGCGCTGCGTGCATGCCAACGACTTTGTGGGCCTCGATGCCCGCGTGGCTGCCAGCACCGAGTCTGATGCCGTCAAGGCCGCCATTAGCGAGCTGCCGCGCCTGCACGGTGGTGCCGAGGTGCTCGACCGCGTGGACGCGCTGCTGGAGGCCGCCGGTATCGTCGCGCCGCCGACGCGCGAGCTGCGTGCCCTGCTCGAGGGCCTGGCACCCGAGGACGCCCAGGTGCTGTCGTTCGATTTCTCCATCATGAACTCTTTCGATTACTACACGGGCCTGGTCTTTAAGGCCTATGCCGGTGGCTTGCCCGATCCGGTGGGTTCGGGCGGACGCTACGACTCCATCTTTACCGGCGCATTTGGCGACGGCATCGAGGTGCCGGCGGCGGGCTTCGCCTTTTCGCTCGAGCGTCTGGAGGCCGCGCATACCTCGGCCGAGGACGCTGCTTCCGATGGTGACCATGCCGTGGGTCGCGGCGCCGAGGGTCCGCTGCGCATTGCCGTGCCCAAGGGCTCGCTTAAGGCAGACACGCTCGACGTGCTCGAGGCCGCGGGCCTGGACGTCTCTGAGTTGCGTGACCCCGGCCGTCACCTGATCGTGCGAGGCCGCGACACGCGTGCCGGCGAGGGCACGGTCAGCGATATCGAGTTTGTTATCGTGCGTCCCAGCGATGCGCCTGCCTTTGTGGGCTGCGGCGGCGCCGATTGCGGCATCTGCGGCTGGGATTCGCTCATCGAGGCAGACCTCAACCTGCTGCAGCTGGTCGATTTGGGCTATGGCCTGTGCACCTTTATCGAGGCGGAGCCCGCGTGGCGCGCCGGCCAGGCCGAGCGCAACTATGCCCGCCGCGGTTCGCTTCGCGTGGCTACCAAATATCCGCGCATCGCGAGTGCCTGGTATGCCGAGCGCGGTGTGAACGCCGATATCGTTTCGCTGCACGGCAACATCGAGCTGGGCCCCATTGTCGGCATGACCGACCGTATCGTGGATATTACCGCCACGGGTGCCACGCTGCGCGACAACGATTTGGTCATCACCGGCCGCATTATGGACTGCACGGCGCGCTTTTTTGTCAACCCGGGTGCCGCTCGCTTGGATCCGCGCGTACGCAATCTGGCAGATCGCTTGGCGGCGGCCGTTAAGGACAAGCATTTTGAGCCCGTTGCGGGCTCGGCACAATAGCGCGAGCACGCACGGGCGCCCCAACGTCTGGGCTGCGGGCCGATGGGCGCCGCCGCCCGGCCTCTCGTTTTTCGAACACAACCTCGACCGATAGGGGATACCGACATGAAGACTATCAAGCTTGCTCCCGGTGAGCGTCTCGTTACCAACCAGCTCAACCGTAAGGGCGTGCTGCCGCAAAACATCGTCGACGCCGCCCGTGATATTGTGGCCAACGTGCGCGCCAACGGCGATGCCGCGGTGCGCGATTACTGTCAGCGTTTTGACGGTGTAGAGCTGCAGAGCTTCCGTCTGCCGCAAGAGCAGATCGATGCCGCGCTCGAAGGCCTCGACCCGTCCTTTGTCGCGGCGCTCGAGAAGGCTGCGCGCCAGATTCGCGAGTTCCACCAGCGCGAGGTCGAGCAGAGCTGGTTTACCACGCGTGCAGACGGCACCATGCTCGGCGTTAAGGTGACCCCGCTTGCGGCGGCCGGCATCTACGTGCCGGGCGGTCGCGCGCAGTATCCCTCCACGGTGCTCATGAATGCCATTCCCGCCAAGGTCGCCGGCGTCGAGCGCGTGGTCATGGTGACCCCGCCGCAAAAAGATGGCCTGATCAGCCCCTACACGCTCGCCGCGGCAAAGCTCGGCGGCGTGGACGAAATCTATATGGTGGGCGGCGCTCAGGCCGTGGCCGCGCTGGCATACGGTACCGAGACCATTCCGCGCGTCGACAAAATCACCGGTCCGGGCAACGCCTTTGTTGCCGCGGCCAAGCAGATTGTCTCGGGCGACGTGGGCATCGACATGGTCGCCGGTCCCTCCGAGGTCTGCGTGCTGGCAGATGCCACGGCCAAGCCCATGGTGGTCGCGGCCGACCTGATGGCCCAGGCCGAGCACGATCCGCTAGCAGCCTGCTATCTGGTGACCTGCGACGAGCAGTTTGCGCGCGAGGTCGAGGCGGGTATCGACATTCTGGTGGCACAGTCCCCGCGTGCCGAGATCACGCGCGCCTCGCTCGACAACGAGGGCACCATCGTGGTGGCCGCCGATATGGCTGCTGCCGTCGAGGCGGTGAACACCGTGGCGCCCGAGCACCTGGAGCTGCACTGCAAGGATGCGATGGGCCTGCTCGGCGGCATTCGCAACGCCGGCGCCATCTTTGTGGGCGCTTGGAGCTCCGAGCCGCTTGGCGATTATGTTGCCGGCCCCAACCACACGCTGCCGACCGGCGGCACGGCCATGTTCTCCAACCCGCTTTCGGTCGAAGAATTCGTCAAGCGCTCGAGCGTCATTTGCTATACGCCCGAGGGCCTGCTCTCGGACGCTCCCGCGACGCAGCGCCTGGCCGAGGCCGAGGGCCTGTGGGCGCACGCGCTTTCCGCCGCGCTGCGTCGCCGTGTGCTGGAGCAGGGCGAGGGTGCCGTGAGTGCTGAGTCTCTGGCCGCGGCCGACCTGACCAAGGTCGCCTGGCCGGGCGACGCCGTGGCGACGGTCGCCGAGGGTGTGGACCTAGCGGCTGCAAGCGCGGATGGCGCTGGCGCGACCGGCGAGGAGGCCTAATATGGCCGAGCTGACGTCTCGCATGAAGGGGCTCGTCCAGCCCTACTTGGCTGGCATTGAGCCCTACGATCCCAACTTTACGCCCACGCGTATCAACCTTTCGGCCAACGAGAACACCTATCCCGTGCCGGCTGGCGTGCGCGAGGCGGTCGACGCCGCCCTGGCTGCCACGCCGCTCAACCGCTACCCCGATCCCATGTCGAACGACCTGCGCGACGAGCTTGCCGCTTGGCATGGCGTGGCGCGCGAGAATATCTGCGTGGGCAACGGCGGCGACGAGCTGCTCTATAACTACCTGCTGGCGTTTGGCGGCGCGGGGCGGACCCTGCTCAACTGCCCGCCGTGTTTTAGCGAGT
The DNA here is from genome assembly GCF_009696325.1 of Collinsella sp. WCA1-178-WT-3 (M1). Taxonomy (GTDB): domain Bacteria; phylum Actinomycetota; class Coriobacteriia; order Coriobacteriales; family Coriobacteriaceae; genus Collinsella. Next base: position 35,612 of record NZ_VUME01000001.1, read on the forward strand.
ATGCGTTCTTTGCGTCGCTCTGTCAGACCGAGGTGCGCGACGTGTGGCGCGACCCGGCGACCTTTGAGCTCGACCAGGCTGCCGTGCTCGCGGCGGCGCCCGAGTGCAACCTGGCCATAGTGACCTCGCCCAATAACCCCACGGGTGACGTGGCACCGCTCGACTTTGTCGCGGCCCTGTGCGATGCGTGCCCCGGCGTGGTGATGGTCGACGAGGCCTACGTGGAGTTTGCCGATGATTCGTTTGGCACGGCCACCACAGCGCAGGGACTTATCGCCGAGCATCCCAACCTGGTGATCCTGCATACGCTGTCCAAGGCGTTTGGCGCCGCCGGCACGCGTCTGGGCTATGTGATTGCGGCGCCCGAGGTCATCGACGTGTTCGCGGCGATTCGCCAGATCTATTCGGTCAACGTGCTGAGCCAGGCGGCGGCGCTTGCCTGCGTGCGCGCCCGCGATGCGTATGCGCCCGTGGTGGCACGGGTCGCATCCGAGCGCGAGCGCGAACTGTGTGCCCTGCGCGCAATGGCTGCCGGGGGTCTGCCCGTGGAGGCATGGCCGAGTGCGGCGAACTTTGTGCTCGTGCGCACGCCGCATGCTACGCGCGTGCGTGAGCGCCTGCGCGACGAGTATTCGATTTTGGTGCGCGACTTTAGCTACGCGCCGGGGCTTGCAGACTGTCTGCGCATTACCGTGGGTACCCCGCAGGAAAACGATGAGGTGCTGGCTGCGTTTGCCGCGCTGGTGAAGGAGGAGATGTAGATGAGCCGTTATGCCGAGGTGACCCGCAAGACGGGGGAGACCGACATTGTTGTCAAACTCGACCTGGACGGATGCGGCGTGTGCGATATCTCGACCGGCGTGCCGTTTTTCGACCACATGCTCAACGCCTTTGGCCGCCATGGCCTGTTTGATTTAACGGTGCATGCAGTAGGCGACGTGGAGGTCGACGCGCACCATACCGTCGAGGACACGGGCATTGTGCTGGGTGAGGCGTTTTGCCAAGCGCTGGGCGACAAGGCGGGTATTACGCGCTTTGCAGACGCGGCGATTGCCATGGACGAGACGCTCGTGATGGCCGCCGTGGACATTTCGGGTCGCGGCCAGGCCTACTGCGAGCTGCCCATGCCGACCGAACGTGTGGGCAGCTTCGATACCGAGCTGGCCGTCGAGTTCTTCTATGCCTTTGCGCGCGATGCCAAGCTCACGCTGCACGTGCGCGAGCTCGCAGGCGGCAACTCGCATCACATTATCGAGGCCGCCTTTAAGGCCGTGGGCCGCACGATGCGCCACGCCTGCGAGCTCGATCCCCGCGTGCAGGGCATCCCCAGCACCAAGGGCTCACTGTAACCTGCCAAAAAGGGACAGGTTTATTTTGGCAGGTTTTATCTGCGGAAATGCTGTCTTATACGGTGGGTGAACGTTTAACCGACCAAAATAAACCTGTCCCTTTTTGGCAGGTTTTGAATGGGAAAAAGGAGGGTCGCGTGGGCGAACCGAAGATCGTGGTGGTCGACTACCACAAGGGCAACTTGTCGAGCGTCGTGCGCGGGCTTGTGCGCGCCGGTGCCGCCGCCTGCACGTCGGACGATCCGGAGCAGATCCGCCGCGCCGACGGCCTGGTCATCCCGGGCGTGGGTGCGTTCTATGACGCGATCGCCTTTATGCGCCAGAGTGGCGAGGAGGCGGCCGTGTTCGACGCCGTCGCCGCCGGAACCCCGCTGTTCGGCATCTGCCTGGGCCTTCAGCTATTTTTTGAGCGCGGCAACGAGGGCGTGCCTGCGGACGAGGGCGCGGTCGCCGACGGCAGCGCCCCCGAGCAGGCTGGCGGTCCCTGGGTCGATGGCCTGGGCATTATGCGCGGTTCGTGCACGCGCTTGGAGTCGAGCCGCCTGAAGGTGCCGCACGTGGGCTGGGACCAGGTGCACATGACGCCCACCGGTGCGGCCGATCCGCTGCTTGCCGGTTTTGCCGAGGGTGCCAACATGTACTTCACCCACAGCTACGCGGTGGCTGACGACGCCGATGCCGCCGATGTGCTGGCGTGCACACACTATACGCGGAGCTTCCCGTGCATCGTGCGCCATGGCAACGTGTGGGGCTGCCAGTTCCATCCCGAGAAATCCTCCGCGCTGGGTCAGCGCATCCTTAAGAACTTTGTGAGCATCGTCGAGGAGGTTGGCCGATGATCCTGTTTCCCGCAATCGATCTGATCGGCGGCAAGGTCGTGCGACTGGAGCGCGGTGACCGCAGCCGCTGCAAGGTATATTCCGACGATCCCGTGGCCGTTGCCCGCACGTTTGCCGAACAGGGCGCGAGCTGGGTGCACGTCGTCGACCTGTCCGCTGCCTTTGGCGAGGACGAGGGCGCACGCGCTGCCAACTCGGCGGCGATTAAGGCCATCTGCGGCGTCGACGGTCTGTCCGTGGACGTGGGCGGCGGCGTCCGCTCGCTTGCGCGCATCGACGAGTTGGCAGGCTACGGCGCATGCCGTATCGCGCTGGGCACCGTGCTGGTGACCGAGCCGGGTTTTGCCGAAGTGGCAGCCCAAGGCTTTGGCGAGTTGCTGGTGGCAGACATCGCCGCGCGCGACGGTCAGGTCAAGGTGAACGGCTGGCGCGACGGCGCAGGTGTGGCGCTCGACGATGCCGTGGCGCAGCTTTCCGAGCTGGGCTTTAAGCATCTGGTGTATACCGACATCGCGCGCGATGGCATGCAGACGGGTATCGATGTGGCGGCGTATCGCCATGTGGCCGAGGTCGCGGGCTTTCCCGTCGTGGCTTCGGGCGGCATCTCGACGCTCGACGACATCCGCGCACTGGCCGCGGTGGGTGAGGGCGCGATTGAAGGCGCTATTACCGGCCGTGCGCTCTACGAGGGCAACTTTACGCTGGCCCAGGCGCTGGTCGCCGCCCGAGGGGAGGAGTAGCCCATGCTTACCAAGCGCGTAATTCCCTGTCTGGACGTCAAGGACGGCCGCGTGGTCAAGGGAGTTAACTTTGTGAGCTTGCGCGATGCGGGCGATCCGGTGGAACTGGCGCGTGCCTACGACCGCGAGGGTGCGGACGAGGTCGTCTTCCTGGACATTACCGCGACGAGCGACAACCGCGCGACGACCATCGAGATGGCGGCACATGCGGCCGAGGAGCTCGCCATTCCCTATACCGTGGGCGGCGGCTTTCGCGACCTGGCGGGCATGCGCACCATGGTTGCCGCCGGTGCCGACAAGGTGTCGCTCAACTCGGCGGCCGTGCGCGATCCGTCGCTGATTAGCCAGGCTGCCGCGGCGTTTGGCAGCCAGGCCGTGGTCGTGGCGATCGATGCCAAGCGCGTCGGCTTGCCCGGCGCATCCGGTGCCGACAAGTGGGAGGTCTTTACCGCAGGAGGTCGCAACGCCACGGGCATCGACGCGGTGGCGTGGGCCGAGGAGGCGGCTCGTCGCGGCGCCGGCGAGATCTTGCTCACCAGCATGGACCGCGACGGCACCAAGGCCGGCTTTGATTTGGCGCTCACCCGCGCCGTGGCCCGCGCGGTGCCAATCCCCGTCATCGCGAGCGGCGGCGTGGGCACGCTCGAGCATTTTGCCGAGGGCGTGATCGAGGGCGAGGCCGACGCCGTGCTGGCGGCGAGCGTCTTTCACTTTGGAACCTTCAGCATTCGCCAGGTGAAGGAGTATATGGCCTCGCAGGGCATCCCTGTCAGGTTGGACTTCTAGCGCTGCGGCTTGCCTAGGCACCCGACCTTCCGGCTCCAACCCTCCTCGCGTACTTAAGTACGCGTCGTCGGGCTTGTCGCTCGGAATCTCGGGCACCTGGACAACCCTCGCCGACCTGCGAAGTTTGAATTTGGGGAGAGAAATGGAAGAGATAACCGATCCTTCAAAGCTTGCGTACGACGCCCGCGGGCTGATTCCTTGTGTGGTTCAGCAGTATGACACCGGCGAGGTGCTCATGGTTGCCTGGATGAACGAGGAGTCGGTGGGGCTGACGCTCAAGACCGGCACCACGTGGTTTTGGAGCCGCAGTCGCCAGGAGCTCTGGAACAAGGGCGCGACGAGCGGCAACATGCAGGAGGTTCGCGAACTCTGGGCCGACTGCGATAGCGATACGCTGCTGGTCAAGGTTGACTCGCCGGGTCCGGCCTGCCATACCGGCAACCGTACCTGCTTCTTTAAGAAACTCGCGTAGGGCGGGCGCTCGACCAGGCGCTTGGCCGACCAGAAAGGATTGAACCATGGGTGTGCGTACCGCAAATGTTCAGGATGGAAATATCGGCGAGACGCTAACGGGGCTGGCCGAGGTGATTCACGGTCGTCGCGATGCGTCGCCGCAGGAAAGCTATACCGCTCGACTGCTGACTGACGTCGAGGACGAGCTGCTCAAGAAGCTTGCCGAGGAGGCGAGCGAGGTGATCATGGCCTGCAAGGATAACGACCATGATCACATTCGCTACGAGGCTGGCGACCTGGTCTACCACCTGCTCGTGACGCTTGAGCGCTACGGCATTACCCTCGACGAGCTGGCCGGCGAACTCAACGCCCGCCGCCACTAGTCGTTAAAGAACGTCCCCGATGACCATAGAAGTTGCGGTGGAATAGTTCTTGTTAGACGGTCTTAGGGCTATAAATAGGAGCTATTTCACCGCAACTTATGAAGGGATGGCTAGGCGAGGGGTGTGGACTCCCATTCGCCGGTGGGGTGGGGGATGTCGAAGGTTCGGTAGCCGCAGTCGTAGGCATGGGCTTGGGCCTCGCGGATATTCCAGCAAATATCACAGGCGCGGTGCGCATCCGAGCCAAAGGTAATGGGCGCCTCAGCATGGGCAAAGCAGCGCAAAAGGCCGGTCGCGGGATAGTAGTCGTCGAGCCCCTTGCGCGGTGCGGCGGTCGAGACCTCAACGCGGCGGCCCGTATCGTGCGCACACTCGGCCATCTGCTGCCAAAACGGTGCGGGGTCAAAATCGGGCGCAAAGCCTTCCTTCGAAAAGCGCATGACCAGGTCGGGGTGAGCCATCACATCAAAGTTGAGCGAGCTTTCGCAGGCGCGGCACCATTCATCGACGTAGCGCTCCCACACGCCGCGCACACCTAAGTTTTCCCAAACGTGCAGGTTGGTGTCGTCGTCGATCCAGCCGCAGCGTGAGTCGGGCGTATCGGGGCGTGCGACGCCCTCTGTCCCCGTCGTGCCCGCAGCGCCTGCCATGATATTGCCCGGGTTACCAATCCAATGCACGCTGCCCAGGCGTACGACGGCGCCCCGGGACCATCGCTCAACCAAAGGCTCGCAGCCTTCGTACCAATCGCACTCAAAGCCATAGACAAGCTCAAGCTCCGGCGCAATCTGCGCGGCAAGCTTGCGGGCATCCTCAAAAGCCAGACGATGCGCCGGCAGGTCGCCCTCGACAACCTGCACCTCGCAGGTGGCATCCATGCTGGCAGGCAGGGTAAGGTGATCGGACGAGACCATGGTGTGGCAACCGGCCGCAGCAGCGGCGCGGACGTTGTCTTCAAACGAGGCGTGTCCGTCCGAAAACGAGGTGTGAGTATGGCAATCGACCAGCGGGCAAGCAGGCATGGCGGCTCCTTTACGTCAAGCGAATCTGCTCCATTGTAACGGCGCGGCCCCCAGTGCGATGTACGCGCCGGGGGCCGAAATCGACTGGAAAGACGGGCGGCGCATAAGGGCGAGCTCGCGACATCGGCCTTGCTTCGAATCATGTACCTCAGCCTCCAAAACCGACAAAAAATGACATGTTTGGAGGCTGATGTACATGTTTGGCCGAGGCGGTGGAGTGTCGGTTCTTGCAGACAAGGAAAATCGCGCTCATCGCGCGCCGCCACACTTGCGCCGCTCGCGATGTGCTAGCGTTTGGGTGAATAAAACGAGCCCGTGCGGAAAGGAGCCGGACCGTATGCAACGTGGAACTACATCTCCGCTGTCCCGCGAGACCGATGCGCCCGAAACCATCGTCAAGCTGGAGTGCGACATCGACGACGCGTCGCCCGAGGTGCTCGCCTACGCCTCCGACCGCCTGCGCGAGGCCGGCGCGCGCGAGGTGCACTGGCTGCCCCTCTATTGCAAGAAAGGCCGCCCTGGCTGGCAGTTGCAGGTAATCTGCACCCACGAGGATATCGAGTGCCTGCAGACGATCATCTTTTTGGAAACCACGACCAATGGCATCCGCCGCCAGGTTATGGAGCGCGTTTGCCTGCCGCGCTACTTTGAGCGCGTAACGACGCCGTGGGGCGAGGTGTCCGTCAAGGTGGCCACCTTGCCCGACGGCAGTGAGCGTGCGGCGCCCGAGTACGAAGACTGCGCCCGCCTTGCCCGTGAGCACAATGTGCCGCTCCTACGCGTGATGCAGGCGGCCCAGAGCGCGGCACTGCGATTTGAATAACGCGGCTGGTGGCGACATTCCGCGCTCGGCCACGTCAACCCCACCCTCACCCCGAAAGGACCTCCATGAAATACCTCATCGCTTCTGACATCCACGGCTCGGCATATTGGACCGAGCGCCTCTGCGCCGCCATCGAAGCCGAGCAGCCCGACCGCATCGTCCTGCTGGGCGACCTGCTTTATCACGGTCCGCGCAACGACCTGCCGCGCGACTACGCTCCCAAGCGCGTGATTCCGTTGCTCAACGCCCTGGCCGACCGCATTATCGCGGTGCGCGGCAACTGCGACGCCGAGGTCGACCAGATGGTTCTCGACTTTCCCGTCATGGCCGACTACGCCACACTGTTCGACGAGGTCGGCCGCGAGCTGTTCCTGACGCACGGCCACGTCTTTGGCGCCGGCATGCACAACAGCGTCGACCACGTGCCCGCGCTGCCCGAGGGCTCCGCGCTCGTCTACGGCCACACGCACGTCAAGGTCAACGAGGAAAGCACCGCGCACCCGGGTCTGTGGCTCTTCAATCCCGGCAGCGTGAGCATCCCCAAGGACGGCACGCACAGCTATGGTATCTACGAGGGCGGCGCGTTCCGCCATGTGATCATGGAGGAGGACTAACCATGGCCGAGCACATGGCTCAGCAAAATGCCGAAGGTTCGCGCGACCTGTCCACGCTGGTCGATGCATCGGCCGAGTTACAACATCTGGTACAGACTATCTGGCGCCTGCGTCAGCCCGACGGCTGCCCGTGGGACCGCGAGCAGACGCACCAGAGCATTGGCAAGAACATGATCGAGGAGGCCTACGAGGCGCTCGACTGCATCGAGGCGGATGACGCGGCCCATCTTCGCGAGGAGCTGGGCGATGTGCTCATGCAGGTCGTGTTGCATGCGCAGATCGCGGCGGACGCCGGCGAGTTTACGCTGGCCGACGTGGCGCGCGATATCGACGCCAAGCTCATTCGCCGCCATCCGCACGTGTTTGGCGATGTGGATGCCGACAACTCCGACGAGGTGCTCAAGATTTGGGACGAGGTCAAGCTTGCCGAGAAGGCCGCCAAGGACCAGGCCGTGGCGGCGGGCGAGGCTGCGCCCGAGGGCCTGCTCGACGGCGTGCCCACGCATCTGCCGGCGCTGATGCAGGCTCAGAAGGTGTCGCGCAAGGCGGCTGCCGTGGGCTTTGAGTGGGAGACCGTCCAAGATGTGTGGGACGAGGTCGCCGAGGAACGTGCCGAGTTTGAGGCCGAGGAACCCGGCTCGCCCGAGCGCGAGATGGAGTTTGGCGACCTGCTCTTTGCCCTGGTCAACGTTGCGCGCAAAGAGGGCATCGACGCCGAGAGCGCCCTGCGCGCGAGCACGGCCAAGTTCCGCCGCCGTTGGGCCGCAATGGAGCAGATGGCGGCCGATGCCCATGTTGATCTTGCCGAGCTTTCGACCCACGGGCTCAACGACCTGTGGGATGCCGCAAAGGCAGAGGAGTAGGACACGGTGTTGGTCGGCGGGGCGTAAGGGCGGCGTCCCGTTGACTTGCCCGTTGGCGACCACGCGCGCTCGAGTAATGGATTTGTCCTACGGCTCGTCCGGCTGGTCCGCCCGCGTGCTATAACTAAAGGACTTAGCGCAAACAAACCTCAACCGCACAAGGCGCACATGGATCAGATTTACGACAACAGGCACTATTCCGCCGGTTCGCGCGAACCGTCACCTCGCCGTGCGCATTCGGTGCAGCTTGGCGGGTCTGGTTATGCTGGCGCTGATCGCTCCAGGTATAGCTCGCCGGCGACTTCGCATCCCAATGCTCAGCCAAATAGTTCCTCGGACAGTCCGGTGCGCCCATCGCGTTCCAAGCATGCGTCGCGCCCTTCGACCCAGGCGTCCGACAAGCCGCGCCGTCCCTCAAGCCGTCTTTCGGGCTCGGACTTTATGCACTACGCCAACGATAACGCGGTGGTCAAGGCAATCTATGATTTTACCCACGGTCCCCAGCGAGGGCTGTTTGTTGGCATTGTCGTCGCCCTGGCGCTCGTGAGCCTGTACTTCCCGGTGCGCGACCTGTATGTGGCAAAACGCTCGAGCGACATCTTGGCCAAGCAGGTCGAGATTCGCGAGCAATATAATGACGACCTGCAAAAAAGCGTCGACAAGCTGCTCTCGGAGGAGGGCATTAAGGACGCGGCGACCGAGGACCTGGGTCTGGTGATGCCCGGCGAGAAGAGGATTGAAGTGCAGGGCCTAGACGACGATTCCGATACCTCGTCGAGCCAGAAGTCGTCGAACGCCAAGAAGGCCAGCGAAGTTGCCAAGGAAATCGAAGAGGTCGGCAAGGACGCGCCGTGGTACATCCAGACGCTCGACATGCTGTTTGGATTTAACGGCGTCGAGGGCCAGGCAGTCGTGTCCAATGGCGAGTAGCGCCCGGAGGGGGGCCGCAATGACGAATTGCAAACGATATAAGGTGGCGGCGATTGACCTGGGAACGGTGTCGTCGCGACTGGTGCTGGCCCAGGTCGAGGACGGGGCGATCGTGGAATCGTCCAAGCATACCGAGATTACCGACTTGGGCGAGGGCGTGGACGCAACGGGGCGCTTTTGCGAGGCGGCCGTTGGGCGCGTGCTCGCTGCGTGCCGAATGTTTGTGGACGAGGCCCGTGCCTTTGGGGCCGCGTGCATCTGCACCACGTGCACGAGCGCCGCGCGCGATGCGTCCAATGCCGCGCTGCTGCTGGACGGCCTGCGCGAGCTGGGGCTCGAGCCGCAGGTGATTCCGGGCGAGGTCGAGGCGCGCCTGACGTTTTTTGGCGTGGCGCACGACTTTGCCGGCGAGCGCATCATTGTTACCGATTCGGGTGGCGGATCCACGGAGCTCGCGACGGGCGTCTATGCGCCGGAGCGTGGGGTCTTTGCGCTGGAGGGAACGCGCTCGCTGGACATCGGTTGTCGCCGCGTGACGGAGCGGTTTTTCTCGGCGCTGCCGCCAACGGGCAGCGAGCTTGCCGCCGCTGGCGCGTGGGCAAACGAGCAGTTTGCGGGCTACTTTAAGAGCTTACCTGTCGACTTTGAGCGAGCCGAGCGCCTGGTCGCGGTGGGTGGCACCGTCACCACGCTCGTTGCGCTCGTTCACGAGCTGGAGCCGTATGATTCGAGTTTTGTGCACCTGCGCGAGCTTTCGCTGGACCAGGTTTCGGCCGCTATCGAGCGCATGTCCTCGCTGGATGTTGCGGGCATCGCCGCGTTGCCAGGCGTGCAACCCAAGCGCGCGGGCGTGATCCTGGCTGGTGCTGTGGTGATTCGCGAGCTCATGCGAGCCGGCGGCTACGACGCGCTCACTGTAAGCGAGAACAGTCTGCTCGCCGGAATGGCCGCCACCATCAACGAGGTTCTCGACGGCGCGACCCCCACCATCGCCTGGACCCCCAACCTCAGCGTCCTTTAACCATCCCCTCATAAGTTGCGGTGAAATAGTTCCTAAATGGGCTGATAAACTGCCAAAACAGGAACTATTCCACCGCAACTTCTTAGAGGCTTGACGGTGTCCAAAAGAAACGAGCCCGCATCCCTGGGGGACACGGGCTCGTAAACAATACGTGGTAGGGGCGGTGGGACTCGAACCCACAATCCTTGCGGCGAGAGATTTTAAGTCTCCTGCGTATGCCAATTCCGCCACGCCCCCGTAAGACTAGAAGTCTAGCACAAGCCGTCCGTTACGCGTTGACGGCCATCGAGTGTTGGCCCGACTTCTCGAGGAACTCTTGGAACTTTGCCTCGTCGCCCTTGTTTTGGTACTGCAGGGCCAGCAGGTACTCCAGTCGGCAGCGCTTGACCGGGTCGTTGCCGACATCCTCGAGCATGCGCTCCAGCTCGGGAATGTCGTTGTGGCGCTTGAGGATCATCGTGTCGTACATCAGCTGGCATTCGTGCGCGACTGCCTCGGCTTGGCCGCCCTCAAAGCCCTTGATCTCGTGCAGCAGCTCCTTGGACTTTTTGCGGTCCTCCTGGCCAACGTAGTAGTTAAAGGCCTTGATCACCAGATCGACGCGCTGCATCTTGGGCAGGTTGAGCCCCAGCAGCAGGTCAAACATCTCGTCGGCGCGCTCGTGGTCCTCGCGCAGCAGATAGGAGTTCAGGCGCAGGTAGTCGCGGTTGTAGCGCGGGTACAGCATGCTGGTGAGTTTGCCGTCGAGCAAACGATCGAACTCGTCCCACTGTTTGGCGGCCATGAGCCGCTGCAGGCGTTTAAACGTGGTGCGTTTTTTGATGCTAAAGAGCAGCGACACGACGATACAGATGACAACGACGACGGTCCAGAGTGTGCGGGAATCGGGCATATTGAGCTCCTCGGTCGCTCGTAAAACAAGCGGTATGACAAAACGTACTAGATGTATTATACGCAGCGTGCAAGCAAACTGGCACAAAAGTGCATCGAGGCCGAGCGCCATCGCTCGCTGCGGTACACTTACCTAAAGTAAACCATGAAGGGAGACATTACCTATGAAGAAGATCGTTTTGGCTTGCGGTGCTGGCGCTGCTACTTCCACGCTCGTTGCCCAGAAGGTCGCCACCATGCTCGACGCCAACGGTTACGCCGGCAAGTATGAGATCGTGCAGTGCGCCATTTCCGAGGCCAAGGACGCTTGCGACGAGGGCGCCGACCTGCTGATCGCCACCACCGTTGCCCCCGAGGGCCTCACCTGCCCGTACGTGAGCGGCGTGCCCTTTATGACCGGCATGAACCGCGTCGCTGCCGAGAAGGCCGTTCTCGACGTCATGGCTCAGTAGACGCTGCCTGTATGAACGAGCAGAACGCCAACCCGGTCGAGCTCTTTGGCATGCGCGTTGCCCATGTGGGCATTAACGCCACCGACCCGGCAGACGCCCTGGAGATCGCGGAGCTGTTCTCGACGATGATGGGCCTGCCCGTCAGCGAGACCCCGATTTCGTACTTTAACGACTCGCTGGTCGAGATCATGAAGCAGAACGGTCGTGGCGCCAAGGGCCACATAGGCTTTGCCGTCAACGACATCGATGCTGCCGAGAAGTGGTTTGCCGAGCACGGGCTCGAGGTCAACGAGGAGTCGCGCGTGCTGCTGCCCGACGGCGGCACCAAGCTTGTGTACTTTAAGCGCGAGTTCGCCGGCTTCGCCGTGCACCTGTGTCACGAGTAGCGCACAAGCTGCTATAACGAAAAAAGGGATAGGGCCGCATGGCCCTATCCCTTTTTTATGCCGAGGGGGCAACCTTTTGAGGGGACATGAAATCGGGGTCTAATACTTTTCCCGAGAAGTGAACGAGCAGAATTGGACCCCCGAAGCATCGACACTTTGAGGGTACCGTTTCCTGCGGTTTTGATGCTGGAATCCTGCGACTTTCCCGTCGAAAAATGTGGATGCTTCAGGGGTCCAAATACGCTCGTTCACTTCTCCGGAAAAGTATTAGACCTCGATTCACGAGGGGGCTTCCTACCGTGGCAGGCGAATCGTAAAGCGGCTACCGACGCCCTCGACCGAGGTCACGCCAATGGCGCCGCCATGGCTATCGACAATCCACTTAGCAATGGCAAGCCCCAGGCCCGAGCCCTGCGCGCCGGCATCACGTGCGTTGTCGGCGCGGTAGAACCGTTCAAACGCGTGAGCTGCGGACTCCTGGTTCATACCGATACCCTCGTCCTCAACACTTATGTCGATCGCGCCCGTGCCCGTATCGGGAGTTATGGCAAACGTGACGGTCGTTCCCGCGTTCGAATACTTGGCGGCGTTCTGCACGATCACGCGCAGAGCCTGCTTCACAAGCGCCACGTCGACAGGTGCATCGCAGCGCGGATCGTTGGCAAATGCAGCGTCAAAAGCCAGCCGATACGTGTGCGCGGCGTCGATCATCTGCGATTCCTCGCACACCTCGCCGACCAGTGCGGCCAGGTTGGTATGCGCACGCCGCAGGACCGTGCGCCCGGCATCGCCGCGTGCCAAAAACAGCAGCTGCTCCACGAGCTCCTGCATATGCTCGCTTTCGGCCTTGAGGGACGCGATGGATTCCGCCAGCACGTCCGGGTCGTCTTTGCCCCAGCGGTCGAGCATGTTTACGTAGCCCTGAATCACCGCGATGGGCGTGCGCAGCTCGTGGCTTGCATCGTTGACAAAGCGCATCTGCTGCAGCTTGGCCTCTTGCATCTGGCGCAGCAGCCGGTTGAGCGCGACCTCGATGCTTGCCAGGTCGGCGTCGCCGGTGGTGACGCTCGGCGAGTCGACGCTTGCACGCTCGATGGCCTGTTCCAGCGTTTCCATTTTGCCGCCGGAGAGTTGCATGCGGCCGAGTTCGTCCACGCGCAGGGCCAAGTCGTTGAGCGGCGCCATGGTGCGACGCACGTGCCTCGCGCCGCCGAGCATGTTGAGCACGCTGATGACCTGCCAACCCACAACGACAAGGTAGAGAGGCCATAGCGCGACGAGGTCCTGCGCGAGGGGGAAAGTCTTGGTGGTAGCAAGTTCGACGGTATAGGTGAGCGTTGTCAGGTCCCAGTCGCGCGCGGGCTTCAGCGACATGCTGTGAACGGCGGCGCTGGGGATCCATCCTGCGGTAAACGCACCGTCGGGCAACGTCTGGTTGTATCCATAGACGAGGATCGCCGCCGCAATCACCATCAGCAGCAGATCGAGCCAGACGTAGCTCATCAGGCGGCGCCATATATAGCTCCAGTTGATGGCGCGGGCGATGGAGGTGACACGCTTGGCCTCGGCGTTACGCACGGCAGGCATAGCCCACCCCGCGCACGGTCTGGATGATGCGGGCGCCGCCGGCGTCCTCGATCTTGGCACGCAGGTGCGCGATGTGTACGTCGACGTTGTTGGTGTCGCCCACGTATTCGTAGCCCAGCGCCTCGTGCGCGATGCGCTCGCGTGTGAGCACGGTTTCAGCATGTGCCATAAGCAGGGCGAGAACGTCGAACTCGCGGGCCGTGAGCGCGATGGGCGAGCCGCCGACCGTGACTTCGCGGCGGTCGGGGTCGAGCACGACCGAGCCCACGGTGAGCGCGGCGGGGGAGGGCGCGACGGAAGCCTTGGTCGACTCGCTGACCGGGGGCACCGCAGCGGCGTCGCCGCCCGCGCTGCCCGCCATGCCCGCCCCAGCGCCGGCGCCGCCAACGCCCGAAGCCGCCCGCACGGCCTCCGCGCGCTTCAGCGCCACGCGAATCCGTGCGAACAGCTCCTCAATCGCAAACGGCTTGGTCAGGTAATCGTCGGCACCGGCATCGAGCCCGGCCACCTTGTCCATCACGGTATCGCGCGCGGTGACCATAATCACCGGCACATCCTTGTGCTTGCGGACACGCCGCAGGACCTCCATGCCGTTGAGCTGCGGCAACAGCACATCGAGCAGAATCAGATCGTAGTCGCGCTCCAGCGCCAGGTCCACGGCGGTGCGGCCGTCGGCGGCGTGCTCCACCTGGTAGCCCTCGTGCTCCAGCTCGAGCGTCACAAAGCGGGCGATTTTCTCCTCGTCCTCTACGATCAGGATCTGTGCCATGCGTGTCCCCGTCTGCGATTACTTGTCGTCGTTCAGGTTTTGCTTGATGTCGTCCGCGGCGTCAGCGGCGTGATTCATAAGGTTGTTGATGCTGCCGGGCACGTCGCCGTCGCTATCGATGCGGTAGCGCATGCCAAAGAATAGGCCAATCAGCATGAGCCATATCGTGGCGCCCCAGGCAAACAGGGCGACGATGGGGATCAGGATGGGGATGTTGAGGATGATGGCGTCGCGGCGCGTGGCGATAAACTTGGTGTCCAGGCTCAGGCGGAAGAGCTTTTTGAGGTACTCCCACACGCTGTCCATCTTCTTGGAGAAGTCGGTCTTTTCGCTCGACTTCTCGTAGGCTGCCTGCGCGGCGACCATCTCGGCCGAGGGCTCATCGACTGGCGCGGCCTCGGTGGCGGCATGCGCCGACGTGGTCTGGGTCTTGCCTTGCGATTCGAGCCAAATGATGGCGTCCAAAACGTTGCCGTCGGCGGCGTCGAGCGCGGCCTTGGCATCGGTGTAGCTCACGTTGCACTTGGTGCGGATGGTTTCAACTTTTTCGAGGTCGTCCATGACCTGTCCTTTCGTTCGATGGGCGCGACGTCGGGCGATCTGCCCGGGCGCGAGCGTTGCGTTCGGCGGCCTGCGTTGCGCGGCGCCGCCCCGCCCTTGGTCGAACTCTATAGTGCAGGTTATAGATTAAGCGATTCTTGAGCCAAGATTAATGTTGGATGAGTTTTTGGGTGGTGTGAGGGAGGAGCGGAATGTGTCTATTGGGTTGCGCGGGGGAGAAACGACTCGCCTTTTAGACTGCTGCCGACGAGGTCTAATACTTTTCCCGAGAAGTGAACGAGCTAAAACGGACCCCCGAAGCATCGACACTTTAGAGGTGCCGTTTCCTGCGGTTTCGATGCTGAAATCCTGCGATTTTGCCGACGAAAAATGTGGATGCTTCAGGGGTCCTAAAACAGACGTTCACTTCGCGGAAAAGTATTAGACCTCGATAGCGGGGGATGGGGTGCCGGTGCAAAACGGCGTTAAGGGTTGGTCGAGCAGGTGGTTTTCAGGCGACTGGGACATGGCGGGCGGTTGATCACCTATACTGGTTGGGCTCAACTGGAGAGGTGATAACTAGTTATGAAATCAATCAATGTTGCAGCGGCGATTATTCAGAAGGATGGGAAGATCCTGAGCTGCCAGCGCGGCTATGGCGAGTTTAAAGACGGCTGGGAATTTCCGGGCGGCAAGCTCGAGCCGGGCGAGACCGGCGAGCAGGCAATTGTGCGCGAGATTCAAGAAGAGCTCGAGGTCACGATCGGTAACCTCGACTATCTTTGCACGGTCGAACACGATTACGAGACGTTCCACCTGTCGATGCAGTGCTACCTAGCTACCATTCTTTCGGGGGAGTTCAAAGAGCATGCTCACGAGGATATGAAATGGCTTGATACCAATAACCTGTGGGATGTCGATTGGCTTCCGGCAGACGTTAAAGTCGTTAAGGAGCTCGAAAAGAAACTCGGGCTTATGTAAGAAAGGGGCGGGCGCCACATGGCGGCCGCTCTTTTTTACTCGGCCTCGCTCAAATCGCTGAGCATAAACTCGTAGATGTCCTGTCGTACAGGCACATTGAGCTCATATTCGATTTCAACGGCGTTGTCGCCGCTCTTAGTTTTAATAGCTTCGAACTCACCGGTCGGATGCATTTCGCCTAAGAAATAGAACTCCTTGCCACCCTTATCGTCCTTATTCTTTCGCATAAACAAATACGTCTTCAGGCCGTTTTCCGGCCATACCTGCAGTCGCAGAATCTCGGGAGAGTTGAGTGTACGGTTGCCCTTGGAGATTGCGATAAGCTTGCTCGGCGAAACAAAGCGATCTTCATACTGAATTGACTCACTAATGTCGGGCGCCTTGTCATAGTTAATAAACACAGGGAATGTATTGGTCTTTTCGTCGTAAAAATAGCCGCCAAGATTTTGGCCGTTGATGTTCTTTTCCCAGTTCATCAAGCGGCAAACCTCTTCGTACGTGTACTTGGCGTTGAGAACGAAATTTGTGTTTTCGTACGTCTCGGCATAGTCGAGTCGGTTGCGCGCGATACCAAAATCCAGCACCTCAAGAATCTGACGTTTGAACTCTGCGTTGCGCAGGGCGGTCGCAAACACTTCGGTCAGACGAGGTCCGGTTCCATCGTCAATGAGCAGGGAAACGAAATCCTTAGGAGTGGCAAAGTCGCCCTTAAGGACTGCGATTGCCGACCTAACGGCGCTGTCCTTAAGCTGTGCGCGGTAGTTCCTAAGCGCAGCCTCGCGCATATGCCGGTAGCCCTCGTGTCCGGCTTCGACGAGCGTTTGAAGCAAATAGAGGTCTTCGAATCGCTTGCCCGTGGCAAGTTTTTGAGAAATAAATTTGAGAATCTTGGTTTGATCAGAGGAAAATTGAACCGTGTAGTCCGGCTCGTATTTGGAAAGAAATACGTGGTAGGAGCCCAGGCCGCTATTCTTGAAGATAAGCAGCGGATCGATGGAGCCGTTACGATCAAATTCGAGCAGCGAGGGAATCTTGCCGAGTTTTTGGCGCAAGTCGAGATATTCGTTTTTCAAAAACCTGACGGAGGTGAAATCGCCGCCGTCGATGGCCTTGTAAATGCGTGCCTCGGAAATACGATCGAAGCTCACGGTCGAGCATCCGGGGATCGCCGAATCGCCCTCTTGAACAAGACGGCGCAGGCGGTCTTTGTTATATGTCTTGTCACCCGAAAGCGCGATGGGCACCAGGAAGTTGCTCTGGTAGTTGCCAATAAAGTCGAGCACCAGTGCGTATTCCTTACCATCATTCAAGCGCAAACCTCGTCCGAGCTGCTGAATAAAGATGATTGCGGAGTCGGTGCGTCGAAGCATGATGATTTGATTGAGCGAGGGGATGTCGACGCCTTCGTTCATGATATCGACCGAGAAAATGTACTCGAGCTCTCCGGCTTCAAGTCGGCTGATCGCGGCATCGCGGACCTCATCGGGATCTTGACCGCTAATCGCAACCGTTCGATATCCGAGAGCGTTGAATTTGCGTGACAGTTCCTTGGCCTCGGCGTTTCGATTGCAAAAAATTAAGCCCCTGCGATTGCTTTTGGTGACGCTATATTCTTCGATCTTCTCGGTGATATGACGCACGCGCTCGTCGGACGTCAAGCGCCCGAACAGGGCGATATCTTCGACCGTTTCGTCGTCAATCTCCAGATCGTGAATGCCAAAATAATGGAAGGGGGCAAGCATCTCCTCGGCCAAAGCGTCCTGCAGCGTGATCTGGAACGCGATGACGTGATTGAAAAGAGCAAAGACGTCATAGCCGTCGGTGCGATTGGGTGTAGCGGTCATGCCCAGATAAAACCGAGGCGTAAAGTGCGACATGATGGATTGGTAACCCTGGGATCCCGTGCGGTGGGCCTCGTCGATGATGATGTAGTCGAACTCATCGGGACGGAAATCGCTCAGATGTTTGGCGACCGAAGAACACATGGCAAACACGCAGGTAGCATTGCTTATATTCTTGCCAGTTTGATAGGTGTCGAACGTATAGGTACTACCTAAGAGGCGTTCGTAGCTTGCGCGGGAGGCGTCGATAATGCGCCGGCGGTGCGCAAGAAAGAGGACGCGCCGGGGTTTAGTTGCGAGCACGTCGAACGCCGAAAGGAAGGTCTTGCCGGTGCCGGTTGCCGAGACCAGCAGGGCGCGGGTCTCGCCCTTGCGGTGGATTACGCCGAGCGCCTCAAGGGCGCGCTGCTGCATTTTATTGGGCTTGATTTCTTCGAGGTCATTCTGCACCGGCGTTTCCGCAGATCTGAATGTCGGTTTCGATTTGGGCTTTGGCGGACGTGCCGATCGATATGCGGCATAGTTCTCAATCCAGTCTTGGGAAAGCAAAACGGTTGAGGTGTCGTTCCACAACGAATTGAACTCGCCCCTCAGTTCGCCGAGTAAGCGGCTGTTCTCGACAGTCTGATACAGCACGTTCCATTCTTTATTACAGGTGAGGGCGGTCTGCGTCATGTTCGAGCTGCCGATGATGACCGTGCTGGTTTCGCCCTTATCAAAAATATATCCCTTGGCATGCAAATTACCTTGGAATACGCGAACTTCCATGTTGTCGTATTCCAGGAGCTTGCGAAACGCATCGGGTGAGTTGAAGTTGAGATAGGTGGACGTGAGCAGCCTGCCCTTAATGCCACGCTGTTTGAGCTCCTGGAACGCCTCGACCAGGATTTGAAGACCGCCGTCTGCAACAAACGCTACACAAAAGTCAAAGGAGCTGCAGGTTGAGAGCTGCTCTTTGATAGCGGATAGTAGTGTTCCGCCTGTCGCCTTCGAGTTGGCGATGAGCTTGGGTGAATCGTTCTCGCGTGCAAGCGAGTCGAATTCAATATCAATCTGCTGCTGCGTAGTCATCCCGGCCAAACCTTTCGAAAGACTATGTTGGCGCCAGGATAACAGATCGATCGTTCGTGTTTTGGGCATATGACGGTATTGATTGCCGGCTTTGGTCTGAGGGGCGCGGTTTCTCCATTGATGTCCGCACGGCATGTGACACTTACCCTGCCGCCCTGCTCTGCCGCGGCGGCATGTACTCAAACAACGGCCCTCTAAGGAGTCCGATATTGATGAGTGATAGCACCAAGCATCTCGCAAAGAAGTGCGTCAAGGACGCGGGGCCGTGCCTCGCGCTGTGCGTGGTCGGCGCAGCGGTCGCGCTGTTGGCTGTTCTGGGACCATTCGACGTGCTCCGAAGTGCCGGTTCTCTGCACGTTTGCATGGCCCTTGCCGGCGCTATTATGACCGGCGGCGTGCTCGATCTGGTTTTTTGGGTGCTTGACCCGTTTGGATGGAAGAACGAGGGGTAAGCCCTAAGGGATGGAAGGGCTGGAACGATTGGCTTAGTGATCGTGCAGAATGCGGTCTAGCGACTTACAGGGAAGTGGTAATCCGATGACGGTCTATGTGACGGGCGATATTCACGGCGGCCTCGACATGCAAAAGCTGCGCGACTGGGATCTTGGGGATAGTCTGACGAGCGACGACCATCTGATTGTCGCGGGCGACTTTGGCTTTCCGTGGGATTTCTCTGCCGAGGAATGCGCCGATATCGCCTGGCTGGAGTCGCGCCCCTACACCGTGCTGTTTGTCGATGGAAACCACGAGCGTTTCGATCACTGGGCGGAGCGCCCCATGGAGCTTTGGCACGGTGGGCTGACGCAGCGCCTGTCGGATACCTCTCCCATACGGCGCCTGACGCGCGGCGAGGTTTTTGAGCTCGACGGCTCAACGATCTTTACCATGGGCGGCGCCACGAGCGTGGATAAGGAATACCGCATTCCCTATTCCAGCTGGTGGCCACAGGAGCTGCCGGACGAGCGCAACTTTGAGGAGGCGCGGACAAAGCTCGACAGCGTGGGCTGGAAGGTTGACTACGTGGTCACCCACACCTGCTCTACGCGCATGCTTTCGCCCACGCTCTATCCGGGGCCTGGCTGGAATTGCCCCGACGTCGACCGACTTACAGCATTTTTCGATGAGCTGGAAGACCGCTTGGACTACAAGCGCTGGTACTACGGGCATTTTCATCGGGATGCCAACCCTGCCGAGCGCCATACCGTGCTCTACGACTGCATCGTTCGCTTGGGCGACGAACTCCAGCCCTGGGACGTTGCGTAGGGGCGAGGTATTTGGCTACTCGGCCGTTACAGTGATGTTCTCGCGGTGCGCGCGGATGACATTCCAGCTAAAGTGCTCGACCAGCTGCTCGGCAGAGCGCGACGTGGTGTCCGGCGCGATGCCCGTTTGCCCGGCGAGCCATCCCAGCAGTGCCTCGGGCGTGCCAAAGCGTGCGCGTAGCTCGCCCAGGTCCAGATCGCGGTCGCGCTTGGAAAGGCGGCGGCCGTCCGGCGACATGAGCAGCGGAATGTGCGCGTAATGCGGCGTGGGAAGTCCCAGCAGATGTTGCAGGTAGATTTGGCGGGGCGTGGAGCCCAGCAGGTCGCATCCGCGCACGACCTCGGTGACGCCCATGGCAGCGTCGTCGACCACCACGGCTAGTTGGTAGGCAAAAACGCCGTCGCTGCGGCGCACCAAAAAGTCGCCGCACTCGGTGGCGAGTGCCTCGCATTGGGCGCCGTACGTACGGTCCACGAATTCGATCACGTCGCCGGCGAGGTCATCGACGGTAGGCACGCGCAGACGCGTGGCCGGGGCGCGCAGAACGCTGCGGCGGGCGATCTCTTCGACAGAAAGGTTTCGACAGGCGCCGCGGTAGATGGGCGTGCCGTCGCTGGCATGCGGCGCGCTCGCGGCGTGGAGTTCGGCACGCGTACAAAAGCAGGGATAGGTGAGGTCGGCGTCATTCAGCCGGCGCAAGGCGCTTTCGTACAGGTCCAGACGATCGTGCTGGTAGTAGGGGCCTTCGTCCCACTCAAGCCCTAGCCAGGCCAGGTCGTCAATCAATTGAGCGGCAAGTTCCGGGCGCTTGCAGCGATCGTCCAGGTCCTCGATGCGCAACACGATGCTGCCGCCTTGGCTGCGGGCCGAAAGCCACGAGCACAGGCAGCTGAACACGTTGCCCAGGTGCATGCGGCCCGAGGGCGACGGGGCAAAACGGCCTACGACAGGTACGGGAACGGAGGCGGGCTGCATCGTTGGCGCGTTCGCGGCGGGCGTTGCTATGTTGCGTGCGTTGATATCCATGCGGACGAGTATAGCGCGGGGCGCGATGGGGAGGCGTCACTGTGGTCCGCAAGTTGTCGAGGCCCCGCATTGCGTATGGTGGGCCGCAGGCTCGGTGCTTTGATTCCTGTCGATCAACTCAGTACCTTAGACAACAGAAACCCCGGCAGCTCTTCGCAACTGCCGGGGTTTCCGCGGAAAAGGGGGACATGATCCTCGAGCGAACGGCAAAGGGGCAAACCGGTTTCGCTCAACTGCTTTATGCCCCTCGGCTGGCGGCTCAATCAGCGCGTGCCGCGCCCACACAAAGCTGCTACACCTGTGACGGAGCTGTGAAGTGGTATCTATTGCTGGCGCGGGCCATGCCAAGGGTGTCCCTCATGACTAGTCATTTAAGAACGTCCCCAATGACTACCCAATGATTAGCTGCTGGCGGCAGGCATGACTTTCATCCCGTTTGGCGCTCCGGTCGCCTAGATGTTCGTCATGTGTACCCGCAAACGTGGGACAATGGCGCTGTTGGTTTTACAGACAAAGGATGTGCCTATGAACGCCCCCGTTGCCAATGCTTGTCGGCAGCGCTGCCTGCTTGCGCGATTTGCTTCCATTTGCGCACTCGTCGCGTGCGTGCTGCTGCTGTTGCCCGCCGCCGCATGCGCCGACGGGTATTCCATGACCCAAACCTATATCGGTGCCACGGTTGAAGCCGATGGGTCGCTGACCGTTGTCGAGGGACGCCGGTTTGATTTCGACGACGACATCAACGGCGTGTATTGGGATATCAATACGGGCACCAACCAGCAGGGTGGTACGGCGGGTGTCGATGTGCTGAGCGTCGAGGAAGATGATGCCGCGTTTAGCAGGGTTGACTATGCAAACAAAGGCGACAACGGCGTCTATACGGTTGAGCAGTCCGACGGCGGCGTAAAGATCAAGGTGTTCAGCCCCCACGAGAGCGGCGACAGCGCGATCTATTACGTGAGCTACACCATGACCGGTGCGGTTATGAACTGGTCCGATACCGCTGAGCTCTACTGGAAGTTTGTGGGCGACGGCTGGTCTGCGGACTCCGATGACGTCGAGATGGAAGTTTACTTCGCAAATGCCGCTGCCGGAACGGCGGCCGTCAAGGGCGATAACTTCCGTGCGTGGGGCCACGGTCCGCTCACGGGCGACGTGTCGCTCGACGCGGACGAGCCCATGGTCACCTATACCATACCCTGCGTGCATCAGGGCGAATTCGCCGAGGCGCGCATCGCCTTCCCCAGCGATTGGGTGCCGCAGCTCGCCGCCTCGGGCAAGGAACGCATGTCGACAATTCTGGGCGAGGAGAAGGCGTGGGCCGAGGAGGCCAACGCCCGCCGCGCTCACGCTCGCATGATCGCCAATGCACTTGCCGCGGTTAGCGTTGTCGCGGCGGTGGCCTTTACCGGCACAATCGTCGTGCTCAAGTTGCGCAAACGCAAGCCCAAACCGCTGTTCCAGGACGAATACTTCCGCGACGTGCCCTCGGCCGACCATCCCGCCGTGCTTTCGGCCCTCATGAGCTGGAACGAGGTGCCCGATCAGGCATATATCGCCACGCTCATGAAGCTCACCGACGATCGCGTGATCAAGTTAGAGGAGGCAATCGCGACCAAGGGCAAGAAGGGCCTGCTCCGTCGCGAAAAAGAGGAGCAGACGTATCGTGTGACGGTGAGCGATGCGGGCTGGAAGTCGGCCAAGGGCATTGACCGCATGGTGCTCAAGGTCTTCTTTGCCGGTGCTAAGCCCGACGAGAACGGCGATCGCTCGCGCACGTTTGACGAGCTGCAACACTATGTTAAGCAGCACGCTACGCCCGTGGGCGACAAGCTCAAGGACTATCAGAGCACCGTTAAGGGCAAACTGGCCGATAGCGAGTACGTTGCCTCGGACGGCATTGTCGCAATGGTGTTTTGCCTGGTTCTTGGTACTCTGATCGCCTTTGTTCCCGTGGGATCCATCTTCTTTACCGACGGCGCACAGGTGAACATTGTCGCCGCGGTTATCTCGGTGCCGATTGTGCTGGTGGGTATTGGCGTGGGCCTTACGTTCCGCCGCCTTACGCCGGAGGGCGCCGAGGTGGCGGCTCGCTGCAAGGCGCTCAAGCATTGGCTCGAGGACTTCACGCGTCTAAAGGAAGCCGTCCCCGGCGATCTGGTGCTGTGGAATAAACTTCTGGTGATGGGTGCGGCGCTGGGCGTTTCCAAGGAAGTTCTGCGTCAGCTTGCCGAGGCCGTGCCGCCCGAGGTGCGCGAGGCCGACGGCTTCTACGACAATTACCCCTGCTACTGGTGGTACTACCATCACTACGGAAACCAGTCTCCGCTCGATTCGTTCGATGGCGTGTATCACGAGAGCATCCGTGAGCTGGCTTCGAGTTCCGATAGCTCGAGCGGCGGCGGCGGTGGTGGCTTCTCGGGCGGCGGGGGCGGCGGCGTCGGCGGAGGCGGCGGCGGAACGTTCTAACGGTCCTAAAATATGGGATGGGCTTTTCTCGGCAGCCGTCGGGGAAAGCCCGTCCCCTTTTTATGCGCCAAAATGCGCCGATCTTTTACTTTTGCCCACCGCTATTTGCAGAATCCTCTATAGGGTGATGCCAGCGAGGGTTTCGGTGACTCTTTTGTTCAAGACTGTCCCCGGCGACTAGTCATTTAAGAACGTCCCCAACGACTAGGTGTGGTTGCTGCCAAGGAGTGTCCCGGGGCGCCGGCACAAAGGGGACGTCCCTAACTGCCGGTTTTAGGCTGTCAGGTCGAGTTCGTAGAGGAAGCTTTCGCGCGGCATGTCGTGGCGGCGCTCTTCGCGGTTGGCGCGGTGCGTGGCCGTGCGCTTAAAGCCGTGCAGCTCGTAGAACTTCCACGAGCAGTTGGAGTCGGTATACAGGTGCGCTCTCGACGCTCCGCGCGAGGACAGGTACGAGACCGCGGCATCGAGCAGAACCGAGCCAACGCCCAGGCCGTGGACATCGCGATCCACGGCAAGCAACGTGACCTCGTTGTCATGCGGCAGCGGGCTGCTCTCGAGCAGGCGGTTGTTGGTCCGAATGGTGGCGCGCACAAACGAGAGATACTCGGCACAGGCATCGGGCTCCAGCTCACGCATCTGCGACAGCAATGCGCGTTCGGTATCCATCCAATGCTCCTTAACGGTGGCGCCGCTGCTTTGCCCCGCACGTGCGAGTGCAATGCCGCGCGCCTGGCCGTCGATTACGGCGACCTGCGAAAACGTCGAGGAAGAAAGGCAATAGGCAAGATCGCACGCGGCCTCAAGGCGGTTGTACTCTTCGTTATCCGAATTGTTATGCCAAAGCTGCTGCAAGATCAGCGCGATGGCGTCGAAGTCTTCGGTATCAAACGGTCGGTAGAGAACCCGCGAGACCATAGTGCCTCTTTCTATTGCGGATGCATATCGAGCACAGTTCTACCACGCCATTGGCATCTAATTATGGTGCCCCTGTGTTCCATCAACTCACCGTGCCCAGTGGCGCTCCTGCAACCCCCGCTCGCAAGCTTTTTCTGCACATGCGCCCGTTACGGGGTGCATCGATGCGCTCGATGCGCTACATTGAATCAGTATTTTCAATGCCGCTGCGCGAGCGCTGCAGATCGACGTATCACCGACTCACAGAGCACGGCGGCGTACCAGACAGGAGGACTGCATGGGATCTGATGTGAAGATCGCACGCGCGTTGATCTCGGTTACCGATAAGACGGGCGTCGTCGATTTCGCACGGACGCTGGTTGACGACTTTGGCGTCGAGATCATCTCTACGGGCGGCACGGCTCGTGCCATCGAGGACGCGGGCGTTCCCGTAACCCCCATCGAGGAGTTCACGGGCTATCCCGAGATGATGGACGGCCGCGTCAAGACGCTGCACCCCAAGGTTCACGGCGCGCTGCTGGCTCGCCGCGATTCCGAGCAGCACATGCAGGAGGCAGCTCAGCACGGCATTAAGCTGATCGACCTGGTCGTCGTCAACCTGTACGAGTTCGAGAAGACCGTCGCCAACCCCGAGGTCACCTTCGCGGATGCCATCGAGCACATCGATATCGGTGGCCCCTCCATGCTTCGCTCTGCCGCCAAGAACGCCGCGAGCGTTACCGTCATCTCCGACCCGGCCGACTATGATGCCGTCCTGGCCGAGATGCGCGAGACCGGTGGCTGCACCACGCTTTCCACCCGTCGTCGCCTGCAGGTGAAGGTCTACCAGACCACCGCCGCCTACGACACGGCTATCTCCCGTTGGCTTGCTGCCCAGGCAAGCGACGTGGCGGACACCTCTGCCAAACTCGAGGTCTCGCTGGAGAAGGTCGACGACCTGCGCTATGGCGAGAATCCTCAGCAGAAGGCTACGGTCTACCGCTTTGCCGATGGCTGCGAGAACTCCGCGAGCTCGCAGTTCCCGCTCGTGGGCTCCGAGCAGATTCAGGGCAAGCCGCTCAGCTACAACAACTATTTGGACGCCGATGCCGCTTGGAACCTGGTTCGCGAGTTCGACGAGCCTGCCTGCGTGATCCTCAAGCATCAGAACCCCTGCGGCTCCGCCGTTGCCGAGGACATCACGGCTGCCTACGACCGCGCCTTTGCCTGCGATCCCAAGAGCGCTTTCGGCGGCATCATCGCCTGCAACTGCGAGGTTCCCTTTGAGCTGGTTGAGCACTTTGCCGATCAGAACAAGCAGTTCGTCGAGGTCATCATCGCCCCGAGCTACACCGCCGAGGCGCTCGAGCGCATGGCCAAGCGCCCCAACCTGCGCGTGCTGGCTACCGGCGGCGTGGACCACGGCGCCAAGGTGGAGTTGCGCTCCATCGACGGCGGCATGCTGGTGCAGGAGGTCGACCACGTGATCGAGGATCCCGCGACCTTTACGTTCCCCACCGACCGCAAGCCCACCGATGCCGAGATGGCCGAGCTTGAGTTTGCCTGGAAGGTCTGCAAGGGCGTCAAGTCCAACGCCATCCTGGTCTCCAAGGGTAAGGCCGGCATTGGCATGGGCCCGGGCCAGCCCAACCGCGTTGACTCCGCACTGCTTGCCTGCGAGCGCGCCGAGGACTTCTGCGAGCGCGAGGGCGTGGAGAAGGGCGGCTTTGCCTGCGCAAGCGACGCGTTCTTCCCGTTCCGCGACAACGTCGACGTGCTTGCTGAGCACGGCGTGACCTGCATCATCCAGCCCGGCGGCTCCAAGCGCGACGACGAGAGCATCCAGGCTTGCAACGAGCATGGCATCGCAATGGTCTTCACGGGCGCCCGCCACTTCCGCCACTAATGATCGTTACGCGGTTTTACCAAACCGCGTAACTGCTCGACGCTGCGCCGGCCCCAAGCACCTCATCTCGCCGCTCAAACCGTCGCTCGCGTACAGAAGTACGCGTCGCTCCTCTTTTGCGGCGACCTGAGGCACTTGGGTCCGGCTCGCTGGCTTATGCTCCACCAGCGGTATTGGCTCGCCCCGAACTAAAGCTATCTATTGCCGCCTGTGCCGGTTGGTGCAGGCGGCTTTTTTGGGTATAACGGTGCGGTGTATGTTTTTGAGAAAGGTTGGATATGGCCGTTGTGGATGATGCCGAGCTGTTTGGCAATGCCGAGGACCAGCGTGCGTACGAGGACTTTTGCGCCAATCAGGAGGCGGTCGAGAAGTTTACGCTCGACAAGCCCGCGCTTGTCTGCCGTTGGCGCATGTCCAACAAAAAGGTGCCCATGCTCAACCGTCACATTCGTGCGCTGTCCGAGCGCCTGGTGCAGGGCGAGCCGCTCACCCATAATATGCTCAGCTGGGCCAAGCAGCACGTTGAGTGGTCGCTTGCCGAGGGCGATTACACCGCGCGCGACGGCGTGCTCATGCTGGTGATCGACGTTAACGGCAATGCCGCCATGACGGTGGGGGAGTACGAGCCGCTGGCCGATACTTCGGCCAAGGCGCTGCGTGCCCGCTCCGCCGAGGCCCGCTCCGAGGCCGACGAAACCGGCGTGGCACCCGAGCTGCTCGCCGCCGTCAACAACGGCGAGCTGGCCTTTGTGGCACCGGCGGACGAGTGCCTGTGTGGCACGGCGACGCTTATCGAGCAGCTGGCTCAGACCAAGGGCATCCCGGTCACGCGCGTGGACATTCCCGCGCAGCTCAAGGGCGCGCTGTTCCTGGTGAGTGACGAGCACGGCGTGGTCCCTGCCGCCGAGACGGACGCCGTCGAGTCCGACGCCGCTACGGTTGCCTTCTTTGCCGAAGGCTACGAAAAGCTCCGTGCCTGCCGCTTCTAACCTCAAGGCGGGGTGGGCTTACTGAAGCGAGCGAGCGCGTTCGATGGCGTAGGCGAGCGACAGCTGCTCCATCTCCGGGGCGCATTTGTAGCTCAGTCCGGTGAGAGCTGTCACCTTATCGAGGCGATATCGAATCGTGTTCGGGTGCTGGCTCGTCTGCTTGGCGGTTCGCTCGATACGTCGGTCGTTCTCGATGAATGCGGCGAGCGTGGATTCCAGTTCGCTGCCATGCTCGCTGTCGTGCTCGCGTATCGGCGAGAGAATCGCCTCCGAGAACGATCGCATCTCCGGGGTTTCCGCAAAAGGCATCACGGTTTTCAGGATGCCGAGCTGCGTATAGCGGACGGGACCCTCGGCTCGTTGACAAGATAGGCGCTGTGCGTAAATCGCCTGTGAGATCGCCTGCGCCACCGCCTCGTCTCCAAACAGAATATCGCTGATGCCGAGCCCTTCCGCTCCGCCATCGATACCGCTAACCTCGATGAGCTCCGTGAGCGCCTGCGCGATTCGCTCCACATCGAGCGTCTGCTCCGAGTCGCTTGTCGCTACGAATAGCAGACCTCCGTCATAGGGTGCCAGCATGTTGTGGCATTCGGCGAGGGTCGATTTTGAACAGAGACGTTCGATTTGCAAAAACGTACGCGGGTCGAGGGGCTCTGCAAACGATGCGAACAGGGCGACCGCTTCGTCCAGAAAGGCATATTCAGCGAGTCGGTGGCGGAGTTGATTCTGGGTAACGCTTCCGTGATCCTTGAGCGCAGCCGTCGCATCGTCCGTCAGAACCTTGCTGTTCTGGAAAAGTGGGTCGAGAGCGAGCCGCACCTGTCGTTCGTCAAGCCCGAGGCGGGTAGCACCGCACTTGTGTATTACGACTACGATATCGACTCCAGGACGTTCTGCACCGACATGATTAAGAAGTCCGGCGCGCTCGTCACCCCGGGCGATTGCTTCGAGGAGCCCAAGAGCATGCGTATCGGCTATGCATACTCCGATAACACCGACGACCTGCAGAAGGGCCTGGATGCCATCTCTGCGTACATGCGTACACTCGAGTAGAGGCTCAAGGTCGAAGTGATGGGGCCGATCGGTTTAGGACCGGTCGGCCCCTATTTTCTCTCAAGGCTACCGAACGCTTTTGTCACATTAGGTGCCCACGGGGTCGTATCGCTGCGACGCCGTGGGCATAATGGTGTGGAAAGTGCAAGTTGCGCGAAATGGGAGGACACATGGCGCTGATCTATGTCGTTGAGGACGACGAGCGCATTCGTCGTGAGCTTGTCGACATCCTTGCCCGCGCCGGGTTTGAAATCGAGGCCTGCGAATCGTTTGAGCATGTCTCGCGCGATATCCTTGCCGCCGCGCCCGACCTGGTGTTGCTTGACCTCACGCTTCCCGTCAAGGACGGCCAACATATCTGCCACGAGGTTCGCCACGAATCCGAGGTTCCTATCATCGTCCTCACGTCGCGCACGACCGAGATCGACGAGGTCATGGCCATGACGCTTGGCGCGGACGACTTTGTTCCCAAGCCTTACAGCGCCCGTGTGCTCGTGGCGCACATCAATGCGTTGCTGCGCCGCACCGCGGCGGCGGGCGATCGCAGCACGCTCGTCCACAAGGGGCTGGAGCTCGACCTCGCCCGCTCCATGGTCACCAATACGGCAACCGGCGACAGTACCGAGCTCACCAAAAACGAGCTGCGTATCCTCTCGCTGCTCTTGGGCCGCGCGGGCAAGATTGTCTCGCGCTCGGCTATCATGCAGGACCTGTGGGACTCCGACGCCTTCGTGGACGACAATACGCTCACCGTCAATATCAACCGCCTGCGCACCACGCTCGAAAAAATCGGCATCAAGGGGTATTTGACGACGCATCGCGGCCAAGGCTATTCGGTCTAGGAGCCGGTTATGTCGTTTGCCAAGTTCTTTAAAGATGCACTGCTTCCCATTGCCGTGTGGACCTGCGGCGTGCTGCTGAGCTGTTTTGTACTGACGGTCGCCGGCGCCCCGGCATCCATCGTGGTCGTGGCGGTCGGTGTGTCCTTTATCTTTGGCATGCTGGGCATCGTGATCGAGTACGTGCGCCGTCGTCGTTTTCTGTGCCAGCTGGAGCGCGCGGCAGAGGAGCTGGGGAGCCCCGCTTGGGTGCAGGAGATGGTGCAATGCCCGACCTATGCCGAGGGCGAGCTCGAATATGAGGTCTTGCGCCGGGTGGGCAAAGCCGCTTGCGACGAGGTGGCGGAAGGCCGGCGCCAGACCGATGACTACCGCGACTATATCGAGAGCTGGGTCCACGAGGCCAAGCTGCCCCTGGCGGCGGCTCATCTGATTTTAGAAAACCTGGACGGCAGCGAAGACGACCTGTCGCGCGTGGATGACCTGGGTCGCGAGCTAGCTCGCGTGGAGCGCTATATCGATCAGGCGCTGTACTATGCGCGCTCGGAAGTCGTAGAGCGCGACTACCTGATTCGCCGCTGGGGTCTCAAGAGCTTGGTGACGGGCGCGATTAAAGCCAACGCGCGCGAGCTCATCGCGGCGCACGTGGCTCCGGTGTGCGAGAACCTCGACTTTGAGGTGTTCACCGACGAGAAATGGCTCGAGTTTATTCTGGGCCAGCTCATTCAGAACAGCATTAAATATGCGCGTGAGGACGGCGCGAAGATTGTGTTTTCGGGTGCGTTGCTGGACGAGGGCCTGGCAAGCGAGCGCATCGAGCTTACCGTCGCGGACAACGGCTGCGGCGTGAGCGCGGCTGACCTGCCGCGCGTGTTCGAGAAGGGCTTTACCGGCGATAACGGCCGCACCACCAAGCGCGCAACGGGCATCGGCCTCTACCTGGTGGCGCGCCTGTGTTCCAAGATGGGCATCGACGTCACCGCGGCATCGGAGCCGGGCGAAGGCTTTGTCGTAACATTCGCTTTCTCGACCAACAAGTTCCAATACTTCGAGTAGTGCACGCGGCAGACGTCAGCCCAAACAAAAACGTGCCGCCCCGAACAAAACGCGCCGCCCCGTTTGGGGCGGCACGCCATCTCTCTATTCAGCTAACTCGCTGAAGTACGGTGACGAAGGCGCAAGGCCGGGAGGGGTTATCTAAGCCGACATCCCGCAGCCGCGAAGCGGCGAGGACGTCGGCGTGATAACCCCGCAGGCCTTGCGCCGGCGGGAAGGAACCTACTTCACGACCAAGATGTCGCAGTCGGTGTTGCGCAGCAGGAATGTCGAAATCGAACCCAGGAGCGCATACTTGATCGAGGAAAGGCCACGAGCGCCGCAGAGCACCAGATCGGGCTTGACCACGTCGAGCATCTCGTCCTTGAGCGTCTCGCGAATACGGCCGGCGCGAATCATGACTTCGACCTCGGGAATGTTGGGATTAGCCTTGGCCTCTTCGAGCTGCTTGGCAATGGAGTTCTTAAAGGCCTCCTCCAGGCCGTTGACCAGGTCGACCGGATAGGAACCGGCGCTCTCGAGCGCCGTGGAATCGATGACGTGACCGATGATCAGCTTGGCGCCATTGTTTGCGGCGACCTTGATAGCGCGTGTGAGCACAAAATCCTGCTGCTCAGTACCGTCGAGTGAAACAAATACCTTGGTATAGCCCTCGTTCATGGTTTCCTCCTTGGTCTATCGCACGGGCGCGGGGCTCGCGCATCGGGCGACGTGTTGGCCGCCGGACACTTTAGCTTGTTGCAGTTATACCCAAGGATTTCGGTTTGACCGCTCGCAATTCTGTGAACGGGCGAGATTTTTGGTAAGGGTGGGCGCGGCCGCGGCCGAACGGTTGATAATGGGACATCGCCCGCAACCGTCCGCAGAACAACTATCGGCGGGTGACAAACGAGGGGGTCCCTTTGGATATCATCGAGCTTCTAAAATCTGCCTTCATGGGCCTGGTCGAGGGCATCACCGAATGGCTGCCCGTTTCGTCGACGGGCCACATGATCTTGGTGGACGAGTTCGTCAAGATGAATGTGAGCGAGACATTCTGGAATATGTTCCTGGTCGTGATTCAGCTTGGCGCCATTTTGGCCGTCTGCGTTCTGTTCTTCTACGACTTAAATCCGTTCTCGCCCAGCAAGGGCAAGGAGGGTCGTCGCGACACCTGGGTGCTGTGGGGCAAGATTGTGCTTGGCTGTATTCCCGCCGCGGCGATCGGTCTGCCGCTCAACGACTGGATGGAGGAGCATTTCTATAACGCTCCCGTCGTGGCGCTGGCACTCATCGTGTACGGCGTGTTGTTTATCGTGATTGAGAACTGGCGTGCGAGTAAGCGCGAGAATGCCGCTCTTGCCGATTCGTTTGGTTCGCGTGCTGTGGTGGCGGGCGGGCGTTCCGCCGGTGCACACTTCGCGGCGCCTGCGGCGGATATTGCCGAAGACAATGACAATGACGAGGATTTGGATTTTGGATCCATCGCCACGCTCGAGGACCTGAGCTGGAAGACCGCATTGGGTATCGGTTGCTTCCAGGTGCTTTCGCTGATTCCGGGCACATCACGCTCCGGCTCTACCATTATCGGCGGCCTGCTGCTGGGCTGCACGCGCTCGGTGGCGTCCAAGTTCACGTTTTTCCTGGCCATTCCCGTTATGTTTGGCGCGAGCGCGCTCAAGCTGGTCAAGTACTTCGTTAAGGGCGGTACGTTTGGCACCAACGAGATTGCCATTCTGGGCGTGGGCTGCGTCGTGGCCTTTGTGGTTTCGCTTATTGCCATCAAGTGGCTCATGGGCTTCGTTCGCCGTCACGACTTTAAGTGCTTTGGCGTCTACCGCATTATTCTGGGCATCGTGGTGCTCGCGTACTTCTTTGTTCTGGAGCCTATGCTCGGCCTGTAACTTAGTCGACGCTGCGCGGCGGCCAGGGCGACAACTTGTCATTCAAAGGGGGCGGCATGACCATAAGGTCTATGCCGCCCCCTTTTCATGCCAATTTGTTCGCCCTGGCTGCCGCTCGCTGCTGCTGTCACGACATCGGCGGTTTCGTGATTGTCAATAGATTGGTGCAAAGTAACCTGACCCCATTGCGCCAAATCCGCTGGGGTGGCCCAGAGCGCGGCGCACGGAGTCGTGGTGTGATTTGCATCGGTGTCCGCGCGGCTCGGTATACTGGTACGGCTCAAACTATGGCGCCGCCCGCAGGCGCGCCGTCCGTCAGATGAGGAGTCGCCCATGACCCAGCCCTTGCCCTGGGAAAAGAACGCCGCAGTACCCGTGCCGCCCGCGCCGGAACCCGTGCCGCTCGATGCATACACCGCCCCCGCTGCGCCGGAGCCCGAGCTCGTTCCGCTCGACATCTACGACGCTCCCGCGCCGGCACCCAAGCCCGTCAAGCCGCTCGTCGACATCGACAGCCTTAATCCCGCCCAGCGCGAGGCCGTCCTGACCACCGAGGGCCCGTTGCTGGTCCTCGCCGGCGCAGGCTCGGGCAAGACCCGCGTCCTGACCTTCCGCATCGCGCATATGCTCGGCGACCTGGGTGTTAAGCCTTGGCAGGTTCTTGCCATCACGTTTACCAACAAAGCCGCGGCCGAGATGCGCGAGCGTCTGACGGCGCTCATTCCCAGCGGTACCCGCGGCATGTGGGTGTGCACCTTCCACGCCATGTGCGTGCGCATGCTGCGCGAGGACGCCGACCTGCTGGGTTACACCGGTCAATTCACCATCTACGATGACGATGACTCAAAGCGCATGGTGCGTGACATTATGCAGGCGCTCGGCATCGAGCAAAAGCAGTTCCCCATCAACATGATTCGCAGCAAGATCAGTTCGGCCAAAAACGCCATGATCGGCCCCGAGGACATGCTCAAATCCGCCGATAGCCCCAACGATAAAAAGGCCGCGCAGGTCTACCTGGAGCTGGAGCGCCGCCTGCGCGCCGCCAACGCGATGGACTTCGACGATTTGCTCGTGCGCACACTCGAACTGCTGCGCACCCGCCCCGAGGTGCTCGACAAGTACCAGGAGCGCTTCCGCTACATTAGCGTCGACGAGTATCAGGACACCAACCACGTCCAGTACGAAATCGCCAACCTTCTGGCCGCCAAGTACCAAAACCTCATGGTTGTGGGCGACGATGACCAGTCCATTTACAGCTGGCGTGGCGCCGACATCACCAACATCTTGGACTTTGAGCAGGACTTTAAAAACTGCAAGACCGTTAAGCTCGAGCAGAACTACCGCTCTACGGGCCATATCCTAAACGCCGCCAACGCCGTGGTGCGCCACAACTCGCAGCGCAAGGACAAGCGCCTGTTTACGGCTGAGGGCGATGGCGAGAAGATTCAGGCCTTCCAGGCGAGCGACGAGCGCGACGAGGGCCGCTGGATTGCCGGTGAGATCGAGAAACTGCATGCCAAAGGCACGAGCTACGACGACATCGCCGTGTTTTATCGCACCAACGCCCAGTCGCGTATTCTCGAAG
This sequence comes from Collinsella sp. WCA1-178-WT-3 (M1), assembly GCF_009696325.1. Lineage (GTDB taxonomy): Bacteria > Actinomycetota > Coriobacteriia > Coriobacteriales > Coriobacteriaceae > Collinsella. The sequence goes on from NZ_VUME01000001.1 coordinate 68,919, forward strand.
ATATGTTTCTGCGCGCGGGCGTGCCCTACAAGATTGTGGGCGGCACTCGATTCTTCGACCGTGCCGAGATTCGCGACGTCATGGCCTACCTCAAGATGATCGTGAACCCGGCCGACGAGATGAGTGTCAAGCGCGTCATCAACACACCGCGCCGCGGCATTGGCTCCACCTCAATCCAAAAGATCGAGCAGCTGGCACGCGACAACCGTTGCTCGTTCTTCCAGGCTTGTGAGATCGCGTGCGCCGAAACCGGCATGTTTAGTGCCAAGGTGCGCAACGGCCTGTCGAGCTTTGTCTCACTGGTGCGCGAGGGCCGCCGCATGGACGGCGAGCTCAAGGATGTTGTCGAGATGATCGTCGATAAGACGGGCCTGCTGCAGGCGTTTCGCGCCGAGGGCACCATGGAGTCCGAGAGCCGCGCCGAGAACATCCAGGAATTTCTGGGCGTTGCCGCCGAATTTGAGGAGACGCACGAGGATATCGAGGGTACGCTCGAGAGCCTAGAAGAGCTGCGCGCAGCCGGTGTTGCCGACGTGCCTGCCGGCGCCGAGCCCGAGCCCGTCGTGGTGAGCGCGCCTGCGCCCGAACCGGGGCCATCTGTCCCGGCATCCTCGTTTGAGGCGCTCGTCGGCGCCCGTGACGCCGTGGGCTCCAATCCGCTCGATGGCTTGGCCGCTCCGGCGCTGTCTCCGCAGGATGCCCTGGCCGCCGCCATCGCAGGCAACGCGTATGCCACGCCGACGGAGCTGCCGGCGGGTGCCGTGCATGCCGGCGAGATCGAGCGTACCTACGGTCCGCTCACCTGTAAGGCGCTGCCGGCACTCATGGAGTGGCTGGCCTTGCGCTCCGACTTGGATTCCCTGGCCGGCGAGACGCATGCCATTACCATGATGACTATCCACTCCGCCAAGGGCCTGGAGTTTCCGGCGGTGTTTGTGGCCGGCATGGAGGAGGGTATCTTTCCGCACGTGCACGACTTTGGCGGCAGCGATGATCCGGGCAAGCTCGAGGAGGAGCGTCGCCTGGCCTACGTCGCCATCACGCGTGCCCGCAAGCGCCTGTTCTTGACCTATGCGGCCACGCGTCGCACCTACGGTTCGACCTCCGCCAACCCGCGTTCGCGCTTTCTCAACGAGATTCCGTTTGAGGATATCGAGTTTAGCGGTATCGGTTCTGCCGGTTTTGAGGGCACGGGCTGGGAGAAGCGCGGCGACCGTCGCGGCACCTTTGGCTCGGGCATGGGTTCGGATATGTATGGCGGCAAGGTGTTTGGTTCGCATACGCGCTCGACCGGCGGTTCCGGTTCGCGCGGCGGATCGAGCTTCGACGATTTCTTTGGCGGCAGCAGCTACGGGACCGAGCGCCATCGTGGGGTCTCGCCCGACGCCGGTCGCGTTGCCTCGACCTTTGGCTCGGGCGCACCGCGAGCCAAAAAGCCGTCGTCCAAGGTGTCCCCGACAGTGGAGCGCAAGGTCGATCGCGCCAGCGCGTCGCAGGACTTTGCCGCGGGCGATACCGTGAGTCATAAGACCTTTGGCACGGGCACCGTGATCTCGGTCGCTGGAGACATGATCGAGGTCCAATTCGAAAAGACCGGCCAGACCAAAAAGCTTATGAAGGGCTTTGCGCCGATCGTTAAGCTGAATGCCTAACTGCGAGGTTGGCCGGGCGCGCCGGGGGCTTTGGTCGCCTGCTCGGACAGTCCTGCTCGCACGGAGAGCACATTAAGTGCTCTCCGGCTCGTGCGGAACTCGCGATCGACCAAAGCCCCCGGCGCGCCCTCTTCCTTGTGGCGTTTTGGCCTGCAGCTTGCGAACGTCGCTCTGCTCGTTCGTTTTTTGATCTGGAGAGCCGGGTGGGCTGATAGATAGATACGAGTAGGGGCTCTTCCGTACATGGTCGGGAGAGCCCCTTGTTGCGTTTTGGTTGTTGGCGCGACCTAGAGGTGGCTGATAATCAGTTCCATCTGGCCTTCGAGGTCAATGGAGCTGACGGCGCTGGGTGCCAGCAGGTGACTTCCCTTGTGGACGGGGTCGCCGCAGACGGAGCCTTTGCCGTCGATGACTGACAGGCACATGAAGGGCCAGCGCTGCTCCAAGGTCTTGCTGCCGTCGACGCGCACGCGATCGACGGTGTAGCAGGAGTTAGACTCGAGCTCGGTTACGCCGTTCACCTCGGGCGCGGTTATCGTGCCGTCGGTCGGAGCCTGAGCGTCAAAATCGATGCAGTCGAGGCTCTGCTCAATGTGCAGCGGACGCAGCTTGCCATCGGTGCCGGGACGGTCGTAGTCGTACAGGCGATACGTCACGTCGCTTGACTGCTGCGTCTCCAAAATGAGCGTGCCGGTCTTGATGGCATGCACGGTACCGGAATCAATCTGGAAAAAGTCGCCCTTGTGGATCGGCAGTACGTTGAGCATGTCGTCCCAGCGGCCGTCCTCGATCATCTGCGCGGCCTCGGCGCGGTCATGCGCGCGCTGGCCGACGATGATTGTGGCGCCGGGCTCGCAGTCCAGCACATACCAGCACTCGGTTTTGCCCAGGCTGCCGTCCTCGTGCTTGGCAGCGTACTCGTCGTTGGGATGAATCTGGATCGAAAGGTCGTCCTTGGCGTCCAGAATCTTAACGAGCAGCGGGAACTCCTTGCCCTCGCACCTGCCAAAGAGCTCGCGGTGCTCGGCCCACAGCCACGACAGCGTGTGGCCTGCATACGGGCCTTCCGCAATCTGGCAGTCGCCGTTGGGGTGGGCCGAGATGGCCCAACACTCACCGATGGGTCCATCGGGAATGTCGTAGCCAAATACGGTTTCGAGCTGGCGGCCGCCCCAGATCTTCTCGTGGAAGATCGGCGTGAGTTTAATCAAATCGGACATATTCATACCCCATTGTGTTGCGCGGGCGTTGCACAAACAGCTCAAAACGAGCGCCCGCATGACTACAAAAACCTATGCCAACGTTACGTTGTGCAACTCAAAGCGGTCGCCAACGTTGCGCGAGACCGAATACTCAAAGGCCGCGCCGCTGTCCAAAAAGCCAATCTGGTTGAGCTCGAGCAGGGGAGAGCCAGGTTTGGTGTCCAGGCGCTCGGCTTCTTCCTCGGTTGCTGCCACGGCGCGAATGGTACGGTGGAAGCTCGAGATCTTCAGCCCACATTGCTCGCGGACAAAGCGGTAGACCGATCCGTACAGGTCCTTCTTTTTAAGGCCCGGAATCAGCTCGAGGGGCATGTAGGTGTACTCGATAACGATGGGCTTCTCATCGGCCTGACGCACGCGCACGATGTGATAGGCAAAGTCATCCTCGGCAATTCCCAGCTGGGCTGCGATGTCCGCTGGTGGATTAACAATCGAGAAATCGTAGACCACCGAGGTCACCTTCTCCCCGCGGTGCTCATACGAAAAGCCCTGGGCACGGTCGTTTTTGCCCTGGAAAAACGCTTGGCCGGGAAGTCCCGCCGTGTCCTTAACGTAGGTACCCGATCCGCGTCGGCTGGTAACAAGACCTTCCTCGGTGATTTGCTCGATAGCTCGTTTGACGGTGATTTTGGAAACGCTATAGAGCTCGCAGAACTCAACGACGGTGGGAAGCTTGTCGCCTGGTTTAAGAGCGCCATCCTCAATACTTCGACGAATATCTGCAGCTATCGCCTCGTATTTGGGAATCATGGAACCTCCTTTCCGACTTGATTGAGTATAAAAGAAAGTATACTCAACACCTAAGTATCCCTATTGAGTCATTGAAAAGTTCGATAGATGTATTACTAAAAGTCGCTTTGCTCTAAAAATAAAAGCGCTCTAAATAAATATACATTCGAATAATGTCGTGTTGAGAAATCTAATCGGTCCGAGGACGGGGCCGAACCGATTTAGCACCCAGCGAACCGAATCCTCTATTCTGCATTTCCCCAGATAAAACCTACCAAAACAAACCTGTCCCTTTTTGGTAGGTTTTTGCCTTGGGAGCGGTACCATACAGACAATGTTTAAACGAGAAAGGCGGGCCCCTATGGAACCTAAGCAGTACTACATCGGCATCGACGTCGGCGGCACTTCGGTTAAGGGGGGCCTGTTCGACGGGGATGGCAACCTGCTTGCGAAGGTCAGCGTGCCCACGCCTCCCATCGTTGACGCTGCGGGCTTTGCCGCGGTGACCGAGGCTATCGACCAGGTGGTCGCCAAGGCACAGATTCCGCGCGCCTTTGTGGCGGGCATTGGCCTTGCTGTTCCGTGCCCCATTCCGGCAGCGGGCGATGCCAAGGTCAAGGCCAACATTGCCATTAACCTGCCCGACTTGAAGATCGCCATTCAGGAGCACTGCCCCGATGCGGTCGTTAAGTACGAGAACGATGCCAACGCCGCTGCCATGGGCGAGGCTTGGCTCGGTTCTGCCAAGGACGTGCAGAATGTGGTGATGGTCACCATCGGTACCGGCGTGGGCGGCGGCGTTATCGTCAACGGCGATGTGGTGTCGGGTGTTGTGGGCGCCGGCGGCGAGATTGGCCATATGTGCCTGAATCCGGCTGAGGAGCGCACTTGCGGCTGCGGCGGCCATGGCCACCTGGAGCAGTATTCCAGCGCCACCGGCGTGGTGAGCAACTACCTTGCCGAGTGCAAGAAGGCGGGCGTCGAGCCCATCGAGCTCACCGGCCCCTCCGATTCCAAGGACGTGTTCCAAGCCTGCCGCGAGGGTGATAAGCTCGCGCTGGCCGCGGCCGATACCATGGCCGACTATCTCGGCCGCGCCCTGGCGCTTATTGCCAACGTGGTCGATCCCGAGATGTTCCTGATCGGCGGCGGCGCCTCCGCCTCGGCCGATGTCTACCTCGATAAGGTTCGCGAGTACTTCCAGCGCTACGCGCTTTCCGCTTCGCGCGAGACGCCCATTAAGGTTGCCTCGCTCGGAAACGACGCCGGCATCATCGGTTCTGCCTACGTAGCCCTGCGCGCTGCCGGTAAATAGCTGGTGCAAGGGGGCCAGGTTACTTTGCACCAACATGGTGCAAAAGGGACAGCCTTGGCCCCCATACCTGCCACAAAATATGCCGTGGCCCTTCCGTCCCCAAAGGCCAGCTGCCAGCGTGCTACCATAGCTACGTCTAAGTACACATACCAAGTGGAGGATACCCATGGCAAACGTTCTTGTCTTTGGTCACCAGAACCCCGATAACGACGCCATCATGAGCGCCGTCGTTCTGTCTCAGCTGCTCAACCAGGTTGAGTATGCCGGCAACACCTATGAGGTCTGCGCTCTTGGTCAGCTTCCGGCAGAGTCCGCCAAGCTGCTCGCAGACGCCGGCATTGCCGAGCCCCGCATGATTGAGTCCGTCGAGGCCGGCCAGCTTGTCGTTCTCACCGACCATAACGAGTCCGCCCAGTCCGTCGCCGGCCTTAAGGACGCCACGGTCTTTGGCGTCGTTGACCATCACCGCATCGGCGACTTTGAGACCGCCGGCCCGCTGCACTACATCTGCCTGCCCTGGGGTTCCAGCTGCACCATCGTCACTAAGCTCGCCGGCGTGCTCGGCGTTGAGCTTTCCGACGTTCAGGCCAAGCTGCTGCTCTCGGCCATGATGACCGACACGCTCATGCTCAAGAGCCCCACCACCACCGATGTCGACCGCGCCGTCGCCGCCAAGCTCGGCGAGCAGGTGGGCGTCGACCCGGTCAAGTTTGGCATGGAGGTCTTCCTCACCCGTCCGTCCGGCTCCTTCACCGCAGCCGAGATGGTCGGCAACGACATCAAGATGTTCGAGCCCGCCGGCAAGAAGCTGCTCATCGGCCAGTACGAGACCGTCGACAAGAGCCGTGCGCTCGGCATGATCGACGAGATCCGCGAGGCCATGCGCGCCTACGCCGCCGAGAAGGGTGCCGACGGCATCGTCCTGTGCATCACCGACATCATGGAGGAGGGCTCGCAGGTCCTGCTCGAGGGCGAGACCGAGGCCGCTCAGAAGGGCCTGGGCATTGCCGACGAGCACGACGGCGTCTGGATGCCGGGCGTCCTCTCCCGTAAGAAGCAGGTCGCTGCCCCCATCATGGCCGCCTGCTAGGTTTTGTAGCCTGCTACGACCGGACCGCGGACGCCCCGCGCTCCGGTCGTTTTTTGTGCGCGGGACCGCGTCCTCTATTGGACAGGGGCGCCCGTACCGTTGGGCAAATAATGTTCAACCTGTGGTTCCGCTTTTCGGCCACGCCTGCGTGCTTGTCGTGCAGGGTAGGCTAGATGCAAGCGTAATACGTTGGAGCGCGGTGCCGCCACTTGGGCGGGCCGTGCTTTTTTAAGACGGGAGCTTTCCCGTGAAAGGAGCCGCCCATGGCAGCAACTGAGCAGCTGTTCAACGTTCGTGAGCGCAAGCGCTTTGAACGTCATGACATCTGGGAGCGCATCGCCGAGAACGGCACGATTTCCGCCGCCGTCATGGTCATCGCCGCCATCGCCGCCGTTATCTGCGCCAACACCGATGTCTACGAGGCTATCCATCACTTTTTGGAGACCCCGCTGTATGTGGGTCTGGGCAACCTTACGGCTGGCCTCACCGTCGAGCTTTTCGTCAACGACTTTCTCATGGCGATCTTCTTTTTGTTGGTGGGCATTGAGCTTAAGTACGAGATGACGGTCGGCGAGCTCAAGAATCCGCGTCAGGCCATGCTTCCCATGCTGGCAGCCGTGGGCGGCGTCGTCGTTCCCGCCTGCATCTACCTGATCTTTAACCATGCCGGCGCCCGCAACGGTTGGGCCATCCCCATGGCAACCGATATTGCCTTTGCGCTGGGCGTGCTGTCGCTTTTGGGCAATCGCGTGCCCAACGGCGTGCGCGTGTTCTTCTCGACGCTCGCCATCGCCGACGACCTCATCTCCATCGCCGCCATCGCCATTTTCTACGGCCAGAGCCCCAGTCCGTTTTGGCTGGGTGCCGCTGCAGTTGTGACCTGCGCACTTGTGTGGCTCAACAAGACTCAGCATTATCGCCTTGCCCCGTACTCGGTGCTTGGTCTGCTGCTGTGGTTTTGCATGTTTAAGAGCGGCGTGCACGCCACGCTTGCCGGTGTCATCCTGGCCTTCACCATCCCGGCCAAGTGCGGTGTTAAGCTCGATAGCCTTACCGATTGGCTAGGCGAGTACCTGCCGTTGCTCGACGACCGTTACGACGACGAGGCGCACATCCTGGGCCAGCACGACTTTACCCTTTCGACCACCAAGGTCGAGCGTGTCATGCACCGTGTGACCCCGCCGCTCATCCGCATGGAGCGCCTGATCTCCACGCCGGTCAACTTTGTGATCCTGCCGATCTTTGCGTTTGTCAACGCGCAGGTTCGCCTGGTGGGCGTGGACATGAGCGTGCTGCTTACCGACCCGGTGACCCTCGGCGTGTACTTTGGCATGCTGCTGGGTAAGCCGATCGGTATCTTTGGCGTGACGTTTGCCCTGGTCAAGCTTAAGGCTTGCGAGCTGCCTCATAACGTTAACTGGCATATGATCGCCGGCGTGGGCATTTTGGGTGGCATCGGCTTTACCATGTCGATCCTCATCAGCGGCCTCGCCTTCCCGACGGCCCAGTTCGAGGTTCTGGCCGCCAAGGCCGCCATTCTTGCCGGTTCTGTTACCGCGGCCGTGCTGGGCATGATCTACATGAGCGTGGTCTGCAAGCACCCTTCGCCCAAGGACGAGTAGGAGCGCGAAAACCGGGGCCGGACATGCCCCGGATGCCCTCGTGTGAAAAAATGCCGTTTGTGAGCACTGTCACAAACGGCATTTCATTTATTTGCCATTTTTATTCCACGGTGCCGTAGACGGCGCCCCAGCCGTGGGCGGCAAGGGCCGAGTTAAGCTGGTCGCAAAGCGATTGGCGGTCGTAGTGGCCGGGCGGCAAAAGATTCACGATTTCCATGAGATCGGGCGCCAGGTCCAAGATCTCCGCCTGAACGATTAGATCCAGGCGGTCAATGGCCTTACGGTCATAAAACAAGCCGTCGACCAGACGCTGCAGGTCTCCGAACTCCTCGGCTTGAAAAGAGCCGTATTCCATACTGCCTCCTTGGATGTGCCATGCGGCTATACGGGTCATACGGTGGATATCGTAATTCATTGCGATGGACTTAATCTATCACGGCTTCATACCGTTGCGGCGGTAGCGGTCTATACTTAGACAAACTGCAACGTCCCGCTTTGCGAAAGGTCGCACCCATGCAGACGATCTACCAGAAGATGGAAACCACCGAACTCGATGCCGCCATCGAGGCTCTCAAAGCCGAGGTTGCCGAGGTCAAGGCCAAGGGCCTGGCGCTCGACATGGCGCGCGGCAAGCCGTCGCCCTCCCAGGTGGACATCTCGCGCCCCATGCTCGATATCCTCAATGCCGACGCCGATCTGCACGACGGTAACGTCGACTGCTCCAACTACGGCTGCTTTGAGGGCATCCCCTCGGCACGCAAGCTGGCGGGGGAGTTCCTGGGTTGCCCCGCCGATCAGACGCTCGTACTGGGTTCGTCGAGCCTTTTGATCGAGCACGATATCGCCGGTATGTTCTGGCGCTGCGGCTCGTGCGGCAGCGAGCCTTGGGAGGCTTATGAGGCCGCGCACGACGGTAAGAAGGTCAAGTTCCTGTGCCCGGTTCCCGGCTACGACCGTCATTTTGGCATCACCGCCGACCTGGGTATCGAGAACGTCCCCGTCGCGATGACCGGCAGCGGCCCCGACATGGACGAGGTAGAGCGCCTGGTTGCCACCGACGACTCCATCAAGGGCATCTGGTGCGTGCCCAAGTATTCCAACCCCACGGGCATCACCTTTAGCGAGGACACCGTGCGCCGCTTGGTCGAGATGCCCACGGCCGCGCCCGATTTTCGCATCTTTTGGGACAACGCCTACTGCGTGCACGACCTGTACGACGAGACCGACGAGCTCGCCAACATCTTCGATCTTGCCCGCGCGGCGGATACCGAGGACCGCGTGGTGGCATTCGCCTCGACGTCCAAGATCACCTTCCCGGGCGCGGGCATCGGCTTTATCGGTGCGAGTCCCGCGGTCATCGCGGAGTTCTCCAAGCGCCTGAAGGCCGGTCTTATCAGCGCCGACAAGCTCAACCAGCTACGCCACGTGCGCTTCCTTCCCACCATCGAGGCGGTCAAGGAGCACATGAAAAAGCATGCCGAGTTCTTGCGTCCGCGCTTTGAGGCCGTCGAGCGCAAGCTCACTGAGGGCCTGGGCGATACGGGTTGCGCTACTTGGACGCATCCCCGCGGCGGCTACTTTGTGAGCTTTGATGGCCCCGAGGGCTCGGCCCAAAAGGTCGCCGCGCTTTGCGCCGACCTGGGTGTCAAGCTCACGCCGGCAGGTGCCACCTGGCCTTATGGCAAGGATCCGCGCGACACCAACATCCGCATCGCGCCGAGTTATCCCACGGTCGAGGACCTAGAGGCCGCACTCGACGTGCTGGTGCTGGCCGTCAAGCTTGTCGCTGCCGAGCTTGCTCGTGCCGAGCGCGCCTAACGCGTAGGGCCCCGCAAATACGCGTCCAGTACCATCCGCACTCTCGATACGCAAAGGAGCGTATACATGGATTTGGGTATTTCCACCAACCCCACGCCGGAGCTCTACACCATCAGGGTGACCGGTGAGATTGATATCTCTAACGCCGACAGCTTGCGTAACGCCATCGACTTGGCGCTCGAGCAGCCCACCGAGGCCGTTGAGCTCGACTTTGCCCAGGTGAGCTATATCGACTCGACAGGTATTGGCGTACTTGTGGGCGCCGCGCACCACGCAGCCGATCACGACAAGCGGTTTGGCTGCGTCAACGTGCAGCCCCCGGTGATGCGCGTGGTTCAGTTGCTGGGTGTCGACCAGGAGATTTCAATTACGGCGGCATAAGCCCTGCCCCAAAAAGGGCGTGCCGTTTGGTATATGTTTGTGATGCGCTCGGATGTTTTGACGTCCGGGCGCTATACTTGACCGAATGAATAGACGAGTTCCGGCCGAATGGCGCGGTGCGGGCTCGACTCACATCGAGCCTTGGAGGTATGTGTGTTTGGTATTGGAGAGGGTGAGCTCGCGATCATCGTGGTCTTCGGCTTTTTGCTGTTTGGCCCGGATAAGCTCCCGCAGATGGGCCGCACGATCGGCCGTGCCATCCGTCAGTTCCGCGAGACGCAGGAAAAGATGACGGCTGTTGTTCAGTCCGAGATTATCGATCCGGTAAGCGAGGCCGCTTCGGCTCCGGTCAAGCCCAAGAAGGCTGCCGTCGATGACGATTCCGATACGGACGAGGATGCCGTCGAGACGGCCGCGCCCGCAAAGAAGGAGACCTTTGCCGAGCGCCGTGCCCGCCTTGCCGCCGAGAAGGCCGCGAGTGAGGGTGCTGCCGAGGACGAAGGTGCTGCTGGTGAGGCTGAGGGCGCCGAGTCTGCCGCTGCCGCCGTCGAGCCCGAGCCTGCTGCAGAGCCGGAGCCCGAGCCCGAGCCGGCAGAGCCCACGACGGCTGACCTCTACGCCCGTCGTCCCCGCAAGCGCAAGGCCGTCGTCGACCAGCTCGCTCGCGAGCTCGAGGCCGAGGACGACGCCGCTGCCGCCCATGCCCCGAAGGGAGGCGATGAGTAATGCCTATCGGACCTGCGCGCATGCCGCTCTTCGATCATCTGGGTGAGCTCCGTCGCCGCCTGACCATCGTGGTCGTGTCGGTCTTTGCCGCCGCCATCGTGCTGTATTTCGCCACGCCCGTGGTGCTCGACATCCTGGAAGACCCCATCCGCTCCTTTGTGCCGGACGGTAAGTTCTACATCACCACCACGCTCGGCGGCTTTGGTCTGCGCTTTTCGCTGGCCCTCAAGATGGCCGTTGTCATGTGCACGCCTATGATCATTTGGCAGATTCTGGCGTTTTTCCTGCCGGCGCTTCGCCCCAACGAGCGCAAGTGGGTTGTGCCCACGGTGCTCGCCTCGACGGTGCTGTTCTTCCTGGGCGCAATCTTTTGCTACTTCATCATCATCCCTGCGGGCTTTGAGTGGCTCATCGGCGAAACCTCGGCCGTCGCTACGGCGCTGCCCGATCTGGAGAACTACGTCAACATGGAGCTGCTCTTTATGATCGGCTTTGGTGTGGCGTTTGAGCTGCCGCTCATCATCTTCTACCTGTCTGTCTTCCATATCGTGTCCTATGCGGCCTTCCGCGGTGCCTGGCGTTACGTATACGTTGGCCTGCTTGCGGGCTCGGCTGTGATTACGCCCGACGGCTCGCCCGTTACGCTGGGTCTCATGTATGGCGCCCTGCTCTCGCTCTACGAGATTTCGCTCGCCATCGCCCGCGTGGTCATTACCGCGCGCGATGGCAAGGAAGGCTTGTTTGTGAGCCGTCTGGATCTGTTCTCGAACGACGACGAGGACGACGAGGAGTAAATCCGTATGCACGAGGTTGGCATTGTCAACGGCATACTCGATACAGTGATTCGCGCGGCGCGTGGGGCGGGGGCCTCGCGCGCTGTTTTGGTAACGCTGCGCATTGGGGATATGACCGAAGTTGTGCGTGAGGCGCTCGACTTTGCGTGGGAGACGTTTCGCGACGAGGACATGCTCACGCGCGGCTGCGAGCTTGCCGTGGAGGAAGTCCATCCACAAAGCGAGTGCCTGGACTGCCGCGAGGTCTTTGAACACGACCGCTTCCATTGCCGCTGTCCTCAGTGTGGCGGCACCAACGTGCGCCTGCTGCACGGCCGCGAGCTCGACATCGCCAGCATCGAGATTGAAACCCCCGACAATTAACCAGCCTGCCATTTGGGGACGGGGTATAAATGGTAGAAGTAAGGAGTGCCGAGTATGGCCGAGAAAACTATTGATATCGCATCGCCGATTCTGTCGCGCAATGAGCGCCTGGCAGATCAGCTGCGTCAGCGATTCAAAGAGACAGGCACCTATGTGATCAATGTGCTGTCGAGTCCCGGCTCTGGTAAGACCACCACGATTCTGGGCACCAACGAGCGCCTGCGCGACAAAGCCGGCCTGCGCTGTGCCGTCATCGAGGGCGATATCGCCTCGGATGTCGACGCCATCACCATGAAGGAAGCCGGCATGCCCGCCATTCAGATCAACACGGGCGGTCTGTGCCACCTCGAGGGCAACATGATCATGGAGGCCGTTGATGCGTTTGACCAGGCAGTGGGCCTTCAAAACATCGATGTTATCTTTATCGAAAACGTGGGCAATCTGGTCTGTCCGGTCGACTTTGACCTGGGCGAGAACCTGTCCATCATGATTCTCTCGGTGCCCGAGGGCGACGACAAGCCCATTAAGTACCCGGGCATCTTCCAGCACGCTGGCGCACAGCTGCTCAACAAGGTCGATGTGGCCCCGGCTTTCGATTTTGACATGGATAGGTATACTAAGACACTCGATGACCTCAATCCGCAGGCGCCGCGGTTTGCCGTGAGCGCACGCAAGGGCGAGGGCATGGATGCCTGGTGCGATTGGCTCATCGGGCAGATCGAACAAACAAGGGCGTAAGTCGGCCGTCGTACGTGCGGTCGCAGCCGCAGACACACGAGATAGGAGCCTCTTTTGAAGCTCATCATCGCCGAGAAAAACGACGCCGCGCGTCAGATTGCCGAGCGTCTTTCCACGGGTAAGCCCAAAAAGGACAAGGTGTACAACACCCCCATCTACCGTTTTGAGTGGAAGGGCGAGGAGTGCGTGACAATCGGCCTTGCCGGTCACATCCTTGCGCCCGATTTTTGCGACAGCGTGCTGTTCGATAAAAAGCTGGGTTGGTATTCGGTCACCGAGGACGGCGAGATGCTGCCGGCCGACATGCCCGATGGCCTGGCGCGTCCTCCCTATGACACCAAGCGCAAACCGTTCCTTGCCGACGGTATCTCCATCAAAGGCTGGAAGCTCGAGAGCCTGCCCTACCTTACCTGGGCGCCCGTTATCAAGCTACCGGCCGAGAAAGAACTCATTCGCTCGCTCAAGAACCTTGCCAAGAAGTCCGACAGCGTCATCATCGCTACGGACTTCGATCGCGAGGGCGAGCTGATTGGTTCGGACGCCCTCAACAAGGTGCGCGAGGTTGCGCCCGACTTGCCGGTTGCCCGCGCCCAGTACTCTTCGTTTACCAAGGCCGAGATCACGCAGGCCTTTGATAACCTCGTCTCGCTCGACCAGAACCTGGCCGATGCCGGCGAGAGCCGTCAGCACATCGACCTCATTTGGGGTGCGGTGCTCACGCGCTACCTGACGCTCGCCAAGTTTGGCGGCTTTGGCAACGTGCGTTCTGCCGGCCGCGTGCAGACCCCGACGCTCGCCTTGGTGGTCGAGCGCGAGCGCGAGCGCATGGCGTTTGTGCCCGAGGACTACTGGCAGATCCGCGGCATGGCTGCCGCGCAGGCTGCTGCCGAGGACGACCGCTTTAAGATCGCGCACAAGACGGCGCGTTTTACCGACAAGGATGCTGCTGAGACGGCGTACGGTCACGTTGACGGTGCCAAGACGGCAACCGTTGCCGCGGTGACCAAGCGCTCGCGCAAGCAGCAGCCGCCCACGCCGTTTGCGACCACCTCGCTGCAGGCAGCCGCTGCGGCCGAGGGCATATCGCCCGCACGCACCATGCGCATCGCCGAGTCCCTCTACATGGCGGGTCTTATCAGCTATCCGCGTGTCGACAACACCGTGTACCCCGCGACGCTCGATCTGGGCGCCGTGGTGAGCGATCTGGCAAAGATCAACCCGGCGCTGGCGCCCGTATGCAAAAAGGTGCTCGCCGGTCCCATGAAGCCCACGCGCGGCAAGGTCGAGACCACCGACCACCCGCCTATCTATCCCACGGGCGAGGGCGATCCGTCCACGCTCGACGGTGGCCAGCGCAAGCTCTACGACCTCATCACTCGTCGCTTCCTGGCGACGCTTATGGGCCCCGCCACCATCGAGAACACCAAGCTCGAGCTCGACGTGAACGGCGAGCCGTTCGTGGCTTCGGGCGATGTGCTCGTGACCCCGGGTTTCCGCGAGGCATACCCGTACGGACTCAAGCGCGACGAGCAGATGCCGCCGCTGGAGCAGGGCGACACGGTCGACGTATTCGACATTAAGCTCGAGGCCAAGCAGACCGAGCCGCCCGCACGCTACAGCCAGGGCAAGCTCGTGCAGGAGATGGAAAAGCGCGGCCTGGGCACCAAGTCCACGCGCGCGAGCATCATCGAGCGCCTGTACGCCGTGCGCTACCTCAAAAACGATCCCGTGGAGCCGAGTCAGCTGGGTATCGCCATCATCGATGCACTGTCGCAGTTTGCCCCGCGCATCACGAGCCCCGATATGACCAGCGAGCTCGACGGCGACATGACCCGCGTGGAGCGCGGCGAAGATACCGAAGAGCATGTCGTGACGCACTCGCGCGCGCTGCTGGCCGGCGTGCTCGATGAGCTGCTCAAGCATACGCAGGAGCTGGGCGACGCCATCAGCGATGCCGTCACGGCCGATGCGCGCGTGGGCGCCTGCCCCAAGTGCGGCAAGGATCTGGTTATGAAGACGAGCGCCAAGACCCGCGGCAGCTTTATCGGCTGCATGGGCTGGCCCGACTGCGACGTGACCTATCCGGTGCCGAGCGGCGTCAAGGTAAGCCCGCTCGAGGGCGAGGCGGCCGTGTGCCCCGAGTGCGGCGCACCGCGCATTAAGTGCCAGCCGTTCCGCCAGAAGGCTTTCGAGATCTGCGTGAACCCCACGTGTCCCACCAATTACGAGCCCGACCTTAAGGTGGGCGAGTGCAAGGTGTGTGCCGAGGCCGGACGCCATGGCGATCTGATTGCGCACAAGAGCGAGAAGAGCGGCAAGCGCTTTATCCGCTGCACCAACTATGACGATTGCGGCGTGAGCTATCCGCTGCCGGCGCGTGGCAAACTCGAGGCGACGGGCGAGACCTGTCCCGAGTGCGGCGCTCCCATCGTGGTGGTCAACACGGCGCGCGGTCCGTGGCGTATCTGCGTCAACATGGACTGCCCGACCAAGGAGAAGAAGCCCGCCCGCGGCCGCAAGACGACGACCAAGGCGAGCACGGCAAAGAAGACGACGACTGCGAAGAAGACCACGGCGGCCAAAAAGACGACGGCCAAAAAGACGACGGCCAAGAAGTCGGCTACCAAAAAGACCGCTGCCGACAAGTAACCGAGCACATATAGACACGGCGGGGCCGGGCGCGCAAATGCAAATGCGCGCCCGGCCCCACTTCTAAGTTGCGGTGAAATAGGGACTGTTTTTGCTGGCAAAAGGCCTAATTGATCCCTATTTCACCGCAAGTTTTGATCAGTTGTTGGGATTACTTCACCTCGACGGGTGCGGCGCCGGGGTAGCGGTCCTCAAAGTCCAGACGGTATTTGTTGTCGTTGGTGCCCGCTACGTTGTCGCGCGCCAGCGGCGCCACGATCTCGTCCTTGTGGTTGGCGGGGCTGGAGTACTCAAGGCTGATCTCCCAAGCGTCGCAAATGACGTCAATGCGATTCTCCAGGTCGTCGTAGAGCGCGATGATGTCTTTCCACGAGCTGTAGTTCTGCGAGTCGATGGGAACGTCCAGATCCTCGACCCCGTCCTTGAGGTCGCCGATCTGATCCTCGAGCGCCTCGGCGGCATCGCTGGCCGACTGACGCGAGCTTCGGTCATCCTTAAGGTAATACGTGTTGAATGTGGTGGCGCAGTCGCGAACCTGCTGATCAAGATCGGAGAGCCTGCTGTAGTAGGAGCTCAGCTGGTCGTAGACGTTCTGCTCGCTGATGGTGGCGGCATCGTGGGCGTCATCGTTATCATCGTCAAGCTTGTTGGGGTCGCCCTTGACGGACACATCGTCGTCATCGTGGTCGATCTTGACCTTCTCGATGGTTGTGCCCTTGGAATCGTCGGCGTTCTTGTTGAACGGTCCGATCATGAAGAATGCGACCAGCGCGATAATCACGACGACCAACACGGCGATGATGCCGATAAACAGAGCGTTGTTGTTTTTGGGCGCGGCGGGAGCACCGGACTGCGGAGCAGCGGTCGGAATGGGTTGCTGAGCCGCGGCGTTGGCCGCAGCCCATTGCTGCGTCGTGCCGACTTCGGGCTGGGAAGCGGGTGCGGGTTGATGGGCAGACTGTACGGTCACGTCTGCCGGTTGGGGCTGAGTCGCCGTGGGCTGCTGCGCAGACTGAACCGTGGTCGCGGCGGTGTCGAAGGCGGCGTTGGGTGCGGCGGCATGTTCGGCTGCCTGTGCATTCTCTTGCGACTGAGAGGCCTGGCCATCATCGGTTACCGGCGTTCCGCAGCTGGTGCAAAAACGCTCGTCGTCATTCAGAAGCTTGCCGCAATGGGTACAAAACCGGGGCATGATGGTTCCTTCCATTCGATGTGTTGGCTAGATTATAAGATGGTTCAGGTGCGGTTGGGCCGCGCCGACCCAACTGGTTATGTGAGGATGATCATGTCGCGCAAGCCCTGTCGCATGCGTCACAATGAGTGCGGCGTGCTGGGTGTCCGGCGCGGCCGTTTATCGACGGCTCGGTAGAATGCGATGGTGGGGAGTGAGTCTGTGTACTGCGGCGAGCAAGGTCGGGGTGGCGGCGACAGCGTAGAGGCGTTCCGGTTCCCGCCGGGGGATGCACCCCTCACTGCGCGCGATTGCTCGCGTCGAGTGTTTTGTGCCGGAATGTTGACCGGAGCGCTTGCCTCGGTGATGAGTCTCGGCGGTTGTGCCGCGCGCCGCAACGAGGCTGAGGGCTCCGCTGTCCCTGTCAAACAAAAAGCGAATCATCCGTCCGCTCAAAAGGCGGAAGCTGTCTCCCGGGCTTCTTGGATTGCCGGCCTCCAGCAAGATATCGAAGCCCTTGTCGAGCCGTATGGTGGGTCTACCTCGGTCTATGCTGTGGCGCTTGATCCTCAAACGTTCACGTCGCTCGATGGTGAAGTCGCTGTGGCGCCGGACGCGCGACATGTGGCGGCAAGCATCATCAAGCTTCCCGTTCTCGCTTGTGCGCTCGAGACCGTGGCGGCGGGCGAGCTGTCCCTCGACGAGCAGATAACGGTAGCGCAACAGGATATCGTGGGTGGCAGCGGCAACATTCAGTCGCGCGGCGCGGGTGTGTCGTACAGTATTGACGAGCTACTGCACGCCATGATCGCCCAGAGCGATAACGTGGCAGCGAACCTTGTTATCGGCAGGCTTGGCATGGATACGGTCAACGAAACGTGTGCCGCATTGGGGCTGACCCAGACCGTGCTCGCTCGTTTGATGATGGATGCCGAGGCCCAGGCACAAGGTCGCGAGAACTATACGAGCGCCCGTGATGCTGCGGCCGTGTTGCAGCAGCTGGCGGCGGGGACAATCGCGACGCCCGAGCTGTGCGAGCGAGCGCGCGGATATCTGCTGGCGCAGGAAGACGCGCGCGGTATTGTCGAGGGCGTTCCCGGCGGCGTTTTGGTCGCGCACAAAACGGGCAGCCTGGCGAATGCTCAGCACGATGCCGCAATCATCTACGCCGAGCGCCCTTACGTGCTGGCAATCCTCACCCAAGACCTCGAACGCGAGCAGGCCCTAGCCCTTGAGCGCGATATTTCCTTCGCCATCAACGCTCGCGCCCACTCCTAACTTGCGGTGAAATAGGGATTGTATTTGCTGTTAGAAGGCGTATTCAGTCCCTATTTCACCGCAACTTAGAGGGTCGGCAGTTAAGGACGTTCCTCTTCGGCCGGCACTTTAGGAACGTCCCTAACTGCCGCCTAGCGACCAGGCCGTATTTGGGGTGCGCCGGACGCTGGGGTATCATGGCTTGGTTGCTATAACTTGCACTTTCGCGCCTTGTAGGAAGGGACTGCGCCCATGGCTTTTGAGCCCGCTCAACATAGCTTTATCACGCTCGAGGGCGTCGATGGTGCCGGTAAGTCCACGCAGGCGCGCCTGCTGGCCCGTGCGCTCGAGCTCGCTGGCTACCAGGTCGTGACCCTGCGTGAGCCGGGTGGTACCGCCATTAGTGAAAAGATCCGTGCTCTGCTGCTCGACCCCGCCAATACGGCGATGGGGGATACCTGCGAGCTGCTGCTCTACGAGGCCGCACGCGCCCAGCTGGTGCACGAGGTCATATCTCCCGCCCTCGCTGCCGGCAAGGTGGTCCTGTGCGACCGTTTCTACGATTCCACGACCTGCTATCAGGCGTTTGCCGACGGCCTCGATCGCCAGATGGTACGCGACGCCAACAACCTTGCTGTCGCGGGGACGCACCCGGCACTCACGCTCGTCTATCACATCACGCCCGAGCAAGCGGCGCTGCGCATGTCCGCCCGTGGTGCGGTCGACCGCATGGAGGCCAAGGGCATGGCGTTCCAGGAGCGCGTTTACCAGGGATTTAGTGCCATTGCCGCCGAGGAACCAGATCGCGTGAAGCTCATCGATGCCACCGCTTCCATCGAGGACGTCTTCGCGCAGACGGTCGAGCAGGTTCGCGCGTACGGTCTCGACATTTCCCAGGACGCCGTCACCGCCTCGCTTGCCCAGGAGGCCGAGTAACATGGCCCCCGCTCAGACAAGCCTGCTGGCCAAGCTCGACACCCAAGAGCGCGTACGCGATTTTTTGACCAACGCCGTCGCCAGCGGCCGCGCATCGCACGCCTACCTGTTTTTGGGCGCTCCCGGTGCCGGCAAGCTCGATGCCGCCTGGGCGCTCGCCCAAGCCTTCCTGTGCGAGCAGGACGGCTGCGGCTCATGCGATAGCTGTGTGCGTGTCGCCCGCCATACGCACCCCGACGTGCACTATTACACGCCCGAGAGCGCCACGGGCTACCTCATCGCCCAGACCCGCGAGCTGCTCGACGACGTGCCGCTGGCGCCCATCCGTGCCAAGGCCAAGGTCTACATCATCGACCGTGCCGAGCAGCTGCGCGCCAACACCGCCAACGCACTGCTCAAGACGCTCGAGGAGCCGCCCGAGGGCGTTATGTTTATCTTGCTGGGCACCTCGGCAGACGTGATGTTGCCCACCATCGTGAGCCGCTGCCAGTGCGTGCCGTTTCGGCTGGTGTCGCCCGCCGTGGCCACGAAGGCCGTGAGCCGCGCGACGGGCCAGGATCTCGCACGCTGTCGCATGGCGGTCGCCGTGGCGGGGAGCCCCACGCGCGGCATCGAGTTCCTTAAGAGCGCCGAGCGTCAGGATGCTCGCCGCCAGATGGTCCGCGCCATCGATTCGCTCATCGCCGCCGACGAGGCCGATGTACTCAGCCGTGCCAAGTCGCTCATCGTCGCCGTTAAGGCTCCGCTCGCCGAGGTCAAGTCCACGCAGGAAAAGGTGCTCGAGCAAAACGCCGATTATCTGTCGCGTGGAGCATTGAAGCAGCTTGAGGACCGCAACAAGCGCGAACTCAATGCGCGCGAGCGTTCGGGTATCATGGAAGCGCTGGCGAGCGCGCGGACGCTCATGCGCGACGTGCTGCTGACGCTTCAGGATGAGGCGGCAGACATTGTGAACGAGGACGTGCGCGACACGATCGGGCGGCTTGCCGCCGCGACGAATGTTGCGGGTGCCACCCGGGCGCTCGAGGCGGTCGCGACCGCCGAGCGCAACATTGCCAGAAACGTTACTCCCCAGCTGGCCATCGAGGTCATGCTGTTCGATATCAGGAAGGCACTGAAATGCCGTTAGTCGTACCCGTTAAGTTTACCTACGCCTCGCGCGACCTGTGGTTTGACCCGCAGGATCTGGATATCCTCGAGGCCGATTATGCCATTTGCTCCACCGAGCGCGGAACCGAGATCGGCCTGGTCACGGCCGATCCCTTCGAGGTGCCGCAAGACGAGATCGGTCAGCCGCTCAAGCCCGTGCTGCGTGTGGCGAGCGATATCGACCTGCAGCTTGCCGACGACCTGGCCATCCAGGGCGATGAGGCCATGGTCGATTTCCGCCGTCTGGTCAAAGATCTCGACCTCGAGATGAAGCCGGTGGGTGTCGAATACCTGTTTGGCGGCGAGAAAGCCGTGTTCTACTTTGCGGCCGAGGAGCGCGTCGATTTTCGTCAGCTCGTCAAGGACCTGTCCTCGACGCTGCACATTCGCGTTGACATGCGCCAGATTGGCGTGCGCGACGAGACCCGCTTGGTGGGCGGCTATGCCCAATGCGGACAGGAGCTCTGCTGCACGCGCTTTGGCGGACAGTTTGAGCCCGTCTCGATTCGCATGGCAAAAGAGCAGGACCTGCCGCTCAATTCGTCTAAGATCAGCGGCGTGTGCGGCCGCCTGATGTGCTGCCTGCGCTATGAGTTCGAGGCGTACAAGGACTTTAAGAGCCGTGCGCCCAAAAAGAAGACGCTCATCGATACGCCGCTCGGCAAGGCGCGTATCCAGGAATATGACACGCCTCGTGAGCAGCTGGTGCTGCGCCTGGAGAACGGTAAAGTCTTTAAGGTCAACCTGGCCGATATGACGTGCTCGGAGGGCTGCAAAAAGAAGGCCGCCGAGCAGGGCTGCAGCTGCCGCCCCGACTGCGTGACGCGCGATGTGCTCGAGCGTATCGAGTCGCCCGAGATGCGCCTGGCGCTCATGGAGCTCGATCGCGAGAACGGCGTCGACGTGGGCGATGGCCTGTCGAGTGCCGACCGTCTGGCCGGCACGTCGATGCCCAAGCGCCGTCGTCGCGATGCCGAATCCGATGCTTGTGCCAGTCAGGGCCAGGGCGAGGGTCGTGGCCGCGGAAAGGGCCGCGGCAAGGCCGAGGCGCCCGAGGCCGAGGAGGCGGCCGGCGGCCGTCGTCGCCGCAAGCGCGCGGCGTCCGTCGACAACGGCGAGACCGCGGGCAAGAACGCCTCTCGCGAGCGCGAGGCTCAGCAGCCCCAGCAGCAAAACCGCGGCGGCGGCATGAACCCCACGCGCCGTCGTCGCCACCACCTGTCGAGCGAGGAGCGCGAGGACGCCTTCCGCGCCGCAGCCGCTCGCGAGGCCGGTGCCGCTCCCAAGGGCGCCTCGGCCTCCGACGCGCCTGCCGACAAGGCTGGCAGGCCACGTGGCGAGGAGGAGCGTGCGCCGCGTCCGCGCCGTCGCCATTCCTCGGGCACGCAGCAGAAACCCTCGGTTCCTTCTGTGGCCGATCAGGTTTCGGATGGTGAAGTCAAGGTCACGCGCCGTCGCCCCGGCGATGGCGGAGGAGCTGCCGCCAAGGCTTCGCGCGGCGGTGCTCGCGACGAGCGCGAACCGCGTGAGGATCGCAGTGGCGAGGGTTCGGCCGACCAGAGTCAGAAGCGCCGTCGCCGTCGCCGTTCCCGCAAGCCGCGCCAGGATGGTGGCGAAGGCTCGACCCACACCTCGTCCGCACCGCAACCGCCTGCCGGCGAATAGCGCCCGCAAGTGGATTCGACTTGTCTGACCCCAAGTGCAACGGGGTATCATGGCACTGAATCGACAGCCCTCCCTTCGCCCAAGCGTAGGGAGGGTTTTGTCATAAATAACTATCTGAATGGTTTGAGCCGCTTACGGAGTGCCGACATCTTGCCGTTTGCGGATGAATTGCTACCGTTTGCCGAGCGCGCGGCGCATGAGGCACTCGAGGTTCTTTCGCCCACGCGATGCGCCGGTTGCGAGCGTGCCGGTGCGCTTATTTGTCGGGAGTGCCTGGCGTCGCTCACGCTTGTCGATCCGCGCCACAGCTGCACGAGGTGCGGCGCTCCGTTTGGAGACCTGCTGTGTACCGAGTGCTCGGTCGAGGGTGCGTCTTCGACGGTGGCTAAGGCCCTCGATCGCTGCCTGGCGTGCGCTGTCTATGCACATCCGTTGCCGCGCATCATCAAGGCATACAAGGATGCGGGCGAGCGCCGTCTGGCACCGTATCTGGCAGAGCTGCTCTACGACACCGCATTGCATGCCCAGGCAGCAGCCCCCGACCGTTACGGCGGCGTGCTGTCCGGTGCCGACGCGGTGGTATTTGTGCCCGCAACTGCGGCGGCGTTTCGGCGGCGTGGATTTGATCACATGGAAGCAATCGCTCGCTCGTTTTGCGATCTTTCGGGCGTGCCATTGCTGGACGCCTTGGTCAAATACGGTCATGGCGACCAGCGCGAACTCGGTCGCGCCGAGCGCCGGGAACATGCCCGGGACATGTACGAGACGGTCGAGGATGTACGTGGCTGTCGTCTGCTGCTCATCGACGATGTCATTACCACGGGCGCGACAATGGCAGCGGCCTCGGCGGAGCTTAAGCGCGCCGGCGTCAAAGCCGTCGATGGCCTCGCTATCGCACGCGTTTGGTAGGGGTGTTTTGTGGCAGTGAAGATTGCGCGGCGCGTCGAGCCGGCAGGCGAGCAACTGGCAGCCTCTGTGATCCTTACCGGCGCCTCGGCGCTACGCATGATGCGCGCCGAGCGCCGGCATATGGGTCACATCAGTTGGAGGGACTTCCATCCCGATGAAGAGCGCCGTGTGCTGCCCGCCTCGACCTGCGAAATCTGTACTCGCGGTGCGAATGACGACCTAACCTTAAACTTTAGCTTGAACTTAGCTATAATGCGCTACGTTCCCGCCAGGCTGTGGTTGCGGACGGGCAATGCGCCCATCCAAGTCCAAGACAGACGCGGTCAAAGGGATCCACGTAAGCGACCGCGTGCGCGCGGCGCGATCATGGCGCGTCCTAGATGTAAGCCGCACCGTCCGTTCTACTTTCTTTGGGGCAATACCGCCTCGCGGGCGAGCGGGCCAGTCGTGAAGGTGGCTGCGGCCTCCCGAGCAAACGCCCCGGTGCGCAAGTGTGGGGTCAAATACCAGGTCAGCTGGTGGGAACAACCCGGTATTCCGTGCAGGGCACGGATCGTATACGACACAGAAGGCAGGGTAGCGGACATGGTGAGGGGCAGCTTGATGCATGCAGCTCGGTTGGGTGCTGGGACCGCGGCGGTCATTGCCGTTTTGGGCCTGAATGGATGCGCGTTCAATCCACTGTCCACGTTCACGACACCCACGATCGACCAGATCGAGCGCGAGACCGTTACCCCCACGGTATCGGACGATGCCCTGGTCACGCCGGGAACCCTGACGGTCGCCCTCGATACTTCCGATGCCCCGCAAGCCATGCAGGATGCCGACGGAAACCTCACGGGCTATGCGGTCGATGCCGCTCGTGCCCTCGCATGCCGCATGGGTCTCAAGGTCGCTTTTGTCGATGCGTCCTCGGCCGATTCCGCGCTCAGCGATAAAAAGGCCGATATCTTCATTGGCGACGTCAGCTCTACGGACGGCGATATCAGCTCGCTTGGCACCTGTCTGTACGACGCCCCCGCCGTATTCGGCAAGAGCACTGACGGCGAGTCGCCGAGCGTTTCCACCGAAACGCTTAACACCGCTACCCTGGGCGTTCAGACCTTCTCGGCCTCGCAGGAAGCGCTCGCCAAGCAGAGCATCACGGCCAACCAAAAGACCTTCTCCAACATCAACGAGTGCTTCGAGGCACTCGAGTCGGGCGAGGTCGATTACGTGGTCTGTGATTCCACGGCCGGTGGTTACCTCGCGCGCCTGATGAGCCAGATCTCCTGTGTCGGCACGCTCGAGACACCCTCCACGCTTGGCGTCGCAGGCCTTAGCTCTAACGATGAGCTGTGCCGTGCCGTGGGCGATGCCCTCGACGACATCACGGTCGACGGCACGCTCGAGGCGGTCCACTGCGTCTGGTACGGACAGATGCCCTATGACCTTACCGCCAAGACTGTTTCGGGGGCCAATGTGCAGGCATCCGAATCCACGTCCAACGAGACCGAGTCCTCCGATGGCGACACCTCCGATAACAACGGCGACAGCCCCTCGTCTAGCCAGGAGGGCGCCATCACCGACGATGACATCAACAAGCTCAATAGCTAGTTATTGGTAGGGGTGGCGCCTGCCATACATTGAACAAGGCGCTTCTTCACGGTTTCAACACGCATGGCCGGGTCTCCCCCATAGGGGAGCCCGGCTTTTCAATTTTGATAAAACCAGCAGCTCAAGGGCAATTTCCAGGAGAAAAACCAACTCCGCCGACGCCCTCATATAGCGCACTTTGCCGCGGAAAAGTGCGAGACTTCGGTATGCGGTATCAAGCAGTCGTTATTCGGGCCTTTGGGAATTCGGGTGATTAAATGCATGGCAATGGGTACATAGCCAGTACAGTAAGTCCCCGAGGCAGATTGGAGCCACGTATGGATATCAAGGTTTCTGGACGCAAGACGACGGTAACCGATGCTCTGCGTGCGCATGTGGACGAGAAGATCGGCGAGGCGCTCAAGGTTTTCGATATCGAGCCCATGACAGTCGACGTCGTGCTTCGTTATGAGAAGAACCCCTCGAACCCCAACCCGGCAATCGTCGAGGTCACGGTTCGTGCCCGCGGCTCTGTGATTCGCGTCGCCGAGCACGGCGCAGATATGTATGCCGCCATCGATCTCTCCGCCGATAAGGTCACCCGCCAGCTGCGCAAGTTCAAGACCAAGGTTGTGGACAACCGCCAGGGCGGTGCCAGCGCCGCGGATGTCGCACCGGTCGAGCGCGTCGAGGATCTGGCCGACCTGCTGCTGCCCGAGGAGGACGACGACCTGCTCGTCCGCGAGAAGGTCATCGATGTCACCCCGATGACTGAGGAGCAGGCGCTGGTGCAGACCGATCTGCTCGGCCACGACTTCTACGTGTTCGAGAACGCGACGACTGGCCTCGTCAATGTGGTGTATCACCGTAAGAATGGTGGATATGGCATCATCAAGCCCCGCATCGAAACACTTGACGAGTAAAATACGTTAACTTGCATGAGTTAACGGTTGGCGGCCATCCCATGCGGGTGGCCGCCTTTTTTACGTAAGGAGTCGCTTTGATGGACAAGGCCGCATCCGCCGGTCATTCGGACCGTTGCCGTATCGTCGTCGATACCTGTTGCGACTTTAACCCCGAGGTCGCCGCGAACCTCGATGTCGATATCTTGGGCTTCCCTTTCATTATCGATGGCGAGGAGCGCACGGACGACATCTGGTCGAGCATGAGCCCTAAGGAGTTCTACGACCGCATGCGCGCCGGTGCCCGCGTGTCCACCTCGGCTGTGTCGCTCGGTCGCTATATCGAGTTCTTTACCGAGTGCGCCAAAGAGGGCACGCCCACGGTTTACCTGTGCTTTACCTCGGCGCTGTCGTCGAGCTACAACTCCGCGTGCCAGGCGGCAGATGCCGTGCGCGCCGAGTATCCCAACTTTGAGCTCTACGTGGTCGACAACGCTCTGCCCTGCGCGACCGGCGAGCTCCTGGCGCTTGAGGCCGTGCGCCAGCGTTCGGCGGGACTGACTGCCAAGCAGCTGGTCGATTGGGCAAACGAGGCCAAGACCTACGTGCACGGCTACTTTACACTCGAGAGCTTCGATGCGCTGGCTGCCGGCGGCCGCATTCCGCCCACGGCGGCGCAGCTCACGGCAAAGCTCGACGTCAAGCCCGAGCTCTCCTACGACCTTGCCGGCTCGCTGTCGCTGATCGGCGTCAACCGCGGCCGCAAGAAGGCGCTCAAGTCCATCCTCAAGTCGTTCCGCGAGAACTACGTGCCCGATCGCACCATGCCCATCGCCATCATGACGGCCGATGCCGAAAAGGACGGCGATTGGCTCGAAGCCGCCATCCGCAAGGAGGAGGGCTGCGCCGACGTCACGATCATTCGCAGCTCCGTGGGCCCCACCATCGGCTCGCACGTGGGCCCCGGCATGGTGGCCTGCGCGTTTTGGGGCAAGAACCGCACCGACAAGGCGTCGCTTTCCGACCGCATCGCCCGCCGCGTGCGCGGCCAGTAGGCAAGCGCTGCGTCCGTAATCGCCCTCGACTCACAGCTCAAACGCTGGCAACGAGTATTCAACCTGGTAATAACACCCAACCCAAAAGGAAAGGTTTCATGGCAAACAAGCTCTCTGTCGCATTTATCGGCACCGGAATCATGGGTGCCCCTATCGCCGGCCACATTCTGGACGCCGGCTATCCCGTCACGGTCAACAACCGCACCAAGTCCAAGGCTGCAGCGCTTGTTGAGCGCGGTGCCGTCTGGGCCGATACGCCGGCAGATGCCGCGGCGAACGCCGACGTCGTCTTTACCATGGTGGGCTATCCCTCCGAGGTCGAGGAGCTCTACCTGGCGGGCGACGGTCTGCTCGCGTGCACTAAGCCCGGTGCGGTCCTGATCGACCTCACCACGAGCTCGCCCGAGCTGGCGCGCGACATTGCCGAGGCCGCCCAGGTTTCCGGCCGCATGGCGTTTGACTGCCCCGTCACCGGCGGCGAGTCGGGTGCTATCGCCGGCACGCTTACGGCTATCGTGGGCGCTACCGAGAACGACATTGCCCCGGTCCGCGATATCCTTTCCACCTTTGCGGCAACCATCTGCTGCTTCGACGGCGCCGGCAAGGGCCAGGCTGCCAAGCTCGCCAACCAGGTGTCGCTGGGCGCCTGCATGGTCGGCATGGCCGATGCGTTGGCGTTTGCCGAGCTGAGCGGCCTTGATATGGAGAAGACCCGTCAGATGATCCTGGGCGGCACCGGCAAGTCCGGTGCCATGGAGAGCTTGGCGCCCAAGGCGCTCGACGGCGACTACAAGCCCGGTTTTATGGTGGAGCACTTCATCAAGGACCTGCGCTTGGCGCTCGCCTATGCCGACGACCGCGAGCTTGCGCTGCCCGGCGCCGACGTGGCCTTTACGCTCTATGACATGCTCGACGCCATCGGTGGTGCCAAGCTGGGTACCCAGGCCATCAATGTCCTCTATAAAGAGGAGGCCGACGCCATTGCCGCCGGTCTGGACTGGTCGCAGTATCGTCCCGAGGAGCATGGTGCTCACGAGGAAGGCTGTGGTTGCGGCGAGCATGGCGACGACCACGAGTGCGGTTGTGGCCACCACCATGGCGAGGACCACGAGTGCTGCGGCGGCCACGGCCATGACGACGGCCACGAGTGCTGCTGCGGCCGCCATCACGAGGAGTAGCGCCCATGAGCTGGACGTTCGTGGTGCTTGCGCTAGTGCTCTTTCTCTTTGCGATCTACATTGGCTTTTTGTGCGGCCAGTGGGCGTGCGAAAAGCGCGTCATCACCAAGCGCGACTACTGGATTGCCAACTTTGCAGGAGCGGCGGCAGTCGTCCTGCTGACCTGGGTGTTCTCGCTGTTCCCGCTGGTGCAGTTTGCGCCGATCGGCTGGCTTGGCGGCTTTATCGCCGGCCTTAAGATGAGCTTTGGCGAGTCCGTTGGTCCGTGGCGCAAGCACGATGAGGTCTTTAACGTCAACAAGGCTCACCGCGCCGCCGCCGACGCAGGCGACGCCGAGGAGCGCCGCCGCGCGCGTCGCAATGGCGCGGCTGACCGACAGCTCGTCTCGGTCACCGATGACAGCAAGGGTGCTGGCAGGCACACTAAGAAATAGTAAGAAGAGGTAACTATGGCAGAAAACAAAGACGAACAGCTCACCGACGAGGAGCTGGCACAGCTTCAGCTGGCAGAGGAGAACGAGAACACCGTCGACCGCTTGGTCCAGGAGCTCGGCTGCCCCACGCGCCGTATCCGCCAGTTTGCCGCCCGCGTGCTGCACCTGCTTGCCGAGCGCGATCCGCAGCGCGTCGTGCCCTGCGTGCCCGCGCTGATCGAGGCGCTCGACCGGCCCGAGGCTCAGACTCGCTGGGAGGCCCTCGATGCCCTGGCGGCGCTCGCCACCACCTGCCCCGACCAGCTGGGCGATGCCTTTGAGGGCGCCGAGACCGCACTGTTTGACGAGATTTCCTCCACGCTGCGCTATGCCGCCTTCCGCCTGCTGTGCGTGTGGGGTGCCACGAGCGTCGAGCGTTCGCTCGAGGCTTGGCCCATCCTGGACGAGGCCATCCAGTGCTACCACGGTGACCTCGAGTATCGCGATATGCTCGGCTGCCTGTACGAGTTTGGCAAAGGTGAGATCGATGCCGAGATCGCCGAGAAGCTTGCGCTGCGCCTTAAGTTCGATGCCGAGAACGGCAAGGGCAGCTATCTCAAGGCCCGTTCGAGCGAGATTTGCGAAATGCTTGTTAAACGTTTTGGCCTGGATCTCTCCAAAAAGAAGAAGCGTGCTAGCGTTAAAAAATCTGACGACGCCGAAGACGAGGAGTAACAGATTATGGCGCACGATGTAGTCCTGATTCCCGGTGACGGTATCGGTCCCGAGATTACGCAGGCCATGCGCCGCGTGGTCGAGGCCGCCGGTGTCCAGATCAATTGGAACGTCCAGGAGGCCGGTGCCGGCGTCATGGACGAGTTTGGCACGCCGCTGCCCCAGCATGTGCTCGATGCCGTCGCCCAGACCAAAGTTGCCATCAAGGGCCCCATCACCACGCCGGTCGGTACGGGGTTCCGCAGCGTCAACGTTGCCCTGCGTAAGTACTTCGATCTGTACGCCTGCGTGCGCCCCTGCCAGTCGCAACCGGGCGATGGCTCGCGCTTCCGCGATGTCGACCTGGTTATCGTGCGCGAGAACACCGAGGACCTCTACGCTGGTATTGAGTTCGACGAGAGCGCTGCCGAGGTCGAGGAGCTCTCACAGCTTGTCGAGCGCTCGGGTCAGAAAACCTTCGCCGCGGATTCCGCCATCTCGATCAAGCCCATCTCCATCGCCAAGAGCCGCCGTATTGTGGAGTACGCCTTTGAGTATGCTCGCCGCTGCGGACGCAAAAAGGTGACGGCCGTGCATAAGGCCAACATCATGAAGGCGACTGACGGCCTGTTCCTGCGCGTGGCTCGCGAGGTGGCTGCCAACTATCCCGATATCGAGTTCAACGACAAGATCGTCGACGCCACCTGCATGGGTCTGGTTCAGAACCCCAACGACTTCGATGTTCTGGTCCTGCCCAATTTGTATGGCGATATCGTCAGCGACTTGTGCGCCGGTCTTGTAGGCGGCCTTGGCATGGCCCCCGGCTCCAATATCGGAGCCGACTGTGCCATCTTTGAGGCCACGCATGGCTCCGCGCCCGATATCGCTGGCCAGGATATCGCTAACCCCACGGCCGAGATTCTGTCTGCGGCTATGATGCTCGATCACCTGGGCGAGAACGACGCTGCCAATCGCATTCGCGCCGCCGTATCTGCCACGCTCGACGAGGGCGAGCAGGTTACCGGTGACGTGCGTCGTGCCCAGACCGGCTCCATTGAGGGCGCCGTGGGCACGCAGGCCTTTGCCGATGCCGTTATCGCGCATCTTGCCTAAGGGGATACGGCTTCAAACGCCTAAGCGGTACTTATACGTTTGCGGATAACCTGAGAATGAATACGCCCGGCGCTCTGTCGGGCGTATTCTATTGAGGACTATGTTTCTTAACAAGGAGTAACTGATATGGGTCTGATTCAAAAGAAGGACGAGAAGGACGAGATCGACGGCATCCAGATCATCGAGCGCGGCGAAGGCCCCGACGGTGACGAGGACGAGAAGATCGATCTGGTCGCAGGTACGTCTGCCGAGCACATTGCTGCCGGCACGACCGCCGAGGAGGAGGACGCCCGCCTGGAGGCTCAGATTGCCGCGGATGCCGCCGACGAGAACCTCATGCCTGAGGAGCAGGACGAGGACGATGACTCCGACGTGGACGACAGCGCATCCAAGCACAAGAAGACGATGATTGCCGCCTTTGTGGTCGCCATCGTGATCGCTGCTGTGGTCGGCTTCTTTATCGGCAACGGTGGTTTTGGCGGCAAGGGCGTCGGCTCGGCGACCCTCACCGAGGACCAGCTCGATTCGACCGTGGCAAGCTACAGCTACAACGGCAAGAAGAGCGACATCACCGCGCGCGAGGCCATCGAGAGCCAGTACAGCCTCGACACCGTCAAGGATAGCGATGGCAACTACACCGCTCCCTCTGCCGACGTTATCCTGTCCTACGTGCGCAACCAGATTCTGCTGGACGCTGCCGAGGATGAGGGCATCACCGTCTCTTCTAAGGAGATGAAGGAGTACGCCGAGGATTCTATCGGCACTTCGGACTACAAGACCATGGCCACGCAGTATGGCGTGTCCAAGGACCAGGCCAAGCAGATCGTCCGCCAGTCCGCGACGCTGCAGAAGCTCTACAAGAAGAAGGTGGGCGATAGCTCCGCTAGCATGCCGATCGCTCCGACCGAGCCTTCTGACGGCAACGAGGACACCGCGAGCAAGGACTACGCCGACTACATCATCAACCTTGCCGGTGACGAGTGGGATAGCAAGAAGGGCACCTGGAAGGACAAGGACAGCACCTACGCTAAGGCTTTTGCCGACGATGCCTTTACGGCCGATAGCGCTACCTATAAGCAGGCCATGACCGCCTATTACACCGCCTACCAGCAGTACTCTTCGCAGGCTTCGAGCGCCAGCTCCAAGTGGACCGAGTACGCCAACGGCCTCTACGCCAAGGCCAATATCAGCATCTACGGCCTGTTTGCGTAAAGATTACCTGAGCCTTCGAGTACGAAGCCGAAATATCTGATGAAGCCCCCTAGAACGGACATCGTTCTAGGGGGCTTTTTGCGTTGGAGGGCTATCTATTGAGACGGAAAGGGCAGATTGAATGATCACGCACGTGCTTCATCGGGTCTCCCTAATTCATCTGGGAAAACAACTGCAAACGATTGCAAGTAACCGGTGAACGGTCGAAAACGACCGTTCGCCGATAATCTCAAAACTGGTTCAGACTGGTATTAAGTCAAAAAGACCAATTCACATATCTTCACAATGACCTGCAATTTTTCTACACGCTATTTTTAGCCGCCCTGCGTTGTTTAGACACGGAAAAAGATCCGATCTTTTGCCAAAGCATTTCGAAACGGTTTCAAAACCGCAGGTAGATGTGTTAACGACCGGTAAACGGTCGAAATATCACCGTGAGCGGTGCAAAAACGTTTTACTGTATGAATCAACGAAAGCGACCTCTTCTGGGGTGATATAGTGACAACAACACGTCACGTGGTTACTACCAGTTGAGAAACCACTGGTCTTCAAAGAACGCTTTCCAAGAAGCTTTAAGGGCGAGCGCCCGCTGGCTTCCGAAAATCATCGGACTCAGATCGTACACACCTTCGGAAGGGAAATTTGAATGGTTGGCTTTATTCTTACCGGTCATGGACAGTTCGCACCCGGTCTCGCAAGCGCTATCGCTATGGTTGCCGGTGACCAGCCCGCTTTTACCGTCGTTCCTTTTGAGGGCGATCAGGCTGCTTCCTACGGTGAGGATCTCCGCGCAGCTATTACCGCCATGCGCGAGGAGTGCGATGGCGTGCTCGTCTTTACCGACCTGCTTGGCGGCACCCCGTTTAACCAGTCGATGATGATTGCCCAGGATGTCGACAACGTCGAAGTTCTGACCGGCACTAACCTCCCCATGGTTATTGAGCTTCTGTTCCTCCGCGGCAATGCCACGCTCGCCGAGCTTGGTGAGCAGGCAGTGACCGTTGGTCAGACGGGCATCACCGCCCAGACGGTCGCATCCGTTGCCGGCTCCGACGAAGAGGATATCTTCGGCGACGAGGACGGCATCTAATGGCCGATTTCGGAGCCAACGTCCTGAGCTCCTCGGTCGCTCTTTTAGGCCTGCTTGTCATCATGGGCTTGATTTACACCATCTGGTCGCAAATCAACATGAAGAAGAAGCAGAAGTACTTCAAGGAGCTGCACGCCGAGCTCAAGCCGGGTCAGGAGGTTCTTTTCGCCGGCGGTATCTACGGAACCGTCAAGGGCATCGAAGGCGAGAAGGTCCAGATCAAAGTCCGATCCGGAGCCATCGTAGATGTTTCGCGTTACGCGATTCAGGAGATCAAGTAACTGTCGTCAGCAAATAGCGAAAGGAAGCTGATCAACATGGCAGAACCCAACATTCTTCTTACCCGCATCGATAACCGACTGATTCATGGTCAGGTTGCCACCCAGTGGAACTCCACTTTGGGCTCCAACCTCATCCTCGTCGCCAACGACGACGTTTCGACCAATACCATGCGCCAGAACCTCATGAAGATGGCCGCTCCCGCCGGCGTCGCTACGCGTTTCTTCTCCCTGCAGAAGACCATCGACGTCATCGGCAAGGCGAGCCCGCGCCAGAAGATCTTCATCGTGGCCGAAACACCGGAAGACGTGCTTACGCTCGTCAAGGGCGGTGTGCCTATAAAGAAGGTAAACATCGGCAACATGCACATGTCGGAAGGAAAGCGCCAAGTCGCCACCTCCGTCGCAGTTAACGACGAGGATGTCGCTGCGTTTAAAGAGCTGCAGGAATTGGGGGTGGAGCTGGAGATCAGGCGCGTTCCGAGCACGCCTGTTGAGGACACGAGCAAGCTCTTCTCGTAATCCTCGTGATCCACATTGTCAGGAGTGAAACCCTGACGTTCTGTACGTGATATCAAAAGTGCGTACATGCATTTTGAAAGGAGGAGCAAGATGGAATACTCGATCATCCAGGTCGCTCTGGTCTTCATCGTCACGTTCGTCGCGGCAATCGACCAGTTCAACTTCCTCGAGTCTCTCTATCAGCCCATCGTCACCGGCGCCGTCATCGGTCTTATCCTTGGCGACCTCAACACCGGTCTTCTCGTGGGTGGTACCTATCAGCTCATGACGATCGGCAACATGCCGATCGGAGGCGCTCAGCCGCCTAACGCCGTCATCGGCGGCATCATGGCAGCCATTCTCGCAATCGCCACGGGCCTCGAGCCCAACGCGGCAGTCGGCCTTGCCATTCCGTTCGCTCTGCTTGGTCAGCTTGGCGTTACCCTGGTCTTCACGCTTATGTCGCCGCTCATGTCCTCCGCGGACAACATGGCTCACAACGCTGACACCAAGGGTATCGAGCGTCTGAACTACTTCGCCATGGCTCTGCTCGGCCTGATCTTCGCTATCGTCGTCACCCTGTTCTTCATCGCTGGCGCTACCATCGGTCAGACCATCGCTTCCGCCATCCCGGCTTGGCTGCAGACCGGTCTCTCCGCTGCAGGCGGCATGATGCGCTTCGTCGGCTTCGCCGTCCTGCTCAAGGTTATGATGAACCGCGATATGTGGGGCTTCTTCCTCATGGGCTTTGGCCTCGCGATCATCACCGTTGCCAACGATTCTCTGGCAACTCCTGCCCTGCTCATCCTCGCTCTCATCGGCTTCGGCATCGCTTTCTGGGACTTCCAGCAGCAGACCGAGCTGAAGGGTGCAGCTGTTTCTGACGGAGGTGACTTCGAAGATGGCATCTAATGAGTATGTGATCCCGGAGCACTACGAGGATCTCACTCCTGCTCCGCAGCTCGACCAGAAGACCCTCAACAAGATGGCTTGGCGCTCCTGCTTCCTGCAGGCCTCGTTCAACTACGAGCGTATGCAGGCCGCTGGCTGGCTCTACTCCATCATCCCCGGTCTGGAGAAGATCCACACCAACAAGAACGACCTCGCGGCTTCCATGAGCCACAACCTGGAGTTCTTCAACACTCACCCGTTCCTCGTCACCTTTGTTATGGGCATCGTGCTTTCGCTCGAGCAGAACAAGGTTGACATCCCCACGATTCGCGCCGTCCGCGTCGCCGCAATGGGCCCGCTCGGTGGCATCGGTGACGCCCTGTTCTGGCTGACGCTCGTGCCTATCACGGCTGGCATCACCTCCAACATGGCCATCAACGGCAACGCCGCTGCGCCGATCATCTTCCTGGTGATCTTCAACGCCGTCCAGTTCGCACTGCGCTTCTGGCTCATGAACTGGTCCTACAAGCTTGGCACCAGCGCTATTGACGCTCTGACCGCCAACATGCAGGCCTTCACGCGCGCCGCTTCCATCATGGGCGTCTTCGTCGTCGGTTGCCTGGTCGTCACCATGGGTGGCACCCAGATCAACCTCCAGATTCCCAACGGCACCACCCGTGGCCTCTCCGCTACTACCGTGATCGTCTCCGAGAAGGAGGCCGAGAACTTCACCGGTATGGAGGGCATCGATACCGAGACCGCTGAGGCCGGAACCATCGCCATGACCGATAAGGACGGCAACGCCCTCACCGCTTCCGATGCCGACGGCAACGCTGTCGAGTGCGGCGTCACCGATCTGGGCAACGGCATGGAGTCCGTGACCTACGGCACCGTTACCGAGGATCCGGTCAACTTCTCTGTTGCCGACACCCTCAACACCATCGTCCCGAAGCTCGTCCCGCTTATGCTTACGCTGCTGCTTTACTACATGTTCGCTAAGCACAGCTGGACCCCGACCAAGGGCATTCTGCTGCTCTTCGTCCTGGGCATCCTGGGCGCTGGCCCGCTTGGTCTCTGGCCGAGCATCTGGTAAGGCTCTAGCTTGAGGGGTGTGTCCCTACGCGGCTCACACCCCGACCCCTTAAGCCATGTGTATGTTAAAAGCCGCGTGCTCGAAAGAGCGCGCGGCTTTTGTTTTCTTGATGATTCGGATGTGGCAGACAGATAATGTTAACCACCCAAGGTAGTAGCCGAGTTTGAGAAAATGGGAGGATAGGATGGCGATCGGGGCGCGTAAGCAACCGCTGTACGATCAGCTGGTCGATATTCTGACCGAAAAGATTGACCATGAATATCGTGCCGGTGACATGATTCCTTCCGAGCGCGAACTTTCGGAGCGCTATGGTCTCTCGCGCACCACGGTACGCCTGGCTCTGCAGGAACTGGAGCGTTTAGGACTGGTGGTTCGGCAGCACGGTCGCGGTACCTTTGTGACCGACCGTTCGGCAAAGGCAACCAATCTTATGCAGTCCTACAGCTTTACCGAACAGATGCGCGCGATGGGTCGTGACCCCGAGACCACGATTCTCGAGTTTTGCGAGATGGAGGCCGATAAGAATCTAGCCGAGCATATGGGATTGCATATCGGTGATCGCGTTTTTAAGCTCAAGCGCCTTCGTTCTGCCGACAACATGCCCATGATGGTCGAACGCAGCTATCTGCCGGTTCGTCAATTTCTGTCCCTAAAGCGACCACTGCTGGAGAGTAAGCCGCTTTACGATGTGATTGAGCAGGACTTTCAGCAAAAGATTCGCGTGGCCGAAGAGGAGTTCTATGCGAGCATAGCTCGTCCCACCGATGCCCACCTTTTGGCAATTGTCGAGGGGTCGCCTGTGCTCGATTTGGTCAGGACTACGTATAACGAGTCAAACGAGGTTGTGGAGTATACGCTCTCGGTTGCTCGTGCCGATCAGTTTAAATACAAGGTTTACCACCAGCGTAGCAACTAGTGTTCGCATCGTTTCCATATGGTGATTCCTTGCAGTTAACTGGTTACTACCAGATAACCAACTGAAGTGTATAATTGCACGTCAGAGGATTACTTCTAGAGAGAGGTATTAGAAATGTTCGAGAAGAGTGTCGAGGAGCTCACCGAGCTCGGCGCCCAGATCACCACGGCCGAGATTGCTCAGCAGCCCGAGCTTTGGCGTGATACGCTCAACATCTATCGTGAGAACAAGGAGGCCATCGAGGCCTTTCTGGCCGAGGCTCGCGCCATGGGCGAGGGCCGTCTGTCCGTTGTCTTCACCGGTGCCGGTACGTCTGACTACGTTGGCGATACCTGCGCCCCGTACCTGCGTCACGCTGGCAACACTGATCTCTACGACTTTAAGCCCATTGCCACGACCGACATCGTGAGCGCCCCGCGCGACTTCCTGCGCGCCGAGGATCCCACGCTCGTGGTTTCCTTTGCCCGCTCTGGCAACAGCCCCGAGAGCCTTGCCGCCGTTGCCGTTGCCAAGGAGCTTGTCCACAACGTCAAATTCCTCAACATCACCTGCGCTCCCGAGGGCAAGCTCGCCGTCGAGTCTGCCGATGATCCCAACGCGCTGACGCTGCTCATTCCGCGCGCCAACGACAAGGGCTTCGCCATGACCGGTTCTTATTCCTGCATGACCCTGCTCGCCACCCTTATTTTCGACACTGCCTCTGACGAGCAGAAGGCCGAGTGGGTCGAGACCATCGCCAAGATGGGCGAGGAGGTCATCTCCCGTGAGCCAGAGGTCGCCGATTACCTCGCTGGAGACTTCAACCGCGTGACCTACTTGGGTTCTGGCTCCTTCGGTGGCCTTGCCCAGGAGAGCCAGCTCAAGATCCTCGAGCTCGCTCACGGCCTGGTTGCCACTTCTTACGACACTTCCATGGGCTATCGTCACGGACCCAAGTCCTTCGTCGACGACAAGACCCTCGTGTTCGTGTTCGTCAACAACGACGCCTACACCCGTCAGTACGACATCGACATCCTCAATGAGATCGGTGGCGACGATATTGCTCAGCACACCGTTGCCGTTCAGCAGGATGGCGCTACTGTCTACGAGGGTGAGTCCTTCACCTTTAAGGGCTACGAGGCACTTCCCGAGGGCTACCTTGCTCTGCCGTTCGTGATGTTTGCTCAGGCTATCAGCCTGCTTAACTCCGTGCGCGTGGGCAACACGCCCGACACGCCGAGCCCCACCGGCACGGTCAACCGCGTGGTCAAGGGCGTGACGATTCACCCCTTCACCGCTTAATCGCGTCCCCCTGTAAGGGCGCCCGTCCGCTCATAACGGCGGGCGGGCGCTTTTTGTTTTACGTGAGCTGGGTATAAACATCACCACAGTCAACTGCTTTAGAAGTAAGGAGTACATATGAGCACGTACGCAATTAAGGCTGACAAGTTCTTCTTGCCGGCAGGCCCGCAACTGGGCGGCTATCTTATGGTCGAGGACGGCGTCTTTGGCGCTTGGCAGGCCGACGAGCCCTCCTGCGAGATCAAGGACTACACGGGGTCGTGGATCGCGCCGGGCATGGTCGACACCCACATCCATGGCTTCTATAACCATTCGACTACCGATAACGATCCCGAGGGCATCGATATCAGCTCGACCGAGCTCGCCCGTCGCGGTACCACCAGCTGGCTGCCCACGACATTCACCGATGGCGTCGAGCAGATCAAGGACGCCTGCGCCGCCATCGCTCAGGCGGACGAGGGCCGTGGCCCCGACTTCTGCGGTGCTCGCATTCAGGGCATCTACCTGGAGGGCCCTTTCTTTACCATGAAGCACGTGGGCGCGCAGAACCCCGCTTATCTTATCGATCCCTCCGAGGAGGTCTTCGATCAGTGGCAGGAGGCTGCGGGTGGTCGCATCGTTAAGAGCGCCATGGCAGCCGAGCACGACGGTGCCGCTGCTTATGCGGCTGCTCTGAACGCCAAGGGTGTGGTGACCAGCATCGGTCACTCCGACGCCACCTACGATGAGTGCATCGCCGCCATCAACGCCGGTGCCAGCTGCTTTACGCATACCTATAACGGCCAGCGCGGACTGCATCACCGTGAGCCCGGTGTTGTGGGTGCTGCCATGTCCACGCCCGAGACCTACGCCGAGATCATCTGTGACGGCAAGCACGTAAACCCTGGCGCTATCAAGGCGCTGCTGCAGGCAAAGGGCTGGCAGCATACGGTGCTCATCACCGACTGCCTGGGTTGCGGCGGCATGCCCGAGGGCAGCTACACCAGTGGCGGCATGGACGTCATCATGAAGGACAACCTGTGCTGGCTCGCCGACGGCAAGAGCATTGCCGGCTCGGTGCTCACGCTTGCCCAGGGCGTTAAGAACATCGTCGACTGGGGCATTGCCAGTGCCGATATCGCCATTCGCATGGCAACCGAGGTGCCGGCACGCTCCGTGCACATCGAGGATAAGTGCGGCAGCATCATGCCGGGTCGTGACGCCGACTTTGTCGTGTTCGACCATGAGCTCACCCTCGTCGAGACGTATGTTGGCGGTCAGAGCGTCGGTAACGCCTTTACCGAGTAACGATAGAAAAAGACGGCGGGCCCGAATCTGCTCGGACCCGCCGCATGGGTTAAACGCTCAAAAGTACCTTCACAGTTACAGCTTGTTAGCGATCTTCTTTACCGTGCGCTTAACGCCGGCCACCAGGCCTCCTGCAGGATGCTCCTTCTCGTATGCTAGGCGCTTCTCGCGCTTGGCGTACTCTTCGACGATGATGTCGCCATACTCGTCTTCGATCTTGTCGAAGAAGTCGACGGCGCCCTTAATTTCCTCAGCGGTCGGGTGTCCCTTTTGGACACCACCGGTGAGTTTGAACGGCCCCCACGTATCAAAGCCGGGGCAGCCGTAGACACCCATAAAGATGGCCTGCCTCATGCGGCAGATGCCATCGATATCCTTGCCGTACCACTTGTTTTTGCCACCGTAGGTCATAAGGCCAAACACCTTGTCCTGCGGCTGCAGCACGTTAGTGAGCACGCGTGCCATATCCTTGTCGATCTCGGAGTAATAGATGCCCGTGGCGACACCGATCAGATGATATTCGTGCAGGTTGGGATACTCGTTTTTGCCGAGCGCCTTGACGTCGAGGGTATCGATCTCGGGGTGTGCCTCGACGATGGCGTCCACGAGCTTTTTCGTATTGCCGTGATGGCGCGAGGCGTAGAGGATGATGGTTCGCATAAGAAGGCCTTCCAGCTGTAATTGCATCAATGTCTGTATGGTACCCCGTTGCATGGCTGGGATACCGGACACATCGCTGAGCGTGCGGGTTTGTCCTTTGGTCAGGGCCGAGACGGATACTTGCGAGCAAAAGCAGTTGTTCGAAAGGATGGGCAATGGTATACGCTCTCTCCAACGATTCGATTTCCATTAAGGTGTCCACGGCTGGTGGTTCGTTTACCTCGATTGAGGCCGGAGGCCGCGAGTACTTGTGGCAGGGCGATCCCGCCGTGTGGTCCGGCCAGGCACCGATTTGCTTCCCGATTTGCGGAGGCCTGCGCGATGGCAGCGCCATGACGTTTGCCGGGCATCATGTAAAGCTCGCTCGCCACGGGTTTGCGCGCAAACAGGAGTGGAAGCTGCTGAGCCAAAGCGCAAACGAGCTGGCTATGTGCCTGGCTTCGGAGGATAACGCCGCGCTGCTGAGAGATTATCCCTACCCGTTTAAGCTTGTCGCTCGTTATACGCTCGAGGACGCTGCCGTGCGCGTTTCCTATGAGGTGACCAACGAGGGCACCGAGGACATGCCGTTCTTTATCGGTGGACACCCCGGCTTTAGGTGCCCGCTCGACGAGGGCGAGGCCTATACGGACTACGAGTTGCGCTTCGAGAAAGACGAGGCTGCGGAGCTTTGCACCGCCGTACCCTCGACTGGCTTGATTGATGTAGCTAACCGTTCAAAGAACCCCATGGTGGGAAAGACGCTACCCCTGTCGCATGAGCTCTTCGATTTTGCGGAGACCATCTTTGACGTGCTCGAGAGTCGTCAGGTCACGCTTTCCAAGAAGGGCGAGGACAAGGGCGTTCGCTTGAGTTTTGAGGGTTTCCCGTACCTCATCGTGTGGAGTAAGCCCGAGGGCGATTTTGTGGCAGTTGAGCCCTGGGGCGGCCTCTCGACCTGCTCCGATGAGGACGACGTACTTGAGCATAAGCGCGGCTGCCTTGTCGCCAAGCCCAAGGAGACTGTCGTTCGCTCGTTCACGATTGAGATTCTGTAATTCCGTTTTGTCGACTCGTATCGCGAGGCACAAGGAGCCCGCGAGATAAGGAGCTAAAATGATCCTCACCGTTACGATGAACCCGTCTGTCGATACGCGCTATCAGCTCGATGAGCTCATTATCGACGACGTCAACCGTGTGACGCCCGAAAAGACCGCCGGCGGCAAGGGTCTCAACGTGGCCCGTGTGCTGGGCCAGCTGGGCGACGACGTTGTGGCAACCGGTCTGCTCGGTGGCCATATGGGCGCCTATATGGCAGAGCTCATGGATGCCAACGGTATTAACAACGACTTTGTGCCCATCAAAGGCGAGACTCGCATTTGCCTCAACATCCTCCACGCCGGCAACCAGACCGAGCTGCTCGAGAGCGGCCCGACGATTGCCCCCGAGGAGCTGGATGCCTTTACCGCCAAGTTTACCGAGCTGGCTGGCAAGGCCGACGTCGTCACTATTTCGGGTTCGCTGCCCCGCGGCGTCGAGGCGGACTACTACGCCAAGATCACTGGCATTGCCGAGAATGCCGGCGCAAAGGTGCTGCTCGATACCTCGGGCGCTTCGCTAGAGGCTGCCCTCAAGTCCGAGGTCAAGCCCGAGCTGGTTAAGCCTAACCTAACCGAGATCAACGGCCTTCTGGGCACGAGCTTTACCACCGATGATGTGGACGAGCTCCGGGCCGCACTTGCCTCTGATGCCCGCTTCTCCGATATCCCCTGGGTCGTCGTGTCCATGGGCGCTGCCGGCTCCGTGGGCTTCCACAACGGACGTGCGTTCCGTGCCAAGACCCCCGATATCCCCGCCGTTAACGCTACGGGTTCCGGCGACTCCACTATCGCCGGTTTCGCGCATGCCATCGCTGCCGGCGCGGACGACGAGACGGTGCTGCGTACCGCCAACACCTGCGGCAAGCTCAATGCCATGGATCCCATGACCGGTCATCTGGTCATGGACCGTTGGGACGAGGTCTACAACGGCGTTGTCGTGGCCGAGCTGTAAGAACTTGGGCGTCGGCTCCGGCATCGGTTGTTTGCTTGTGGTTAGAGCCAACGACAAGTGCGGTAGCATTATGCCGGGGCGCGACGCCGATGCTGTCGTGTTCATTCCCGACCTTACCCTGGTCGAGACGTATGCGGGCGGCAACAGCTTTGGTAACGCGTTTGCCGAGTAGCCGCCAAAGAAACGATCCGAGAGGGGATTTAGATGATTTACGGTGCATTGGGCGATATCGAGGAGTACCGCGGAATGCTCAAGGGCCTCGACGTGCTGATCGACTGGCTCGAGGAGAACGACCCGGCGGAGCTCGAGGTCGGCAGCCATCCGATTCTGGGCGACAAGGTCTTTGCAAACGTCATGGCTCCCACGACGCGTCCCGAGGCCGAGGCTCACTATGAGACGCATCAGCGCTATCACGACCTGCAGATCGACGTCGAGGGTCGCGAGGCCTTTAAGGTCGCCACGGGCAGCCTGACGCTGGTCCAGGAGTTTGACGAGAAGGACGACTACGATCTGGTCGATTCCGACGCCTCGATCGCCGGCGATCTTGCCGACGACAAGTTTGCGCTGTTTGTTGCCGGCGAGCCTCACATGCCCACGCTCGAGTTCCCGGGCGATGGCGCGCAGCCGGTCAAGAAGATCTGCTTTAAGCTGCTTGCAGACGCTTACTGGGAGGAATAGCGCGCTGCCCGACTGAGCTGTTCGTATGCTGGCGTGTTTTCCCTAAGGGAAGCACGCTACGACCCCGTTAATCGTGTTTTCCCTAGGGGAATCACGATTAACGGGGTTTCTGTTTTTGAATAGGGGAGCTGACGCTGTTGCGATGCGTGGGTAGGCGCGCGCACTCAAAATCGAAAACAAAAAAGCCGCCCGAAGGCGGCTGTCTTGTGCGATGGAGCCAGCGACCGGGCTCGAACCGGTGACCCCCGCTTTACGAGAGCGGTGCTCTACCAACTGAGCTACGCTGGCGGCCATGTGGTGACGCAGCTGAGGCGTCAACGGCTGTCTATGATACGGGACATCGCAAATCCGCGCAAGTGTTCTGACAGCTTTTCTCACGTTAAATGCACCAATCATTCAAGCCGGGATGTGTCTGGTTGCCTACAACTAGGTAGAAAAACGCCCGTCGGCGGTGTGCCGGCGGGCGTTGCTGTGCGATATGTCGCGTTGTGGGCTTAGTGCCTCATAAAGTGGTATTCGATCACATTGCTGTAGGGGTGATCCGGGCCCACAATGCCCTGCGGGAACAGCGGCTGGTGCGGCGTGTCGGGGTACATCTCGGCCTCGAGGGCAAAGCCGGCGCCCCAGCCATAGTTAGCATCGTCCTTGGCGTGCTCGTCGCCCAGCCAGTTGCCGGTGTAGAGCTGCACGCCCGGGGCGGTGGTGTAGTAGTCCAGCTCACGACCGGTCCACATCTCCTCGACGTGCAGAGCGCGACGCAGGTTGCGGCCGTACTGATAGCCGCCAATGCACAGGCAGTGGTCGTAGCCGCGTGCCTGCTTGATCTGCGGATCGTCGGCCTCCATGCCGGGCGCGACGGGGCGTAACTCGCGAAAATCAAACGGTGTTCCCTCGACCGGAGCAATCTCGCCAGTAGGAATGTTCTGGTCGTCAATGGGCAGGTAGTGGGCGGCGTTGGCAACAAAGAAGTGCTCGCAGTCCATGCCGGCGTTATGGCCGGCAAGGTTAAAGTACGTGTGGTTGGTTATGGACACGTACGTGGCGCGGTCGCTCTCGCAGCCATATTCGATACGGAAGCGGCCGGTGTGCGTCACGGTAAACACGGCCGTAAAGGTGCGGTTGCCGGGCAGGCCCAACTCGCCATCCTCAAGCGAGGT
Organism: Collinsella sp. WCA1-178-WT-3 (M1); assembly: GCF_009696325.1. GTDB lineage: Bacteria > Actinomycetota > Coriobacteriia > Coriobacteriales > Coriobacteriaceae > Collinsella. Next base: position 111,170 of record NZ_VUME01000001.1, read on the forward strand.
GGTCATGCGCACGGCGTTGTGAGCCTCGTCGAGCTCAACATCCCACACGCGCTTGTGCAGGCCGTGCTCAAGATCGCTGTGCAGGTTGTTGGTGCCCTCGTTGGCGGGCATATGCCAGTCCGTACCGTCGATGGTGATCGTGGCGCCCGCAGTGCGGTTTGCCACGGGGCCGATGGTCGCGCCAAAGCAGGCGGGGTTGTCAAAGTAATCCTCGAGCTTATCGAAGCCCAGCACCACATCGCGCACGTTGCCGGGAATGTCGGGAACATCGATACCCAGCACGGTGGCGCCATAGTCCATAATGCGAACGCAGATCTCGGGCCCGTTGAGGGTGTAACGATGAACGGGGGTACCGCACGGCGCGGTGCCGAAAAGCTCAGAAGTGATCATTTGGTTCCTAACATCGAGGTATTTCCGACAAACTGTAGCGCGAACAGGTGAGATTATCACTACATCCCACTAAAGCAGGGGGTATTTTTCTCAAAAAAGTGATGATTGGAGCCGTGCGGGCGTTCATTTTTGACGCGCACGAGTCTGATACAATTTGTTCGTTACTGTTTGAATGATATGCGCGCAAAGAACGGCGAGGATTCATCGTGATTAAAGCGGAGCGACAGGATAAGGTTCGTCAGCTGCTCGAGGAGCAGGGCACGGTCTCGGTCAAGGAGATTTCGGATGCACTGGGCGTCTCGGATATGACGATCCGCCGTGATCTAGAGGAGCTTGCGAGCCTGGGCGAAATCGAGCGCGTGCACGGCGGCGCCCGCAGTGCGCAGGGTCGTCCCCACGCTATGCTGCGCCACGAGTACTCGCACAGCGAAAAGCGCACCAAGCATGCCGAGGAAAAGCTGCAGATTGCGCGCCGCGCCGTGGAGCTTATCGAGGAAGGTTCGACCATCTTTTTGGGCACGGGCACTACGGTTGAGCAGATGGCCTCGATGCTGCCGGCGTGCCGCCTGCGCATTGTGACCAACTCGCTTTCGGTGTTTAACCTGCTCGAGGCGCGCGAAGACTGCGAACTGTGCCTGGTGGGCGGCGTGTACCGCCGACGCACTGCCGCCTTTGTGGGCCCCACGGCCGAGGACACCTTGCGCGCACTGGGGATCGACGCAGCCTTTATCGGCGCAAACGGCATTTTGGACGGCGACGTGTCTACGTCTAACATGGAAGAGGGTCGTATCCAGCAGCTCGCCTTTAGCAAGGCCGACTCGCGCTATCTGATCGCCGATTCCAGCAAGATCGGCAAGCGCGACTTCTACACCTTCTGCCGCCTGGACAATTTGGACGCCGTGGTGTGCGAGCCGAGTATCGCCGCCGAGGATCGCGCCGCCATCGAGGAGCATACGCAGGTTATTTGCTAGCTAGCGCTGCAGGATTGCTAGCAAGCGCTGTGTGAGGACTTTTGCCCCCCTGTCATTGTGGGGAATCGGCGCGCCAGCGCTATGCGATATGACGCGCAAATGGGGACTTCGCTATCAAATTGTCTCAACCTGTAACAGGTAGGGGTGAAGTCACCAACCAGATGTTACAGATTGAGATTTTTGGCCCGGCCTATTCCGTTTGTCTCAATCTGTAACAGCTAGGATCCAAAAACTCGACTATGTGTTACAGATCGAGATTTTGTCTATCCAGCCATCACCTTTGTCTTGATCTGTAACAGTTAGACGGTTAAAAGCGAGTTAGATGTTACAGATTGAGATATTTCTGCTCGGGCGTTCTGTTTGTCTCGATTTGTAACAGCTAGGGCCGAAATATTCGGTTAGATGTTACAAATCGAGACAAACGACCTGCTCGGGCCGCGCCAAAACAAAAGAGGCCGCATACGAACCCGTGGAGGGATTCGCATGCGGCCGACAGGGGATATGCGGCGAAAACTAGGCCATGAGCAGGCCGGTCTCCGCGACGTTCTTGTACCAGTATGCGCTTGCCTTGGGATAGCGGGCCTGGGTCTCAAAGTCGATGTAGAACAGGCCGTAGCGCTTGTTGTAGCCGTTGGTCCAGGAGAACTGGTCCTGCAGCGACCACACAAAGTAACCGTCGACGTTTACGCCGCCGTCGATTGCCTTGAGGATCCATGCGAGATGCTGACGCATATAGTCGATGCGAGGGGCGTCATCGATAAAGCCGTCCTCAAAGTCGTCCTTATAGCCCATGCCGTTCTCGGTGATGTAGATCTTCTTGTAGTTGGGGTAATCGTTCTTAATGCGCAGTAGCAGGTCGTACAGGCCCTCGGGATAGATGATCCAGTCCCAATCGGTGGTGGGAACGCCTTCGCGCACGCACGACTCGCCCACGCCCTTGAGGAACCAGCGCGAAGATCCCTTGTCGCCGGTGCCATTGTGGTTGATGTCGTTTTCGCCCTCGGCAGCACGCAGGAACTGGCACTTGTAGGTGTTGACGCCCAGGCAATCGTTGTAGGGGAGCGCGGCGGTCAGCGCGGCGATGTCCTCGTCGCGAACGTCGAGCTCGCCGCCGGCGATATGGGCAAGCTTGGTCGCGGCTTCCATGGTGTCGGCTGCATAGTGGCCGCGGAAGGTGGCATCGAGTACCCAGCGGTTGTTGATGACGTCGGCCATGCGAGCTGCCTCGCAGTCGGCGGCGTTGTTGGGGTCGAGGGGATACTTGGGCTCCAGGTTCTGGACAATGCCGATCTCGCCCTCAAAGCCGCCCTCATGGAAGGCGACGACAGCCTTGGCGTGGGCCACCATCATGTTGTGCATAAGCTGGAAGGCCTTGTCCAGGCGATACTTCTCGCCGTGCGGCCAGTTGCCGACGATAAAACTGCCCTCGGCGGTCGCGGGAATCTCGTTAAAGGTAAACCAGTGCTTGACCTCGGTGAACTCGGCAAAGCAGAACTTGGCGTACTCGACAAAGGCGTCGATCGTCGTGCGCGTCAGGAAGCCTTCGCCGCCGTTCTGGTAAAAGGCCTCGGGCGTATCAAAGTGATCGAGCGTGACATAGGGGATAACGCCGGCATTGTTGCAGGTGGCAAAGAGCTCGTGATAGAAGGCGACACCCTCGGGGTTAATCTCACCGGTGCCGTTGGGAAAGATGCGGCTCCAAGCGATGGAGACGCGGATACCGTTGATGCCGAAGCGCTGGCACAGGTCGATATCGACCGGATACTTGTTGTAGAAGTCGCTTGCGGGGTCGGGGGAGAAGCGACCCTGAGCTGCCAGGAAATCGTCCCAGGGCACTTTGCCCTTGCCGTGCGTGCGGGTCTCGCCCTCAACTTGGTAAGCGGCAGTGGCGCCGCCAAACACAAAGCCGTCGGGGAACTGCATGGGATTGGTCATGAGGCATCCTTTCTGTGGGATACGAATAGGGAGAGGTGCCCGAACTGGGGATCCGGGCACCAACAGAGGGAGGAGCTAGTCGAGGTTCTCACGGAGCCACTTGATGGCGCCAGCGGGGTCGCGGGTAAGGTCGATATATTCCTTACCGCGCGGGGCGAGCAGCTTAATGCCCAGACGATCGGTGTCGGCCTTCATGTCGTTGTAGTAGCTACGAACCTGCGGGGCAAGCACGATAACGTCGTACTGATCCATGATGGCAGTGTGCTGGCCATAGGCGCCTGCGGAGGAAGCAATGTTCTCTCCGGTCTGCGCAGCACCTTCCTTGATGGCGTTGGCAAGCATGGCAGAGGTGCCGGCACCGGCGCACAGGACGAGGACTTTCAGGCCGTCGACATCCTTCTTAGCGGATGCTTCGACGACGGGCTCGGGCTGATCGGCGACAGGCTTGCTGTCGGCAGCGGCAACGGTCGTCTCGACGGAAGCGGTAGTCTGCTCGGCAGCGGGCGCAGAGGCGTTGGCGGCGATGGCAGCGGCGCCATTGGACTCAAGACCCAGCTCGGCGGCGCGCTCGGCCTCCTGGTCGCAGAGCAGCTTGTCGTATGCCTTCAAGAACGGCAGGTAGATGATGGCGTCCAGCAAGATGATGATCGCGACAAATACCAGGGCAATAAGCTGGAAGTTCGTGGTGATGAAAATGCCGATGGGGGCGGGGGTGGCCCAAGGCACCACGAAGGAGAAGCCGTTCATGCCCACATTATCGATAAAGAACTTGGCAACACTTACGTTGACGCAGCCGGCGGCAACAAAGGGGATGAGCATGTAGGGGTTAAGGATCATCGGCGCGCCAAAGAGAAGCGGTTCGTTGACGGCGAAGGCAACAGGAACAATCGAAGCCTTACCGACGGCTTTGAGCTGCTTGGACTTCATGAAGAGAATCAGCAGAAGCGGCACGATGAACGTGGCGCCGGTGCCGCCGAACTCACCCACGAGCGACATGTTGAAGGTGAGGGAATGGGCGGGGTGACCACCGGCCAGCAGAACCTGCAGGTTCTCGGCCTGGTTGGCAAGACGGATGGGGTCGATGCCCGGCTGGACAATCGAAGGACCGTGGACACCGATGAACCAGAAGAACGCGGTGGCTGCCTGGATAAGGATAAGGCCAGGATAGGTTTCTGCAGCGGTAAAGAGCGGGGAGAGCAGTTTGATGAGCAGCTCGGAGAACGGAACGCCCATGAGGTTGCGCACGACGACATCGATGATGCCGCAGATGATGACGGCGCCGCCAAAGGGGATGATGTCGCGGAAGTTCTGAGCGATGGCGCCCGGAACCTCCTTGGGCAGCTTAATGGTCAGATCGCGCGAGACGCAGAACTTATAGACCCACACGGTAATGAACGCGGCGATATAAGCCGAGAACAGACCGCGCGTACCCATGCTGGTGCAATCGAAGACCGAAAGCTCGGAGCCGTCGAACTTGGTGGTGAACTGCGTAACAGCGAGCAGCAGCATGCTGCACTGGGCGGCCACCATGGTGGAGCCGTCGTTGAGCACTTTGCCGGCGGGCATGCGACGGTTCATAGAAGCCGTAAAGTTCTTGGCAGTGGTGCCGGCAACCATGATGCCCATGACGCCCATGGTGAAGTTGTACAGCTTGTTGCACCAGTCGATGAGCGGTTGGGGCAACGTGATGCCGACCACGCCGGGAAGCGTGGCGATTAGCAAAAAAATCGAAGAGGTGAGGACGATGGGCATGCACCCAAGGAATCCGTCTTTGATGGCCTGGAGGTAGATGTTTCTCGAGATCTTCTCGAAGAACGGTTGATGCTTTTCGAGCATCTTTACGATGGCGTCCATAGAGCTCCTTTGCTGCTTGATGCGCGATGCATGTGGATGGAACTGGTCGTCGATGGATTGTTAGGACTGCCCGGAAACCTTCCTGCTTAAGGAAGGCATTGCGAAATGACAACGTTGTCATTTCGCTAATGACAACGTAAGACATTTTTGGATGAGCAACAAGGATTTACAGGTGAACGGTCGATATCGTCCGATAAACGGCTGATTTATCAGTCAGGCAGGTAGTGTATGCTAGAACACAAAAAACAAGCGATGCAAAACCGACTGGAGAAGCAGTGGCAACGATGGACAAGAAAAATGTCTCAATGAATGATGTGGCGATTGCCGCGGGCGTTTCTCTCAAGACGGTGTCGCGCGTAATCAACGAGCCCGATAGCGTACGAGAGTCGACACGCGATAGGGTCCATGATGCCATGGAGGCGCTTGGGTTCCGGGCGAACTTTGCCGCGCGTTCACTCAAGTTGGGCCGTTACGGGTGCATCGGCGTGGTGATGTTCCACTTATCGGGCGGCGCCGTGGACATGATTGACGGTATCGCCGATGCCGCCGAAGAACGCGGCTTTGCGCTCACGATGATCAAAAAGCGGGCGGGGGAGAAGATGACCCTTGCCGAAGCGGCGCGTAGAATGTCGCAGCTGCCTGTTGATGGCATGATCTTCAACCTGCGTCAGATGGTCGATGACTTTGATACCTTTGAGGCGCCGAAAGACCTCAAGACGGTGATCATTACGCCGATGGAGCATCCTACCTGCTCCACCGTCAGCGACGACCAAGAGGGCGGCGCGCGCATGGCGTGCGAGTACTTCTTGAACCACGGGCACAAGAACGTGTATTTCGTTTCTGGTAAAAAAGAGTCGCTGTCGAGCCAGTGCCGTATAAAAGGTTGGCGTGCAGCACTCGAGACGCGTGGCATTGAGCCGCCCGAGCCTCTGCAAGGTGATTGGAATGCGGATAGTGGCTATGCCGCGGGCCTTGTGCTTGCCGATAAACCCGATTGCACGGCGGTCCTCGCTGCTAACGACTGCATGGCAAACGGCGTGATGATGGCTCTACGTGACAAAGGACTCAGTGTGCCCGACGACGTGTCCGTGATCGGCTTCGACGATGAGCTCTACAAGACGATTCCCAACTCGATTCTGACGTCGGTGAAGTTTCGTCACCGCGAGCTGGGCATCCGTGCACTTAACGAGGTCGTCGCAGGTCTGGAAGTCCCGAGCTCCAGAAGCCGTACGCTCGTCTCGGGCGTGTTGGTCGAGCGTTCCAGCGTGAAGGACCTGCGGGTGTAGACGTGCTCGGCTCGTTCATCTCAATCTGTAACAGTTAGGACCGAAATACTCGGCTAGATGTTACAGATCGAGATTGAGAGGATTGTCCTGTGCGTTTATCTCAATCTGTAACAACCAGACGTCCAAAACCGGTTTTAGTGTTACAGATTTAGACAATTCGGCCCCGTCTTCCCGGTTTGTCTTGATTTGTAACAGCTAGGGACCAAAAACTCGGCTAGATGTTACAGATCGAGACAAACGGCCCCCCAGCCGAACAAAAACAAAAGGCCGGGGGCGGCGCGCCGTGTGACGTGCCACCCCCGGCTGAGAAATGGGGACAGGTTATGTGAGCGGGGCAATTCCGCTGGTCGCCAGCCGCTAGTCCAGACGACGGGTCTGCGCCACGTGCTTGTACCAGTAGGCGCTTGCCTTGGGCGTGCGCTTCTGGGTTTCAAAGTCAACGTAGAAGAAGCCATAGCGCTTGTTGTAACCATTGGTCCAGGAGAACTGATCCTGCAGACTCCACAGGAAGTAGCCGCCCACGTTGACGCCCACCTCCATGGCCTTGAGCAGCCAGCGCAAGTGCTGCTCGATGTAGTCGATGCGCGGCTGGTCGTCCACAAAACCGTCCTTGTAGGGGTCCTTGTAGCCCATGCCGTTTTCTGTAATGAAGATCTGCTTGTAGTTGGGGTAGCGCTGCTTAATGTAGACGAGCAGATCGAACAGGCCCTCGGGATAGATGATCCAGTCCCAGTCGGTGGTGGGGATGCCAGGCTTGTTCACGTGCTCGCCAATACCCTTAACGCGCCAGCGGCCGGTGCCCTTCTCGCCCGTACCGTTGTGGTGTAGGTCGTTCTCGCCGTCGTAAGCCTTCAAGAAGCGGCACTGGTAGTTGTTGACGCCCAGGTAATCGTTGTAGAGCGCGGCCTCGCGCATAATCTCGAGGTCCTCGTCCAGGATCTCGATGGTGCCGCCCGAGACGGCAGCCAGACGGTTGGCGCACTCGAGGGTGTCGGGCGCGTAGTCGCCGCGGAAGGTGGCGTCGAGCAAGAACTGGTTCTGCAACACGTGCTCGTTGTTGGCGGCTTTGATGTCGGCGGGGTCGTTCTCGTTGAGCGGATACTTAAACTCCAACGACTGAATGACGCCGATCTTGCCCTTAAAACCGCCGTTGTGGAAGGCCAGTACGGCCTTGGCGTGGGCGAGCATCATGTTGTGCTCGCACTGGAAAGCCTCGGCCAGATGCGCCTTGACGCCGCCGGGGAAGGTGCCCTCGATGTAGGTGTTGGAGGCATCGGCCCAAATCTCGTTAAAGGTGAACCAGTAGGTCACCTGGTCGGCGTACTCCTTAAAGCAGAAGGTGGCAAAGTCCACAAAGGCATCGATGGTCTCGCGGTTGAGGAAGTCGCCCTTCTCAAAGAGGGCAAGCGGCGTGTCGAAGTGATGCAGCGTGACAAACGGCTCAACGTGGTGCTTGTGGCACTCGGCGAAGAGATCGTGGTAGAACTGCACGCCCTCGGGGTTGATCTCGCCGGTGCCGTTGGGGAAGATGCGGCTCCAGGCAATGGAGAGGCGAATGCCGTTGATGCCGAACTCCTCGCACAGCTCCAGATCGACGGGGTACTGGTTGTAGAAGTCCGAAGCGGGATCGGGGGAAAAGCGCCCCTGGGCCTCCAGGAAGTCGTCCCAGGCAACCTTGCCTTTACCGTGGGTGCGGGTCTCGCCCTCTACCTGGTAGGCAGCAGTGGCGCCGCCAAAGACAAAGTCCTCGGGAAACTGCGCAGGCGGGTTGGTAACGCTAGCAGGGTTAACGGACATGATGATCCAATCGTCTAAATCGAAGGGCCAGCCGGTCTTGGATGGTCGGCTGGCCCTGTGCGTTACTTACTTCGAGAGTTGCTCGGCGACGAAGGCGAGAGACTTATCGCCGTTCTGGGAAAGCTCAATGTACTGCTTACCGCGGCAGGCGACGCACTTGTTGCCCACGCGCTCGCAGTCCTTCTGCAGGTCTGCCAGGTAGCTTGCGGCCTGCGGGGCCAGGACGATCAGATCGAAGTCGGGGAGCATGTCCACGTGGTTGCCATAGGCCTCGGCAGCGGTTTCAAGATTGATGCCGCGCTCCTTGGCGGCCTTGGCCAGCGCGTTGGCGAGCAGGCCCGAGGTACCGCCACCCTGACAGAGCACGAGCACGCGCTTGCCGTTGAGGTCGCTGGTGGCCGTTGCCTCGGCAGCGGGTGCTGCGGAAGCGGCGGGAGCGCCGGCTTCCACGGCCTCGGCAGCAGCGCCGGCGGCAACGCTCTTGGCGTCAGCCTTGCCCTGGAAGGCATCGTTGAGCTTGGCGGCCTTCTCGGCGTTCTTGGCGGCGAGCTCCTCCTGGGAAATCTCGGCCTCCTCGGCGCACTTCTGGGCGTCATAGGCACGGAAGAACGGATAGTACAGAACGAAGTCGACGACCAGGATAAGGGCGAGCATCACAAAGGCGAGCGGCTGGAAGCCCAGGCCCATGATGGTGCCGATGGGGCCGGGGACGGTCCAGGGCAGGGTGTACATAAAGCCGTTCATGCCCAAGAAGTCGATAAAGATCTTGAGGATCCAGATGTTGGCGATCGGGGCAAAGACAAACGGGACAAAGAAGACGGGGTTGAGCACGATAGGCGCGGCGAACAGCAGCGGCTCGTTGACGGCAAAGCACACGGGGACGATAGCGGCCTTACCAACGGCGCGCATCTCCTGGGACTTGGCCAGGAAGCAGAACATAAAGACCAGGACGAGCGTGGCGCCGGTGCCGCCCATGCAGACGACGAAGTACTGGGCACCCTGGGTCAGAACAGCGGAAGCGTGCTGGCCGGCCTGGAACGCAGCCAGGTTGTCGGTCATGTTGGCAACAAGGGCGGCGGCGATGGCGGGCTCGACGATCGAGGGGCCGTGGACGCCCACGAACCAGAACAGGCTCATGGCGCCGTAAATCACAGCAAGGCCGATGTAGCCGTCGGCAGCGGTGAACAGGGGCTGGAACACCTGGATGACGCCCTGGGCAAAGCAGAAGCCAAAGGCAGCGCGGAAGACGATGTCAAAGACCCAAAAGACGGTGATGCAGACGGAGAAGGGGATGATGTCCTTAAAGGTCTGCGAGATGTTGGGCGGAACCTGCTCGGGCATCTTGACGGTGATGTTGCGCTTGATAAAGAACTTGTAGATGATGCCGGTCACAAACGCAGCGATGAAGGCGGTCAGCAGGCCCTTGGAACCAAGGTAGGTGGTGTTGAAACCGCTGGCAGCATCCGTGGCGATGGTGTCGCTCGAAAGGAGCAAGAAGCCGATGATGGCCGCGCACATGCACGAGATAAAGTTGATCTGGTTATTCTTGGGCAGATCGCGGTTCTGGGCGTCGGCGAAATGCTTGGCCGTGGTAGCGGCGCAGGCGATGGCCAGGATGCCCATGGAGTAGTTGTAGCACTTCCACAGGGCGTTGTTGATGTCATCGGGCCAGTAGAAACCCCAGATGTTGGGGACCGAGGCTACCAGGCAGAAGATGGACGAGAAGATGATGATGGGGATGACGGAGATAAAACCGTCGCGGATCGCCTTGAGGTACTTGTTGCGGGCGATCGCGTTGAAAAAGGGCTGGCCCTTTTCGATGGTGGCGATGAGTTGCTCCATGCAAAGCTCCTAAGAGTCGGTGGGTTAGCAACGATGGTAACTTTTGACGTTTGGTTGCCAAAATGTTGACGTTGCCATTTTGTGACACAAAATAAGACGCGAACCGATGGCCCCTGTGCCTGCGGACCGTCGATTTCTTGCGCGTAAACATTTGAGCCGCCCGGTGGCCCTGTGTTTGCACAATGGCAACGTTAACATTTGGACGATAAAAGCCGTTCGGGGAAGCAAAAATGTCGGTGAACGGTAGGTTTTGGGTGGTGAGCGTATGGTGGGGGAGGCGTTAGATATACTTGAAGACGTTTCATTTGACTGCGTAGGGTGCCACCAATGGCATCGTTGACATAGAAAGATCGACCTATGGCCGCTGTTAAAAAATCGGTTTCCGTTAAGGATGTGGCGCGCCTCGCGGGCGTCTCAGAACAGACGGTCTCGCGCACCGTCCACGATTCGCTCAGCGTGCGCCCCGAGACCAAGGAGCGCGTGCGTGCCGCCATGCGCGAGCTGGGGTATCGCCCCAATTTTGCCGGTCGATCGCTGCGCCGCGGCAAGTTTAAGACCGTCGGCGTCGCCATGTTCAACATTACCGGTACCGGCAACCTCGACCGTATGGAGGGCTTTGCCGCCGCCGCCGATAAGCACGGCTACGCCATTACCCTCACTAAAGTAGATGGGCATCCGTATACCCTCGAGAGCGCATCGTCGCGCATGAGCGCACTGCCGGTGGATGGCATGGTCGTGATCATGAATCGCATGCCGGCGGACTTTGGCACCTTTGAGCCGCTGCCTGGTATGCAGACGGTGCTCGTTACCATGCTGGAGCACCCGCTGTGCTCGACGGTCGATAACGATCAGTTCGATTGTTCGCGCCAGGTTGTCGAGTACTTGCTGGGGCAGGGGCACAAGACCGTGCACTTTATCTCGTGTCCCGAACGCTCGCTTTCGGGCATGCAGCGCGAGGAGGGCTGGCGCGAGACATTGCGCGCGCATGGTATTGAGCTGCCGCGACTCATCCGTGGCGACTGGACGGCGCGGAGTGGATATGCCGCAGGCCAGGCTCTGGCGGACGATCCGACCTGTACTGCCATCTATGCCTCCAATGACGCCATGGCCTACGGCTGCATTCGCGGACTCGAGTCGCGCGGAAGGCGTGTGCCCGAGGACGTGAGCGTGGTGGGGGTTGATGATAGTCTGGGCGACATCGTGCCCGATCGTCGCCTGACCACCGTGCGCTTTGACAACAAGCGTGTCGGCATGTGGGCAGTCGACAAGATTGCCGGCGCCGAGGGAGTTGCGTCTGGCGTGGAGCACATGCTGATCCCCGGCGCGCTCGTAGAGGGCGATACGGTGCACGATTTGCGTTAGGGCGCGGTCCTGTTTGGGTTTCCGTTAATCATGTTTGATATTGTTCGAAATGGTTTGGAAACCGTTCGCGGGTGAAAAGCGACCGTTCATAGCTCGAAATTACGTTTTGTATTGTTCTTATTTGTTTGAATGTTATTGTTTCTGTCATACACAGCGCAGCGCGTATGCCCGGACGCGGTGCTCTCCGTTGGTTCATATGTGAAAGGAACGCAATATGGCAACCAAAGAAGAAATCTCGATGGTTGGATTCGAGATTGTCGCATACGCGGGTGACGCCCAGACTGATCTGCTTGCAGCGCTCGATGCTGCTCGCGAGGGTGATTTTGAGAAGGCCGAACAGCTGCACAAGGATGCCAGCGATGCGCTTATCGGCGCCCACGACACGCAGACCAAGCTGCTTTCGCAGGAGGCCGGCGGCGGCGAGATGGAGATGACCTTCATCATGGCTCACGCTCAGGACACTCTCATGACCACTATGATCTTGGAGAAGCAGGCCCGCTTTACCATCGATGCCTACAAGCGCATCGCCGAGCTCGAGGCCAAGCTCGCCTAACGAGCCCGCACAACCAAGTCCCCTTCCAAAAGCCCTGCCGCTATCCGCGGCAGGGCTTTTTCTGTTCTCCTCCAAGTTGCGGTGAAATAGGGGCTGACGGCCCAAAATGATCCGTTCTCCTCCGTCCCCAGGGGATCGGTTGGCAGCGTCGCCACGAAACTGGACCATCTACTACGTTTAACCCGGTGCCCCCGAACACACCTGCGTTTCATGAAAAACTGCAGGCGTTCTACCTGTGGTTTTGTTTTTACGCCACGGGGCATGGTCGGGGATGGGCAGTTAAACGTAGTAGATGGGCCCATTTCATGGCGGGCAGGTCATGCAGCAGTCTGTTGCGCCTCTTGCCGTTCGGTTTTTCGCTGGGTGGGTATACTTCCATCCGCAATACAGGCCGGAATGAGGAGGTATCCAAATGCCGGACAACGGATCGATTCAAAAGAGAGACGCGAGCGAGATGGCTCATGGGCGTCCTGTCCAGATAACCGAGCAAACAACGGTGACCGAGCTGCAGCCCAGCCTGTCCGATGTCGTGTGCGCAAACAAAAAGCTGCAGATTGGCTTTATCGTTGCGCTCGTGGTACTGGCGCTGCTGTCGGGGTTTGTGGCTCGTCCGCATTTTGCCGATACCAAGACTTGGGACTCTACCATCGAGGTCATCGATCAAAAGAAGGGCAATGTATTGGCGCTCACGACCTCGTGCGTCGCCCTATCTGCGGGTATCACTGCGCTGCCAGGCGATACGGGAACGCCGGTTGCCGAGCAGCTCGCTCAGCTTTCGGGTAATCTTGGTATCGTGCTTGCCGTGCTATACCTAGAGAAATATTTACTCACGATTTTGTGGTCGGTTGGCCTGGGCATCCTGATCCCGTTTGCGCTGGTGCTCTTTGCAGCGTCGCTTGGCATTCACGGACGCTGGAGCACGAGCACGGTCATTCGTCGCGTGGCAACGCGTGTGCTGGTGGTCGCCATCATTAGCATGGTGTTGGTGCCCGCGAGCGTATGGGTGTCGCAGAAGGTCGATGAAACGTATCGAGTGAGCATCGAGGCGGCCGAGCAAAAGGCGACTGACGCTGCGAGTGCGGCAGATAGCGATAGCTCCAAAGCAAACAAGAAAAAGACCGAGTCCGCAGAGTCCAAGAACGTGCTTGAACAGCTTGCCGACGGCGCCTCGGGTCTCGTCACGACGGTGACCAGCGGCGCCAAGCAGATGACCGACGAGATCGTGCAGCAGGTGACCGACCTTATCGAAGGTGTCATAGTGATGATAGTGACCTCGTGCGTTATTCCATTGCTGGTGCTCGCGGCGTTTTTGTGGCTGGGGCACACACTGCTGGGGATTGATATTTCCGGGCCGACGAATTATTTGACGGGCCGCTTTCTGGGCACTCCGTCCAAGCATGCCAAGAAGGGCGGCCAGTCCTAGTAGCTAAAGCTGCCGTATATACCGGGGAATACCGCCGAAGGGCGGCCGAGACACGTTCTCGGCCGCCCTTTTGTTTGTTGAACACATGGTCGCTACTCCCGCGCCCGGTCCAAACGGTCAGCAATCATCCGTGAACGGTATTTGTTCAAAAAAGAACAAAGATAAACAAAAAGTTGTTGCAGTTACTGTTCGAATGTGTTCAAATAAACATGAACAGTGAAGAATCGCACATTCAGATGCCCGGACCTGAACGAGATTCAACACTTCCAAACAGAAACTACGCACCTGCGTATCTCTCAAGGAGGATGTCATGAGGGTTGTAATCGCTTCCGATGCCGACGGTATGTCGATGAAGGAGTCCATCAAGGAGATGCTCATCGCCGATGGTCACGAGGTCGTCGACTATTCCGAGACCCCTGCCGCGGACTTTGTCGATTCCGCTACCGCCGTTGCCAAGGACCTGCTGGAGCACAAGGATTCCCAGGGCTTCGCATTCGATAAGTACGGTGTCGGCTCCTATATGGCCGCCGTCAAGATCAAGGGCATGGTCGTCGCTAACATTTCCGACGAGCGTTCCGCCTACATGACCCGCGAGCACAACGGCTCGCGCATGGTCACCATGGGCCCGGGCGTTGTGGGCACCGAGGTCGCCAAGAAGATCGCCCGCGAGTTCCTGCGTGCACAGTACGCCGGCGGCCGTCACCAGATCCGTGTCGACATGCTCAACAAGATGGCCTAACGAGAGCCACCGAGAACTCGAACTTCTACCTCAACTTGTGAATTCAGACGAAAGGACGTTCTGATGAAGAAGACCATCGCAATCGGTTGCGACCATATCGTTACGGACGAGAAGATCTATCTGGCCGACCGCCTGGAGCAGGCTGGCTACAAGGTGCTCGACTGCGGCACCTACAGCCACACCCGTACGCACTATCCCATCTACGGCAAGGCCGTGGGCGAGGCTGTTGCCAGCGGCAAGGCCGACTTTGGCGTGGCCCTGTGCGGCACCGGCATCGGCATCACCAACGCCGTCAACAAGGTTCCCGGCGCCCGCTGCGCCCTGGTTCGCGACATGACCTCTGCCCTGTATGCCCGTCGTGAGCTCAACGCCAACATCGTGGGCTTTGGTGGCAAGATCACCGGCGAGTTCCTGATGGCCGACATCATGCTTGCCTTCCTGGAGGAGCCTTACGAGAAGACCCCCGAGCACGATGCCCTGATCGCCAAGATCGATGCCTGCAATAAGGCCGACGCCGAGGCTCAGGCTGACCCACACTTCTTTGACGAGTTCCTCGAGAAGTGGGACCGCGGCGAATACCACGACTAATTAGGTTCCGGCGTTCTACCGAACGCCGGACCGGCCGACGCTGCGAAGCCATCTGGCGGGCTAGCTGCTCCGATAACACGTTTGCTTGCTTGGCTTGAGTGCTTCGCTCTTGGCGGTACCCGGCATTCTGCAGCTTTTCAATTGACGGCTCGCGTTTCTGTGAGGGGGCGCGGGCCGGTTTTCTATCAGCCCTATTGACTTGGTGGGCTGTCGTAAGAAAGGGAAGGCTCCTATGGAGTTTGTTCTTGATAACGGTTCTATCCGCGTGGCACTGAGCACGGCGGGCGGGTCGTTCACTTCTATTGCGGCCAACGGCCGTGAGTACCTGTGGCAGGGTGATCCGGCAGTCTGGTCGGGCCAGGCCCCCATTTGCTTCCCGATCTGCGGTGGCCTTCGTGACGGCCACGCAATGACCATGGGCGGCCGCGAGGTAAGGCTCGCCCGCCACGGCTTTGCGCGCAAGCAGGAGTGGAAGCTCGAGGAACAGAGCGACAACATGGTTGCGCTGAGCTTAAGCTCTGCCGACCATGCCGAGTTGCTCGAGCAGTACCCGTATCCGTTTAAGATCGTTGCTCGTTACACGATCGATTCGGAAAAGGTTGCCGTGTCGTACGAGGTGACCAATGAGGGCACCGAGGACATGCCGTTCTTTGTGGGCGGTCACCCCGGCTTTAAGTGCCCGCTCGACGAGGGCGAGTCCTATGACGACTACGAGCTTCGTTTTGAGCAGCGTGAGGCCACCGACCTCTGCACTGCCGTTCCCTCGACGGGCCTGATTGATGTTGAGCATCGCAGCAAGAACCCGATGGTTGGCCATGACCTGCCGCTGACCCACGAACTCTTTGACTTCGCGGAGACCATCTTTGACGTGCTCGAGAGCCGCGTGGTTACGCTGACCAAGAAGACCGAGGACAAGGGCGTGCGCCTGACGTTCCCCGATATGCCGTACCTGATTGTGTGGAGCAAGCCCGAGGGTGACTTTGTGGCCGTGGAACCGTGGGGCGGCCTGTCCACCTGCTCCGACGAGGACGATATTCTGGAGCACAAGCGCGGCTGCCTGGTGGCCAAGCCGGGGGAGACCGTCACCCGCGGCTTTGAGATCGAGATCCTTTAACGAGCTATCGTATGTTTGGGGTCGCGCGTGTCGTGCCCCGGAAACAGGAGTTCAATATGATTCTGACTGTTACCATGAACCCGTCGATTGATACGCGCTATCAGCTCGATAAGCTGGTCATCGACGATGTTAACCGTGTGACGCCCGAAAAGACCGCTGGCGGTAAGGGCCTCAACGTGAGCCGCGTGCTGCTGCAGCTGGGCGACGACGTGCTCGCGACTGGCCTGCTTGGCGGTCACATGGGTGCCTATATGGCCGAGCTCATGGATGCCGACGGCGTCAAGAACGACTTTGTGCCCATTGCCGGCGAGACGCGCATTTGCCTGAATATTCTGCACGAGGGCAATCAGACCGAGCTGCTGGAGAGCGGCCCGCAGATCGCCCCGGCAGAGCTCGAGGCCTTTACGGCCAAGTTCGCCGAGCTTGCAGCGAAGGCGGACGTTGTGACGCTTTCGGGCTCGCTGCCGCGCGGCGTCGATGCCGGCTACTATGCCGAGCTCGTCAAGATCGCCGAGGAGGCGGGTGCCAAGGTGCTGCTCGACACTTCGGGTGCATCGCTGGAGGCCGCGCTGGAGTCCGACGCTAAGCCTGAGCTCGTAAAGCCCAACCTGACCGAGATTAACGGCCTGCTGGGTACGTCCTTTACGACCGATGATGTCGATGCCCTGCGCGAGGCGCTTGCCGCCGATGACCGTTTTGCCGGTATCCCCTGGGTCGTCGTTTCGATGGGCGCTGCCGGCTCGGTGGGCTTCCATGAGGGCCGCGCGTTCCGCGCCAAGACGCCCGCGATTGCGGCTGTAAACGCGACGGGTTCCGGTGACTCGACCATCGCCGGTTTTGCGCATGCCATTGCTGCTGGTGCCGACGACGTCACGGTGCTCAAGACCGCCAATACCTGCGGCAAGCTCAACGCTATGGATCCCAAGACCGGCCACCTGGTCATGGACCGCTGGGACGAGGTCTACAACAGCGTAGAGGTAACCGAACTTTAGAGTTACGGCGTACCGAACAAAACGAGAGTGGATAATCTCCCATTTTGGGCTCGCAAGCGGGCTTAGAGTGGGAGATTTTCCACTCTCATGAGAGGCAGCTAATTTGGGACGGGGCTATTTTGACTACTTCTAGATGCAAAGTAGTCAAAATAGCCCCGTCCCAAATTAGCTGCCCTTGCACCAAAAGCGGCGCCCGCCGGCGATATTGCCGGCAGGCGCCGTTGTCGTATAGGTGGCTATGTCGTGCGGGCTGCTGTTGAACGTTCGGACCCGTTCTCTACAGCGAGTCGATAAAGCGCTGCTGGGCGGCGCGACCGGCTTCGTCCCATTTAAAGACGCCGGCGTTGTCGAGCACGTGGCCAAACACCATGCCGACCTCCTCGTGCAGGATGTCGATGGCGCTATCCGCCGTAAGCTCGTCGGCGCGGCGGGCAAAGACGTCCTCGGCCCATGCGGCGTGGCTGCGGCAAAGGTCGTCGCCCTCGAGCGCGCCGGCAAGGTCGTAACTGACATCGGCCTTGGCTGCCAGCAAGTGCTCGCGGACAGCGCCGAGCTCGGGAACCAAGCGCGGCGGCAAAATGGCCAGGCCCATGACCTCGATCAAGCCGATGTTCTCCTTCTTAATATGGTGGTACTCGGCATGCGGGTGAAATACGCCCAGCGGATGCTCGTCGGTTGTGATATTGCAGCGAAGCGCCAGGTAGGCCTCGTAGATCGCGCCGCCGGCATTGCCGCGAGAGTCGACGCGGCGGATGACGGGCGTCACGGTGTTGTGGGCCACGCCGTCGGCCGTGTGTGCGATGACGCCCACAGACTCATCGGTCCACTCGCGCCAGGCGAGGATAATCTTCTCGGCGGCGTCGAGCAGCTGGGCGCGGTCGTGCGAGCGCAGTCTCAGCACCGAAAGCGGCCACTGCAACACGGTGCCGCTGACCTGGTCAAAGCCGGGCACGTTAAACTGCGAGACCTCGGCGGCATGCATCATGGGGAACTCGTGCGCGCCGCCCTGGAAGTGATCGTGCGACAGAATCGAGCCGCCCACGATGGGCAGGTCGGCGTTGGAGCCAATAAAGTAGTGCGGGAACAGGTCCACAAAATCGAGCAGGCAGGTCAGTCCCTTACGGTCGACGTGCATCGGGCGATGCTCGGCGCTCATAGCGATGCAGTGCTCGTTAAAGTACGCGTACGGGCTGTACTGGAAGCCCCAGCGCTCGCCGTTGAGCTGGATGGGGATAACGCGCAGGTTCTGGCGAGCGGGATGGGCGCCGCCGTCGGCTGCGGCGGAGCGTCCAGGGTAGCCCTCGTTCTCGATGCACAGTTGACAGGCGGGATACTTCTCGCCCGTGTTCTTTGCGGCGCCGGCCGCGGCAATGTCGCGCGGGTCCTTCTCGGGCTTCGACAGGTTGATGGTGATTTCCAGGTCGCCCCAGTTGGTGGGGGTGCTCCATTTGATATTGCGCGCGATGGCGGCGCGGCGCACGTAACCGGCGTCACAGCACAGACCATAGAACCAGTCGGTCGCGGCGCGGGGCTCGTTGACGCCCATGCGTCCGTTGAACTCCTCGTTTACAACCGAAGGCCTCGGCATGAGCGCGCCCATGATGCGCATGGCGATGCGGTCACGGCCCGACGCCGTGTCCTCGGCAGCGCCGTTGGCAACGGCGTCCTCGGAAAGCGCGGCAAGCGTGCCCTCCAGATCAAAATTGGGGAGCGTATCGGGGTGCAAGAGCGAGAGCTTCTCGTTCTGCATCGCCCAAGCCATGTCGAGGGCAGGACCCGTGGCGCCGATGCACTCGAGAATGGTGTTGTAGGCCCAGATGCGGTCATCCTGTCCGATCATGGATCGATGGATGGCATACTCAATCAGGCCCTGCGCGGCCTCGCGCACATCAGTCATTACAGCCATGCCGCGTAAGCCCCCTTGTCAGAAATTGCGTAGTGGCGGGCAGAGCCCTCGCCCAGCCAGCCGTTCATCTTGGTGATGAAGGTGTCGACCAGGTCGAGCGGCACGAAGGCCTGGATGGTGCCACCAAAGCCGCCACCGTGGATGCGGACGGCGCCGCGGCCGTCGAGCACATGCTCGGCCAGCGCCAAGGCATACATGGAAGGTTGCTCGGAGCCCAGTTTGGCGACGACATTCTGCAGGTACATGGCGGAGCTGGCACCGGACTCGCGCGTCAGGACCAGGAACTGGTCGATGTCGCCGGCGCTAAGGGCTGCCCAGCGCTTATCGACCAGGCCGTTCTCGTACCAGTAGTGAACGGCGCGCAGGCAGGCACGGTCGCCCAGCTTGGCGCGTAGCTCGGGGAGCTTGGCGTCAAAATCCGCCACGTTTACCTCGCATAGGCGTGCCTTGCCAAACTCGGCGGCGATGTCCTGCATCTCGCGCGGAACGGCGGCGTAGTCGTCGGTGGCGGCCACATGGTCGGCGCCAACCTTAACGAGCACGAGCGCGTAGCCGTGATCCTCAAAGTTGAGTTCGAGCTTCTGGGTTTTAGGCTGAGCCTGGTCCTCAAAGTCCATGTAGGCGAGGCCGCCCAAGCAAACGGCGGCCTGGTCCATCAGACCGCAGGGCTTGCCGTAATAGTTGTTCTCGGTGCGCTGGCTCATCTGGGCGAGCGCGACGGGCTCAATGGCGGGTGCGCCCCAGAGCGTCTCCATGGCACGACCGTACGCCGCCTCGACAGCAGCAGAGCTCGAAAGGCCGCCGCCCGAGGGGACGGAGCAGGTGAAGGCGAAGTCGAAGCCCTGGGGCTCAACGCCCAGAGCAGCGATTTCGTGGGCCATACCGCGGACGAGGCTCGCGGACGTGCCCTTCTCGGACTCCTGAACATCTAGCGTATCGAGCGTGATCTCAAAGGTAGGATAGCCCTCGTCGGCGACGCGGATCTTGTTGGAGTCGGTTGCCACGGCGATACCGTCAACGGCGACATCGAGCGAGCCGGCGATAACATGGCCGCCCTCGTGGTCGGTGTGATTGCCGCTGATCTCAGAACGCCCGGGCGCGTGCACGTAGAGCACCTGGCGGTCGCCGATGGGTCCAAACTCCTCCTCAAACAGCTTGGTGAGCATGGTGAGTGTCTTTTCGTCGGGGGTGGTCATGGGAGTCCTTTCCTTGGCGCGCACGGGTGAGTTTTGCGTCGCTATGAGTACGTTAACAACTTGAAGCGGCATGAACCAAGTGTTCACGATGCCGCACGTTACGGGCTATGTTAACGTACTCATAACAGATCGCTTGTCACTTTTTGAGAATCTGGTAGTCGGTAGAATTACAGCCGTGAACGGTACCGCCGTATGGACTTATAAAGCAGAAGAGATACAGATAGAAAAAGTAGAGTACGTTAACATGCGTCCGACGATAGCGGGCCTCGGAGCGGGATATATTTCTGCCCGGGCCGGCATGCACGCTATTCAGATCTCGCAAGGGTGAAGGTGATCCTGTGGCAAGGCACTCGTCCAACGATACAGGTACGCGTCCGGTCTCCATGGCCGACGTCGCCCGCGCTGCCGGTGTTTCGCAGCAGACGGTTTCGCGCGTCGCCAACGGCTTGCCCAACGTTAACGAGCAGACGCGCCAGCGCGTGCAGGCCGCTATGCAAGAGCTCGGTTTTCGTCCGAGTTATGCCGGCCGCTCGCTGCGCGACGGCCGTTACCATTCGGTCGGTCTGTGCGTCAACGATATCACCAAGTTTGGCAACCTCTCAATGATCGATGGCATCGCCAGCGCTGCTCGAGAGCATAATTGCGCCATCACGCTGGTCGAGATGTCCAAGACCGAGGAGTTTTCGCTTGCCGAGGCCACGCGTCGTATGGCTGCGCTGCCGGTGGACGGCATCATCATCGGCATGAGCCGCATGGCGCCCGATTTTGAGACGTTTGATCCGCTGCCGGGCATTGGCACGGTTATTGTTACCATGTACGCGCACCCGCGGGTGACCACGGTCGACTCCGACCATTACGGCTGCTCGCTCTTGCTTATGGATCATCTGTTTGAGCTGGGGCACGAGCAAATTCGCTATATTGGCGGCCCGTCGTTCTCGGTCGACGAGCAATTTCGTCGCGCCGGCTGGCAGGATGCGCTCGAGCATAAGCACATTAAGCCGCAGGCGCCGCTCGAGGGCGACTGGTCTGCCAACAGCGGCTACGAGGCCGGCAGGTACCTGGCCGAGCACGATCGCACCATGACGGCGATTTATGCGGCAAACGATCAGATGGCAAATGGCGCGATTGCCGCGCTGCGTGATAGCGGCCTGCGCGTGCCCGAGGACGTAAGCGTGGTGGGCGTCGACGATTCGCTCGACGACTTTGTCGCGCATAACGAGCTCACGACCGTTCGATTCGATTTACATCAGCGTGGACGCGAGGTGTTTGAGCACGCGGTTCCCGAGGCGGGTACGGCGGGCAAAACCGTTGCTATCCGTATTCCCGGCCAGCTCATTATTCGACATAGCACGGCGATGCCACGCTCATAGTTTGCGCAGGTAAACGACGATTTATCGTATTTCAATAACAATCGGTAAGGATGCCGGCAGATAACAGTTGGAATGCTGCCAAGTGCTATGATAGACAAGTTATTTTGTCTATCTAGGAGGCTTTGTCTGATGGAGATCACCAAGGATATCCGCTACATTGGCGTCGACGACCACGACATTGACCTGTTCGAGGGCCAGTACGATGTGTCCGAGAACGGTATGGCATACAACAGCTACGTTATCTTGGGCGAAAAGATCGCTGTCGCCGATTCGGTCGACGGTGGTTTTGTCGACGAGTGGCTCGGCAACCTCGAGGCCGCGCTCGATGGCCGTACGCCCGACTACCTGGTCATCCATCATATGGAGCCTGATCACTCCGCCGGTATCGCCGCCTTTATGGAGCGCTATCCCCAGGCGCAGATTGTGGCCAGCATGGGTGCTTTCCGCATGATGGTCAACTACTTTGGCACCGACTTCCCCGAGCGCAAAATGGTTGTCAAAGAGGGCGACGTGCTCGACCTGGGCGGCCACAGCCTGACCTTTATCGGCGCCCCCAACGTTCACTGGCCCGAGGTACTCTTCTCCTATGAGGCCACCGACAAGGTGCTCTTTAGCGCCGACGGCTTTGGCAAGTTTGGCGCCAACGACATCGAGGATCCCGAGGGTTGGGCTTGCGAGGCTCGCCGCTACTACTTTGGCATCGTGGGAAAGTTTGGCAAGTTTGTGCAGGCCGTGCTCAAAAAGGCTGCCGATCTGGATATTCAGATCATCTGCCCGCTCCACGGTCCTGTCCTTACCGAGAACCTGGGCTATTACCTCGACACCTATAACACCTGGTCGAGCTACCAGCCCGAGGACGAGGGCATCACCATTGCCTACGCGAGCGTCTACGGCCATCTGAAGGCCGCTGTCGAGGAGCTCGCCGCAGCGCTCGAGGCTCGCGGCCAGAAGGTTTCCGTCTTTGACCTGGCTCGCGACGACATGGCCGAGGCCGTTGAGGATGCGTTCCGCTATGACCGCCTGGTGCTCGCCTCTATCACCTATCAGGGCGAGATCTTCCCGTTCATGAGCACCTTTATCCACACGCTCGCCGAGCATGCCTACCAGAACCGCACCGTGGCGCTCGTCGAGGCCGGTTCCTGGGCGCCCACCGCTGCCAAGGTTATGACCAAGGAGCTCGAGGGCATGAAGGACATCACCCTGGCGCAGAACAAGGTGACCGTGCTGGGATCGCTCAACGACACATCGCGCGCCCAGATCGAGGCCCTCGCCGACGAGCTTTCCAAGTAGCGATATTTCGCTTTTAACGGGCAAAACCACCACAAAGGGACAGGCCCTTTGTGGTGGTTTTTGTTTAAGCGCCGGCGATGATGAGGGCTGGACGTGCGCTGTCGGCGGCCTCGGCGATTGAGGTGGCGACGGCGGCGTCGGGGTCGCTGTCCATCACGATGATGTCGACGTCGGCAAGCTCGGCAAAACGGTACATGCCGCGTCCGTTGACCTTACTGACATCCATGAGGGCGACGCTTTGACGGGTGGCACCGACCATAGCCGCTTTGGTCTCGGCCATCTGCGGAAAGTCGGTCGTAAAGCCGCAGCCGGGAACAAAAGCGCCAGGACACATGACGGCAAGGTCGGCGTGGACCATTTGGAGCGCCTGCATGGTAAGTGGGCCGTACAGATAGCGATGACCTTTGCGCAGTGCCCCGCCCAGCATGACGACATCGACCGAGGGCATGCTCTCGTCAATATAATCGGCGATGGTAATGTCGGCCGTGATAACGGTGATGCCGTCGCGCTGATCGAGGAGCCGGACGAATTCGAGCGCCGTGGTGCCCGAGTCGACGAGCAGCGTGTCGCCGTCATTAACGAGCTCGATGGCGCATTGCGCGATGGCCTGCTTGGCGGCGACGTTGACATTGATGCGGCGATCTTGCGTGGAGACGGTCAGGCGTTTGTGGAGCGATACGGCACCACCATGTGTGCGACGCAGCTTGCCTGCTTCGGCGAGCGCGTCCAGGTCGGCGCGGGCGGTGACGGAGGACACGCCAAAGGTCTGGGCGATTTCTGCTACCTGCACCGAGGCGTTATGCTCGAGTATTTCCATAATGGCGGTACGGCGCTCGTCAGCAAAAGCACGGTTGGTAGCTTGGGCCATGTTTGCTCCATTCTCGGCTAAATTTGCAGGAATTGTGTTGACTCTATTTTCGTTCATTTTCTTTTTGAGTAAGAAAACACCTTTCGATTACTTATCTTTTCTATAAAAGAAAGACGCTAAACGCTCAAAATTCAATATCGAACACGCCCACTCGGTTCCGATTCCTTCCGTTTACTTTTCAAAAACGACTGTATTGGCCTGCATGGACTCAATATCTCGCACGTGCAAAGCCGCTGAATTTCATACAATGAGCGCAGTAAAACGCAAGGTAAAACGCCTTGTGAACAACTACGCCCGATGTCCAGATGCGGGCGAGGGAGAGGAGCAAACGCTCATGGCACTTGTTACCACCGAAAAGATGCTCAAGGACGCTCAGGCCGGCCACTACGCCGTCGGCGCGTTCAACGTCGAGAACCTCGAGTTTGTT
The DNA here is from genome assembly GCF_009696325.1 of Collinsella sp. WCA1-178-WT-3 (M1). Taxonomy (GTDB): domain Bacteria; phylum Actinomycetota; class Coriobacteriia; order Coriobacteriales; family Coriobacteriaceae; genus Collinsella. The sequence continues at coordinate 135,073 of NZ_VUME01000001.1, forward strand.
ATGGCCGTTCTGGCCGCTGCCGAGGAGACCAAGTCCCCCGTCATCATGCAGACCACCCCGGGCACCATCAAGACCGCTGGTCTGGACTACTTCTACGGCATGGTGAAGGCCGCTGCCGAGCGCGCTTCCGTGCCCGTCGCTCTGCACCTCGATCACGGCGATGGCTATGACCGCTGCATGCAGGCTTTCCGCACGGGCTACACCTCCGTCATGATCGACGGCTCGCACGAGTCCTTCGAGGACAACATTGCCCTGACCAAGTCCGTCGCCGACGCTGGCCGCGCCATGGGCGTGCCCGTCGAGGCCGAGCTCGGCAAGGTCGGCGGCAAGGAGGACGACGGTCCCGCGGTTGAGGGCGAGAGCCCCTACACCGATCCTGCCGAGGCCAAGGAGTTCGTCGAGCGCACCGGCTGCACCTCGCTGGCCATTGGCGTTGGCACCAGCCACGGCGTGTACACGAGCGATCCGCACATCGAGCAGTCCGTGGTCAAGGCCATCCGCGACGCCGTCGACGTGCCGCTGGTTCTGCACGGCACTTCCGGTGTGCCCGATGAGCAGGTTGCCGAGGCTGTGAAGAACGGCATCTGCAAGGTTAACTACGCTACCGAGCTGCGTCAGGCCTACACCAAGGGCTTCATGGCCTACATGGCCGAGAACCCCGCCTGCTTCGATCCCAAGAAGCCGGCCAAGGAGGGCATGCGTGAGATCACCGAGCTGGTTAAGATCCGCATGACCAACCTCAACTCTGTGGGCAAAGCAGAGTAACAGCAAGGGTACTCTGATCCCACCGGGCCGTCCGGAAACGGAAAAGGGCCTATCTCTCAGAACGTCCTCGGACATGTCGGAAGCCCCGCTGCGCGCTACGCGCTGCGGGGCTTCCTCCGTCTCGATGTCCACCAAAAGGTTGTGCACGGGGTGTGCTGCTAGGTCCCGTTCGTTGGCAGTATTATGCCGCGGCTGCTGCAAAGAAGCGCTAAAGAAAGGCTTAATCAGGTTTGATATAACAATGAAACCGCAGGTCAAAGGTATCGAATAACACTCTTGAAAGGTTTTGAGCTTAAGGGCTTTCTAAGGTTTGCGGCTCGGATGTGGCGCGGACGTGCGGAGCGTGTGAATGATCGCTGTTAGCGCTGCGGTGCGGCGGCGCGTACCTGTTCGATGACCTTTTCCATGGTGGCGTCAATGCGGTCTTTCTTGAGCTCACATTCCCAGACGGTGATGGGCGTCCAGCCCATTTGGGTAAGCGCGTCGATGGCGGCTCGGTCGCGCTCGACGTTGCGGCGAAACTTTGCCTCCCAAAACTCAACATTGCGCTTGGGCTGGCTCGGATTGCACTTAGGGCAGCGATGCCAAAAGCAGCCGTTGACGAAAATGGCGATCTTGCGCCCGGGAAAGGCGATGTCAGGCTTGCCGGGTACCTTCCATTCCAGACGGTATCCCGTAAGGCCCGCTGCCCGCAGGCGCTGGCGAACGAGCAGTTCGGGTTTGGTGTTGGCGCGCTTGTTGCCCTTCATGGACTTTTTTATAGCGGCGCGACGGCGCACCAGTTCGCGCTCGTCAGCGGAGAGGTCCGAGGTATCGATGCCGTCGAGCAGACCTGGCTTGGGACGCTTTTTGCTGCGGCGCTTAGGTGCGCGCTTGGGCTTGGTGGCGGGTTTGTCGGCCGTGTTGGGCGTGGCGTCATCGGCGGCGCCGTTGGCCTCAAGCCGATCTTCCTTCAACTCAATCAGAGCATCGATGAGCCCCTTGTCGGCGGGCATCCACTCAACGGTGGCAAGCGAGGTGCGCGGAATCCAGCGGATATCGAGCTGGCGGTCGTGCTTCTGGGGCTCATCGGATTCTTTAGCCAGCGAGCAGTAGTAACACTCCATTGAGAGATGAAAATCGGGGTAGTCATACTCAACGGTGTAAAAATCGCGCAGGTTGGTGACTTTTACCTGCAACTCTTCCATGAGCTCGCGGCGTACGGCGTCCTCGGGCGTCTCGCCGCGCATGAGCTTGCCGCCGGGAAACTCCCAAAGTCCCTGCATGTCGCCATAGCCGCGCTGCACGGCAAGCAGCTCGTCAGATCCTTCCTTGCGAATGATCCCAGCGGCAACATGAACAGTCTTCAACAGGAGTCCTCTCTCAACATCGACACGTGGCAGGGTAGCTCATTTGGGTAGTCTTTTTGGGACGGGGCTTTTTTAGCTGCCCTATGTCAAATGCGGCCTCATGCTTCGAAGGCTACGGATAGGGTAGCTAAAAAAGCCCCGTCCCAAAAAGACTACCCCTACCTTACGCAACGGTAAGGCAAGCGTAAGCGATATCGATGGTAGCCGACTCGGCTTCTTGCGACTATAGATGCCGTAGACTAATCGCAAGAAAGGACTCGGTATGCAAACCACGCACATGGCGACCCCGGTACTGGAAGTCGTGCATCTCGAAAAGGTATACGGAGCGCTGGGCAACGTGACCCGCGCGCTCAACGACGTCAGCTTTACCGTCAACCGCGGCGAATTCGTTGGCATCATGGGCGCTTCGGGCTCGGGTAAGTCGACGTTGCTCAACTGCGTGTCGACCATCGATAGTGCCACAAGCGGCGCGATCCGCATCAACGGCCAGGACGTGACGCGCATGAAGCAGGCTAAGCTTTCGCAGTTCCGTCGCGAGGAGCTTGGCTTTATCTTTCAGGACTCCAACCTGCTCGATACGCTCACGGCACGCGAGAACATCGCCCTGCCGCTCACCATCGCCCGCACAAACTCGGCAGAGATCTCGACCCGCGTGCAGGATGTGGCAGCGCGCCTGTCCATCAGTCAGGTGCTCGACAAGTATCCCTACCAGATGTCCGGCGGCCAGCAGCAGCGCGTTGCCGCGGCTCGCGCGCTCGTCACCGACCCCACCATGATCATGGCCGACGAGCCCACCGGCGCCCTCGATTCCAAGAGCGCTCGCCTGCTGCTCGAGAGCCTGGAGGCCCTTAACCGCCGCCTGCGCGCCACCGTGCTCATGGTCACGCACGACAGCTTTGCCGCCAGCTACACGAGCCGTGTGCTGTTTATTCGCGACGGCAAGATCTTCACCGAGCTGCGCCGCGGAGACACCGACCGCCGCGAGTTCTTCGACCGCATTATGGAGGTCGTTGCCATGATGGGCGGTGAGGGCTCCGATGCTCTGTAAACTCGCTTGGGGCAACGTCCGCCGCGCCGGCCGCGACTACCTCGTCTACCTTTTGACGCTCACCCTGGGTGTCACGGTCTTCTATGCCTTTAACACCATCTCGATGCAGGTCGACATCGCCGGAATCGATGAAGAGGGCTTGGCGCAGGTTATGGGCAGCATGCTCGGCTACCTGACGTACTTTTTGGCCGGTGTCATGGCCTTTTTGATGGTGTATGCCAATAACTTCATCATGAAACGCCGCAAGAAGGAGTTTGGCCTGTACCAGGTGCTCGGTATGGGGCGCGGGCGCGTCGCCACGATCATGGCGCTCGAGACCGTGATAGTATCGGTTGTGGCCTTTGTCGCCGGCATTGTGCTGGGTGTGGGACTCTCCCAGCTCATGACGTTCTTTACGGCCTCGCTCTTTAAGACACAGATCGCCAATTTCCACTTCTTTTTCTCGGTGCATGCGTTCAACCTGACCCTTGCCTGCATGCTCGTAATGTTTGTGCTCACGCTACTGCTGAACCTTCGCGCCGTGCGTCGTACCAAACTCATCGAGCTTATGGGTGCCGAGCGTCGCAACGAGAGCATCAAGACACGCAACCCCTGGATCGCGATTGCCATCTTTGCCGTGGGCGTGGTGCTTGTGGGCGTGGCCTATTACCGTCTGCTACGTGATGGGTTCCCGCTAACCGCGACGGACAGCAAGCTGCAAGAGGCCATGAACCAGTTTGGCATTACGACCGCTATGGTTACCGTGGGCACCTTTGCCCTGTTCTGGGGACTCTCGGGCATGCTTATCAAGCTGCTGCAGAGCCTGCGCGGCGTGTATTGGCGCGGCCTCAACATGTTTATCGTGCGCCAGCTTGCGGCCAAGGTCAACACGGTGTGCTTTTCGATGGGCGTCATCGCGATGCTCCTGTTTTTGGCCATCACCTCGGTGACGTGCGGTATGTCGATTGCCAATGTGATGAATGAGAATCTGGAGCGCTATACGCCGGCCGATATGTCGCAGACGTATGTCTATTACACGACCGATACGCTCGACTACTACAAGGAGTACGTCAATCCGTCTGAGGCCGATCGCATGGTGCTGGCCGATACAACGGTCGATTTGTACCCCGCATGGCACGGTAAGGACAAGTCGGCGGACAACAACGACGAGACCGGCAAGAAGGTCAATATCGCCGATGTTGCCGGTGAGCATGTGCAGATCGATTCGTATCTAAGTTACCCGTTTGGCGGTTCGAGCCCTTCGGTGTCTGCGGGTGAGATGTGCAAGACCATGGGCGAAAAGCTTCCCAAGGCGTTCGGGGGTAGCAAGGCCGATGCGATGGGTCTGTTTGTGACGCCGGCGAGCCAGTACAACAAGCTGCGTCAGATGATGGGCGAGGAGCCGGTGAGCATTGGCCGCGACCAGTACTTGCTTACGTGTGATATGGGCGGTGAGCTGGTCGACCTGTACACCAAGTATATGGCCGGCGGCCATGCCCTTACCTTGGGCGGGCATACGCTCAAGCCCGCAACCGATAAGTCGGACGAGGACACGGCGGCCATCGCCAACTCGGCGATGGGCAGTAATCCGGGTACCGTCGTCGTTGCCGACGAGCTGTTGTCCCAACTCAATCTGCAGCCGTATTCCAGTAGCCTGCTCGTTAACTACAAACAGGGGATGGATACGACCGAGGCAGACGAGAGCATTGAATACACTGTGCTCGACAATCTGCTCGTTGACGGCAAGGAGCCGGGATCGTGGGGAATCTTCATCACACGCTCCGAGATGTACGCGCAAGCAGCGCAAATGAACGGCATGATTAGCTACCTAGCCATCTACATCGGCTTTGTATTGGTCGTTGCATGCGCGGCGATTCTGTCGATCCAGCAACTCTCCAACGTGGCCGACGGCAGCCGCAGCTATCGTGTGCTGGCACAGATCGGCTGCGACGACCGCCAGATTCGCCATTCGGTGATGGCGCAGCAGGCGGTATTCTTCCTGTTCCCGCTGGCAGTGGGTCTGGCGCACTCCTTTGTGGCACTTAAGGTGATTATCGAGCTGGTGAGCATATTCGGAAATATGAGCATCGGCGGCACTGTGGGCCTCACCTGCGCGATCTTCCTGGCAGCATACGGTGGCTACTTCCTGGTGACCTACCTCATGAGCACCGGAATGGTGCGAGCTGCCATAGCCACCCGCTACAGCGAGTAACTCATCCAGTTTGGAATCATTGTAGGTTGAGCATAAGTCAGCGAAAGCGCCCCTAAGCGAGTAAGGTGACGTGAAAGAGGAGGGAAGCGTACTTTTGTACGCGACCGACGACTGAACGTCAGATTGCTCGCTCAGGGGCGCTTGCAGCGTCGAGCCGTTATGCGGTTTGGTAAAACCGCATAACCCTTCCTTCGCGGCGGTTATTTGCCTATCTGGTGCGTCTCGGATGCAAGTGAGTAGACTTATTTAGATATGCCGAGCACATCGCGATAAATGTTCAATAAAATTGCAGGTCAGAGCCGCGGCGTTTTGGGCTGTGCTCGACCTCCTGCAAAAAGTCTACTCACTTGGTCTTACTGCTAGAAGACCGCCGCAAGGGAAAGCAGCTCTCTTGCGGCGGCTGGCGTTTGCCCAGATAAAACCTACCAAAATAAACCTGTCCCTTTTTGGCAGGTTAACGCTTCCAAAAGTGGAGGATGAGCGTGGTGCGGTTTTGCTGCTCGGTTTTGACCAGGATGTTGTGGATGTGGGTCTTGACGGTGCCAACGGCAAGGAATAGCTCGTCAGCAATCTCTTGGTTCGACTTGCCCAGCACAACCAGACGCAAAACCTCGGCCTCGCGGTTGGAGAGCCTGTAGGCGTTGCGATAGAAGGGCATTTGCTCTTCGATGTGTCGATCAAGATCGTTGACGTTCTTTTCCTCGGGCGCCTTCTCCATGCGAATTGAAAGCACGTGGTATGAGTAGATGATCAGCAGAATCGCAAAGTAGCACGCAAAGACGTTCTCGCTAAAGTTGCGCTCGGATAGATAAAGCTGCAGCCAAGAGGGTGCCAGACTCATGGGGATGACAAGGATGTTGTAGAAATCTTCGGCAACGATGCAACCGACCAGAATAGCGCCGATAATCAGGTGCTTTCGCTGGTTGTTAACGCGTGCCTTCAGCTCAACCTCCGTACTTTTATGAGCCGTCCAAAAGATATACAGTCCCACAAAGAGAAGAAATACCTGACGCATCGTGTAGTAGAGCCACTGACGCATGGGGCCGGAGGGGACAGCGACGATAGTCAGCGACTCTAACAGCAAAAATGTTAAGACGGGGATAGCGAACTGCTTTTTTGAATGCTTATCGAGCAAGTCCATGGCAATCAGCCAAATAAAAGCCTGTGAAATGGTCGCCACAAGGGTCCGAAACGCAGGCATGGTAATTGCGTAATAGTCGCTGGCCGGAAAAGTCTCGTTTTGCAACGTGTATTCAAAAAAGAAGATCTCGGTCATCTCGATGGCGTAGCAAATAAAGACGCCGCTGCCATAGATAAAGAAGCGTCGATGGGACGAGGCGTAGGCGGCAAGCGAAAGCACTGCCGTCACAATACAGATTACGAGTATCGCTAAGGTATAGAAGAACATGAGCGTGTCCATTTGTCACCGTCCTGTCTCATTTGAACTCTTATGGAGCCCGCTATATCCCACGGGTATACTTGTCTCAGCCGGTCGTTCCATTGCGGATTAGACGCCTGACATAGCATAGCCGTATACCGTTCGCGGTTCCAGACGGTAAACCCCCTGCAAGCCCGCTGCCTGCGGGTTTAAATTGGTTTATAGAGGGTGTAACTCCGTGAACGGTCTTTAATCCCGAATAAACTAGGTAAAAATTGCACGCGGGTGAATGATGGTCTTGTCAACACGAGGTGTGAAGTACGAGCGCCTCACAGTAAATAAGTCGGCAAGACCGGCGGAAAGGAAATCGATATGGCACTGCCTAAGGATTTCATCGACACCAACGACTTTACCAAAGAGCAGATCCTGGCTATCGAGGATCTTGGCCTGGCAATGAAGAAGGCCATCAAGGTTGACGGTTATTATCCTCACCTGCTCCGCAACCAGAGCCTTGGCATGATCTTCCAGCAGGTCTCCACCCGCACCCGTCTTTCCTTCGAGACCGCTATGACCGACCTCGGCGGACATGCTCAGTTCTATGGCCCTGGCACCATCCAGCTCGGCGGTCACGAGTCCCTGGGCGACACCGCTCGCGTTATGGGCTCGCTGCTCGACATCATGATGGCTCGCGTTGACCGTCACAAGGACGTCGTCGGCCTCGCCGAGGGCTCCGCTGTGCCCGTCATCAACGGCATGTCCGAGTTCAACCATCCCACGCAGGAGATGGGCGACCTCATGACCATGCTCGAGAACCTCCCCGAGGGCAAGAAGATCGAGGACTGCACCCTGGCCTTCATCGGCGATGCCACCCAGGTCTGCGTCTCCCTCATGTTCATCGCCTCCAAGGTCGGCATGAAGTTTGTCCAGTTTGGACCTAAGGGCCACCAGATCCCCGACGGCGGCCTGCACGTTGGCACCGCCGAGGAGCGCGCCGAGTTCGGCAAGCAGATGATGGCCATCGCCGAGGAGAACTGCAAGGTCTCCGGCGGCTCTGTTGTCATCTCTGACGACATCGAGTGCATCAAGGGCGCCGACTTCATCTACACCGACGTGTGGTATGGCCTGTACGACGAGGAGGTCTCGGGCGAGAACTACATGGACGTGTTCTATCCCAAGTATCAGGTCACCATGGACATGATGAACTTCGCCGGCCCCAACTCCAAGTTCATGCACTGCCTGCCGGCCACCCGTGGCGAGGAAGTCGTCGACGAGGTCATGGACGATCCCGAGCGCTCCCTGTGCTGGGTCGAGGCCGAGAACCGCAAGCACTCCATCCGTGCTCTCCTTGCCGCCCTGGGCAAGCGCACTCCGCTCAACGACGAGGGTGTCGAGTACTCCGCCAAGGCTGAGCTCCACGCCGCTCTCGAGGCTCTCGAGCAGCTCTAAGCCTCAAGGCTTCTAAAAGCACGTTTGCGGGCGGTGGATGCTCGTCTCCTGTCGCCCGCTCACCGAGGCCCAAGCTATTCTTAATAACTTAGGGCCTCGAATCTGTCCAAGACTGAGCAAAGGATTAAATATGAGTGACGGAAAGAAAAAGCTTTCCTTCCTGACGGTCATTTCGACCATCATCTGCGTCGTCTTCGTTTGCGAGGCCGCCGCTCCTGCTGCTGCCATTGGCAACCAGCAGTTCTTCTGGTGGATCTTCCTGATCCTGACCTTCCTGCTCCCTTACGGCATGGTCGTCGCCGAGCTCGGCACCACCTATGACGGCGAGGGCGGCATTTACGACTGGGTACGCGATGGCCTGGGCGACAAGTGGGGCGCCCGCATTTCGTACTACTACTGGGTCAACTACCCGCTGTGGATCGCCTCGCTGGCGACCATGTTCCCCGACATCCTGGGCATGGTCTTTGGCGTCGAGTTCAACCTGATCGCCAAGATGGGCATCGAGCTTGCCTTCGTGTGGATCGTCTACCTCATGGGCCGCTCCAAGGCGGCCGACTCCGAGTGGGTCCTCAACGGTGGCGCCCTGATCAAGGTCGCCGTAGCCGTTATCGTCGGCGCCCTGGGCATCTGGTATGCCATGGAGAACGGTTTCGCGAACGACATGTCCGCCGCCACCTTCCTGCCCGAGCTCACCAACACCAACGCCCTGGGCTACCTGTCCATCATCATCTTTAACTTCATGGGCTTCGAGGTTATCTGCACCATGACCGACGACATGGCCGATCCCGCTCGCGATATCCCCAAGGCTATCGTCGTCGGTGGCGTGGCTATTGCCGTCATCTACCTGTTCGCTGGCTTCGGCATCGGCGCCGCCATCCCGGCCGACTCCATCGACCCCGACTACGGCATGATCTTCGCAGTCCAGACCATGGTGGGCGATTCCGTGCTCTTCAAGGTCATCTGCATCGCCTTCCTGATCACCCTGTTCGCCAACATGGCCGCCTGGTCCTTCGGCGTCAACTCCGTCGCCCGCTACGCCGCCGAGCACGGCAACATGCCCAAGGTCTTCGCCTCGATGGTCTCCGAGGACGACATGCCCAACGGCGCCAACCTGGTCAACGCCGTCGTCGCCTCCCTGGTCCTCTGCCTGCAGCTCGTTCCCGTCGACGCCATCTCCGACGGTGTCTTCTGGATGCTCTTCGGCACCTCCGTCGTCTTCCTGCTGCTCACCTACATCCCGATGTTCCCGGCGTTCCTCAACCTCCGCAAGAACGACCCCAACCGCGAGCGCATCTTCACGTTCCCGTTCAAGGGCGCGATGATGAAGGTCATGCTGGCCATCCCCTGCATCGAGCTGATCCTGGCCATCGTCGCGACGCTGGTGCCGTTCTCCGCCGCCGAGATCGGCGAGAAGGTCCCGATGATCATCATCTTCATCGTGCTCATGCTCATCGGCGAGGTCGTCCGCGTCGTCAGCGCCAAGGGCCGCGAGACCGAGTACAAGGGCCTCACCCCCGAGCTGGCCGCCCAGCGCCTCGCCGAGGAGGCCGAGGAGAACTAGGGCACCCGGCCCCGGGCACCCCGGCCTCTCCGGAGGCGTGCCCGGGCGACAGGTTCGCCAACCATTCCCCGGGGCGGGTGCAGGCGATAGCTCCGGCAGCCGCCGACCGCCCCGACCCCTCTCCCGTATCCCTCGTGCGTCCTGTCTCCGCGCACCTGGCTACGTCGTCGCCCGCCGGTGCGACCCCGTGAAAACCGGCGCCGGGCGCCCCGACCTCTGCCGGGGGACGGGCGCCCGCCATCTCTTGGTCCTAGGCCGCGGGCAGCCCGCCCGCGGCAGACGATCGTTCGGTTTGGAGGAAATCTTATGCGTACGATCACCGAGTCCGAGTCCACCCCGAGGGCCGACGGCTTCTTCATGCCCGCCGAGTTCGCCCCCCAGGACCGCGTGTGGATAGGCTGGCCCCACCGCACCGACACCTGGGCCCACGGCGCCAAGCCCGCCCAGAAGCAGTATGCCGCCATCGCCCGCGCCATCTCCGAGTTCACCCCGGTCTACATGTGCGCCAACCAGGTCGACTACGCCAACTGCAAGGCCGTCTTCGAGAACGACGAGAACGTCACCGTCGTCGAGATGACCACCGACGACGCCTGGTTCCGCGACACCGGCGCCACCTACGTCATCAACGGCAAGGGCGATAAGCGCGCCAACCACTGGCACTTCAACGGCTACGGCGGCCTCATCGACGGCCTCTACTTCCCGTGGGACAAGGACGAGCAGATCGCCCTCAAGATGGCCGAGCTCTCCGGCTGCCGCCGCTACCGCCCCGACGACATGATCCTCGAGGGCGGCTCCATCACCGTCGACGGCGAGGGCACCCTCGTCGTCACCGACCAGTGCCTCCTGTCCCCCGGCCGCACCTGCTCCGCGGTGCTCGAGGAGGAGGAGGACCCCGAGTCCCTCTGGCCCAAGTACCGCAAGAAGTTCGAGCCCTGGAGCGAGGAGCTTCGCGAGTACATGACCGAGCACCTCAAGGACTACCTCGGCGTCGAGAAGGTCATCTGGGTCAAGGAGGGCATCGACCCCGAGGAGACCAACGGCCACATCGACGACGTCGCCACCTTCATCGCCCCGGGCGTCATGGTCTGCATCTGGACCGACGACCCCGAGTACCCGTTCTACGAGCAGTGCCACGCCGCCTACGAGACCCTCTCCAACGCGGTTGACGCCAAGGGCCGCAAGCTGAAGGTCTACAAGCTCTGCATGCCCGTGAAGCCGCTGTACATGGACCAGGCCTCCTGCGACACCATCGACGCCGACGAGAACGCCGAGCCGCGCGTCCCCGACGAGCCGCTGATCGCCTCCTACATGAACTACCTCGTGACCAACCACGGCGTCATCGTCCCGCAGTACGGCGACGAGAACGACCAGCTGGCCGTCGACACGCTCCAGGAGATCTACGACGAGGTCTGGGGCGAGGGCGTCTACAAGTGCGTGGGCGTCAAGTCCGACCAGGTCGTCTACGGCGGCGGCAACATCCACTGCATCACGCAGCAGGAGCCGTCCGCCTAATAGCCTGGCTTGCCGGGGCGCGGCGCCCCTCTTTCACGGGAATCCGCCGCACCCCGGAGGCCCGCCGGCCAGGCGAACGGGGCCGGCGAACGGGGCCGCCTGGCCGGCCGGCCGGGCTTTCCTGGGCACTCCGTTGCCTCCACACCGGAGTGCCCTTCCCCTTCGATTGAATACCCGCCTGGCCTGGGACCTATCGCGGGTTAGGCCTATTGTTCGCTTGGATATCCCAGGTCAGACGCGTATCCAATTGCCGAAAGTTCCCGGTCGTATGCGCGGCCGTCTTGATCGGAGTATCTATGTACCAGCGTATCGTCATCTACACGCGCCTGTTCCGCGAGCGTTGGTCCAACAATTGCATCCCTTCTTCTCCTTGGGATGGCACCTGCACCGGTGACGCGGCCTGTAACCCTACCTTGGGCTGCGCCTTCGGTGCAGATGCCATCTTTTTTGCTGTAGGGGGAGCGTGCCATGGCAGGTAAAAAGTTCTCCCTGTTCGAGGTCATCCTCTCGGTTATATGCGTCGTATTTACCATCGAGGCGGCTGCTCCGGCATCTGCCATGGGTAACGTGCAGTTCTTCTGGTGGATCTTCCTCATCATTACGTTTTTGCTTCCCTATGGCCTGGTGGTGGCCGAGCTCGGTACGGCGTTCGATTCCGAGGGCGGCCTGTACGATTGGGTTCGTCTGGGCTTGGGCGACCGTTGGGGTGCCTACTGCTCCTGGTGCTACTGGGTCAACTTTCCACTGTGGGTTGCAAGTATCGCCTGTATGTTCCCCAGTGTCATCAATTCGGTATGGGGCATCGAATTTTCGCTTGGGGCCCGAATTGCCATCGAGCTTGCCTTTGTGTGGGGCGTCACGGTCATGGCGATGCACCCGGTGGCCGAGGCCGATTGGGTCATGGACGGCGGTGCCGTCATCAAGGTGCTCATTACCGCCGTGGTGGGGATCGTCGGCATCTGGTTTGCCTGTAATAACGGCTTTGCCAACGACATGTCGTTTAAGACCTTCATTCCAGATTTGGGCGACACCAATTCGTTGACGTACCTATCGATCATCCTGTTCAACTTTATGGGTTTCGAAGTGGTCGCGACCTTTGCCAGCACGATGAAAAACCCGTCGCGTGATATCCCCAAGGCGGTTATCGCCGGTGGCGTCGCCATTGCGGCAATCTACATTATCTGCGGCATCGGCATTGGAGCCGCGGTTCCCACCGAGCGGCTTTCGCTCGATTCGGGCATTGTGGACGCGGTCGCCGCCATGTTGGGGCGCAGCCATCCGCTGACGATGGTCGTGGGCGCGGCCTTTTTGGTGACGCTGTTCGCCAACATGATCTGCTGGAGCTTTGGCGTCAACAACGTGGCGAGCTATGCCGCGCGTCACGGCAATATGCCGCGTCCCTTTGCGCTGGTGTCCAAGAAGACCGGCATGCCCAATGGCTCGGCACTCATTAACGGTTGTTTTGCCAGCCTGGTACTACTGCTTCAGATTCCGCTGGGCGAGGGCTCCGACGTCTTTTGGGTTTTCTTCTCGATGAACGTCGTCTTCCTGCTTATGAGCTATATTCCGATGTTCCCGGCGTTTTGGCGCCTGCGCAAATACGACGATCGCCCGCGTGTGTTCCGCGCGCCCTTCGAGGGCAAGGTGCTCGCGGTGGCACTTGCGATTCCCGTAGTGGAGCTTGTGCTTTCGATTGTCGCCACCATTGTGCCGCTCAACAGCTCACCCGCCGAGATGACAAAGTTGCCGATTCTCGTGGGCGTGGTAATCGGCGTGTTGTTGGGCGAGGTCTCGCGCCTCATATCGCGCCGCGGCCGCAGCCTCGATAATCCCGGCGTTGGTGCAAGGGGGACAGGTTTCTTTGCACCAAAACAGTAACGCCGCGAGCTGCGCGGCGTTTGCTGCATCTTGGATTACCGCTCGCGGTGCTCGGGGTCAAAAGCGAGTTTAGGCGCAAAGTAGGGGACGTGTCCCAGGTAAGGGCAGCAGTCCGTACGTTCGTCGACAAGACAGGGGACATCGTCGTAGGTGAGTGAGTCGCTCAGGCGGACGATGGCCTTGGCGGCAGGAGCGACGAGCATCTTGAGCGGTGCGATAGGCGCCATGGCATCTCCTTTTCTTCATGCGACCCGTGTTCTGGCGCGAATGTATACGTCGCCAGTCTAGCATTCCGTCGCGGAGAGTTCAAAACCAACACAAATTCGACGGCTATTACTGCGCTGTCTCCAACGTCTCAATCTGTAACGTCTAACTTAATAAATCGCCTCTACTTGTTACAGATTGAGATATACCGCCGGAGCGGGCCGTTTTCCTTCTGAACCACCACATAAGTGCCTGTTCCTTCCGTAGAGGTTTGGGTGTCGTATCGGCGTTCACCCAGATAAAACCTACCAAAATCACCCCGTCTACTCTTTGAGCCAGAGCCGGCACTAATTCAAATGGCGAAATCAAAGGGCGTTCTCCGTATGGAGGGGCGCCTTTTTTATCGCAGGATGTTTTGCGCGGCCGTCATAAGACCCAGTCGGTTGCTGACGCCGAGCTTGCGATAGATGGCGTTGACGTGCTTCTTTACGGTCGACTCGCTTATGAATAGCTCGTTTGCCATCTGTTTGTTCGTTTTGCCGTCGAGCATGAGCCGCATGACTTCGGCTTCACGCGGTTGGATATTATGTTCTGTAATGAAAGCATTCAGCTGGTTTGTGTCTTCGGTCTGGGTGAGTTTAATGCCCCGAGGATAGAGGTTGGCGAGCGCGAGGCTCGCGTGCCGAGCGATTTCGAGCAGGATTGCGAGCTCGGTGTCGGTGAAGTCTCCGGCCGTGCGTTCGCGAAACAGGGCGATGCTTCCTAGCGGGCTGTCGTTGTGCGCGAGCGTGGCCGTACAGCCAAAGTAGACACCCTGCGGTTCCATCCATTTGCGATAGATGGGCGTGGCATTGCGTCGTTCGACGTCGACGAGGTCGAGGTCGCGGTAAACGCCGACCTTATGTAGGTCAAAGCTCCATGTTGTATAGTCCATCGCGGCGTAGCGGTTGTAGTAGTCGCTCAGTGCGCGGTCGTCCATTCCGCTGCTTGCGGGGTGGACGTAGCGCGGGGCATCACTGCCCGCCGCCTCGATCAGGTCGAACATGGCGATCCGATGGGGCACGAGCCCTGTCGTTCCCTCGAGGGTCTCCTTTTGCAGCTTATCAATACCGTGTGATGCGTGGATTGCAAGCGCGAGCTCGTTGAGAGCAGTCCAGGTCGTACTGTCCAACTCAATAGTCTGCTGTTTATTGCATGGGGGCATAGGGCGTCCTTTCCATTGTGGAACCCAGTATGTCATGTTCTCGGCCTGAATAGAACTTTAGGTCAGCGAATGGTATACCGTCGGTCGCTGAAAGGGGCTCGAGGGACCATTGAGAACATCTCGGTGCGGCCGCATCATGGTCTCGTCAAGCAAAAGCACCGAGATTTAGGAGCTTGAAATGAAGACAATCTACGAGAGTGAATCCACGCCTAAGAAGGACGGGTTCTATATGCCCGGTGAGTATGAGGAGCAGGAGCGCACCTGGATTCTATGGCCGCACCGCTCCGACGTGTGGCGTTGCGGCGCCAAGCCGGCGCAGAAGGTCTTCACCGAGATCATCAAGACCGTTGCACGCTTTCAGCCCATCACTGTGGGCGTCAACACCGAAGACTTCCCCGCGGTGTGTGAGATCTTCGACGGCGTTGAGAACGTGCGCGTTATCCACATGGAGTACAACGACAGCTGGATTCGTGATCCCGGCCCGGCATTCCTCGTTAATGACAATGGTGAGGTGGCCCTTTCGCACTTCCACTTTAATGCTTACGGCGGTTTCATTGACGGCCTGTATTTCCCGTGGGACAAGGACGCTTCCATTGGCCTGCAGGTGGCACAGCTTGAGCAGGTTAACCGTTATCGTCCCGAGGATTACATCCTCGAGGGCGGCTCGTTCAACTGTGATGGTCAAGGCACCGTCGTGACCACCGAGATGTGTCTGCTCAACGAGGATCGCAACCCGCAGTACACCAAGGAGCAGATTGAGGAGAAGCTCTCTGAGTATCTCGGTATCGAGAAGGTTATCTGGATCAAGGACGGAATCGATCCGTACGAAACGAACGGCCATGTGGACGACGTCGCATGCTTTAGTGCGCCCGGCGAAGTCTGCTGCATGTGGACCGACGATCCCAACCACAAGTTCTACAAGGAGTGCCAGGAGGCGTACAAGACGCTCTCCGAGGCCACGGATGCCAAGGGTCGCAAGCTCAAGATCCACAAGGTGATCATGCCTGCGACATCGGTATATATGACCGAAGAAGAGGCCAGCACGATCGATCCCGTCGAGGGCGTGCTGCCGCGTACTCCCGAGGACGCTTTCGAACCGAGCTATCTCAATTTCCTGCCCATCAACGGTGCGGTGCTTGTACCGCAGTTCGGCGATCCCAATGACGCCCAGGCGCTCAAGGATATCCAAGCTGCTTATCCGGACCGCGAAGTCATCGGTATCATGACCCGTGAAGTTATCTACGGCGGCGGCAACATCCACTGCATCACCCAGCAGCAGCCTAAGGCGCGCTGTAAATAGCAGTTCCATGGTGAACAGCGCTTGATTGTCCGCACGCGAAAGTCCGCCGACTTCAATGGTCGGCGGACTTTTTGTGTGGTGGTTTCAGCTGAACGGCGGGCCGTGCGGCTTGGATGTGCGGGCTAATCCTGCGTGTCGCCTCCGTACATGTAAACGATAAAGCCGTCGCCGGTGTCCTGGCTGTGATCTTCTAGGATGCGCTTCATGTTGAGGTGCTCGTAGAACTGCCAGTCGGCGTTGCAGTCGCTCATCAGGAAGAACTTGGTGCAGCCTGCCTTGGCGAGCTCAGCGCGCGTAAGGTCGATGAGCTCGCGGCCGAGTCCCTTGCCCTGCCACTCGGGCGCAATGATGATCAGGTTGAGCTGGCCCTGGGCATACTCGTTGCCCGTGGCGGCAAAGCGGTCGGCCGTGGCCTTTTCACGACTGTCGCCAAAGAGCGAGCCCTCGAGCTTGGCATCGGCGGTCTTTGCCATCTCGGTTGCCTGGATAAACAGCTCGTCGTAACAGGGCTCCCAGGTGGGATTGGTACGCGGCTTGCCGTCCTCGAAGATGCCGATGCAGCAGGCGGCGATAATGCGGCCCTCGGCCTCGGCGACGAGTACGATGGGGGAACGCTGCAGCTGCATGGCGATGTTAAAGCGTGCGCAGAAATCGGCGGCTTCGACGTCGCCGCGGTTGCGCAGCGTGTTGCACCACAGCTGGTTGTAGATGGCGGCGATGCCGGTCAGGTCATCAAGTGTGGCGGCGCGCAGGGCTACGTTCTCAAGGCTCATGGAGACTCCTTCCAAGTTGGGTCAGGCCATCTATGAGTTTGACATGGACGCAGGACGGCCGCATCGACCATTCGGCAGACGAGCCTCGATTCCTCGGGGACGGAGGGTTCCAAGAGAGAATGAGAGTGGATTATCGGACGCCCGCTCGACGAGAGTGGATAATCTCCCACTTTTAGCGCTGATATAGGCCAAAAACGGGAGATTATCCACTCTCATTCTGGGTAGTCGTTGGGGACGTTCTTAAACGACTAGTCAAACAAGAACGTCCCCAACGACTACCATCGCCGAGACCATGGCCGGCCTCTCCGGCACCCGCATCACTGGCTAGTTTCGCCCATACGCTGGGGTGGGGGATATGCGTCTTCCATCCTTCCTTTCTTTGGCTGGATTTTGCGCTGAAGACAGCGATCTGCATGTCTTTGGCGTAAAGTTTATCCTTAGCACATATCAATAAGCGAAAGGCCCGGTAGTGAGTACGTTCAACTTCTTCTACGGAATCACATTCGTCTTGGTTTGCATGGTGGCGGTGTGCGTATCGGTATGCGCATACCTCGTCTCACATCGAACAAGCTACTTGACGGTCTCGGCCTTCTTTTTCTTCGACATGCTCGAAAGCGCCCTCGTATTCCTCGATGAGTATCAGGGCAGTAAGATGATGGCAGATATCCTCAGCAGCCAATTTCCCATGACTCACCCCATAACGAAACTCGTCCTATCGATTGGAATCATGGCGAGCATGTGGGCATTTGCATTGGCGATCGCAAACAAGACGAGCCGGCTTCACATGCTCGTGCCCTGCATCGTCTTTTCTGCTTTCGAGGCCATGTCGCTTGTTTTGCAGCCCGATTCAATCAAACAACTCGCATTTTATGCGTTGCGCTCCTTGTTCATGTTCGTGGCGTTTGGCATGATTTTCGTCTGCTACCGCAAAAGCAAGCCGTTGGCGCGAAAGAGCTTCTATGCACGCTACGGCAGGTTTCTTATTGTGATGGCTGTGTTGACGGTGTTTGTTCTGATCGAGGATGTACGCGTTCTCGGGCTGAATATCGGGCGGATCGAAGTCATTGATTACCTGTATTTTGCCTACGGCAGAAACATCCCAGAGAACATCATGAGCGTGGTGGCCGCGATGTATACCGTTCGTGCGGCGTCGCGGATCTTGTCGTTGCGCTTTTCTGCTCCGCCCACAACGTCTGGCACCTCTGCCAAGCAGATTGCGGAGGTCCGCTTCTCGGCATTCTGCGACCAGCACGATATCTCCGCGCGTGAACGCGAAGTGCTCGACCTTCTGCTCGATGGCCAGGATAACCGCGCCATAGCGAATGAATTGTTTATCTCTGTCGGCACGGTCAAATCGCATGTTCACACGATATTCCGTAAATGCGGTGTCTCATCGCGGTCCGAGCTTCTTCAGAGCTTTTGGGCAGGTTAAAGGCAGGGTTATAGGGGATATAAGCCTCCGCTTACGGCAATAACCCCGTTTGTGCAGACAAGTTTATACCCGGGGGTGCTATTCAGGTGATAGCAAGCGTCGCGAAAGCGCGGCGATGTCAACAGAAAGGTGGGTTATATGAAGACCTCTATTCCCCCCGTATCCCGTAGAAGCTTTCTCGGCCTGAGCACGTTGGGCGCCGCGGCTGTTGCGGTGGGTGCCGCCGGTTGCGCCAACAATTCTTCAAATGCCGGAAGCACCGGCAGCGCGAGTTCCGACAAGGCATCCATCGTCTTTCGTAACGGCACGATTCAGACGATGGTCAAAGAGGGCGACACCGCGGCCGCCCTGGCTGTCTCGGGCAACAAGATCGTATATGTAGGCGAAGACTCCGGTGTTGACGAGTACATCGATGACAACACGCGCGTCATCGATCTTGATGGCGGTATGGTGATCCCCGGCTTTATGGACGGGCATATCCACGCTCCGGGCAACTGGGTGACCGCGCTGTACGAAATCGATCTTACCAAGGCTACCACGATCGATGAGTATAAGAAGGCGGTCAGTGATTTTGTAACCAAGCATCCCGATGATGAGGCTTACGTTGGCGGCTCGTTCATGATCAACGCCTTCGAGCAAGAGGATGGCACCAATCCCGGCCCCAACAAGTCCATCCTCGATGAGATCTGCTCCGATAAGCCCATCATGCTGACCGATGTTTCCTATCATTCGGTGTGGGTCAACAGCCGTGCGCTCGAGCTTGCGGGCATCGATAACGATACCCCCAATCCCACGGGCGGCATCATCACCCGCGATGCAAACGGCGAGGCGACTGGCTACTTGATCGATTCTGCTGCAGGTATGGTGAGGGAGGTTGTCTCCGTCGAGCATACGGACAAGGAGCTTGAGAACGCTATCGACAAGTACCAGCAGGTGGCTACGAAATACGGCATCACCGGCATTACCAACATAAGCGTCGTGGGAGATTCTACGGCAGAGGATTGCCAGTTCTATACTGACCTTGAGAAAGATGGCAAGCTTAACCTGCGCATGCGAGTACTTCCTACCATTAGGCCCGGCATTACGGCTGAAGAGGCCATTAAAACCGTGAAGGACCTCAAGAAGTTCGATAGCAACATGATCTCTACCGGTACGGTTAAGATCTACTCCGATGGCGTTACCGAGGGCGGCAGCGCCGTGATGCTCGAGCCATATACCTCCGCCGCCGGTAAGGGCGATAACTGGCACGGCGAGTCCGTCTGGGATCAGCAGGAGTTCAGCGACATGGTGGCCGCTCTCGACAAAGAGGGTGTTCAGATTCATGTTCACGCGATCGGAGATGGCGCCGTCCACAATACACTCGATGCCTACGAGCGCTGCGTCAAGGAGAACGGTGAGCGCGATGATCGCCGCAACACCATGACGCATGTGTGTGCAATCACCGACGAGGACATTCAGCGCGTCGTCGATCTCGACATTGTGTGCGCGTTGCAGTTCCTGTGGATGTATCACGATCCTTTGTGCGACCTCGAGATCGCCTTTGTGGGCGAGGATCGCGCCATGAAGTTCTACCCCGTCAAGAATATGCTCGAGGCCGGCTGCTTTATCTCCGGTGCGAGCGATGGCCCGGTCACCGGCTATGCGCCGCTCGAGGAGATCGAGGTGGCCGTTACGCGCAACAGCCCGTATCCCGAGGAGGAGGACACCGATATGTACCGTTGGCCCGAGCAGGCCATCACGGCATATCAGGCGCTCGAGGCATACACCAAAAACGTTGCCTTCGAGAACTACATGGAGGATAAAATCGGTACGCTCGAGGTGGGCAAGCTCGCCGACATCACGGTGCTCGACCAAGACATTCTTCATTGCGATCCCAAGAAGATCTCCGATACCAAGATTCTGTTCACTGTCTCCGATGGCCGTATCGTATACGAGGGATAATCGGTCGATCGAGGTAAAGAGCGGACGATCTGCTCGGTAGAACGCTAGGCGCCAGCCGTCGTCGCGATTTAGTGCAGGCCGCCGCGGATGCGTGAGCGTCCGCGGCGGCGCTTTTTTGCGGTGGTCATGGGGGACGTTCTTAAACGACTAGTCAAACAAGAACGTCCCCAACGACTACCCCAAGGAATGTCCCAGACTGCCGGCAGAAAAGGAACGTCCCTAACTGTCGCGTTCGGAGCAAGACGGCGCCGCAGGTAGAGGACGGACAGCGAGCGGGCCGCATTTGAGACAAGGTGACGTGAAACGAAAGGGCGCTGACCTTCTGGTCGCGCCCTTGAAGTTGAGCGTCAGATTGTCCAAATGCGGCCCGCGCAGCGTCGAGTAGTTACGCGGTTTGGTAAAACCGCGTAACTAAACCCGCTCTGCGATCTCGTGGATGAGGTAGTCGGTCTTTTCCCAGCCCAGGCACGGGTCGGTGATGGACTTGCCAAAGACGCCGCCGTCGACAGACTGGTTGCCGTCCTCCAGGTAGGATTCGATCATAAAGCCCTTGACCAGCTTGGAGATGGACTCGTTGCGGCGGCAGCTGTCGAGCACCTCCTTGCAGATGCGGTGCTGCTCCAGCGGGCGCTTGCCCGAGTTGTCGTGGTTGCAGTCGATGATCGCCGCCGGGTTGGCGTAGCCGGCATGCTCGGTATAGCGCTCAGCCAGACGCTCCAGATGCTCGTAGTGGTAATTGGGGTAGGTACGACCGTCGAGACCAATGTAGCCACGCATGACGGCGTGCGCGAGCGGATTGCCGTCGCACTCGACCTCCCAGTTGCGGAAGATGAAGCTTTGATGTGCCTGGGCGGCGTAGATGGAGTTGAGCATAACGGTGGTGGAACCGGCGGTGGGGTTCTTCATGCCCACAGGCACCGAAATGCCGCTCGACACCAGACGATGCTCCTGGTTCTCGACCGAGCGCGCGCCCACGGCGACGTAGCTCAGCAGGTCGACGAGGTACTGGTAGTTGGACGGGTAGAGCATCTCATCGGCGGTAAAGAAACCGGTCTCCTCGATGACGCGCAGGTGCATATGGCGGATGGCCTTGACGCCCTCGAGCAGGTCGTCGGGAGCCTCGGGGTCGGGGTTGTGCAGCAGGCCCTTGTAGCCAGTGCCCTTGGTGCGCGGCTTGTTGGTATAGACGCGCGGAATGATGATGAGTTTGTCCTTGACCTCTTCGGCGACCTTGGCCAGTCGGCTCATGTACTCAAGCACCGAGTCCTCGCGGTCGGCAGAGCACGGGCCGATGATGAGCACCTTGCGCGCGTCCTCGCCGGTAAAGACCTTGGCGACCTCGGCGTCGAATGCCTGTTTTTTGGCGGTAAGATCGGCGGAAAGCGGCATTTCCTCGCGGATTTCCATGGGGATCGGCAACCTGCGCTTGAATTCCATGGCCATACGGGGCCTCCTCAATCAAATAAGACAAAGTGTGCATTGTCGAATGCTCGGCATTATCCGCTGTCGCACGCTAAAGTGCAAGCCCTCGTCACCCCAAAACCTGCCAAAAAGGGACAGGTTTATTTTGGCAGGTTTTATCTGGTCAAACGTCAACTGACCCTGGAATGGAATGATGCCACGTGGCTTGGAAGAGGTCGTCAATTTGGTCCCAGGGGAGGCGGTTTGAGGGTCGCAGAACGAAAACGGGGGCGCAGGTTGTCCTGCGCCCCCGTTCTCGGGTGTTATTCGTTCCCTGCGGCAGAATTTACGCCGCTTCGTCGAACTGCGAGTTGTACAGGTCGGCGTAGAAGCCGCCTTGGGCGAGCAGCTCGTCGTGCGTGCCCTTCTCGACGATGTCGCCGTCGCGAATTACCAAGATCACGTCGGCGTTGCGGATCGTGGACAGGCGGTGTGCGATAACAAAGCTGGTACGGCCCTGCATCAGCGCATCCGTGGCGCGCTGAATAAGCTCCTCGGTGCGGGTATCGACGTTGGATGTCGCCTCGTCCAAAATCAGCGCCGGGCGGTCGGCCAAAATGGCGCGGGCAATGGTCACGAGTTGGCGTTGGCCCTGCGAAAGGTTGGTGCCTTCCTCGTTGATCATAAAGTTGTAACCGCCGGCGAGCGTATGGATAAAGTGGTCGCAGCGTGCAGCGCGTGCAGCGGCCTCGACCTCGGCATCGCTTGCATCGGGGCGTCCGTAGCGGATGTTCTCGCGGATGGTGCCGTTAAAGAGCCACGTATCCTGCAGCACCATGGCAAACTCGCCGCGCAGTGCCGCGCGGTCCCAATCGCGTACGTCGACGCCATCGACGCGCAGCGAGCCGCCGTCCACATCGTAGAAGCGCTGTAGCAGCTTAATGAGCGTGGTCTTGCCGGCGCCGGTGGGACCGACGATGGCGATGGTCTGGCCGGGCTGTGCCTCGCAGCTAAAGTCGTGGATGATGGTCTTGTCGGGCGTGTAGCCAAACTTGACGTGGTCAAACTCCACATGGCCAGGGCGCTTTTCGGGAATCTGCGCGTCGGCCTTCTGCTCCTCCTCGGGCGCGGCCAGGAACTCAAAGACGCGCTCGGTGGCAGCGGCCATAGACTGCATCGTGTTGCTCACGTTGCCCAGCTGCTGCACGGGTTGCGTAAAGTTGCGAACGTACTGGATAAAGCTCTGGATGTCGCCGGGCGTGGCATTGCCGGTCAGCGCGAGCTGTGCGCCCACCACGACGACGCCCACGTAGCCCATGTTGCCCACCAAGCTCATAAGCGGCATCATCAGGCCCGACAGGAACTGCGAGCGCCAGCCACTAATAAAGAGGCGGTCGTTTTGACGGTCGAACTCTTCGATTGAGGCCTCGGCGCGGTCGAACACCTGAATGACGTTCTGGCCGGCAAAGTCCTCCTCGATAATGCCGTTGACGGTGCCCAGGACCTGCTGCTGCTCGCGGAAGTACGGCTGCGAGAAATGAATCATCACGGTCAGGATAATCGCGGCGGCCGGCAGTGTGAGCACGGTGACGCCGGTAAGCGGCAGGCTGATCGACAGCATCATGACGAGCACGCCGATAATCTGCGTCACCGACGTGATGAGCTGCGTCACGCTCTGGTTGAGCGACTGACCCAGCGTATCGACGTCGTTGGTGATGCGGCTGAGCACATCGCCCTTGCTGTGTCCGTTAAAGTAGCTCATCGGCACGACAGCGATCTTGGCGGCGATCTCCTTGCGCATGCGGTAGCAAATCTTTTGCGTGACGCCGGTCATGAGCCAGCCCTGGATGAGGCTGCAAACAGAGCTTGCCAGATACAGGCAGAGCAAAAAGCCGAGCGTCTTGGCGATCCAGGCAAAGTCGACATCGCCGGTACCGTTGACCTTGGCGACCAGGCCTTCGAACAGCTTGGTCGTAACCTGGCCGAGCACCTTGGGTCCCACAATGTTAAAGACGACCGAGCACACGGCAAAGGCGACGGCGGCAAGCACGGCAACCTTGTGTTGACCGATATAGCCGAGCAACTGCCGCATGGCGCCCTTAAAGTCCTTGGCCTTCTCGCCGCGGCCCATGCCACCCATGCGGCCCATGGGACCGCGCTGGCGGGTGGGCTTGGGAATCTGAGTCTTGGTCTCGTCTGCCATTAGTGCTCGCCTCCCTCCATAACGGCTGCAATTTCTTCTTGAGTGAGCCCCAGCTCCTCGGCGGAAAGCTGCGACTGTGCGATCTCCAGGTACGCCGGGCAGCTGTGCAGCAGCTCCTCGTGCGTACCAGTGCCCACCACGTGACCGTCGTCGAGCACGATGATCTGGTCGGCGTGCATGATGGTCGCGATGCGCTGGGCTACGACAACGAGTGCGGCGTCGGTAACGTTTTTGGCAAGCTCTTCGCGCAGGCGCGCGTCGGTCTTGTAGTCGAGGGCGCTAAACGAGTCATCGAACACCAGGACCTCGGGCTTTTTTGCCAACGCGCGGGCGATGGCCAGACGCTGGCGCTGACCGCCCGAGACATTGGAGCCGCCCTGGCTGATGGGGGAGTCGTAGCCGCCCTCGCGCTCGGCGATAAAGTCCTCGGCTTGGGCGATGCGCGCGGCCTCGCGCATGTTCTCGTCGCTTACCATGTCGCCGGCAAACTTAAGGTTGCTCTCCACGGTGCCCGAGAACAGACGCCCCTGCTGAGGGATGTAACCAATGCGGCGGCGAAGCTCGGAAAGGGTCATATCGCGCACGTCGATGCCGTCGAGCGAAATGCTGCCGCCCGTGACGTCGTATAAGCGCGGAATCAGCTGTACGAGCGTGGACTTGCCCGAGCCCGTGGAACCAATGATGCCGAGCATCTGACCGGCATGCGTGGTGAAGTTCACGCCGCTAATGACGTCGGCGCGGGCATCGGGATACTGGAAGCTCACGTCGCGGAAGGTGAGCTCACCGCGCGGTGCGCTGGCGGCGGGCAGTTTGGGCGAGGCGGGGTCGTTGATGCTCGTGGGGCAGGTGATGACCTCTTCCACGCGCTCGGCTGCGACCTCGGCGCGGGGCAGGATGACCGAAACCATGGTGAGGATCATAAACGCCATGACGATCTGCATGGTGTAGGAGATAAACGCCATCATGTTGCCGACCTGCATCACGCCATCGGACACGCCCTGCGCGCCAAACCAGACGATAAGCACGGTGATGCAGTTCATGACGAGCATCATGAGCGGCATCATAAAGCTCATGGCACGATTGGTGTAGAGCTGCGTGGTCATTAGGTCGAGCGAAGCCTTGTCAAAACGCTCGAGCTCATGCTCCTCGCGGTTGAACGAGCGGATGGGCATAAGGCCGTCGAGCAGCTCGCGGGCGGTGAGGTTCACGCGGTCCACATAGCTCTGCATCTTTTTGAACTTGGGCATGGTGAGGCCCATAAGCACGCCGACGACGGCCGAGACCGCGATGATGGCTACGGCGATGGTCCACTCCAGGCCGGTGTGGTTGGCCAGGACGCGCATGACGGCGACGATGCCCATGACGGGGGCCATCAGGCACATGCGGATAAACAGGGTTGCGGCCATCTGAATCTGCTGAATGTCGTTGGTGCAGCGGGTGATGAGCGAGGCCTGGCTAAACTTGCCCACCTCGGCCGGCGAGAAGTGCATAACCTTGTTGAAGGTCTCGCGGCGCAGGTCGCGTGCGATGGAACAGGCGGTGCGCGAGGCCACGGCGCCGGTCAGGATGGTGGCGATGAGCGAGATCAGGCACAGACCAAACATCGTGGTTGCCATGCAGCCCAGATAGGCGTTCTGCACGTCGGCGGGGTCGATGCCCTGCGCCTTGTATTCGTCTTGTACATAGCTCACGGCGCGTTGGGTCACGATGGAACCCGACATGGAGCCCATTTTGTCCGCCATATCGTTGGCACCCTCGACGAGCTTGCCCTGGTCGATTAGGCCGCCTTCAACGCCTAGGCGCAGGCTCTTCATGGTGATCTTACCGCCGTCGGTATCAATCTGCTTTTGCATGTTCTGCGCTGCCGCGGCCTTCTGCTGCATCTCGGCGAGCTGCTCGGGCGTCATTGCCGCCATCTGCTCGGGGGTGGGCATGGCCTGGGCGGCGTTGTTGTTTTTCTCGCTGGACGAACCCATCATGTCATCCATGGAGTTGGCGTCAATGCCCTGGTTGAACGAAAGGACGACGGTCTCGGGCAGGCTCACGATGTCGGCAATCTTGCCGCCGTCGGCGCGCTCCTCCTCGGTGCCCTTGTACGTTCGAATGCCATTATTATCTGCCTTGCTAAACACGGCCTCCACAGCTTTGGCGTCCTTATCGCTCATAAAGAGTTCGAGGTCGTCGAGCGATTCGGTGCGAATGGTGTCAGGTACGGGCGAGGCGATACCGCCTTGCTGCACGCCCACGTCGACGATGTCGCTCATATACGTAGGCAGCGCCAGATCGGCGTTGCAGCTGATTACGATAAGTACGATAGCTGCGAACAGTGCCAGGACATGTTTTTTAAAGAGCTTGAGAATCCTCACTCGGCATCTCTCCTTTCTTGATTGCGGTCGATAATTTCGTTGGCACGCCTAAGAAGGCGCACCATCTCTTGGGTATCTGTTTCGCCGAGCTGCTCAAGGAAGGCCGCGGTGCGGTCCTCGAATTCCCGATGCTTGATTTCGAGATCATGGAATCCCTTGTCGGTCACCGTGACGTGTACGCGACGACGGTCGGTCTTTGAGTGCTCGCGTTCGACCCAGCCTTTGGCTTCGAGAGCACGCAGGATATTGGCGATGCGGGCGCTCGAGACCCAGGCACGATCGGCGAGTTCGCTTGGCGTGAGCGAACCGCCAGCGAGCATGAGGGCGCGCATGACGGCCATCTCACCACTGAGGGCTTTGTCCGCAAAGCGCGAAATGCGCTGATGCATGCTGCCGAACTCGGTAAGGAGTTGACGCCCAAGTTCACGGAAATCGGTATCTTTCACCGAAAACCCCTAACACTAGAAACTATTTTTGGTAGAAGATGATACCCCCATATGCGGGCCTCATGCAGTGGGCAATATTAAGAGCGCATAAAGACCTAAAATAATTCAATTGCTGAAGCGTTTCAAAGAACTATTATGCCCGCGGTTAGGCGAGGGGTTGTCACCACCATGACGACTGGGACTCATTTATCGCCATGTGCGATGCTCCAACTTCCCGCAAGGAGACACCTGAATCAAGGGGGTTGGAGTCATGGCATTTGACTTCACGGGTAAAACCGCGATCGTTACCGGTGGCACTCAGGGCATTGGCCTCGAGATTGCCAAGGGTATCGTTGCGGGCGGCGGACACGTCGCGCTCATCGCAAGGAACGCTGCTAAGGGCGAGGCGGCTGTGGCCGAGCTTGGCGAGGGCAACAAGTTCTATCAGCTCGATGTCGCCGATGCGCCCAAGGCGCGCGAGACCGTCGAGCAGATTTTTACGGACCTGCCGCAAACCAACATCCTGATCAACTGCGCCGGTGTCATCAGCACCAAGAAGTTTGACGAGATCGACGACACCGAGTGGCGTCGCACCATCGACATCAACCTCAACGGCACCTTTACCATGATGAATGCCGTGTACCCGCACTTTAAGGCGGCACATGCCGGCACTATCGTCAACGTGAGCTCCGTTGCTGGCAAGATCGGCGGCGGCCTGCTCGGCACCGCGGCCTACGCGAGCTCCAAGGCCGGTGTCAACGGCCTTACCAAGGCGGTCGCCAAGGAGGGCGGTAAGTTCGGCGTCCGCTGCAACGCTGTGTGCCCGTCGCTCACGCTTACCGACATGACGTCGATCCTTTCTGACGAGAACTCTCAGCGCATCATCAACGGTATTCCTCTGGGTCGCGCCGCCCAGGCCAGCGAGCCTGCGCAGATGGTGCTGTTCTTCGCTTCCGACCTCGCCAGCTTCGTGAACGGCGAGATCGGTGACTGCGACGGCGGCATCGTCCTGGACGGGTAATACCCCGCGGTAATCGTTTGGCGGCGACCCTGGCGACTCGGGGTTGTCGCCTTCTTTCTGACATAGGCGCGTGCGGCTACGATTCGCATGCATCCAAAGGAGATATATATGAGTGAATCGACTGCGGTGGAGGCGCCGGCTGCAAAGGAGCCGTTCTTTAAGATGTCCTCCATCCCGGGCGCCAATATTTTGGTGCCGCTTTTGCTGGGCTGCTTGCTCAACACGCTATTCCCCGACCTGTTCAAAACGCTCGGCAGCTTTACGCTTGGCATGACCCAGCAGGGTGCAAGCCCGCTCGTGGGCGCTTTTTTGCTCATCGTCGGTACGACGATTTCGTTTAAAAGTGCTCCTGCCGCCGCTGCACGCGGCGCCATCATCATCGCTGTCAAGCAGATCGTGGTCGTTGCCGTGTCGCTGCTCATCCTTTATGTATTCAACGACAACCTGTTTGGCATCTCTGCCATGGTGATGCTGGCGGCTTGCACCGGCGCCAACAACGCTATGTACGCTGGTCTGATGGGCACCATGGGCAACGAGGCCGAACGTGGCGCCGTCGCCATCACCACACTCGTTGTCGGCCCTCCGGTCACAATGATCGTGCTCGGCGCTGCTGGCCAGGCTCCGATCGGCTGGTCGCTCGTGGGCGCCATCCTGCCGATCGTCGTCGGCATTATTCTGGGTAACCTCTTCCCGAGCTTTAAGAAGATGATGGCTCCGGCACTTTCCGCCATCATCGTGCTCGTCTTCTTTGCCATGGGCTCGACCATGACCTTTGGCCAGCTCATCAACGGCGGTCTTCCCGGCATCCTGCTCGGCGTGATCTGCTCGGTGGTCTTTGCAATTCCCGTCATCGCGGTCGATAAGTTCACGGGCGGTACGGGTGTCGCAGGTGCGGCCATTTCGAGCTGCGCCGGAGCCAATGTTGCCACGCCTGCCGCCATGGCAAGCGTCAACGAGGCCATGTACGGTGGTGCCGTGCTTGCGACGGCTACGGCGCAGGTTGCAGCGTGCGCCATCGTGACGGCCATTTTGACCCCGCTGGTCACCAGCTGGTGCTTCAAGCATTTTGAGGGCCAGGGTCACGGCGACAGCAAAAAGGCCGCGGCCGACAAGGTCACCGCAGCCGCCTAATGCCAAGCGGCAATCAAAGCTAAATAACTAGCCACGCCACAGGGCGGCCCCGGGGGAAATCCCGTGGCCGCCCTGCAGTTTCTGTGGGTCTCTGGGGCACTTTACCCTGCTAAAGCTGGCATAACAGCTAGAGTGAACGTCGTACAAAGGCAAGGAAAAATACCAAACAAATCGGTGAACGGTAGTTGTTCACGCTCGCATTTCCTGCGGATTTGTTAAAAACGCCCTAATGGTATAAAAAAAGAAACATATAACAGCCCTGATGAAGGGGGTGGCTATGTTATCCTTCTCAAACGGGTGAAATCTTGGGTTTTGGGTTGCAGTTCCAAGGTGGACAAACGTTTTTTCCTGTGCTAACGCGCGATGGAAGGCGAATGAAGCCGGTCATGCAACCCGAATATTCAAGAATTCAATAAGCAGCGGTGTGAGAGAGCGCCGCATTATACGTAACTAGGAGCGTGGTTACACAATGCAGGAGGCATGGGAAGGCTTCAAGGAAGGCATCTGGACGGGAGAGGTTGACGTCCGAGACTTCATCCAGAAGAACTACACCCCCTACGAGGGCGACGAATCGTTCCTCGCCGGTCCGACCGAGCGTACCAAGGAGCTGTGGGGCGAGGTCCTCGACCTGCTGCTCAAGGAGCGCGAGCAGGGCGGCGTCCTCGATATGGACACCAAGACTGTCACGGGTATCGTGAGCCACCCCGCTGGCTACATCGATAACGCCCACCGCGAGAAGGAGACCATTGTCGGCCTCCAGACTGACAAGCCGCTCAAGCGCGCTCTGCACGTCAACGGTGGTATCCGCATCGCTTGCCAGGCTGCCAGCCAGCACGGCTACAAGGTCGACGAGAACGTTGTCGAGCGCTACACCTTCGAGCGCAAGACCCACAACGCCGGCGTCTTCGATGTCTACACCCCCGAGATGCGTGCTTGCCGCTCGGCTCACATCATCACCGGTCTGCCCGATGGCTATGGCCGCGGCCGCATCATCGGTGACTACCGTCGTGTCGCCCTGTACGGCGTCGACTACCTGATCAAGGATAAGGAGGCCCAGAAGGCTTCCACCCCGACGGTCATGACCGCCGACAACATCCGCGATCGCGAGGAGCTGCAGGAGCAGATCCGCGCCCTCGGCGAGCTCAAGATGATGGCCGAGACCTATGGTTTCGATATTTCCAAACCTGCTACCAACACGCAGGAGGCCATCCAGTGGATGTACTTCGCCTACCTCGCTGCCGTCAAGGAGCAGAACGGCGCCGCTATGTCCATCGGCCGTACCTCTACGTTCATCGACATCTACGCTGAGCGCGACCTTGCCAACGGTACCTTTACCGAGGAGCAGATCCAGGAGTTCGTGGATCACTTCATCATGAAGCTCCGCATGGTCAAGTTTGCCCGTACCCCCGAGTACCAGGCCCTGTTTACCGGCGATCCGCAGTGGGTCACCGAGTCCATCGGCGGCATGGGTGTTGACGGCCGTACGCTCGTTACCAAGATGAGCTTCCGCTACCTGCACACGCTCGAGAACATGGGCACCAGCCCCGAGCCCAACATGACCGTTCTGTGGTCGACCCGTCTTCCCGAGAACTTCAAGAAGTTCTGCGCCAAGACTTCTGTCGCCAGCTCCTCGGTCCAGTACGAGAACGACGACCTCATGCGCGTTTACCACGGCGACGACTACGGCATCGCCTGCTGCGTGTCCTCCATGCGCATTGGCAAGGAGATGCAGTTCTTCGGCGCTCGTGCCAACCTGGCCAAGTGCCTGCTGTACGCACTCAACGGCGGTGTTGACGAGGTCTCCAAGAAGCAGGTCGGCCCCAAGTATCGCGCCGTCGAGGGCGACACGCTCGATTACGATGACGTTATGGCCAAGTACAACGACATGATGAAGTGGCTCGCTGGCGTGTACGTCAACTCGCTGAACATCATTCACTACATGCACGACAAGTATTGCTACGAGCGCATCCAGATGGCTCTGCACGACAAGCACGTGCACCGCTGGTTCGCTACGGGCATCGCTGGCCTTTCCGTCGTGGCTGACTCCCTGTCCGCCATCAAGTACGCCAAGGTTCACCCCGTCCGTGACGAGAACGGCATCATCGTCGACTTCGAGACCGAGGGCGAGTTCCCCAAGTACGGTAACGACGACGACCGCGTCGACCAGATCGCTCACGACGTTGTGCACCAGTTCATGGAGTACATCCGCATGAACGACACCTACCGCAACTCCGTGCCCACGACCTCGGTTCTGACCATTACCTCCAACGTCGTGTACGGTAAGAAGACCGGCTCCACGCCCGACGGCCGCAAGGCTGGCCAGCCGTTCGCCCCGGGTGCTAACCCCATGCACAAGCGCGATAGCCAGGGCGCCATCGCTTCGCTGTCTTCGGTTTCCAAGCTCCCGTTCCGCGATGCCCAGGACGGCATCTCCAACACCTTCTCCATCATCCCGGGCGCGCTCGGCAAGGAGGACCAGGTGTTCTTTGGTGATATCGACCTTGATCAGCTGGGCGAGTAACTATTGTTAGTGCTATACTAACAATAACGATTACTGATTAGTGCGCCGGTTTCGGCCGGCGCCGATCGATTGAAGGAGACACATTATGAAGGTTTCTGAAGTTTCCGAGACTCAGGCCGATAACTTGGTCCACATGCTCGACGCTTACGCCGAGAAGGGTGGCCACCACCTGAACATCAACGTCTTCAACCGTGAGACGCTGCTCGACGCTCAGGCTCACCCCGAGAAGTACCCGCAGCTGACCATCCGCGTTTCCGGCTATGCCGTGAACTTCCACACGCTCACCAAGGAGCAGCAGGACGAGGTCATTTCGCGTACCTTCCACAACAAGTTCTAAAGGGACTCAACTCCCACCGGAGACCCGGTAAGGCCTACGCACTTTGCCTCTCAAACGTCCTCGCCGCTTCGCGGCTGCGGAATGTTTTCGAGGCAAAGTGCTCCCGGCCTTGCCGGGTCTCCTGCGTTATCGCACTTTAGGGAACCACGCTAAATTTAATTGGTGTCCTCGGACATGCAAGAAGCCCTCGCTGTGCACTTCGTGCGGCGAGGGCTTCTTGCGTCCTGCGGAATGTTTTGGGGGGTAGCCCAAACAGCCCCGGCGGGGGTCCTGTGTAGTCACCCTTTAGGCGGAACTCTCCTAATGGGTTGAGCGTTCTGGATACTTACCTGCTACCGTTTATCGCGTATAGCTACCGTTTGCGGAGTAAGTAACACTTAGTAATAAACCGTGTAAAATCTCACGTAAGAACGGAGTTTTCCAGGGAGACGCTGTCCTTTGTTGTGTGCAAGGGACGGCGTCTCTTTGGCACTTGGAGGCCGTTCTGTAGCAGGACGGCGGACGTGCGTCACATATTAAAAAGTCAACGTCGAGATGGGTCGTGATAAGAATGGGCAAGTACGTAATCGTGGTTGAATCTGGTTCGGATGTGACGCCAGAGCTCTGCGAACGCTACGGCATCGTGCGTGTGCCCATGCATGTCACGATTGGTGACGAGACCGTCGAGGACGGCTCGATCGATCCGCTCGAGATCTATTCGCGCTGCAACGAGTTTGGCGTGATGCCCAAGACCAGCGGCTGCGCGCCGGCAGATTTCTCTCGCGTGTACGACCGCATTCACGCCGAACAGCCCGACGCGACCATTTTGCATCTTGCGTATTCCGAGGCCACGACCTGTTCGCATCAGTCCTCGAAGATCGCGGCAGAGGGGCGCGACTACGTGTTCTCCATGGACACGCGTTTTGTCTCGGTGGGCCAGTCGCTTGTTGTCGTCGAGACCGCCAAATACATCGAGGCTCATCCCGATGCCACCGTCGACGAGATCTTCGCCTTCGCGAGCTCCGTTATGGACCGCGTGTTGCTGGGCTTTGTTCCTACCGACCTTGCCTTCCTTAAGGCGGGCGGTCGCTTGTCCAACGTCGCGTTCCTAGGCGCCCATCTGCTCAAGATTAAGCCCTGCATTGAGGTAACGGGCGGCAAGTTCGTGGCGACCAAGAAGTTCCGCGGCTCTATGCTCAAGTGCGCCCGCGCCTTTATTGACCACATGGTTGCGAAGGGCGAAATTGACTACTCGCACATTGGCCTGGCGTATTCGGTAGGCCTTTCCGAGGAGCTGCGCGACGACATGGAAGTCTATGCGCACGACCTGGGCTTTAGGGACGTTACCTGGACTCAGGTCGGCGGCGTCATCTCGAGCCATTGCGGCCCGACCGCCTTCGGCGCGGTGCTCACGCTCAAGGCGTAACGCCTGGCGTCTATCGATTTCTATTGCCTCGGCGGCGGGCGGGTTGCGACAACCTTCCCGCCGCTTTTGCATGGGGCCAAATAGGACAATCCAATTGACCGCTAAACCGTTTCGCCATCAAGCATATAGGCTAGAATGACTCTGGCATTTATGTAGCTAAAACCAATGAGAGGCAAGGTAGCGGGAATGGCTGAGATGAAGCTCGAGGGTATGGACGCTCGTCCTGAGGACTCCGCGTTTGCCCTGGGCCGCGTGCATTCGATCGAGACGATGGGAACGGTCGATGGACCCGGCATCCGCTTTGTGGTGTTTGTTCAGGGCTGCCCCATGCGCTGTGCGTATTGCCACAACCCCGATACCTGGTCGGTTAACGGCGGCACCATGGTGACCGTCGAGCACCTGATAGACGAGTTCCAGAGCAACCATGAGTTTTACCGCAGCGGTGGTATTACGGTATCCGGCGGCGAGCCGCTCCTGCAGCCTGAGTTCTTGGCCGACCTGTTCCGCGCAATGCACAACAACCCCGATGGTCGCGTACATACCTGCTTGGATAGTTGCGGCTATGCGTTCGACCCCGCGCATCCCGAGAAGTTCGATGCCGTACTCAACGAGACCGATATGGTGCTGTTCGACATTAAACACGCCGATCCCGTCGAGCATAAAAAGCTGACCGGTTGCGATCCTGCGCGCATCCTGGCGTTTGGCGATGAGCTGGCGCGTCGCAGGATCAAGGTCGTTATCCGTCACGTGGTAGTACCGGGCATTACCGACACGGCAGAGGAGTGCGAGGCACTCGGTCGTCTGATTGCCCCGTGGCATAACGTGGTGGGCCTGGAAATGCTGCCGTATCACACGATGGGCGTCGTCAAGTATGAGCAGCTGGGGATTCCCTATAAGCTCGAGGGCGTTCCACAGATGGATACCGCGCGCATGCCCGAGCTGCGCAACGCCGTCATGACGGGCATGAAAAAGCGCCGCGCGGAACTCAAAAACGCTATCGGCTAGGGGTAGCTCATTTGGGGCCGGTAGGGTGGAGAAGTAGCTAAAAGAGCCCCGTCCTAAAAAGACTGCTCTCTGGGTTGCGGTGAGATGTGCAACAGAATCGTGCCATTTGGATAAATACGCTTGTGGTTTCTTTAAAGACACCTTAAACGCTTCTGAATATCTTTGGAAAGAAATGCCTGCTCGGTATTATGCTGCTCGTATATGAACGGGAGCAGCCAGGAGACCACGTGCGAAACGACGCATCGCGGGACGAGCATGTGCCGCAGCATAGCAGCAGATATGAGACGAAGGGCACGTCTTCGCGTGGCCTTGCCGACGCTCGCATCCGCGTGATGAAGATTGCCGCCATGGGGATGCTAACGTTGGCGGTTATTATCCTCGGAATTACCGCTAAAACCTACGCGTCGGAGCGAACGGCACACTCAGATGCGTCAACGGTACAGACGCAAAACAAAAAGGTCTCTAAATCTAAAGCCACCGCAAGTCAAACCCTGTCGACAGCGAGCCTCAAGACGAGGCTTTCGAAGGCGGACTTTAACGATATTCCCTCAGGCGATACCGTGCAGACCTTCTCACTGGTTGATGACCAGATCCCCGTCCTGGAGGATGAGAGCCTCGCCGCGCTCCAAGATACCCTTGATCAGGCCCAGGAATTGGGCGACGTGGGCGTGGTGTTTTACAATCTGTCGAGCGGCAAGGGCGTGACGTATAACGCGGACGCCGAGGTGTACGGTGCGAGCAGCTACAAGGCGCTCTATGTACTCTACGTCTGCGAGTTACTGGTCGAGACAGGGCAAGTATCGCTCGATGATACTCTGGGCACCTATGGCGGCTACAGTATGGGTTGGCTGACGGTTCGCGACCTGATCGAGACCTCGGTCGTCAACTCGGATAACGACTCGTTTGTCGCGTTGCGTGCAACGTTTGATCAAGATGGCTACGAGGATTGGATTGCCGCACTCGGCGTCGAAGACGAGGTCGCACTCGATTCGATGAGCGATTTCCCAACCTACTGCCCGCGCACCTCGGTCAAGTTGTGGCGCGAGATGAGCGAGTATTTGAGCCGCGAGAGCGAGACGTCGCAATGGCTGTCGGGCCTTCTGGCCTCTACGACCCGGTCCTTTATCCGTGACGGCATTGCGGACGACCATGCCATGGTGCGTAACAAAGCCGGTTGGATCAGCGAGGCAGGTTGCAATGCGACGTGCGATGCTGGCCTCATCGATGTCGATGGCGACACCTACATTATGAGCATCATGACGTCGATGCCGTGGAGTGACCGTTCGAGTGAGGCCGTGGCCGCCATCGCCAAGGCGCTCTACGATACCCGCGCTGCGCTGGCCTAACGGCTTCGTATTGCGCGGTTGAGTCAAAATGCTGGTACCATACCGTGGATAAACAGTTTTCACAGGTTTGGGGGATGGTATGCCTACCATCGCAATCATCGGTGCACTCGAAAAAGAGGTTGCGCAGATTAAAGAAGAACTGAACGGCGCCCGTGTGTCGCAAGAGGCGGGCTTGAGCGTTGTAAGCGGCGAGCTCAACGGTCTGTCGGTGGTCGCCACGACCGCTGGCATGGGAACCGTAAACGCCGCTGGTGCAACACAGCATCTCATCAGCAGATATGCTCCGCAGGCCGTTGTGTTTTCGGGCATTGCGGGTGGCTTAAACTCCAAACTCCATATCAATGACGTGGTTATTGGCAAGTGCCTGCGCTATCTGGATACCGACACGGCGCTCATCGCCGAGTCGGCGCCGGAGCTTGAGGAGTTTGCCTCGACACCGGCTCTGGTTGACATCGCCACCACCGTGCTTGCCGAACATGGGTTTATCGATGCTTACGCTTCTGATTCCGCTGCGGAGAAGGACCCTAAACAGTTCCTGGTTGGCACTATCGCTACAGGCGACCGCTTTGTAACGGGCGACGCCATGCGCACCGCCGCCATCGAGGCGACGCATGCCGATTGCGTTGAGATGGAAGGTGCTGCGATTGCCCATATTGCAGCCAAGAACGGTGTCGATTGTCTGGTGCTGCGTGCTATCAGCGATAATTGTGACGAGGCATATGACGCGTTTTGCGAGCGAGAGTTCGATTTGGACGAGTACGCCCGCACCGCGAGCGGCATTACACTCGATATCGTCCGCTGCATCGCCGCTGCGTAATCGTGCATCCCTATTGTAAGAACCTACGACCAAGGAGTATCCATGGCCGATTCCATTAACTACCAGCTTGCCAAGTTCGTCGCCAGCTACGGCAAGGTTTCGCAGATCCCCGAGTCCACCTGTCCCGAGGTGAGCTTTGTGGGCCGCTCCAATGTGGGCAAGTCGTCCATCATGAACAAGCTCTTTGGCCGCAAGAACCTGGTCAAGGTTTCGAGCACGCCGGGCAAGACGAGCAATATCAATTTCTTCGAGGCCGACGACGTGCACTTTGTGGACCTGCCGGGCTACGGTTTCGCCCGTCGTTCCAAGGCCGAGCGCGACCGCTGGGCCGAGCTCATCGGCGACTTCTTCGACTCCGATCGCAGCTTTAACCTGGTTGTGTCGCTGGTGGACATTCGCCATGACCCCAGCAAGCTCGACCATGACATGATCGACTACCTGCAGGGCAACGAGTTCAACTTTATCGTCTGCCTCACCAAGGCCGACAAGCTCAGCCGCACCCAGCAGGCACGCCAAGCGGCAGCCATCAAAAAGCAACTCAACGTCCCGGCCGAAAACGTAATCATCACAAGCTCCCAGACCGGCACCGGCATCGACGAGCTCAAGCGCCGCATTGCCGAGGCCTGCCTCTAGTAGGGGCTCTTGGCAGACAATAGTTTGCATCTATCTATATCACCCCAGTGATAGTTGTTGGTACACTATCACTGGGGTGATATTTTTATTCGGAGGTCGATATGGAGCTTTGGCACGGGTCGGAGGTTGTTGTCGAACGTCCGTCGTTGGATAAATGCAGACAATTCAATGACTATGGGCGCGGGTTTTATTGCGCGTCACATGAGGAAATGGCGATGGAATGGGCATGCCGGACCGAGTCTGATGGCGTTGTCAATCGATATGAGCTTGATTTAGATGGCCTTTCGGTCTTGGATTTGGAGTCTGGGGAGTTTTCAATCCTCAATTGGCTTGCAATTCTGGCGAATAACAGAGAGTTCAATGTTTCGACGCCATTGGCGCGTGAAGGGCTTCGCTATCTACTTGATAACTGCTTAATTGATACATCTCCTTATGACGTTATTCGAGGCTATCGTGCTGACGACTCCTATTTTTCGTTTGCAAGACAGTTTGTCAGCGGCATGATATCGCTCAGACAGCTGCAACGTATCATGTGCTTGGGCGATTTGGGTATCCAATATGCCCTTATGAGCGAGTGCGCATTTTCGATGATTAGATTCTGCGATTGGAAGCGGGCTTCGGGGTCTGAGTTTTATCCCAAGCGTTTTGAGCGAGAGCAGAATGCACGACGCAAATACTTGGATACGGTCAATGGGTTCGATTCCGAAGGCATCGACATTAGGGATTTAATGGCAGGGAGGGTTGATTTAAATGATCCAAGAGTTAACAGATCGTGGACTGAGTAGGACATATCCCGTCTACTACCTCGAGGACGCAATGAACAACCTCGGCGACTGCTTCGACTATGCCGTCAATGACTATGGAGCAGAAGGATCTGAAGTTGCTGAACTCTTTTGCCTGAGCGGGGTTGCTCGCGAGTTTGAACGCGGCAACGCATGGGTCGTGTCGGGAAAATCGGGTGTTGAGCTGTTCGCGCTTATCGCTGAAAGGTCGGGCTATCAAAACAGGTCTATACCGGACTGCACCTATCGATTTGAGAAGACGCCGGAATATTGGGCGGGCTGGATGCTGGCATACCTGCAGTGGCGCCTAGGAGAGTCTTTCGAAGATTTGCTGCATGTCGTTCCATTTGATGTGCTGCGCAGTCTGTATTACCCCTGGCACGAAGCCTCGGAGGAACGAGTGGTCCGCCTCGTCTGCGATATGGCGAAAAAAGCGTCCAGGCAAACCAAACTTGCGTTAGCAAGAAAGAAGCTTAAGAAAACCCAACAAGACCTAGCATACGAATCGGGTGTGTCACTCCGCTCAATCCAAATGTACGAGCAGCGCCAGAGAAACATCAATGAAGCTTCGGTAACAAGCGTAAGAGCCATAGCAAAAGCCCTCCACTGCAACATCGAAGACCTTCTAGAACCAGTCTTCGAATACAAGGAACCCAGTGCGGCGTAAACCAAGCACATAGTCGAAGCCTGTCACTAGTAAGTGCTCCAGCCTAGCAAGAGCCCCTATCAATAAAGGGCCATAATTTCAGCCCGACGCCCCTTCAAAGCGTGGGTCCCTATAGACATCGCTAGCCACGTTGCCATAGGGCCACCCGGGGGCATCCCCTTAAAAACATTCCGCAGCACGAGGCCCGCTTATCCGCAGCTCCGAAGGAGCGCAATATTAAATCAGCGAATGCGATTATCCTGTCGAGGTCGCGTAGGTCTCCTTGGGGCTTCCCCTGAAAACAATCCGCAGATCGAATTGCCCCGTCGCGCGAAGCGCACGACGGGGCAATTCATGATCGAGGACGTTTTCAGGGGAAGCCCCAAGGAGACCGGTGAGAGCAATGAGACAGGGCGCTACAGGTACTCGATTTGAGCGCCCTCGGTGTCGCACGTCAGAATGTGCGTCTCACACTTGGGGAACTGCTCACGCAGCTTGACCTGCAGGAATTTTGCCACGATGGTGTCGTCGGTCACAGCCATAAGGGTAGAGCCCGAACCGCTGATCCAGATGGTCTTGGCGCCGCCGTTAAGGCAGGTGTCGCGCACAGCGTTGTAGTCGGGAATCAGGCGACGACGATAGGGCTCCTGGATGCGGTCGTCATTGGCGGCGGCAATCAGGTCGAGGTCGCCGGCCTCCAGGCCTCGTGTCATGCCGGCGATACGGCCCATTTGCCATACGGCGGTGGAGAGCGGAATCTCCTGCGGCACGACCTTGCGCGCCTCGCTCGTGTGAACCTCGTAGGGCGGAATCACGGTAATAAAACGCAAGCGATCGCTCACCTCGTAGCGCAGGCACTGGGGGAGCGAATCGGTCGGCGTAAAGGAGCAGACGGCGCCGCCCAGGATGGCGGGAGCGACGTTATCGGGATGGCCCTCGACCTCGGTGGCAATGCGGACGAGCTCAGCGCGGTCGACGGTGTGGCCTGTCAGTGCGGCGGCGGCCATAATGCCAGCGACGACGCAAGTGGAGCTGGAACCCAGGCCGCGAGCGACGGGTACATCGGTTTGAATGTCGATGGCAACGGGAAAGGCCGGCTCGCCCCATGCGGCCAGCGCATCGACAAAGCTGACGTAGACCAGGTTGTTCTCGTTTTGGAACTCCTCGGGGCAGCCCGTGATGGTGAGCTTGTCAGCGCGCTCAAAGGTGAAGTGCGAGTAGAGGCTGACGGCCATGCCGAGGGTGTCGTAGCCGATGCCTAGGTTGGCGCTGGTTGCTGGGACGGTGATTTTGATCATGTGGGTCCTCCTGGCGTGCCTGGCTGTTTAGTTCGCTGCTCGGGCAGTCCTGCGCAAGACGGAAAGCACATTAAGTGCTTTCCTTTGCGTGCGGAACTCGCGACGAACTAAACAGCCAGGCACGCTGTGGGCGTTCGTCATCATCCCGGGGGTTATCTGATAAAAGAAGGCGCGCCGGCTTTCGCCGGCGCCTAATGAGGGGTTTAGTTGGTAGACATCTTTTTTGCTGCAGACTCGACGTAGCTTGCCATCTCATCGACGTCGCAGACGTCTTCGAAGCGGACAGGTTTGGACTCGAGCTCGGCGAGCTGTGCCGGTGCGGCCGTATTGGTGGCCTGCTCGAGCACGCGCATGGCCTCAAAGTCGTCCTCGGGAACGTTGAGACCCAGAGCGTCGCAGCAGGCACGCGGGAACTTGTAGGGGCTGGCGGTCGAAAGCAGCACACGGGCCTTGGCGCCCTCGGCGGGAGCGACCTTTTCAAAGACGTGATAGCCGCAAGCGGTGTGCGGGTCGATCACGTAGCCGTTCGCATCCCAGCAGCTCTTGATGGCAGCGCGCACCTCGTCCTCGCTGGCCCAGCCGCAGCCAAAGACGCTCTGAATCTTTGCCAGCAGGTCGGCGGGAACCTCATAGTGACCAGTCTTTGCCAGCAGCTCCATAAGGCCGGCAACAAGCTCGCAGTCGCCATCGGACAGGAAGTAGAGCATGCGTTCCAGGTTGGAGCTGATGAGGATGTCCATCGACGGCGAGATGGTCGTGAAGAACGGACGGTTGCGGTCGTAGACGCCGGTGGTCAGGAAGTCAGCCAGCACGTTGTTCTTGTCGCTCGCGACAATGAGCTTGGCGACGGGCAAACCCATGCGCTTGGCATAGTAGCCGGCCAGGATATCGCCAAAGTTGCCGGTCGGTACGCAGAACTCCACGGCGTCGCCGGCCTCGATGGCGCCGGCGCGCAACAGCTGCGCATAGGCGGCAAAGTAGTAGACGACCTGCGGCACCAGACGGCCGACGTTGATGGAGTTGGCACTCGAGAGCACCGTTCCGGCGGCCTCCAAGCGCTCGGCAAGCTCCTTATCGGCAAAGATGCGCTTGACGGCACTCTGGGCATCGTCGAAGTTGCCGCGAATGCCGCAGACGGCGACGTTATCGCCTTCCTGTGTGGACATCTGCAGATTCTGCACGCGGCTGACTTTGCCTTCGGGATAAAAGACGGTGATGCCCGTGCCCGGAGCGTCGGCAAAACCGGCGAGTGCGGCCTTGCCGGTGTCGCCCGACGTGGCGGTGACGATCATGATGCGCTCGGCGCCGCCGTCCTTGGCGGAAGTGCGGGCCATGAGGCGGGGGAGCATCTGCAGGGCGACGTCCTTAAAGGCACTCGTGGGGCCGCCAAAGAGCTCCATCACATAGGTCTGAGGGGCGTCAGCGCCCGGCGCAGCGTCGAGTTTGACGAGCGGCGTAACCTCTTCACTCGCGAACGTGCCGCGATATGCCTCATTCACACAGGCCGAAATTTCTTCGCCCGTGTAATCATTCAGTAACATTCCCAACACATCTTGAGCGATTTCAAAGTACGATTTATCTGCAAGCGAGCTGATATCGACCTGCTGGGTGCCGAGCTCGTCCGAGACAAACAAACCCCCGTCGGGAGCGATGCCGGTGCGGATTGCCACCTTACTTGAGCACGATAAAGTGCGTCCTCGTGTACTATGATAAGTTCCCATATAACACTGCTCCTCGGATGCCTTGGTCCCAATCGGTGAAACCATGGTATCAGAGCGCGCAAAATAGGTTCGCAGAGGCTTTTAGAAAGGTAACCTCCAGCCCATGATTAAGATTGCCAAGTTTGGCGGCTCGTCGGTCGCCGACGCCGAACACTTTAAGAAGATCAAGGCCATCGTCGATGCCGACCCGGCCCGCCGTTTTGTGGTGGTTTCCGCCTGCGGTCGCCGCTTTAAGGGCGACACCAAGGTGACCGACCTGCTCTACCTGGTTAACGCGCACGTTAAGTATCACGTGTCGTGTGAGGAGCTGCTCGAGGACATTGGCCAGCGCTATTTTGATATCGCTGACGAGCTGGAGCTCACCTATCCCATCCGTGAGGAGTTCGCGGCCTTTGCCGAGCGCGCCCGCTCGGGCGGCTACTCCACCGAGGAGCTTGTGAGCCGCGGCGAGTACTTCACCGCTCGCCTGATGGCCGAGTACCTGGGCCTGCCGTTCCTGGACGCCGCGACGGTTGTGGCGTTCCATCACGACGGTACGCTCAGCATGAACCGCACCTCCGAGCTGGTGCAGGAGTACGGTCAGCAGGGCGGCTTTGTTATGCCCGGTTTCTACGGCGCGACGCGTGAGGGCCAGATTAAGCTGCTCGATCGTGGCGGCGGCGATATCTCGGGCTCGATTCTGGCCAAGTGTCTGGACGCCGACCTTTACGAGAACTGGACCGACGTCTCGGGCTTCTACTCTGCCGATCCGCGTATTGTTCCCGAGGCTCAGCCCATTGCGCGCGTTACCTACGAGGAACTGCGCGAGCTTTCGTACATGGGCGCAAGCGTCCTTCACGAGGAGGCCGTGTTCCCCGTGCGCGAGGCGGGTATTCCGCTGGTCATCAAGAACACCAATGCGCCGCAGGACCCCGGCACCATCATTAGCGAGACGGCTGATGAGGGCGAGGCGGAGCCCATCATTACCGGCGTGACCGGCAAGCGCGGTTTTGTCGCCATCAACGTGGCCCGCGATCGCACCAAGCCCCGCGTCGGCTTTATGCGCCGTGCACTTTCGGTCTTCGAGCGCTATGACGTTTCCGTCGAGCACATGCCCACCGGCGTCGACCGCTTTGGCGCCGTGGTACAGGAGCAGGATGTGCACGATTCGCTGTACTCGCTCGTGGGCGACATCCAGCAGGAGGTTGAGCCGCTCGAGATTGAGGTTG
Organism: Collinsella sp. WCA1-178-WT-3 (M1); assembly: GCF_009696325.1. GTDB lineage: Bacteria > Actinomycetota > Coriobacteriia > Coriobacteriales > Coriobacteriaceae > Collinsella. The sequence goes on from NZ_VUME01000001.1 coordinate 177,321, forward strand.
TCGAGGGCCTGGCGCTCATCGCGACCGTCGGCCGTAACCTGCGCGGCCGCGCAGGTATTTCTGGCCACCTGTTTGGCATGCTCGGCCAGGCTGGCGTGAGCGTGCGCATGATTTCGCAGAGCTGCGACGAGATCAACATCATTATCGGTGTCGAGGATAAGGACTTCGACCTGGCGATTCAGACCATTTACCGTGCCTTCTCCGACGAGAACGGCATTGTGAAGGTCTCCGATCTGGAGGCTCCTGCACCGATTGAACCCGCCCTGGCTGCCCTCCACAAATAGCGACCATCCCGGTAGATTTTTGGGATATGTCTAGAAATCTACCTTTTGGCGCATGAGTGGGTTTTTGAGGCATGTTCCAAAAAATCTAGCGCGGGGCGTTTCGTTTCGGTTTCGTTTCGACGGGGTGGGTTTCGTGTCCGCCCCGTTCTTGTATACACTGGGCAAGAATATCCTGCCTGCTTGGCGTGCGGGCAAAAGCCACAACCTTCAAAGGGGGAAGCATGAAACAGTACACGGTTGCTATTTTGGGCGCGACGGGGGCCGTGGGCACCCAGATGCTCGAGTGCCTCAACGAGCAGGAGTTTCCGGTTGGCAAGCTCAAGCTGCTGGCGAGCGCGCGCTCTGCGGGCAAGACCGTCGAGTTCCGCGGCGAGCAGGTTGTTATTGAGGAGGCTTGCCCCGAGGCCTTTGAGGGCTGCGACATCGTACTCGGCGCTGCCGGCGACGATATCGCCAAGGAGCTGCTGCCCGAGGCCGTCAAGCGTGGCGCCGTCGTGGTCGACAACAGCCACGCCTTCCGCATGGATCCCGAGGTGCCGCTCGTCGTGCCCGAGATCAATGCCGACGACATCAAGTGGCATCACGGCCTTATCGCTAACCCTAACTGTGCAACTATCATCGGCCTGGTTCCCACCTGGCCGCTGCACAAGCTCGCCGGCGTGAAGCGCATGATCGTCTCGACGTACCAGGCGGCTTCGGGCGCTGGTGCTCCCGGTATGGCCGAGCTCGAGGCCCAGCTGGCCGCCCTGGGTCGTGGCGAGGAGATTCCCGAGCCGCGCGCATTTGCCGCCCAGTTGGCGAGCAACCTGATTCCGCAGATTGGCGGCGTCAAGGAGGAGGGCTTTACCTCCGAGGAGATGAAGTTGCAAAACGAGGGTCGCAAGATTATGCACCTGCCCGAGCTGCGCGTGAACTGCACTTGTGTGCGCGTGCCTGTGCTGCGCTCGCACTCCGAGAGCATTACGCTCGAGTTTGAGCGCGACATTACGGTCGAGGAAGCCCGTGCTGCGCTGGCTTCTGCCCCGGGTGTCAAGCTGGTCGACGACTTGGGCGCCGAGGATGCGCACGACCGATTCCCCATGCCGATGGACACCTCCGACCAGGACCTGATTTGGGTCGGTCGCGTGCGCCGCGACATCTCGAACCCCGAGGCCGCGCGTGGCATCACCTTCTGGTGCTGTGGCGACCAAATCCGTAAGGGCGCGGCAACCAACGCCGTCCAGATCGCCAAGCTGCTCTGCGAGTAGCGGTGGAACTGTCCGGCGGTGGCCGGGCTTAGCTTTCAGAACGTCCTCGACCATGTGCGGCGCCTTGTCCTGCTCCTTCGGAGCCGCGGACAAGGCGCCGCACTGGTCTGCGGAGTGTTCTGAAAGCTGAGCCCGGCCCCGCCTGCAGTGACTCGGCTGCGAGCGGCCTGCGATGGGGCCGTTGTTGGTTGGGGCCGCTGGGCTGATGTGAGGGCACGTGGCCGTTGCGGGCCCTGGTCCCGGCGGCGGCCTCGGCGCTTTGCGCCTGCCTCCTTTGGGGACTGCGGGTCCGTGACGGCAGCTGCGGCGCTTCGCGCCTGCTGCCTGAGGTGACTTTGGGGTTGGGGTGAATTGAAGTTGAATACTTTTCCCGAGAAGTGAACGACCTATTTTGGACCCCCGAAGCATTGGCATATTTTGACCGCTATTTCCTGCGGTTTTGCTGCGCGAATCCTGCGGTTTTACGGTCTAAAGGTGTGGATGCTTCGGGGCCTCGTTTTTACTCGTTCACTTCTCGGGAAAAGTATTAGAGCTCAGCTGGCATGGGTACCGCTCTGGCGTCGAAGCCCCGCGTCTTCTTCTCTTGATTGGGGAAAGTGGCCTCGCTTAAGCAATTGCGTTCCTGCCCGGGCGTATCAGACAGGTTGTCTGCACAATTCGCGGTATTATAGTGCGGAGTTTTGAAAGGAGCCGCTGGTGGTCACGACGACGTTTGCTTCGCCTTTGGGCGAAATCCTGCTTGCCGCTGATGGCCGCGGCCTGACGGGGCTTTGGTTTGAGGGGCAGGAGCACTTTGGCTCCACGCTTCTCCGGGAAGACTCCGAACATGTTGAAGGGGCCGATGCGGTTTCCGGTGCTGGTGGCATGTCGTCGGCGAGTCCGGCTCATGGTACGGCTTCTTCGGTGCTTGAGCGTTCGTGGGCTTGGCTGAATGCTTATTTTGCAGGGCAGGAGCCTCGGTATACGCCGCCGTTGCATATGATCGGTACGGCGTTTCAGCGTGAAGTCTGGTTTGAGCTGCTTTCTATTCCGCGTGGCGAGGTCGCCACGTATGGCGAGATTGCGGCTCGTGTCGCCGCCCGCCATCGGGTGCCGGGGAACGAGGACCCCGTTATGTCTCCTCGTGCGGTGGGGGCTGCGGTCGCTCGCAACCCTATTTCGATTATCGTGCCGTGCCATCGCGTGGTTGCCGCCGACGGCGCGCTTAACGGATATGCCGGCGGGCTCGATCGCAAGGAGTGGCTGCTTCGGCTTGAGGGCGCGTACGAGGACTAGCGCTCGAACACTTTGCATAGCCAAGATGCCGTGAAAGAACGGGACACGCTTTCCGAATGGAGACTCAGACGGAAACCACGTCCCGGAATTCCGTTTTAAAGCGGGATGCGCTTTCCGAATGGCGTCCCAAGCGGAAACCGTGTCCCGGAATACAGCCTCAGAGTGGGACGTCGTTTCCGGTTGAGACCACCTGCTTGGACATCTTTCTACGCTCGCTCTTGCAGGGCGTAGATCGACTTATCCATGTTGAACAGGTAAGCCACGACGCAGACAATAAAGAACATCGGCAGATTACCAAAGCCGAAGACTTCGCAGCCAATAAGGATGGGTGCGAGCAGCGTATTGGTGGCGCTGCCAAAGACGGCTGCGTAGCCCAGCGCGGCGCAGAGCTCGACGGGCATGCCGAGAATCCCGGCGAGTACGACGCCCAGGCTGGCTCCGATGGAAAACAGCGGCGTCACCTCACCACCCTGATATCCTGCGGCAAGTGTGGCGATGGTGAGTACGAATTTGAGCGCCCAGTCCCAAGGCATGATGGCGACCTTACCGTTACCGTTGAGCGCCGCCGATATCAGGTTGGTGCCAAGGCCGCAGTATCGACCCTGCCACAGTGCGAACAGAATCGCCGATAGCGCGATGCCGATAGCGGCGATGCGCGCATAGGGGTTGGGGAGCAGCCGCGCCGCAAGGGTCTTGGCATGGGCAAGGCACCAGGCAAAGGCACCGCCTACCATGCCAAACGCGATGCCTAGTACCGCAAGCCGTCCAAGGCCGGGGAGATCAAGCGCGCATGAGGCGACAACGGCGACCTCGAACTTCTCGAGTCCCAGGGCACCGGAGGTCATACTTGCGGCGAGCGAGGCTGTAAGCGCGGGAAACAGCGCGCGGTATTCCATGCGTCCTGCGACCAGTACTTCGATAGCAAAGACCGTGGCAGCAAGGGGCGTTCGAAAGAGCCCGGCAAAGCCGGCGGCCATGCCGATAAGCAAAAACGTGTTGCCGGGGTCTCGGAAAGGTAGACGTCGGCCGATCCAATGTGAGACGGTTGCACCGATCTGCACGGCCACGCCCTCGCGTCCCGCACTGCCGCCAAAGAGGTGCGTCCCCCACGTGCTCAGCATAATGAGCGGCACCAAGCGCGGCGAGATGGCGTCCTCACGCCCGTGGCCTACGTCGAATACCAGGCTCATGCCGCGGTCGGCGCCCTTGCCCCAAGCGCGGTAGGCAAACACGATGGCAAGGCCCATAAGGGCGAGGAAGGGGAGGAGCAGGGTGATGTGTTCGTCGCGGAAGGCGCCGATCGCCAAAAGCACGCGTCCAAAGAGCGCGCAGATGGCGCCAACGATGATACCGACGGGGATTCCGACGGCACCCATAAGCACAAGACCGCTATAGGTGTTGAGCAGACGTTTGATTCTGCTCGATGCGCTGCTTTCTGACATTTTGCTTTCCGACACTTGCTCTCTTGATAGAAAAAGAGCTGGAGTTGCGCATCGTTGAGAGGCTTTCCAGCTTTAGCAAAACTAACTTATAAGATGCGACGGGCTGCGTCAAGATTATTACCGGACGGCCTAGGAGGCGGCTGGTTGGATGGCTTAAAACCTAGCGCGTGAAATGACGCCCCACGCTATTCAGCGCGCTTGATAGGATGACGAACCACAGTCTTAAGTTTCTCCGGTGCACATTTGCGTGGATCGGAGAGATAGATTTCGTGATGTAAACGGGTGTCTGAGAAGTCGGGGACATAGCCCTGCTCGGTCGCATATTCATGCATGGCGTCTACGGTTGCCGGCTCGTTGTCGTAGGGCCCGGTGTGCATGCATTGAACGCAGAGGCCCTCGTCAACTTTAAGCAGTTCGACGGCGGAAAAGTCCAGTTTCTTTTTGGTCGTGGCTTCCGCGACCGCCCAGTCAAAGTCATCTCGGGTGACGAAATCGGGCAGGCGGATGCACGAGATAAAGTTGAAATCGTCCTTGTGTACATAATCGATGTCGCCGCTCGGGGACTCTTGCCACCAGAAACCCTCGAGCGGCGGTACCACAAAGTCGAAATAGCCTTCGATACTCCTTGAGCCTTTCTTCGACATCTTGACGGTATAGGCGATGCCGTAAAGTAGCGGCAGGGCGTTTTGATACTCGCCACCTTCGATATTTGGGTTGCCCTTTCCGCGAACGGCAACGTAGCTCATAGGCGGGACAGTTACGATACTCGGCTTGCTTGCAGGTTTGTAGAGCTCCTTGCATTCCTTCTTAAAGTCGAACGCCATGTTGGCCGCCTTTCTGCGTATTGGCCTGCTTAGATAGCTGAATCATATCATAGAAACGAACAGCTGTTCGAATGATTTGGCTGACAGATTGAGATGCGTGCATTGTGTTTGGCGGTCGACCTGACCCCGTCGATGATTTCTCTGCCTCCCCGGCGCCTCATCTATAGCTGCCGTTTCCCCATATAAAACCTGCCAAAATAAACCTGTCCCTTTTTGGTCGGTGCGAAATGGGTAATACTAAAGAGTTATCCGACCAGATGGGAATTAATCGATGGCTTATATCGAATTCAAGGACGTCGTCAAAGCATACGGCGAGGGTGACGCCCGCATTCACGCGCTCGATGGCGCGAGCTTTACGGTCGAGCGCGGTGAGCTCGCCATCATTTTGGGTGCTTCGGGTGCCGGCAAGACCACGGCGCTCAACATTCTGGGCGGCATGGATACGGCGACTTCCGGCACCGTAACGGTGGATGGGCGCGACGTGAGTTCCGCCAATGAGGCGCAGCTCGTGGAATACCGCCGCGCCGACGTCGGCTTTGTCTTCCAGTTCTATAACCTGGTTCCCAACCTGACGGCGCTCGAAAACGTCGAGCTTGCGGCGCAAATCTGCCCCGATTCGTTCGATGCCGAACAGGCACTTCGCCAGGTTGGCCTGGGCGAGCGCCTCGCCAACTTCCCCGCGCAGCTTTCGGGCGGCGAGCAGCAGCGCGTGTCCATCGCCCGCGCACTGGCCAAGAACCCCAAGCTGCTCCTGTGCGACGAGCCCACGGGCGCGCTCGACTACAAAACCGGCAAGCAGATTTTGCAGCTGCTGCAGGATACCTGCCGCAAGCAGGGCATTACGGTCATCATCATCACGCACAACTCCGCGCTCGCGCCCATGGCCGATCGCCTGATCTGCTTTAAGAGCGGTCGTGTGGAGAGCGAGACGGTCCAGCAAAATCCCGTGCCTATCGAGACGATCGAGTGGTAGCGCCCATGGACCAAGATCGCCAAAACAGCCAAAACCACGATACGGAGCACGTGGGTCACGATCGGGAGCTCGCGACCTACCGTACCGCTCAAAGCTCAAATGATATGGCGCCGACGGTTTTTCGCCGTGGCATCTCCCGCACAATCCGAGGCAGTCTTAAGCGCTTCCTATCTATCGTGGTCATTACCGCGCTCGGCGTGAGCGTGATGTGCGGTCTTAAGGCGGGCTGCGAGGATCTGCGCGATTCGGTCGACGTCTATTTTGACCAGCAGAATGTCTATGACATTAACGTGCGGTCGACCTATGGCCTTACGCGCGACGATCTTGCGGCTATCCAAGAGGTCGACGGCGTCGAGACGGCCGAGGGCATCTACACCGAGACCGCCTACACCGCCGTGGGTACCACGCGCGAGCGTGTAGTCGTGCAGAGCCTTTCCGGGAAGAATATCGATCAACCGGTGCTGGTGAGCGGCGATTTGCCCGAGAGCGCCGGCGAGGTCGCGGTGACTTCGAAGTTCCTGAAGGCTTCGGGCAAAAAGCTCGGCGACACGGTGAGTTTTGCCGCCAATGACGCGAGCTCGTCGAACCAAAGCGCCAAGGACCAGTTTGCCGCGGGTGATTACACCATTACGGCCGAGGTCCTCGATCCTACTGATGTGAGCTCCGACTCGACAGTCAACGCCTTTCGCGCTGCTTCGGCTGCGGACTATAAGTTCTATGTGAGCGAGGATGCCGCGACATCTTCTTCCTACTCCGCGGTCCACGTGATCGTCGAGGGAGCCAAGAGCCTCAACTCCTATTCAGATACCTACACGACAAAGATCAACGAGGTCAAGGGTAATATCGAGAAGATTCGCGACGAGCGTGAGAAGGTGCGCGCCCAAGAGCTGACGGTCGACGCGCCGGCAAGCTTGGATGCCTCCGAGCGCCAGGCGAATATGCTCTTTGGGATTGAGCAGGACAACATCAACCGCATGCCCCAGGGCAGTGAGGAGCGCGCTCGGGCTCAGGCCGATTTGGACCAGCGCCGCGCCGCCACCGACCAGCAGTTTGCCGATGCACGCGCCGAGCTTTCCGATCTGGGCGAATGCACTTGGTACATCCAGGATCGCGGTAACATCGCAAGCTACTCAAGCGTCGAGAGCGACAGTTCTTCGATTGAGGCCATCGCCACGGTTTTCCCATTTATTTTCTTTGTCGTAGCCGTACTCATCAGCCTTACCACCGCTACTCGTATGGTCGAGGAGGAGCGCACGCTCATTGGCTTGTACAAGGCGCTCGGCTATTCACGCGGGCGAATCCTGTCCAAATACGTGGACTACTCGCTGTGGGCATGTCTGTTCGGCGGCGTACTCGGCAACATCATCGGATTTGTGGGGTTGCCGCTGTTCCTGTTTACGGTGTTCGACGACATGTACTCACTGCCCCAGATGCTGCTTTCGTACGACATCGTGTCCTCGATCGTCTCGGTGGCGCTGTTTGCCGTGGGCGTGGTGGGTGCCACGATTATCGCCTGCCGCCACGAGATGGCCGAGACCCCAGCCTCGCTTATGCGTCCCAAGGCCCCGCGAGCCGGCTCGCGCATCTTGCTTGAGCGCATCGGCTTTATTTGGCGCCGCATGGGCTTTTTGAACAAGGTGGCAGCACGTAACCTGTTCCGCTACAAAAAACGTGCCTTTATGACCATCTTCGGTATCGCCGGCTGCACGGCGCTTGTGATCTGCGGTATGGGCATCCGCGATACGTCGGTGGCGCTTTCGCCCAAACAGTACGGGCATATCACGCGCTATGACTTGCTGGCGGTCGCCAATCCCGATGACTATGCTCAGACGTGTGCGGCGCTGGAAGAGCGTAGCGCGGCCAGCGACTCCGGCGTACGCGTGACCTCGACCCTGCCGATTATGACCGACAACGTCACCTTTACGTTTGGCGGTAAGAGCGAGACCGTACAGCTCATTGTGATTCCCGACGACCGCACGAATGACCTGGACGATTACGTGCGCCTGGAGGATGAGTCCAAAGAACCGCTCGCCCTGCGTGACGGGGACGTGTATTTAAGCAAGAGTTCACAGCTGGTGCTGGGGATTCAGCCGGGCGATACGGCGCAGGTCCAGGATTCGTCGCTCAATGTTACCAAGGTCAAGGTTAGCGATATCTCGCTCAATTATTTGGGCAACACGCTTTATATGACGCAGGGCACCTATGAGCGCGCGTTCGGTCGAAGCGCGCGTCTTAACGGCATCTTTGTGCTGCTTAAGGGCTCGTCGGCCGACCAGATTGCGTTTAGCAAGAAGCTTAAGAGCGACGGTTGGCTTACGATTTCGAGTACGGCCGAGCATTGGGAGAACTATGAGGCGAACTTTACGATTATCAATTCGGTCGTAGTGCTTGTGACCTTTATGGCGGCGTGCCTGTCGTTTGTGGTGGTGTTTACGCTGTCTAATACGAATATTTCGGAGCGCGAACGCGAGCTGGCGACCATCAAGGTGCTGGGCTTCCGCCGTGGCGAGGTGCACCACTACGTCAATAAGGAGACGTTGATCCTTACGGCGATTGGCACCGCACTGGGCGTGCCGCTGGGTGGCCTGCTTGCCGAGAGCTTTACGTACGTTCTTCAGATGCCGTCGCTGTACTTTGATGTTGAGGTCGAGCCGCTGAGTTTCGTGCTCGCTGTGGTGCTTTCGTTTGGCTTTACGTTTATCGTCAACCTCGTCACCAACCGAACCCTCAACAAGATTGACATGGTCGGTGCCCTCAAAAGCGCCGAGTAACCTACCAAAAAGGGACAGGTTTATTTTGGCAGGTTTTATCTGGGCAAACGCCGGACACCTACGGGCGACCCGGCGTTTGTTGCTTTGCTATCTTCTGCTCGCAGGCGTGGATGAGAGACTCTCTTTAGCCTTCGAGATTGGGCCTGAATGGGTCGTATGCCACAAAACGGGCCTATCTACTACGTTTAATTGGATACCCTCAACCATGCCGGGAAAACGAAAAATAAAACCGCAGGTAGAAGGCCTGTTGATTTTCATAAAAGGCGGTCATGGTTGGCCCTATCGAGTTAAACGTAGTAGATGGCCCCTTTTCGTGGCGAACTATCAAACGAACGCCGACGCTTGTGCTGTAGCCGCTCCGATCATTCGTAAGTTGCGGTGGAATAGTTCCTAAACTCGACTACTTAAGGCCAAAAACGGAACTATATCACCGCAACTTAGGAGGGATGGGCGGGGGGGTACTAGTTGGGTGCTGCCGTCGGGCTGGGATGGTTTAGGCACGCTCGCGATGCTTCCATTGTTTACGGCACCAACGCATGAGTGCTTTTACGACCGGGATGGTAATGAGTATTACCCAGGCGGGATGGGGTTGCCCCAGGCAGAGCCACATGTAGAGGAACCATGCCTCGGCACTGACCGAATAGACGACATCGATCAGCTTAGATAAGTGGCGTTGGTCGATAAAGTCGCCAAGCGCGTAATAGACGGGAATCAAAAAGACGAGGAAGAGTCCCGTAGCCCATGTGCCGTAGACAATGCCGAGCACCAGATAGGCGAGAGTGACAAGTGCGGGGAAGGGGAATTTGTTCCATGCACGTCCGACCTTGGTGTGGAAATGCTTGCCATGATGGTCGAGCTTGTCGTGTGCTTCCTTCCAGCTGGAAAACGTCTCGCCGTCGATGGTGACGGTGCTGTCGTCGTTGGTATGCACGCTATGCCCATCGTCCTCAAGCGTGTCGATATGCAATCCGCCTGGCCCCACATGGACCTCTTCACCCTTCCGCTCGTTAGCCACATGGATGCCACTCCAGCCAACATGGACTTCCTCGCCTTTGTTGGGATCAATAACGTGGATACCGCGCGCGAGGGAAATATCGACAAGTGGTTTATCGCTGTAACCAGCGTGCTCAGTAGAAGCCTCAGCCTCTTCAGCCTCATCTGAAGCTTTGGTGCCGGCGTTGCTGTTCTGTGCCTCATCATCAGCTTGCGAGTCGTCAGTGCTATCCACCGCCTCCCCATACAACAGCTCATCCAACGACACGCCATACAGCGCGGCGAGCGCAATAAGGTTATCGGTATCGGGTGAGGATTCGCTGCGCTCCCATTTACTGACAGCCTGACGACTCACGCCCAGCTGGGCAGCAAGCGCCTCCTGAGAAAGCCCGGCAGCCTTGCGGCGATCAACGAGCCGCTGCGCCATCGCAAGATCCATGGCAGTTCCTTTCATGTGGTGATCGTAATCGAATGAGCCGAGTATGCCGAGAACAACCGGTAGCGACCACCATTTCTAGTTAGAATTTGCTCCAACCCTACCGCAACTACCGGTAGCAACCCCTAACGACCAGCCATTTCAGGACAAATGTCAGTGCAAGTAGCAGCCAAGAGCCCCACTCAGTAAATTGCGGTGGAATAGCTTCTAGATTCAGCCATTTGCGGGGCTGAGCAGGAACTATTTCACCGCAACTGAATTTCAGACCAGGCACCCGCAGCAAGAAGTCGAATAGCCTCGGCGAGCATGTAAACGCAGGGCCCTCCGACCCCGACCGACGATTTCGATTGGCGACCTTTGACGGAGTCAAGGGAGGAGCCAAATCGAAATACGTCGGGCGGGGTCGGAGGGCCCGATGGGATGGATTTCGGCCGAGGCTATTCGTCGCCGAAGCTGATGCCCAGCGCCTTGGCCTCGCGTACCAGGTCGCTCTGGGGATCGACAAACTTGAGCTTGCCGGCGACCTCCTCGAGCGGCATGTGGCACATCTTGCCGTCACGCAGGGCAATCATGTAGCCAAACTCGCCGCGTAGGCAGCCCAGTGCCGCCTCAACGCCGCACTGGGTCGCAAAGATGCGGTCCTGGGCGTCGGGCTGACCGCCGCGCTGCGTGTGGCCGGGGATGGCGACGCGGGTCTCGCGACCGGTCTTGGCCTCGATTTCCTTGGCAATGTCGTAGACAATCGACGGACTCGTGCGCTCGGCGAGCTTCTTCTTGTACTCCTTCTTGGGCAGCGCCGCGTCCTCCTTGGAGATAGCGCCCTCGGCGACGGCCACGATCGTAAAGCGGCTGCCGGTCTCCATGCGATGCTCGATGGTCTTGATGACGTTACCCATGTCGTAGGGAATCTCGGGAATCAGGATGACGTCCGCGCCGCCCGCGACGCCGGCGTACAGCGGGATCCAGCCAACCTTGTGGCCCATGATCTCGATAACGAACACGCGGCCGTGACTCGAGGCGGTGGTGTGGATGTCGTCGATGCACTTGGTGGCGACGTCGATGGCGCTCGTAAAGCCAAACGTCATTTCGGTGCCCCAGGTGTCGTTATCGATGGTCTTGGGCAGAGCGATAACGTTGAGGCCCTCTTCGCGCAGGCGGTTGGCGGTCTTGGTGGAGCCGTTGCCGCCCAGCATAAACAGGCAGTCGAGTTGCAGCTTGTGATAGGTGTGGACCATCGCGGGCACCTTCTCGACACCGTCGGCCTCGGGAATGTCCAGGCGCTTGAACGGCGTGCGGCTCGTGCCCAAAATGGTGCCGCCGCGGGTGAGGATGCCGCTAAAATCGGCGGGCGTCATGACGCGGAACCTGCTGTAGATAAGGCCCTGGTAGCCGTCCTCAAAACCATAGATCTCGATAGGTTCTTCGCTATTGGTCATAAGCGTTTTGACGATGCCGCGCATGGTGGCGTTGAGCGCCTGACAGTCGCCGCCACTGGTAAGAAGACCGATCCTAAGCATGATGAATCCTTCCGGGCAAGTTATAACATGCGCATAAGTTTACCCCCGCACACTGTTGATACGGGGGTAAAACGTGTTAGCTCAAGCGTATAGAAATGTAAACAACGTCAGGCGAGCGTAAGGTCGACGGGCCTGGCTCCTTACAGTGCGAAGGCGTCGACGTCGCCCCAGTGGCGGCGCAGCGTAATAGCGGCGGCGGGTTCGGTATTGTCAAAGACGACCGACCATTGCGTATTGCTGGTGATGTCTCCCTGTTTGGGCTCTTGAGCTGCGGCGCGCAGGGCTTCCCAGGCAATCGTTTCGTCCTGGGCACCGACATGGGCGTCAAGGACATCGGCGATTGCGATGGCGCGCTCTTTACCATGGCCCAGTTCGCCGTTCTTTTGGTTGGGCAGCACTTCGTCGCCATAGCAGGGGTAGAAGTTCGTAACCTGGCGTACAGGAGTCGCTTTGAAAGCGCGGTCCGGATCGTGCGGATCCCACTCTGCTACGCGCGCGTCACCGGTGGCGTCGTTGATAAAGAAGTGATAATCGCGTCCTGCCATGGCGTGCATGTCGTAGGCGGAAAGCAGGTCGACAGCTCCTTGCGTGGTGGCGGCACGGTCGAGCACCAGACGGATGGCGAGCGAGGTATTGATGACAGGGCGTTGCGTGTCCTGGTCACAGGGCTTGGAATCCAGGGTGAGTACGGCAACGGACACGCCGCATTCGTTAACACCGTCGAGCTGGGCAAACGGACCCATGAGTGCGGCGGCGCGTCCGGCGACGGAGTCAAGCGGAGTGTTATCGCCCAGGTTGTTAAGGGCGGCAAACCCGATGGAGGCATAGCCGCCGCGTGGGTGATTGCGCACCAGCAGCGCCGAGGTGTCGTCCTTAAAGTCGTAATTGCGACCGGTGCGCACGCGGCCTTCGGCATCTACGGCGACAAAAGCGCTGCAGGCAAACTGGGGAGCCTGGACATGTGCCGGCACACCGGGCAGCACCTGCGCCACCACGGCATCGATGTAGGCCTGGTCGTCGCGCACGCCAGCGGCGATGATGCGATCAAGATCGTAGTCGTAGGCGATGTCGATTGCGTACAGGTCATAGCCATCCGCGTAGCCGGTCAAGCGTTTGAGCGACGCGGCGGACTTGATTTGCTTGCGGTAAACGATACCGGTGGCAGCGGCAAGGCCGACGGCGACTCCCGCGACACCGCAGGCGATGGCAATGTTACGTGGCTTCATGACGGCTCCTCTCGTCCTGTTAGCGTAATTATCGCAAAAGGAGCGCGGGCATGATGGCTCAACCTGGTGAGTGGCACGGGATTAAACATGGAATGAAGAGTGCGGCGCTGGCGTGGCGGGGTATGCTGGAGGGGACCATCAACCCAGCGAAAGGGGAGAGCATGACGGATCAGGAAACGCCCGAACGCGCGCATGTGACGGCCGACGATATCGAGGCCGCCAACGACCTTATCGACTTTATCGAGGCGTGCCCCAGCATGTTCCATACGGCGGCGACCATTATGGCCGAGCTCGACGAGGCGGGCTTTACCTACCTGCCCGAGAATGCGGCGTGGGACATCGAGCCGGGCGGGCGTTATTACATGCAGCGCAACACCTCGAGCGTTATCGCCTTTAAGGTGGGCGAGGACCTGGCCGCGACGTGGGGCGAGGACGGCGTTGCCGGTGACTATCATTTTCAGCTCACGGCGTCGCACAGCGATTCTCCGACGTTTAAGGTCAAGGCCGTGCCCGAGCTTGACGGCGCGGGCGAGACGCTGCGCCTGAACACCGAGGCCTACGGCGGCATGATCGACTACACCTGGTTCGATCGCCCGTTGGCACTGGCTGGACGCGTGCTGGTGCGCGAGGGCGACCGTATTGAGAGCCGCCTGCTTGCCACCGAGCGCGAGGTCGCTATCATTCCGAGCCTTGCTATCCATATGAACCGTGGCGTCAATGAGGGCTTTGCACCCAACCGCGCTGTCGACTTGTGCCCGCTCATCAGCGCCGGCGAGCTTAAGCAGGGCGACTTTGATGCTCTGATCGCCGACGAACTGGACGTCGAGCCCGAACAGATTTTGGGCCGCGATCTGTTCCTGGTCAATCGTCAGGACGCGCGCATTTGGGGCTGGGCCGACGAGTTTATCTCGACGCCCAAGCTCGACGACCTAGCCTGCGCCTACACCTCGCTGCAGGCATTTTTGGGTGCCGAGAATGCGCACGACATCTCGGTCTTTTGCTGCTTCGACAACGAGGAGGTTGGCTCCGAGACCAAGCAGGGCGCCATGTCGACGTTCTTGGCCGATGCGTTGCGTCGCATTAACGGGTCGCTGGGCTTTGATGACGAGTCGTACCACCGTGCGCTTGCCGCCTCGATGCTCGTGAGCTGCGACAACGCGCACGCCGTGCATCCCAACCACGCCGAGAAGTGCGATGCCCACAACCAGGTCGTGCTCAACGGCGGTATCGTCATCAAGGAAGCCGCCAACCAGCACTACTGCACCGATGCCTTTAGCCGCGCAGTGTTCCAGGCCATCTGCGATGACGCAGATGTGCCTACGCAAGCCTTTGCCAACAAGAGCGATATGGCGGGTGGCTCCACGCTCGGCAATCTGTCCAATATGCAGGCGAGCATGCACGCCGTGGACGTGGGCCTGCCGCAGCTGGCCATGCACTCGAGCTACGAGACCGGTGGCGTGCGCGACGTGATGTACGCGATCCGCGCCCTCACGGCTTTCTACGAGCGCGACCTAAACATCAACGGTGCCGAAAGTGTGGAGCTTTAAAACCTGCCAAAAAAGGACGGGTTTATTTTGGCAGGTTTTATCTGGGCAAATGCCGCAATGTCAACGGTAAGACGGAGCTGCTAAGGCTTGCAGATGAAGCCGACGCCAGCGGAACCGCCGCAGGTAGAGCAAAAGTCAGCGAGAGCCCGCCGTTTGAGCCAAGGTGCCGTGAAATGAAAAGGCGCTGACCTTCTGGTCGCGCCTTTGAAATTGAACGGCAGATTGGCCAAACGGCGGGCTCGCAGCGTCGAGGGGTTCCGGCGTTTGGTAAAACGCCGGAACAATCTAATGCTCAATCCAACAACGTAAAGTTTCGCCGGCCAGCAGGTGACGCAGATTCTCCGCGGCGATGTCGACCACGTTATTGAGCGTGGCGGCCAGGTGGAACCAACCCGAGACGTGCGGCGTGATGAGCATGTTGGGTGCATCCCACAGCGGGCTTGTGGCGGGCAGCGGCTCGGGATCGGTGACGTCGACCGCGGCGCCGGCGAGATGTCCCGATTCCAGAGCGGCAACCAGGTCGTCGGCGACCACAAGATCGCCGCGGCCGCCGTTGGCAAAGAACGCGCCCGGTTTCATCGCGGCGAAGAACTCGGCGTTCGCCAGACCACGGGTCTCGGGCGTGCTGGGCATAAAGGATGCGACGATGTCGGCCTCTGCCAGGCGCTCAGACAGGGCATCCATGCCGTCCATGTCCTCAAACACAATGGGGTAGACGAGCGGATGGCGCTTGATGCCGCGGACGTGCGCACCCATGCTGCGGCAGAGCGTGGCAAAGTGGCCACCGATATCGCCTGCGCCCAGCACCAGCACGTTGGCGTTTTTGAGCGAGGTGACCGGCCCCAAATCCTCCCAGCGATGCTCGCGCTGCAAGTCGTGATAGCCGGGCAGGCGCTTCATCATGGAAAGGACCATGGCAAACATGTGCTCGCTCACGGCCTGACCGTAGGCGCCGATCGAGCAAGACAGCTTGGCTTCAGCCGGCACGGTGCCGGCGGCAAGGTAGTCGTCATAGCCGGCGGTCTGCAATTGCAACAGCTGGAGATGATCGCATGCCGTGAGCATGTCAGGGTCGATGTTGCCCAGGATCACGTCGGCATCGGCGACCTGTTCGCGCGTGATATCGCCGGCGCTCGTGTAGATAAAATTCTCGCCCGGAGCGCTCGACTCAAGAATTGCACGATGGCGGTCGTTGACGGGCAGCAAAACCAGGATGTTCACAAGCATTCCTCTCCGCTCAACCTGCCAAAAAGGGACAGGTTTATTTTGGCAGGTTTTATCTGGCAAAACGTTCAAATAAAACACCGGAGGCAAGACGAGCGTGCCCGTCAGTACCTGGCGCATCTACGGCTACCAGCTCAGCAGATCGTAGCCGTCCTCGGTCACCACGAGCTGTACCTCGCACTGCGCCGAGTCGCTGCCGTCCTTGGTGCGCACGCACCACCCATCGCCCTTGCTAATCTTAATGTCGGGTGCTCCGGCGTTGACCATGGGCTCGATAGTAAAGACCATGCCCGGAACCATGATGGTGTCCACATCGGGCGCCTCGGTGGTAAAGCCCACAAACGGGTCCTCGTGGAACTCCTTGCCAATGCCGTGGCCACCGTACTCGCGCACCACGCTAAAACCGGCGTCCTCGACCGTCTTTTGAACGGCCTCGGCCATCACGGAGAGCGGCAGCCATGGCTTGACGGCTGCCAGACCCGCCTCCACGCTGGCGCGGGTGACGTCGACCAAGCGCTGGCGCTCGGCCGAGACCTTGCCGATGCAGAACATGCGGCTCGAGTCGCTAAAATAGCCGTCTAAGATTGTTGAGCAGTCCACGTTGATGATGTCGCCCTCGTGCAGTACGTCCGTATCGCAGGGAATGCCGTGGCAGACGACGTCATTGATCGAGGTGCACACGCTCTTGGGGTAGCCCTCGTAGTTGAGGTCGGCCGGCGTTCCACCATGCTCGACGGTGTAGTCATAGATCATCTGGTCGATCTGGTTGGTGGTCATGCCCGCGGTGATATGCTCACCCACATAATCGAGCACGCCCACGTTGATGGCGGCCGAGCGCTTGATGCCCTCGATATCGGCAGGCGTCTTATAGAGCGTGCGGGGCAGGACGTTCCAGCCCTCTTCCCACAGGCGCTCGAGGCGCTCATCAAAGGAGCTGTGACATTTCTTGTATTTTTTGCCGCTGCCGCACCAGCAAGCGTCGTTGCGGCCAGGCACGGGTCCATTGTCAAACATGGCTAACTTCCTTTCATTCGCAGCTAGTATAGCCCACCCGCAGAGCAGCTAATTTGGGACGGGGCTTTTTTGACTGCTTTTGTCCGCGCGGCCTTGCGCCGCCCATATCGCTCCCAAAAGCAGTCAAAAAAGCCCCGTCCCAAATTAGCTGCTCTTGGGCAGACGGGTGCTAGTAACTCACCTGGCAGGGGATGCCGAGGGCGCGCACGCGCGTGGCAATCGCGTCGAGCGCCTCGGGAGCCGCTTTAGCAAGGCCAGCGATCGGTGTCTCGCGCGCCACCGTGTAAATGGTCGCCTCCTGCGGACGAATGCGCTCGAGCGCCGCAAGCCAAGGGCCGACGTATTCGTCGCCCGTGTTGTCAATAGACTTGCCTTGGTACTCGCCGGTGAGGAATATCGTCTGAATGATAACGTGGCCATCAAAGCTCGCGAACGTCTCGATCTGGTGCTCGACGTCGTAGGGACCAACGGGCTGGTCGAGCAGCTGGATAAATGCCGGATCGACCGTATCGAGCTTGAGGATGTTGTCGTCGACCATCATGAGCGCATCATGCACCTGGGGACGGTCGGCGCGCGTGCCGTTGGAAAGCACGGCAATCTTGGTGTTTGGGGCAAGCTCGTCGCGCAGCGCGACGGCACCGGCGATGGCCTGCGGAAACTCCGGTGCGGCAGTGGGCTCGCCGTTGCCTGCGAAGGTGATCACATCGGGGAGCTCGCCCTCGGCTGCCATCTCGCGCAGCTTTGCTTCGAGCGCGTCGAGTACTACGGCGGCTGTGTTGCACGGCTCATGGCAGGGGCGCTCGGCGTTGAGGCCGTTTTCGCAGTACATGCAGTCGAACGTGCAGATTTTGCCGCTGGCCGGCATCATGTTGACGCCGAGCGAGAGACCAAGGCGACGGCTGCGGACGGGCCCAAAGATAGGGCTGGCATTCAAAAACGTAGACATAGGCATATGCTCCTCTAGACAATTGTGCCTAAGCATAGCATCGGCTCCAAAACAAGGTGCGGGCTCTTGCTTTACAAGTTTCGTTTTTTCACGTCGCTCATGATGCTGTGCCATGAAAAGCCTCGGCTCGGGTACAGTTAATCTGTTAACAAGGCATAAGGCAATGCGGGTCCATCCAACCGTACTGACGTGCAACTGGATGGGCATTGATGATGGGGGCACAACATGGATTTTACGGTCGAAAATGCGGGCACCACGATTGCCTGTCGCGAATATGCCGGCCCGGATGTGTCGCCTGATACTCCTGCCTTGGTGTGCGTGCACGGTGCTTGTGTCGACGGCACATTTTTCGACGGCATCGCTTGTGAGCTCAGCCGCAACTACCGCGTAATTGCCTACGACCGCCGCGGCTGTGGTGGCAGCAGCGAAGCGGCAGACGGCAGCTATGATCTTTCCACTCAGGCCGCCGACCTGCAGGCCGTGATCGAACACGTTGGCGCTTCGACAAATGTGCTTGCGCATAGCGCCGGTACGTTGGTGGCGCTGGAGCTTCTTCGCACCGAACCCCATCTCGTCGCCCGTGCGATTCTGCATGAGCCGGCTGTGTCGGCCGAAGGCGTCGGCATGGGCGCAGCTCCGGTTTTGCTCGATATGATTGCGGCTGGAAAGGTTTCAAGGGCGCTCCGGCTTTTCTTGGGAGCCCTCGGCGACTTGGACCCCGAGGCTCCTGGGACGACCGAAGCGGAAGCCAAACATGCCCTGCGCAATGGTCGCTGCTTCATGGCCAATGAATACGGAACAAATATGACTTACGTTCCCAATTGGGATAGTGTCCGCGCATCGAAGTCCGTTGCTGCTGTGCTTCTCGGCGAGCTTTCGGTCGGTACGCCCCGCGAGGCTGGTACGCGAGCGGCTGCCGAATATCTCGATTGCCCCCTCGTGACGATCCCGGGCGCGCATAACGGTCTGCGCGATCGTCCCGTTACGGCGGCAAACGCCGTTCGCGATGTCTTGGAGCGTTAGCGCGCTCGATGACCTGCGGGGAGGGGGACTGTTGGCGTTTCGTCATTGTTAACGAATGCGCCCATAACCGCGCGCCCGCGGCTCCATTACCGCTGTTTGCCAGGTCATAAAAATGCAACGATAATCGCGCATTTGCCTGCAGCTGTTAGATGATACCCTTGTATCATATGATATGCGCCGTTGCCGTGCGTGACGATAGAAAGGGCCCCATATGCTCAATAATCACGAGGCAAATCTAACCGACGAGGAGGCTGCCGCTGAGGTCGCCCGCGTCGCGAAGACCTACCCCGTGGTGCGTTTGCTGTCGGCCGATCAGATTAAGAGCGAGCCTAACTGCCTACTCGCCGGCGATCGCTGCCCTTGTCTGCGTCAGTCGAGTCTTGAGGCCTTGGCAGATTCGGGTGAGGTGTCGGAGCAACTGCTCAACGATGGTGTTGAGTACCGCGCCCGTCTGCGCCCTCTAAAGGTCGAGGGTGAGCCTCACGTCTTGCTGATGGTGCGTCCGATTGATGAGCAAGAGGCCACAGAAGAGGACCTTGTCTACACCGACGTGCTGACGGGCGTGCGCAATCGCCGATATTACGAGGAAAAGCTCCGTAGCGCCCGCATGAATGCCGGCGTTGCGATGATCGACCTTGATGATTTTAGGGTCTTCAACGATACGTGTGGCCGTCATGCCGGCGACCTTGCGCTCGGTGCTGTGGCGACAGCCATGCGCAGCGGAATCCGTTCGACTGACGAGCTTGTGCACTATGGCTGCGACAAGTTTGTGGTTGTCATGCCCAATATTCCCTCCGATGACTTCACCCGTCGCCTGCATCAGGTATCCGATGCCGTTCATGCCACGATTATTCCGGGCCATGAGCACGCGAGCTTGACGGCATGTGTTGGTGGCGTTCTCATTCATGGCGAGACGGTCGATGAGGGCGTTGGCCGCGCCGTCCAGTTATTGAGCCGCGCTAAGGCAAAAGCCGGTACGGTCGTGACCGATGCCGATTCCATCGAGGCCTTCCAAAGCGAAAAGCCTTTGGTGCTTATTGTCGATGACTCCGAGATGAACCGAGCCATTCTCAACGAGATGCTTAAGGATGAGTATTGCATCCTCGAGGCTGATAACGGTTGTGCGGCGCTCGACATGGTCGACCGCTATGGCGATGAGTTGTCGCTCGTGCTGCTGGATATTGTCATGCCGGGCGTAAGCGGCTTTGAGGTGCTGGCCGATCTGTCGCGCCGATCGGTTAGTGACAATCTACCTGTCATCATGATTTCGAGCGAAGATTCCGATGATATGGTTCTGCGCGCGTACGAGCTGGGCGCCTCGGACTATATCAGTCGCCCGTTCGATGACCGCATTGTGCGTCGTCGCGTCAACAATATTATTCGACTGTATGCCAAACAGCGTCGTCTGACGAGTCTGCTGTCGCAGCAGTACAATGCGCGCGTCAATAACAGCCGTATACTCGTCGACATCATGGCGAGCGTCATGGAGGTCCGTAATGGCGAAAGCGGCAGGCATGTCACGCATATCGAGAAGTTGACTGAGCTGCTGCTTGGCGACTTGGCGCGACGGAGCGACAAGTACTCTCTTGGCAACGAGGAGCGTTCTTCGATTGCGTTGGCGTCGTCGCTGCACGATATTGGCAAGATGTCGATCGACGATGCGATTCTCAACAAGCCCGGACGTCTGACGCCCGAAGAGTTTGAAATAATGAAGACGCATACTACCATTGGCGCCGACATGCTGCGCAATCTGGGCAGAAACCATGAAGGAAGTGCCCTTTTGGACTATGCGTACCAAATCGCCCGCTGGCATCATGAACGTTGGGATGGTACGGGCTATCCTGACGGTCTTAAGGGCGACGATATCCCCATTGCCGCTCAGGTGGTCTCGGTGGCCGATGTGTACGATGCGTTGACGAGCGTGCGTGTGTACAAGGACGCCATTTCGCAAGAAGAGGCGATTCGGATGATTCTGGACGGTGAGTGCGGCGCTTTCAATCCGTTGCTTATCGAGTGTCTGCTCGAAGTGCGGGATCGCATTGCCGAGACGCTGGAGCGTCCTGCGGACGTTGTCGCGTTCCCTTCGGTTTAGCTAGGCAAAGGGACGCCCCGTCGGACCATGTGGCCGGCGGGGCGTCCTTATCTGTTGTGCGGTTCGTGAACTAACGGGCCTGCTTAACCTTTGCCGCCGCCTCGACAAACGACTTCCACAGGTTAAAGTCGGTCTCGAGCGTCTTCCACGTGTACTCAGGGTGCCATTGCACGCCCAGGCAGAAAGGCTGGCCTTCGACTTCGATGCACTCGGGAACGCCGTCGGTTGCCTTGGCGACCAAGCGCGTGCTCTTACCCAGACGCTCGACGCAGCAGTGGTGTGCCGAGTTGGTCTGGATAAGCCTGTGCCCGCCAACCGCGCGCTCCAGAAGCGAGCCTGGCACGACCTCGACGGGATGCACGGGGTCGTTGAGCACGTGGGTATGGCGCCACTGCGTGCGGCCCTCGCGCGCGCCCAGGCTCGGTACGTCCATGCACAGGGTGCCGCCGGTGGCGACATTGAGCAGCTGCGTGCCGCGGCAGGTGGTAAAGAGCGGCTTTTTGGCGCGGAGCACCTCGTCGACCAGCTTAAACTCAAAGCTATCGCGGATCTCGCAGCAGAGGGTGGGGTCGTAGGGTCGATCATCGCCCCAACGTTTGGGATTGACATCGGGGCCGCCGGGAATGGCGATGCCGTCGGCGATATCGACGTAATGACGGATGACCTCAATGTCCTCGGTGATGGACATCTGCAGCGGCAGGCCGCCGGCGGCAAGGATGGCATCGACAAAGACACTGGCGATTTCCTCGTTGGGGGAGAGCGTCTCGCTCAAAAACGGCTTTGCCTCTTCCCAACGCGGCGCCACCAGGATGAGCGGGCGGTCGGCGGGGGCAACGTCGACGTGCGGCGTATAGGACGAGGAAGTACGTGTTCCGATCATAGGTGCTGCTTTCGAATCTGAAGGTGACAGGGCGCATGAGAGACGTGGGACAACACTTTCAATGGATTTGTCCCACGGGGTTGCTGGTTAGTGGCCCTTGATGGAGTTGAGGAAGTCCTGGGCGCGCTTGGTCTGGGGGTGGTCGAAGAACTCGTCGGGCGTGCCGGTTTCCACGATTTGGCCGTCGGCCATAAACACGACGCGATCGGCCACGCGGCGGGCAAAGTTCATCTCGTGCGTAATGACGATCATCGTCATGCCCTGCTGGGCCAGACGGACCATGACCTCGAGCACCTCGTTGATCATCTCGGGGTCAAGGGCGCTCGTGGGCTCGTCAAAAAGCATGGCCTTGGGTTGCATGGCAAGCGAGCGGGCGATGGCTACGCGCTGCTGCTGGCCGCCCGAGAGCTGTGCGGGCACCTTATCGGCCTGTTCGGCAACGCCCACGCGGCCCAGCAGGTCCATGGCGCGCTCGCGGGCCTCGTCCTTGGAGACGCCCAGCACGTCGACCGGTCCCAGCATGACGTTCTGCAGCACGGTCATATGTGCGAACAGGTTGAACTGCTGAAACACCATGCCCAGCTCGGCACGCATACGGGCAAGGTCCTTGCCTTCCTGCGGCAGGGGCTCGCCCTCGATGAGGATCTCGCCCGAGTCGATGGTTTCCAAGCGGTTGATGGTTCGGCACATGGTCGACTTGCCCGAGCCCGAGGGGCCGATCACGACGACGACCTCGCCGCGGTCGACCGAGAGATTGATGTCGTTGAGGACGTGCAGATCGCCATAGTGCTTATCGACGTGCTTGAGCTCGATCAGCGGCTGATTGCCGGTGGAAGAGGTGCTCTGTGCCATGGTGCTCGGCTCCTTATGACTGGAAATGGTAAAGCGTTAGCGGATGATGGTCGCGCCGGTCTTGTGCGAAACGTAGACAGCGGCCTTGTTGATCGCGACGTTGATGAGGATGTAGATGACCGCGATTACCAGGTAGACCGACACGAGGGCGTCGTAGTTGGTAATGAGCACGCGGGCATTTTGCATGAGGTCGGGGTAGCTCACCACGTAAGCGACGGTGGTGTCTTTGACTACGACCACAAGCTGCGAAATCAACGACGGAATGATAAACCGAATCGCCTGCGGCAGCACGATTTTAAAGGTGATTTTAGCTTTGGAGAGACCGAGCGCTTGGGCTGCCTCGACCTGCCCGCGCGGCACGGCGTTGACGCCCGCGCGAAAGATCTCGGCCAGCACGCCGGCTGCAGCGAGCGCGACGGGGAGCGTAAGCATCCAAAACGACGGCAGCGCGATCTTGTACTGAGGCAGCACCAAAAAGAAGAAGTAGATGAACAGCAGGCTCGGCACACCGCGGAAGAAATCGGTGAGCACGCGGCAGACCAGCTGCAGCGGCTTAATGTCGCTGGTGCGGCCGAGCATAAGGGCTAGGCCCAACAACAGCGCGATGGCGCCAGCGGTGAGTGCGACTTTAACGGTGCCCTCAAAGCCGGCAAGCAGGAACTTCCAGGTGGTGAGGTGCGTAAAGAAATACCAATAGTGGACCGAAAGCTGACCGGTCACATAAAAGCGCTGCAACACGAGGACGGCGAGTGCGGCGACGGCAACAAGCGAGATGGCGGTGCCGATGCGAATCTTGGCACGCATCTTGGGGCCGGGGGCCTCGTAGAGCGCATCGCGCATGGTGAGCGCGGAGGTGGAATGCTTGCTCATCGGAGGATCCTCACCTTCTTATCGATGTAGTTGCCAATGTGGCTCACCACAAAGGCCGTGCCCAGGTAGCCGAGCGCCGAGATAAAGAACGCGGCGACGCCGCCGAGCGAGCGCGTGTTGATGTAGCTCACCACGCCGGTGAGCTCCTGTGGTTGAAGCGGCACCTGGCTGCCGAGTGCGGTGGTGAGCATGACGGCGATAAAGAGGTTGGTCATGGGCAGCACGCTCGAGCGCAGCGCCTGCGGAATCACGATCTTGGCGAGGATACGGCTGAAGCTCATGCCGAGCGAGCGCGCGGCTTCCACCTGGCCGACGCCGACGGTGTTGATGCCGCTCATAAAGTTCTCGGAGCCAAAGGCCGAGCCCAAAAGGACCGTGGCGACGATAACGCAGGTGCGGTAGGGCAGGACGACCTTGAGCGGCGGCAGCGCATAGACGACGATGATAAGCAGCGCGATGCCGGGGATGTTACGGAAGACCTGAACATACAGGTCGCCAAAAATGCGCAGCGGCTTGAGCGGCGACACGCGCATCACGGTGACAGCGACGGCCAGCACCATGGCGATGGCAAACGACTCAAGCGTCATGCCCCAGGTTGCTAGCAGCGCGTCGATATAGTTCTGGCCATAGAGCGACCAGAGCTCGGAGAGACTCATGCGGACCTCCCGCCGATAAGGAAAGGGGCTCCCGTGTGTACGGAAGCCCCGACAACTCAGTGTGGAAACAGTTTAGCGCAATAAAGCGCATCGTGCGTTTCCGTATGGTTTCGTAGCGGCCGTTACTGGGCTCGCTGTCTAGGCGCCGATCTCGGGCAGCTCGGGAACGTTGGTGTCGCCCGTGCGATCGCCGATGCAGATCTGCCACAGCTCGGTCCAGGTGCCATCGTCCTCGATCTTCTTAAGGAAGTCGTTGACAAAGGCGACGCCGTCGGAATCGAGCGGCAGGCCGATGCCGTAGGGCTCTTTGCTGCCGAAGGGCTTGCCGGCGATCTTGTACTTACCGGGCTCGCGGACCAGGGCGCTCTGCTGCATGTTGTTGTCGATGACGTAGGCGTCAACGCGGCCCTGCTGAAGTGCCTGGCGGGCCTCCTCGTCGGTCTTGAACTCCTGCTGGCTGGCCTTGGGGGCGAACTCCTCCAGGATGGCGGGGCCGTTGGAGCCGGACTGGACGGCGACGTTCTTGTCGGCCAGGTCGTCGACGCTCTTGATGTCGTCGTTGTCGGCGAGCACCAGGATGGCCTGCTGGGTGTAGTAGTAGGGGCCGGCAAAGGAGACAAGCTTCTTGCGCTCATCGGTAATGGTGTAGGTGGCAAAGACGGCATCGACCTGGCCGTTCTGCAGGACGGACTCACGCGTGTCCGAGGTCACCTGGGTGATCTCGACCTTGTTCTCGCCCAGAATGTAGTTGGACAGGAGCTGCGCGATGCCGGCGTCGAAGCCACGGGTTTTGCCGTCCTTCTCGTTGAGGAGGGAGAAGAGCGTGGAGGTCTGAACGCCACCGATCTTAAAGACGCCGGCGTCCTTGACGGCCGTGGCCCAGGTGCTGGCGGCGATGGCGTCATCATCGGCCTTGGGGCCGTTGTCGACGAGCTTGTCGAATGCCTTGGCATCGAGCGTGGTGGAAGCCTCGGTGTCCTCGGGGCTCTTGGAGGAGCCGGCGGCGGAACCCTTGTCGGCCTCGGCGCTGGTGTCGGAGCAGCCGGCAAGACCAAGGCCGGCGACGGTTGCAAAGGTGGCGGCGATGAAGCCACGACGGTCGAAAACGACCTGCTGGGAGAGGTTCTTGCTCATGGTAGAACACCTTTCTCAATAAAATCCCTAGCGGTTGAATAGAGTTATACCCCATCGCGCTCAAATGGGTCAACACGAAATAACTCAGAAACATACTTACCTTATGGGTAATTCTACCTACCAAAAAGGGACAGGTTTATTTTGGCAGGTTTTATCTGGGCAACGTCAGTTATTGCAGCTGAGATAGCGTTTTGCGGACGGCATGGTCGCTCGCGGCGGTCGCTATAATGGCGGCAACGCGACATATATAAGTAAGGAGATCGCGTATGAATGGCTATTCGTTTTTCGCGCCGACCATGACTTAAAACTACCACAAAGGGGACGGGCACCTTTGTGGTGATTCTTGCAGATGTGGCGGCCTGCCTCGCTGTTTTGTCTCAATCTGTAACATCTGCAGCCATTTTTGCCGAGTAACTGTTACAGATTGAGATTTTCTCTTTAGGGGGATTTGAGTGTCTCGATCTGTAACATCTGGACGGACAAAAGGTCTCTATCTGTTACAGATTGAGACAAACAACAGGGGCAAAGACGGTTTGTCTAGATCTGTAACAATTGGGCGAGGATTTGTCCTCTAGGTGTTACAGATCGAGACAATTGAGTTGGGAAAATAAAAACCTCCGCAGGGGTGCTTCCCTTGCGGAGGTTTTTCTACTCGTTCAGCAGGCGTACC
Source organism: Collinsella sp. WCA1-178-WT-3 (M1) (assembly GCF_009696325.1). Classification (GTDB taxonomy): domain Bacteria; phylum Actinomycetota; class Coriobacteriia; order Coriobacteriales; family Coriobacteriaceae; genus Collinsella. The sequence goes on from NZ_VUME01000001.1 coordinate 203,217, forward strand.
GCTTCGGCGGCCATGTTCTCGACCGTCATGCCGTTCTGAGCAAGCAACTCGTTGGGATCGTAGCGGTCGGGAAAGCCCTTGGCGATGCCAAAGGTGCGCGTGCGCACGGGCGTGCAGGACAAGTAGCACGCGACGCGCTCGCCCCAGCCACCGTCCAAGATACCGTCCTCGAGGGTGACGACAACGCGATGCTCGGCGGCAAGGCCATCGAGAGACTCGCGGTCAAGCTCGGTTGCAAAGCGCGGGTTGACGAGCGTGGCCTCTATGCCGTATTCGGCAGCCAAGCGGTTTGTCACGCGCTCGCCCAGCTCAAAGAAATCGCCAAGCGCGAGCACGGCAACGTCGCGGCCCTGACGCACCACGTCGTAGCGAACGGCGCTGTAGTCGGTGTCCTCGGCGGGCGCCAAATCGGGGCGGCTAACCAGGCCAATGCCCGGAACGCGGATCGCCACGGGATGCTCGCGGTGGTCGAGCGACCAGCTCAGCATGGACAGGTATTCCTCCATGCAGGCCGGTGCCAGATAGCGCATGTTGGGAAGTCCGCCCAGCATGGATATATCAAAGAACGAGAGGTGCGTCTCGGATGTGGTGCCAAAGATCGACGCGCCAAACACCAGGATGGTTGCGGGGGTGTCGTTGAGGCACAGGTCGTGCCACAGCTCGTCGTAGGCGCGCTGCAAAAACGTGCCGTACACACCAAAGACTGGCTTGGCGCCCGAGCGCGCAAGCGCGGTGGCAAAGGTCACGGCGTGCTCCTCGGCAATGCCCACATCGACGAACTGTTTGCCGGCGGCAGCGCGAAGCTCGGGTGTAAAGCCCATGATGTAGGGCGTGGCGGCCGTGATGCCCACGACCTGTGGATCGCGCTCGATGGCGGCGCTGAGTGCCTCGCCCGTAATGTCGGCATAGGTGCGCGGCGCAGGCTCGCTCGGATGGCCCGGGCAGAGCTTGCGCCCGGTTGCCATGTCAAACGGACCCACATGGTGCCAGCGCTCGGGGTCGCTCTGGGCCGGCTCAAAGCCCTTGCCCTTGGCGGTGGAGACGTGCAGCACGATGGGATGATCGATATTGCGCAGTTCCTGCAGCGCGTCGACGAGGGCTAACACATCGTTACCGGTGTCCAGATAGCGGTAGTCGAGCCCCATCGCGCGGAAAACGTTGCGCTCACAGGTGCCGTTGCTGGCGCGCAGCTCGGCCAGATTGCGATACAGGCCGCCATGGTTTTCGGCGATGGACTGGTCGTTATCGTTGACGATGATGATCAGGTTGCTGTCGAGCTCGGCGGCGTTGTTAAAGCCCTCAAACGCCAGGCCGCCCGAAAGCGAACCGTCGCCAATGATGGTAATGACGTTGTACGCGTCGCCCGCCAGGTCACGAGCGTGCGCAAGGCCGCAGCCCAGGCTCACCGACGTGGAGGTATGGCCCATGGCAAACAGGTCGTGCTCGGACTCGTCGGGATTGGCAAAGCCAGAAGCCTCACCATAACGCTCCGGATCGATATAGGTGTACGCGCGCCCCGTCAGCGCCTTGTGGGCGTAGGTCTGGTGCGAAACGTCAAAGACAATCTTGTCGATGGGGGAGTTAAACACGCGATGAAGCGCAACCGTAAGCTCAACGACGCCCAGGTTGGGGGCAACGTGCCCACCGGCGGCGGCGGAGCTTTCGAGGATTGCCTGGCGGATCTCGCCGCAGAGCAGCGGAAGCTCGGCGCGGTCGAGAGCCTTGACGTCCTCGGGCGTTGTCGTTTGCGTAAGCAGCATCGTTGTGGGTTACTCCATGCGAATCGAGCGCCGGCGCTCCCTCGGCCGGCACAATTGCACAAAACAGTCTCGCACATTTTGGCGTTTGATATGTGACGGCGGCGCGGTAATTCGCCAACTGGTGGGGCAAAACGTTTTGTCCGATGCCATACTGGTAGATTCGATGATGATTAATTCAATGCGTGCAGGCTGTGGCTTGTCGCCGTGAGTCGCTGGAAGGAGGCAGCATGTCCGATGTCGTTCGTGCCGAGAAAATCGCGCAGGAGGTCGACTGTGCCGCCCGTCAGCTCGCCCAGGCGGGCCGCTTGGACTTGACGCACGAGTTTATCCAGCATGGCGACGTGACGGTCTATGCACATGTGACTTCGGTAGCGCGGGCGAGCCTGTCCTTTGCCGAGCGCTTGGGCCGTGTCGGTATCTCGGTCGACCGCGCCTCGTTGCTGCGCGGGGCCCTGCTGCACGATTACTTTCTCTACGATTGGCACGATCCCGACCCAAGCCATCGCCTGCACGGATTTCGGCATCCGTTTTTTGCCCTGGCGCGTGCGGAGGAAGATTTTGAGCTGACGTCTCGCGAGCGGAATATTATTGTGCGTCATATGTTTCCGCTGGTGCCGGTGCCGCCGACGTGTCGTGAGGCATGGATTGTGTGCCTGGCGGATAAATGGTGTGCTCTGCGCGAGACGGTCGCCGGCCGTCTGCCGCGCAAGGACGAGGCAGACGATGGCGTGAGTGAAGAATCGAGCGAAAAGAGGAGAGGGTAGACGGTGGGGACCGCGATCGACATGGCATTTGACGGCGCGACGCTTGCCGCCTGCCCGCTCTCGGCACTGGTGCTCTCGTTTGCCTTTTACGGGTTTTGTGGTTGGGCATGGGAGTCAACAGTCTGCGCCATGCTCAACCAAGGACGCTTTGCCAACAGTGGCTTTTTGCTGGGGCCGTGCTGCCCTATCTATGGCGCGGGCGGCATTGCCTGCTGGCTGCTGTTGCGCGGAATTCCTGACGCGTCGAGCCAGTTTGTCGCGGCAGCGCTCGTATGCAGCGTGATTGAGTACAGCGTGGGCGTGCTGCTGGAAAAGACAACAGGCGCACGCTTTTGGGACTACTCGCACCTGCCGTTTAACTTGCACGGACGTATCTGCCTGTACTGGGCCTGCGCGTTTGGCCTGGGCGCGTTGTGCATTTGTCGTTTAGTGGAGCCGGCATTGCTGGGACTGCTTGGCCATCTGCCGGTGCTGATTGTGCGGCTGTCCGCCTTTATCGTCGCGGTTGCGATGATGGTCGACGCGGTGTTCTCTTTGGCCAGTTGGCGTCGCCTGTCCGATCAGCTGGAGCGTGTGCGCGCCGACCTTGCCGACCGCATCAATGAGTCGCTTGCCGATGCCTCGGACTCCATGCTCGAACGTATTCCCGATTCGACGATCGACTCGGTAGCGCAGACGCATATCCGTAGCCGCGCCGTTAACGCGTGGCTGGCCGAGCTGGGCGACGCGGCGCTCGATGCCCTTCGTGAGAAGGCTTCGATGCCGACGTTTATCTCGGATGGTGCTCGCGGCCTGGCGCTTGCCGCCCGCCGCGTGGCCGATGCTGCGCCGAGCATGCCGCGTCCGTCGCTCAGTCGTCGCCTTGCCGGTAAGCGCATGAGCCGTCCGGTGCCGAGTGTGTCGCTCAGCCGTCGCGACCTGCGCTTCTTCAATGCTTTCCCGCGCTTGCGCATCAATCGCTACGAGGGCGTCATTCGAGCAACTAATCTCCGCGACCGCGCCCACGAGCTGTTTCGGCGCTAGCCGGGATGGGCGCGCACACGGCTCTCTTGCTCGCGTATTTCCCGTTCGTTTCGCGTCCGTTGCCGCGCCGTTTCCAAGATTGCGGCACCGTTTCCATTCGACAACGCAGCGTTTAACAACGCCGTATCTGGTCTACACCAGTTGCCCCTCGGCCGCATTATGGGCGCCGACAACGTTCATGCGATCAAGGGGGAGCGAATGTACGATACGGGATCGACAACGTTTATGCTCATCTGCACCATGCTCGTGTTTTTAATGACACCGGGTCTGGCGTTTTTCTATGGCGGCCTGTCCAGGCGCAAAAATGTTATCAACACCATGCTTATGTGCTTTGGCACCATTGGTCTGGTCGGTGTGCTGTGGATTGTTGCCGGCTGGTCGCTGGCCTACGGCGGCGACGGCTCGAGCCCGTTTATTGGAGGCCTTGACCAGCTGCTGTGCTTGCCGGTGCTCAACCAGGTGCTGCAGGCGGCCGAGGGCAATGCTGCGGACGGTGCCGTCTACCCTCAAATCATCAACATCACCTTCCAAATGGCGTTTGCCATGATCACGGCTGCTATCGTCACGGGCAGCCTGGCCGGCCGCGTTAAGTTTGGTGCCATGACGGCCTTCCTGGGCATTTGGCTGCTCGTGGTCTATGCGCCGCTCGCCCACATGGTCTGGGGCGGTGAGGGTTCCTTTATCGGCGACATCATCGGCGCGCTCGACTTTGCGGGCGGCGACGTGGTGCACATCTCGTCCGGTCTCACGGGCCTGATTCTCTGCTTAATGCTCGGCCGTCGTCGCGGCTTTGGCATGGTGAGCTACCGCCCGCATAACGTGCCGTTTGTGGCGCTGGGCGCCGGTCTGCTTTGGTTTGGCTGGTTTGGCTTTAACGGCGGCAGCGAGTTTAAGGCCGACGCCGTGGCCGCGCTCGCCATCCTCAACACCGTGACGGCCAGCGCGGCGGGCATGGTCTCGTGGCTTGCCGTTGAGCGCGTGCGCACCGGTCGCCCCACGCTGGTGGGTGCCAGCACCGGTCTGGTTGCGGGCCTTGTGGTGGTCACGCCGGGTGCGGGCTTTGTCGAGCCGTGGGCAGCGCTGGTCATGGGCCTGATCGTATCGCCTGTCTGCTACCTGGCCATTAGCCATCTCAAGACCAAGTCTGGCTACGACGATGCGCTCGACGCGTTTGGCTGCCACGGCATCGGCGGCATCTTGGGCGGCGTGCTCACGGGCCTGTTCTGCGTGCCGGAGCTCTCGTGGACCGGTAAGGGCGGCCTGTTCTACACGGGCGACGTGTCGCTGCTCATCTCGCAGATCTTGGGCATTGTGGTGACGGTCGCTCTTGTACTGGTGCTCGACTTGGTGATCGCTGCGGTGGTCAAGGCGCTGTTCCACGGTAGCCTGCGCGTGGACGAGGCAGACGAGGCGCTGGGCCTGGATGCGAGTCAGCACGGCGAGAGCGCGTATCCCTCGTTCTCCGGGCTCGATTAGCAGCTTCCCCAAGCACCGCACCTTGCCGTTCAATCGTCGCGCGGCTTTTCCAGGCACCCGACCTTACCCCTCAAACCGTCGCTTGCGTACCGAAGTACGCGGCGCTCCTCTTTCGGGGCAATCTCGGGCACCTCGAAAACCCGCGTCGTTGAATGGCAATTCATTTCTTTTATTGAGAGGAATTCACTATGAAGAAAATTACGGCGATTGTTCGTGCCGGGAAGCTTGAGGTTCTTAAAGATGCGCTGTTTGCTGCTGATGTTCGTGGCATGACTATTAACCAGGTGCAGGGCTGCGGCGCGCAGCATGGCTGGAAGGAATACGTGCGCGGCAACGAGTTGCTTGTCAACACGATCCCTAAGGTGCAGTTCACGCTCATTTGCGCCGATGAACATGTCGACGGAATTGTCGAGATTATCTGCAACGCCGCTCGCACCGGTGCCGTTGGAGACGGCAAGATTTGGGTCGAGCCGGTCGAGGAAGTTATCCGCATCCGCACCGGCGAACACGGCCCCGCCGCGGTGTAGAATCGACCGCCTGACGGGTGTGCTTCTCTTGGGGCGCGCCCGTTCTCGTCTACAATATCGTGCAGACGAAGGAGAGGCATGCCCATGATCAAGATGTTTGCGAGTGACTTAGACGGAACGCTGCTGAACGCCCTGCACGAGGCAGATGGGACCATCCGCCGTGCCATTCGCGAGCTGACCGAGGCTGGCCTGCATGTGGTTCCCGCGACCGGGCGCTCGACGTTGCCGATCGGCGAACATGGCTTTACAGGTCTGGCACTCGACGCCTGCTGCTCCAACGGATCCATCGTGCGCAACAGCCATGGCGAGGTGCTCAAGACCTGGACCATCGACCCGCAGGTTACCGAGGAGCTGCTCAAGGCGTTCCCGGACATTTGCTTCGACTGCTCCACGCCCGATGGCATGTTCTCGAGCGGATCGTTCGAGATGCACCAGGCGGGCTTTAAAAAGGACAGTCCTATCAGGCGCATCGTGATGCGCGGCATGCGTGCACGTGGGGGGTATCACGAGGAGCAATATTTCGACCAGTCGATCGGTGACATCCTGCGCCATGACGTATGCAAGATCAATTGTCGCGTGACCTCGCCCGAGCTGGAGCGCGACCTTAAGGCGTATTTGGCCGAGCGCTCGGACCGCGTGGTCAACGCGCCGTTCGATCCGGTGATGTTTGAGATCACGGACGTGGCGTGCAACAAGGGTGAGAGCGTGGCCTGGCTGGCGGGCTACTACGGCATTGCCGAGGACGAGGTCGCGGTTTACGGCGACGGCGGCAACGACATCGCCATGCTCAAGCGCTTCCGCCACAGCTACACGACCAAAAACGGCAGTGACGCGGCCAAGGCCGCCGCGAGCGCGACTATCGGCAGCTGCATGGTCCACGCCGTCCCCAAACACATGCTCGCCACCATGCGCAAGCAAAACTCCCGCACCGTCATCGAATAATGTGACAAAGGGACTGCCCCTTCGTCACATTCCGGGGTTCTCGACTAGCCAGTGCTCGTAGGCGCGCTGCATGACCTCGGTTTTATCGGCTTTTTTGCGGCAGCCCTTTTGTTCCTCAACGGCCAGTCCATAAGCACCACTCTGCTCAAAGGCGCTGGTGTCCCAAGCACCGTGTTCAATGCGCGACCATACGGCATCAATGAGTTGTTCGAGCTCGGCAATGTCGTCGGCGTTGGCGGTTGTCGCGAACGGCGGGCGGAGCTCGCCCGTTGTCTTGTCGGGTTCTACATAGTAGTCGCCCATGGAAGTGACGGTGTAGCCATAAAACTCGGGTGATGCTTCGACCAGCAGTTTGTAAAACTTGAGCTGACGCTGGTAGCCTGCAGGGACTTCTTTGCCAAAGCCAGTCTTGTAGTCAACGATCTGTACCGTTTTAACTGCATCGTCAACGAGGAGCAGGTCGAGAAAACCAAAGAGCGGAGTTCCTTCGGTGGTCAGGCACTGCATATTCGCCTCTGTGACGCAGCGATAGCCATGTACATGCTCGACAAGCCAGGGGACGAATGCACGACAAATGCGTTCGAAGCGCTCCGAATAGCGATGGACGTCCTCGGGGGCAAAATCGAGCCACGAAATCTGCTGGCGATACTCGGCCTCAATTGTCTCAATCGCCGCCTCGCCATCGGCTGCCATTCTATTAACGATCTCCTCGAACATCGCGTGAACGATGGTGCCGAATTCGGTTTGGATCGTGGGCGCCGTGGGCAGGCGCACAATCTGCTTCTCAGGGAAGTGCAGACTATTTGCGCATCCAGGTTCGTACGTCACAAAGTTGTTGAGCGCTGTGGCAGAAAGAAACTTCACGTCGGTATGAGGTTCCAGAAGCGCGCGGAGCTCGGGCGTATCGAGCACGTAGTTGTCGCGCCACTCGGTTTCGATTGCAACGCTGAGCTGGTTTGCTTCAGCAGAAACTTCGCAAGAGTCGATAAGTCCCGTGAGCTCCTGCAGCGCCGATCCGCCGGCGCGGCACAGCTCGAGGTGTCGTTTAGCGCGCGTGATGGCGACAAACAACAGGCGGCGCGCGTCGTCGTCATCCTTTTCATCGCGAATAAGCAGGTTGGACGGGTACAAGCTCATGCCGCCGGCGCCTTTGTGCCAAGTGGAGTCGTCGGCATCGAGCAGGTAGACGCAGTCGAATTCCAGGCCCTTAGAGCTATGGGCGCTGGTGAGGCGAACAGCTCCCGGCGTGCCGAGGTCGATCGATGCGTCGATACTCACGCCAAACTTTTGAGCGGCATCGAGCTTGTCGACAATATCGGGCAGGCGAAGCGCGCGTCCCATGCGGCGCGCGTCTCCCATTTCACCTTCGGCAAAGGTGAGCAGGGCGCGGATGCCGGCATTGAATTCGGCGGCACCCAGCGGATCCTGTTTTTTATGATCCTGATAATAGCCAAGGCTGCGTTCTACAATCTTAAAGAGCAACGCTCTGACCGGGGAGGCGCCGGCCTCGGCCGCCCACTGCATAAGGTCGTCGTGCAGCTCTTTGACGCGGGCGATATTGCTCTCGCGCATGGCGGCCATCCAGTCGCCATGCTGGTCTCGCTTGGCGCTGAGCGCAAACGTCACGGACGATGGATGGTCGCCGCCCAGCTCGGTGGCACAGATGATCTGCGGAAGATAGCTGCTGGCGAGCTCCTTCTTCCCGCGAGTAAGCGCGGCAACGCAGCGCAGCAGCGCCAGCGTCGTCTGCATGCGCTCGGAAGCAAAGAGATTCTGTCGTTCGCGATAGGAAAACGGCACGTTCTCCTTAACGAGGAAGGGAATCAGCGAGCGCAATGCGGCGTGTTTGGCAGAGATGACTGCAATTCCTTCATTGGGATCTTCGCAGTCATTGAGGTAACCGGCCTCAAGTCGCTGCTTAATGCTTGCGGCGACGGCGGCGTATTCCTCGGCTTTGCCGGTGTAAACGTTCTCGCTAAAGCCGACCTGATCACCTTGGGGCCTAAACGCCACGATCGATTTGTTCGAGCTGGCATCGAGGCGATACTCAATTTGCCGTGCGATAGCTTGACCAAGCTCAACGATGGCGGGCGTGGAGCGATAGTTGGTCTTGAGCACGATGCTCCGGGGCGAGAACTCGGCCGCAAACTGGTTGGCACACTCGATCGTGGCGCCCTGAAAACGCATAATGGCCTGATCGTCATCACCGACGGCCATGATATTGGGCGTATCAACGCCGTCGCAGAGCAACTCGATGATGCGCATCTGGGCGCCATTGGTGTCCTGGAACTCATCGACCTGGATATAGGTATAGGTGTCCTGGAGCACTTGGCGCAACGCGTCGTTGTGTTCGACGGCGTTAACAAAGTCGCCGATCATGTCGTCGTAATCGTAGAGATGGTGCTGGTCGATCTCGCTCTGGTAGCGACGCGCGACGTCGCAAGCGGTCTTGAGTCGCTCGCTCTGCTCCGCAATCTTAAACGTGCGCCCCTGAGAGTTGCTGCCTCCAAAGAAGGCATCGCGCACCTTGGTGTATCCCGAGGATTTGCCCTTCTCATCGATGAGCTCGGCCCGGCGAACGGTGTCGCGCAACTCAAGAATGTACGGCACATACGTGCCAGCAGGACAGCCGATCGGGCGGGTGAGCGATGTGGGCGCCATGCCGCAGGCACGCTCGACCTCTTCCTCAAAGCGTTCGGCTAACACGGCGCTTGCCCTTCCACAGACGAGCGTAAGCAGCTCGGAATACTCGGTGAGCCAGGCAGCGGCGTCGATATTCTGCTGTGCGATGGCGCTCAGCGTGTCGTAGTCCAGGCCACTGCGTTTGATTTTGGAGACAAAGCCGATCATCTTACCGATGTTTTGTGCAGGCATATCAGGTGACCCTCCGCCTAACGGAGAACCAAAGGGCAGCGATTTGAGCAGCCGATCAAAAATCTCTTGCTGGTGCAGGCTGGTAACAAGCGTGTCGGTCGAAGGGCGCATGAAGTACTCGGGATAGCGCGACCTGATGCTGCTTGCAAATCCGTGGAACGTACTGACTTCGATGCCGTAGGCGTCGCGGCCGATGAGCTCAATCAGGCGCTTGCGCATGGCCTCCGCGCCCGCCTCGGTATAGGTGAGGCAGAGGATGTTGCTAGGGGCGGCGTCGCGTTTGGCCAAGATGTTCGCCGCGCGCAGGCTCAGCAGCTGCGTCTTGCCGGTGCCGGGGCCGGCAATGACGAGCAACGGACCATCTAGGCATTCGACGGCCTCGCGCTGTTCGGGATTCAGGCGCTCGAACGATACGTTAAAGTTGGGGGTCATGTTCATGGCAGTATTACCTGTCTTCCTGGTAGAGCGCACGCGTGCTATCGAGATAGTCAAGATACGTATCGATGGCACTTTGAGGTTGAACGATCTTAATGAAGGTGCTGAGCTGCAGCAGCCAGCCAAAGAACTGAGGCGACAGCGGGGCTTTGACGGTCGCCAACAGGCGCCCATCCTGGTTCTCAAACACAACGGCATCGAGCCCGAACTTGTCGATGAGCGGGTTCATTGCGCGGTCATCGAGTTCCAGCACCACGGTGGTCTTATCGGCCGCATAGACTCCAAACGACGGCGAAACGTGATCTTCGAGCACATAGCCCGCGATACGCGGGTCTTTGGTCGCGGACTCTTCGGACACCGCAACATCGAGCATGCGGTCGACGCGGTAGGGCGTGAACGGCTGATGACCCGAGCCGGCATTAGCCCATTTATCTCTAAAGCCAATCATGTAATAGAGTTCGTCGGAGTAGATAAGGCGCACGGGTGTGAGTTCGTAGGCCTTTCCGTCATGATTAAGGGCCTTTTGCTTGGCGGCGTCGTAGTGGAAGTAACGAAACCGAATCTTGCGTTTTTCGCGCATAGCCTGCTGAATCAAGTCGATGTTGAGCAGGGCATCAGAGTTTTGCATCTTCACGCGCGAAGGCACATCGACGCGCTTGTGCATCAGCTCGCGTTCGCCCAGGCTGGCGAGGCTCTGCAGCTTGCCGATGAGGTGGTCGGTCAACTCATCGGTCAAAAACGGCGAACTCTGCACGGCGTCAACAAGCATGATGAGCTCTTGCAGGTCGAGCGGGCGTGAGACCAGCGCCCATTCCCTGCCACCGCGCTGGTCGATGTTGAGCCCAAAGTCGCGAAGCGTTTGCAGGTCGCGATAGATGGCCTTGCGTTCGGCTTCGAGGTCGTGATAGGCGAGCTCCTCGATGATCTGCTGCGTTGTGAGCCCGTGCGTGCTGTCGGTCTTTTCCATCAAGGTTTTAAGCAGGAACAGAAGCCTGAGCTTTTGATTTGGTCTGTTCGCCACGTTGTCTCCTTTCGCCGGCAGGATACCAACCGGAGATACAAAACAAGACCCGTTATTGGGACTCATTGTAGTCCGCGCGACCGTAGTATTCGCAGCAATAAGAGCTCGAATAGGGCGAAAGGTGGTTAAACGGAAATCGGCGGTTTGGCTGGATGGTGTGACATGCGCTCTATTGGCTTGGGGCCGGTTCCGGTTTACAAGGATCAGAACAGGAGAAATGCGATGGCAGACATCAAAGTCTTTGCCGAGAATCTTGAGGATTCAACCAAGGAGCAGATCGAGGAGATTTCCAGCTGCCCGGCGTTTGAAGGTGCCAAGATCCGCATCATGCCCGATGCCCATAGGGGCAAGGGCTGCGTGATTGGCTTTACGGCAAACTTGGGCGACAAGGTGATTCCCAACCTGGTGGGGGTCGACATCGGATGCGGGATGTATTGTGTGCCGCTTGCGGAGACCATTGCTCGCGATGACCTCATTCAGTTCAATCGCGATGTGAAGCGCGCGGTGCCCACGGGCTTTTGCCTTCATCGCGATCCTGCCTGCGCACTCGCGGACTTTGATATGGGGTCGCGTGATTGGCTTCAGGACAAGCGCAAGGTTGAGCGCTCCATGGGCACGCTGGGCGGCGGCAATCACTTCATTGAACTCGACGAGGACGAGGATGGGTGCCAATATCTGGTCGTGCACACCGGCTCGCGCAACATGGGCAAGCAGACGGCGGAGCATCATCAGGCGCTGGCGCAGAAGACGTGCACGGCGGATATCCCCGACGAGCTTAAGTATCTCGTGGGAGATCTTTCTGCCGAGTATCTCGTCGATATGCATAACTGCCAACGCTTCTCGAATCAGAACCGCAAGGCGATTGTCGCACAGATTATTGAGCGTACGGGAATTCGGCTCGACGGAGACGGCTTTACCACCATGCACAACTACATCTCGGAAGGCGGCATGATTCGCAAGGGCGCCATTAGCGCTCATGCGGGCGAGATGGTGCTGATTCCGTTCAACATGCGCGACGGTGCCGTTATCGCACGCGGCAAGGGAAACGAGGACTGGAACTGTTCGGCGCCGCACGGGACGGGTCGCGCGATGAGCCGCACCAAAGCGTTCCAAACGCTCGACACCAGGTCGTTCGTTAACGAGACGCACGATGCCGGCATCTACTGTCCGAGTGCATGCGAGACGACGCTCGATGAGTCGCCCGAAGCGTATAAGCCTGCGGATGATGTACTGAGACTCATGGACCCGACGGTTGATGTTATTCACCGACTCAAGCCGATCTGGAATTTTAAGGCTACTGGTAAGCGCGGTAGGCGTTAGGAGGGTTGCGATGACGCTAAAGATGGACTCCAGGGACGACCGAATTGGCCGTTCTGTGAGTTTGGGCGAGATGCTGGGCCTATCAGGCGTGATACCGCCGACAGATGCGAGCCAGCGTGGTTGGATTCGTGAAGAGCGGGGCGATGGCGGCTTTGACATAAGCCGTTTCCATGATCGACTGACTTCCGGGCTCGATCATGCCATGGAAACATCGGTGTTCGAGGTCCTACAGGTATTGAAGACTGGTATGCCTGTTGATGACATCCTGGGCGGCGGTATTGGACTAGGCAAGCTTAGCGTGATTGGCGGCGCGCATGAAGACGTTTCGAACGTACTGGCGCATGCGGTTTTATGTCTGAGCGAGCAGTGCACTGTGCTTTACGTGCCGATGCGGGAGCGTGAAGAGGATGCGGTTGCCCGGCTTATTCGTGCCGAGATGGATGACAAGGTGTCAGAGGATCCTGAGGAACAACAGGTTGAGGCAATCCGCGCAACGATGCGCCTCAAGCAGCGCGACTTGGGCATCTTTGCCGAAGACAACATGACCATAGACCTTTTAACGAGCTGGCTGCTCGGCGACCAGGCGTGGAATAGGGCGGTGCTAAAGGACGTCGTAGTCGTAATCGACGGACTCGAAATGCTCGACGACAACCGTCCGATAAATGCGATCCTGCGCGACCTGCGCAACATGCTCAGCCCAACGGCGGCGATCTTAGCAGGCTGCTTTGCGGTGGAGGACAGGGACAACGATGCGGCATTCGCCGAGACCCACTGCAATGCAGATGCTCTGGTCCGCATAAGTTCCGATGGCATGGAGCCGTCCTGCACGCGAGCCTTCGGCTGAGGTCATAGCCAATAACAACTGCTCGGCCAGCAGCGCGTCTAGCAGCAGAAAATGACCGCTGAACAGCCAAAGAGAAACTACTGGGCGGGTCAAGAATTATCATCAATATTAGGCGTTATGTTCTGTCGGCAGTATGTCTGAACAGTTCTGGGAAGGAGTTCACATGAGTCGTCAAGAAATGTTTTTTAATCCGGTGATGGAAGAGGTCAATGGCGTAAACAAAATGGTGATGCCTTACGTGAAAGATGCGGAGCGAACGGCTGACCCATATAAGTTTGACCTGGACCAGAACGGCGTGCCTCTTTTTACGGATAAAAACATCGCCTTTGTCAACGGCATGGTTGAGAACGATTCGAATTACAACCAGACGGACAAAGATGAACTTTGCAAAATATTCGAAGGCATGTTTGTTGGCAACGCGGATCATCGAATGGCGTGTATAGGAAGAGCGGTTTACGAAATCGACAATGAAAACTCGACCCGTTTAACTGCTGTTGGCCTGTATAAAATCGACGACCTTATGAAAAAGCTAAATTTGAAACCGGTTGAGATGACAGAGCCCGATGATGATGAAGAGAAAAAGACGATTGATGACGGTGAAAAGAAAAAGACAATAACTGGTGGTGTACTTTTTACGTCTCAGATTATTGCCGGCATTGAGAATCTCAAGGAGCGATTAAGCGTAGGCGACGATCGGCTTGTCTTCGAAATTTCACATGCCTCGACAACCTACCTGAATGAGGCTCATGTGGCAGATGCTAACAAGATTAATTTCTCGTTTGCCACAAAGTTTTGCCATTGGACTTGTCAGTATTTGGAGTTGGGCGATAAGTATTGCATTTACGATAATGTCGTCGCCAGTGTTCTCCCATATTTTGTGGATAACTATGCGAGCGGGGAGCTGGCTAGCTGGGACTGTTGCAGGATGAAAAAGATTAAGCGGGGCAAGGGCGGGCAAGAACTCGTAAGCACAATCGAGAATTACAAAAAAGATGATGATGGATATACCAAATATAGGAACTTGTACGATGCCGTTCTCGAGGGTATCAATAAATGGCGCTCTGAAAACAATCAGAATGGCGAAATTGGCTACCGTGAAGTTGACCGGTTAATTTGGTATTACTTCAAGGGTGCAAGCGGCAAGCGTGTAAAGCAGGCTTTGGCTTCAATCGATTATTAGGGGTGCTAGCAAATATTGCATGAAATAGTCCTCGTCCCACCTTTTGGGCGAGGACTATTTGTTCGTTTGGATATCGAGGCTATTTTCTGGCAGAATGCCTCGAAGGTTCTGGCCTGAGATGCGGATGACCTTGGTATGCCTCCCCCGAGCCGCGCGTGGCTCGGGCCTCCATCGATGGGGTACTGCGAATGCTGCGTTGCCGGAAGAGCTGGTGTCGTCACTGTTTGCCGCCTTTGAAGCTCCGCCCAAATGATTCATCATCGAGCGCGATGCCGATATATGTCTAGCCAAATCGGCTCTTCCTCTTTGCTGCTGGCGCACTCTTCTAGCAGGTTATCTATCTGATTCAGTTCAATCGCTTGCAAGGTCGCGCATGCTTCCGGCAAGGGCCGCGCTACCCTCCTCGCCCTGAACACGGGCGACAGCATCAGGTTCGTATGTGCCCATCCGGCAAAGCAACTGCCGTAGGGGATAGAGCCGCAGCCAATCTGCCCATCGGCATCGAGGTACAGACAGTCCAATTTCGAGTTTGCTACCAGGCAATAGCAAGGTCCCGGTGCCCACGGTCTGCAGTCGATCTCAAGAATGTCGCCCTTTCTGTACGGCGTGGGCAGGTCAACGTACGCCCCTTTGAACCATGGCCCAAAGATTCCACCCACAATGCAGTCGAGCACCTCGCCACATTCGCCCTCTTCTTCCCTACAGATGTACTGGATTTCGCCGGAGGCGTTTGCGTAGTAAGTGTAGTCTGGCTGTAGAAAGCCGTCGTATGGATATGAACAGCTCGGGTCGTTGGCAAGGTTGAACAGCTCGATCATCCAGTATGAGGACGATAAGTCTGTCATTTCGCTCCACTTGTCTGCGTATGCCTTCATTGCCGCAAGGGCGGCCTGCCACGATGCCACGGGGAAGGGGCCATGCGTGATCGCAGATCCAACTTCGCTGTCGATAAAGCTAATTTCGCTGACAAGCAGCATTTTCTTGTTTCCGTCGACGACCTTTAGCGCGTCTAGACAGTCATCGATGTAGTCGATGCAAATCTGCCGATAGTGCCAGTAAGGGGTGTCGTCTGACGAGTTGCACCCGTCAGCAACCAGTCTGCCGAGTAGCTCTCGTTTGCGGATAATTTCAACCGGTGCTCCGCCGACAATCTGCATGTAGTGATCGCCACTCAGGAGCTGCGGATTATGCAGCAAATGCTCTCGCAGCTCCGGAGATTCGATCAGGTTGATTATTTCTTCGTGCACGATAGTCTCCGAGTTATTGGTGCGACTTCTTGTGGATTCGGACATGGCGGCCTTTATTCAAATAGCTGCGGGTACTTCTCCTTGAGCGGCGCCTGATCAAGACGTAGCTCTTCCAGGTTGCGCTTCGCCTTGGACTCCATCCTTATGGTGTCGATAAACGCGATGAGTGAGTCGGCATACAGGTCGCCGCGCAGGTAGGCCTGGGCGGCGATTAAAATTCGCTGCTCGTCTTCGAGTGGTTTGCGATAGTACTCAAGATTCAGGTAAAGCGGGTCTGGCTCGCCTATGTAGAGGGGAAACGTCTCGTTGTAGGTAATCGAGCAGCCAGTGGCACGCATGTTGCTGATATCCCCTGCATGGCGATAGTGCTCGAGGCGCTGCTGCGCATGATCAAGCCATTCGTCAGAACGGTCTGCCTGACGAAGCTCTGCCTCGAGCTTTGTCCGGTCCCACGTGGGCAGATCGAACAGCATGAACGGCTCACGGGCACTGCCTTGCGGCGTCCAGACGATATCGCCGGTGTGGAACGGCGTGGGGATATCGACCCAGATGAACTCGAATGCGATCTCCCAATCGTTCTCAATGGGGCCGGCTGAAGGGCAATAAACGGAAAGGGCCTCACCTTTGCCGTTCAC
The DNA here is from genome assembly GCF_009696325.1 of Collinsella sp. WCA1-178-WT-3 (M1). GTDB lineage: Bacteria > Actinomycetota > Coriobacteriia > Coriobacteriales > Coriobacteriaceae > Collinsella. The sequence continues at coordinate 219,265 of NZ_VUME01000001.1, forward strand.
TAGGAGCCAATCTTCCCGGTGATGTTCTTCATCGGCATCGAGCGGGCACCGGGTGATGCGTACGCGTGCCTCTGGACGGCTCGCCAGTTCATCATCACTGCGCAACGCCTCGGCACATTTCTCATAACAGCTGAATGGCGCGCCGAAGGCCCCACAAAGTTGCCCGTCGGGCACAATCTCCTCTTCATATTGATAAACGTAGCCCGTCCCACTCGCAAACGCATCGACGCACCGCTTGTTGTAATCGATTGTCCAGCGCAAAAAAGTATGGAAATCGGGGATGGTCGGCCTTCCAAGACCGGCATGGGTTGCCTCCAGCGAACAATTGGGCATAGTGCGAGCGATCTCTTGCCAGGCTTCGCATTTCTGATCGAGCGTGGCGGTCTTCGAAAACCAAACCAGATAGGCGGCCTCGATGGTGTCGGGTTGAAAACTGATGCGGCGGAGATGCTCCCGAATGTCCCGGGAGTCCACAAAATCCAAGATGTCCATGGTTAGCTCCTCTTTGTTTTGAATCGTGCCGGCGGGGCTATCGTGTCATCGAACAGCTCCGGATAGCGGGTCTTGAGCCCGCCGTCTTCCCCTTCAAACCGCTCGGCTTTTTTCTTGACCAGCGCCTGCAGCTCGCAAAGACTTGATAGCGCAATAAGTGAGTCAAGACCCAGATTGCCGTCGAGATATGCCCGCACGCCGTACAGAATTCTCGCTTCCGGCTTGAGTGGGGTACGGCAGTATTCCATATCGAGAAGAAAACAACTCGGCTCTCCGATATAGACGGGGTACTCCAGGAGATATTCAATCTGAGAACCGTAGGCGTACATGTCGCTCGTATCGCCATTTTGCCGATGGTGCCTGAGCAGGTCGTCGGCATTTTTTTGCTGCGCTTTCCCTGTAGATGGAAGGCGGAAGCTCATCCATGACCCGCTTCGTGGTCCATGTTTGCATATTGAGAAGCAGCATGGGGTCGCCAGGGTCGCCGTGACGACAAATGATGTCGCCGGCGTGGAATGGCGTCGGGATGTCAAACCACATCAACTCAAAAGCGAAAGTGGGGTCTTCGCCCTCGCGTTCCATGTCGATGCAGCTCAGCTGGCAGTCCATAATTTCGCCTTTTGCGTTGAGCATGAGCCTGTCGGCGGCATAGTAGTCTTCATCCGGATCGATAGGGCGGCGCGTTATTTCTATCGAGGTAGGATTCTCCTCCTCAAGCTCATTCCAGATTGCCTCGAAACATTTTTCGTAGCTGGTGTAGGGGCCATAATTGCACCCGCTCTCATGGGGACTTCCCGTCTTGTCCTCAAAGAAATACATGTGCTTGCCAGGCTGTTTGAACCGGGCGATTTTCTTGCGCTCCCATCTGATGACGTCGCGAAGAAAGACATGGAAGTTGGGGATATTGAACGTGCCGTATCGCCTGTTCATCGCACAATTGGGCATGTTGTTGATAATCTTTTGCCAGCCCTTGATCTTCTGCCGTAGCGCCTTTTCGTTCGAACGGGCAACAATAAATGCCGCCTCGGACGTGGTGAACTCGTAGCCGATGTCTCTCAAATGCTCCTTGATGTCAGGCGAGTCGAGAAACTCGAGAATGTCCGAACGTATGGCGTTGACGCCGGCGCCGGCCGATGTGCGATATGGCTGCAAGCAGTCGTGTACGACCGATCCATCCGACCAATGTTTGCCACAGCCGGGGTCATCGTGCAGCTTTTTCGAGAGTTCGAGCATAAAGGAGCAATCATCGGGCAAGTCGCCGATATAGCGTTCGGCGGTGTAGAGCGCAGAGGGTGTGAAGTCGTCGAGGAAGCCGTCCGTGAAATCCCTCAAGCGGAGATTGCCTTCCTCAACGCCGTAGATTTTGCTCGGATAGGCGCACCAAACCTGGCCTTTGAACGAACTATCGTAGTCGTCTTCGAGCACGATGGCAAAACGGGGACCGTGATCGAAGGGCCGACCGTCGATCTTGATGATGTCGCCGGGGACCCAGGGAGTGTAAAAGACCTCGCCATTGGCGCAGAAGTGCTTGCTATTGTTCCACGGCAAGTGATCGATGCTTTGGTGCGGAGTCCGCTGATTCCGGCGATCGCTCAAAAAGACCAAATCGCCAGCTATGGTTGCGGCGAATATCAGCGAGGCTTGAGCACGTGGACGGTCGTGTAAGTCTTCGGCGGTATAGAGCTTAATCTGCCAGAATGATTCGGACCAATCTTCATCGGGGTCGTCATCGACGTATTGCTTCATGAGGGTTTGCGCAGCTCCCCAAGAGGCAACGGGGAAGGGGCCATCAAAGGTGTCGTGCCCGCGCTCGTCTTCACTGTAAAACACGCCGGAGACCAGCAAGATACCGAGGTCACGGTCAACGTTGTAAAGCATATCGAGTGCAGTGTCGAGTTGTTCGAGGCCGGAGTCAATCGCTTCAGCGTAATCCGATGAGACTTCTTTGCGAAGCTGCTCGAGCATGGTCCGTTTTTCGTCGAGCGTCTTGAGGGAGCCGCCGATGGTTTTACAGAGGGAGCCATCTGCCATTCCCATGTGTTTGAACATATGAGCACGCAGCTCATCGTCCTTGATGCAACTGCAAACGAGCTCCCTGCCGGCATCGGTGATCACGGTATCTGCTTGGCTGTCCATTGCAACCTCCAATTCGGTCGTTGCCGTTAGCATCCATCAGAGGTTGTGCTTTGTGGTCCCATTAACGGGTCTGATATGAATCTCGCGTCAAACATACTTTTGGAAACGCACTGGTACATGAGTGTGCGCGTACTGAAAGGACAATCGGTAGTGGCGTTTCAAAAACTAAGCGTAACTGGTGCAACCTCCCTCTAAGAAGGGATCGGCCGTCGCATCGAACAGTTCTGGGTAGCGGTCCTTGAGCCAGCTGTCTGCGTCCTCGAAGCCACGCGCCTTTTTCTCCGCCAGCGCCTGTAGCTCGCATGCGCTGGCCATTGCGGCGAGCGAATCAACCGCCAGGTCGCCTTTGACATATGCCCTGACGCCGTAAAGGATTCGCTCCTCTGATTTGAGCGGCTTGCGGTAATAGTCGATGTCCAAAAGAAAGCCCTCAGGCTCCCCAATGTAGAAGGGGAAATGCAAGGCGGATGAGACTTGGCAGCCGTAGGCGTACATGTCGCTGGTGTCGCCGTCATATCGGTGCCAGCGCAATAGCTTGTCGGCCTTTTGAACGAGGCGCTCTTTGTAGACGGAGGAGGCCAGCTCTTTGTCGACTCGTTCGGATCCCCAAGTTTGCAGGTCAAACAGCACCATCGGATTGTCGGGGCGTTGGAGGTTGCAGACGATGTCTCCGGCATGGAAAGGCGTCGGGATATCAAACCACATGTCCTCGAAATCGCTGGCGGTGCCCGCCTCGTCCCACTCGCTTTTGTTGCGGTAATCGCAAGACATTACTTCGCCGTTCGCATTGAGTAAGACCATGTCGTCGGCATAGTGGTCTTCTTCTGGGTCGATGGGACGACGGGTGATCCTGATGGCTTTGGGATCGTCACCGTCGAGCTCTTTCCAGATGGCATCGAAGCACTTTTGATAACTGCTGTACGGGCCGTAAAGATAGCCGACCTGCCCGCGCCAGTCCCACGAGTAGTCCTCAAAGAAGTACAGGCTTTGACCGTCCGTCCTTTTAAGGTGCGCGAGTTTTCGTTTCTCCTGTTTGATGACATTGCGCAGAAAGGCATGGAAGTCCGGGATGACGACCGTGTCGTTTCTGCGGCTCATGGCGCAATTGGGCATATTGTCGATGATCTTTTGCCAGCCTTCGAGCTTTTGCTGCAGCGTTGCTTTATGCGAGCAATTGACAATGAAAGCCGCTACGGGCGTGGTGAGCTCGTAGTTAATTCGTTGAAGATGCTCCTTAATACTTTGCGAGTCTAAAAACTCGAAGATGTCCGGACGAATATCCAGCTCGCTTTGGTTGGCGGGCTTGCGATACGGCTGAAGGCAGTCATGTCCGACCGAGCCTTCGGACCATTGCTTGCCGTAGTCGGGGTTGTCGTGCAGCATCTGCGAAAGCTCGAGCATAAAAGCGCAGTCGTCCGGCAGCTCACCGGTGTAGCACTCGGCGGTGTAGAGGGCGGAGGGGATGAAGGGGTCCAGGAGACTGTCGCTGTAGGTGCCGGATGAAAGTGAACCCTCCTTAACGCCGTGATCTTTACTAGGCCCTGCGCACCAGATCTGTCCCCGGAGCGTGTGCTCGTAGTCGTTTTCGAGCACAATGGCAAAGCGAGGCCCGTGATCAAAGGGGCGACCGTCGATTTTGAGGATGTCGCCTGGGACCCACGGCGTATAGATGGGTTCGTTGCTGTCGCAGAACCGTCTGCTATCGTTTCGCCAGGCGCTTTCGACATACGATTTGCGAGTGCGGTTATTGCGCTGATCGCGGAGAAATATAAGCTCACCATCCTTGGTTGCCGCAAACGCCAGGGAGGACTGCGCCGTTTGATGTTCGTGAAGGTCTTCTGGGGTGTATAGGTCGATCTTCCAGTACGATTCGGACCAGTCGTCTTCAGGATACTCTTCGATGTAGCGCTTCATGAGTGCCTGCGCGACCTCCCACGATGCGGTGGGGAAGGGGCCGTCAAGGGCGTCGGCGTCACGCTCCTCCTCGTTGTAGAACATGACGTATAGCAGGAGGATTCCGCGGTCGCGCTCGATGTTGTGAAGCATATCGAGTGCGCTGTTGAGCTGGGCGAGATGCGAATCGATATCTTCGACCAGTTCCGGCGAAACCTCCTTGCGGAGTTGCTCGAGCATGGTGCGTTTTTCATCAAGCGTCTTAAGAGAGCCGGCGATGATTGGCGCTGGCCAGTATAGGTATTTACGCATGTGGTCGCGCAGCTCTTGGCTCTTGATGCAGCTGAGGACGAGGTCCTTGCCGGCATCGGTGATGCCATCGCATGCCTGATTGTTCATGTCGGCCTCCTTATCGATCATTACCGGCATGATGAAACGGGCGTGGCGATTGTTGGTCCCATTAACGGGACCAAGCAGCGGCTCGATGTGGCAAAGGGACTGCCCCTTCGTCGCATCCAAATATTGCCTTTACGTGTTGATACACACGGTGTGCAATAATACTCGCACTGTGCAATAGCGCACAGGCAGAGTAACAAGGAGGACGCTTGTCCCAGCTCGAGAAATGCGATCGCCGGTCCCTTCGCTCGCAGCGTGCCCTTCGCCAGGCACTTGCCAGCGAGCTTGCCGAAAGCGGCGACCTTTCGCGCATTAACGTCGCGTCGCTCACCGAGCGCGCCGGCCTTACGCGCCGTACGTTCTATTCGCATTACCGCGATATCCCCGACTTTATCAATCAAATCGAGGACGGCTTGCTGGCCGAGATCCGTGAGCGTATTGAGCTCATCACCGCAGCTCGGCTGCCCGATCTCTATCACAACATCGATGAGCTCGAGCCGGCGCCCGGTTCGGTTGAGCTACTGCGTTATCTTGCGGCCAACCGCGACTTGATCGGTGCTCTGCTGGGTCCGGGCGGCGACCAGGCCTTCATTAAAAGGATTATCGACACCGCGCGTGAGGCTGTGGTGCCGCGTGCACAGACGGGCATTTTGGGCCTGGCGCTGGGCACGTTCTTTGACTACTACGTCACCTACGTCGTGAGTGCCGAGGTCGGCATGATTCAGCGCTGGTTTGAGCGTGGGCTCACCGAATCGCCCGAGGCCATGGCGCGCATGATGACGGTGCTCGCTTTTGTGCGTCCTGGTGACCTGTATGGCCAACCCATCGATATCAACGTGCCGGAGTACGGCATGAAGCTATTGAACTTGCAGCTCGAGGACGCGGCCGACACCGCCGTAACCGTCGAGTCCAACAACTAAGAGGAGAGACAATGAGCAAACTCGTCGAGGGCATCAAGGACCGTATGGTCGCCGCCGCACGCGAGGCTGCGCCCACCGTGGTGGACGCCGCGCAGAAGGCCGCGACCGCGGCTGCCGAGAAAGTTGCCGAGGCAGTTGCCGATGCCAAGAACGCGGCAGGGGAGACGTCCGTCGCTAGCGAGCCCGCAGCCGCCGCCCACGCCCCCGAAGGCGCAATCTTCAACCCCGACAACGCCCACGGCAACCTGCACCTGGGCATCGACGTGGGCTCCACCACCGTTAAGCTCGCCGTGCTCAACGATGACAACCAGCTCGTCTACGCCAAGTACCAGCGCCATCACACCGATGTTCGCGCCTGCGCCCGCGACCTGTTCGAGGGCGCCGCGACTGTGCTGCCGACGGCCCAGATGACCTGCGCCATCACCGGCTCGGGCGGCCTGCTGCTGTCCCAATGGCTCGACCTGGAGTTTGTCCAAGAGGTCATCGCCAGCAAACGCGCCGTCGAGACCCTCATCCCGGCCACCGATGTCGCCATTGAGCTGGGCGGCGAGGACGCCAAGATCATCTACTTCGATAACGGCATCGAGCAGCGCATGAACGGCACCTGCGCCGGCGGCACGGGTGCGTTCATCGACCAGATGGCAACCCTGCTGCACACCGACGCCAGCGGCCTTAACGAACTCGCGGCCAACGCCACCACCATCTATCCTATCGCCAGCCGCTGCGGCGTTTTTGCCAAGACCGACGTCCAGCCGCTGCTCAACGAGGGCGCCCGCCCCGAGGACGTGGCCGCCTCCATCTTCCAAGCCGTCGTGACCCAGACCATCTCGGGCCTGGCGTGCGGCCGTCCCATCCGCGGTAACGTCGCCTTCCTGGGCGGCCCGCTGCAGTATCTCTCCGAGCTGCGCCATCGCTTCTACCTCACGCTCAACCTGGACGAGGAGCACCGCATCGTGCCCCAAAATGCTCACCTGTTTGTGGCGAGCGGTGCCGCCATGGCGCACGAGTCCAATAAGCTCAGCACGTTCCCGCAGCTCATCGAGGCCATCGATGCCCTGGGTGACACACAGGGCGCCGAGGTCGAGCGTCTGGATCCGCTCTTTGCCACCGACGAGGACTTTGCCGAGTTCAAGACCCGCCACGACACCGAGGTCGTCCCCAAGGGCAAGCTCGAAGGCTACACCGGTCGCGTGTTCATCGGTATCGACGCCGGTTCCACCACCATGAAGGCCGCGCTTGTGGGTGAGGACGGCCAGTTGCTGCATACCTGGTACGGCAATAACAACGGTGACATCCTGGGTACGGCCAAGGTCATCATGGCCGATTTCTACAACCACATCCCCGCCGGCTGCACCATCGGCCACGTGACCACCACGGGTTACGGCGAGGCGCTGCTCATCGAGGCCCTCAAGGCTGATTCCGGCGAGATCGAGACCGTCGCGCACCTGCGCGGAGCCAAGGCATTCCTGCCCGGCGTCGAGTTTATCCTGGACATCGGCGGCCAGGACATGAAGTGCCTGCGCGTCAAGGACGGCGTTATCGAGCACATCATGCTCAACGAGGCCTGCTCGTCGGGCTGCGGTAGCTTTATCGAGAGCTTCGCCGTCTCTATGAACATGGACGTGCGCGCGTTCGCCGACGCAGCCATCCATGCCAAGGCTCCGGTGGACCTGGGCAGTCGCTGCACGGTCTTTATGAATTCGCGTGTTAAGCAGGCGCAAAAGGAAGGCGCCACGGTGGGCGACATCGCGGCCGGTCTGTCCTATTCCGTCATTAAGAATGCCCTGTTCAAGGTCATTAAGCTGCGCGATCCCAAGGAGATCGGAAGCCAGGTGATCGTCCAGGGCGGCACCTTTATGTCCGATGCCACGCTGCGCGCGTTTGAGCAGCTCACCGGCGTTCACGCCGTGCGTCCCGACATCGCCGGCTGCATGGGCGCCTATGGTGCGGCCTTGCTCGCCCGTGATCGCGCTGGCGCCGACGGCACCTCGACCATCCTTTCGGCCGAGGACATCGCGCACCTCACTGTGACGCAAAAGCACGTCCGCTGCGGCCGTTGCTCCAACAACTGCCAGCTCACCGTCAATGACTTTGGCGGCGGCAGGCGCTTCATTACCGGCAACCGCTGCGAGAAGGGCGCCGGCCACAAAAAGCAAAAGACCGAGGCCCCTAACCTCTTCAAAAAGAAAAACGAGCTGCTCTTTAATCGCGAGGTGCTGAGCCCCGACGAGGCCCCGCGCGGCACCGTGGGTATCCCGCGCGCACTCAACATGTACGAGAACTACCCCTTCTGGCACGCGTTCTTTACGCGCTTGGGCTTTAGCGTGCAGCTGTCCGACCAGTCGAGCAAGAAGACCTACCAGGCGGGCATCGAGTCCATGCCGTCCGAGAGCGTGTGCTATCCGGCCAAGATGAGCCACGGCCACGTGATGAACCTTATCGACCGCGATGTCGACTTTATTTGGATGCCGTGCGTGCGCTGGGAGCGCAAGGAGGATCCGACGGCTGGCAATTGCTATAACTGCCCCATCGTCATGAGCTACCCCACGGCGCTGGCGCTCAACATCGACGAGATCCGTGAGCAGAACATCGAGTTCCTGTACCCGTTTGTGCCCTATCACGACAAGACCGAGCTCAAGCGCCGCTTGTACCAGGTGCTTGCCGTCGACCGCGTGGCCGATGCTGAGGCCGGTCGCGGCCGCGTGCGCGGTCCCAAGATCACGCGCTCCGAGGTCGATGCCGCCGTCAACGCTGCCTTTGAGGCCGATGCGCGCTTCCACGAGGACATCCAGACCATGGGCGAGGAGGCCCTTAAGTGGGTCGAGGACCACGGCGGTCACGGCATCGTGCTCGCCGGCCGCCCCTACCACAACGACCCCGAGATCAACCACGCCCTGCCCGAGCTTATCTCGAGCTTTGGCTTTGCGGTCTTTACCGAGGATTCGCTTGCGCACCTGGTGAAGCCCGAGCGCCCCATCCGCGTCGTCGACCAGTGGATGTACCACAGCCGCCTGTACGCCGTCGCCCGTTTTGTGACGATGCGCAACGACCTGGACCTGATCCAGCTCAACTCTTTCGGCTGCGGCCTGGACGCTCTGACTACCGATCAGGTGCAGGAGATTCTGGAGGCCAGCGGCAAGATCTACACCGTGCTCAAGATCGACGAGGTGTCCAACCTGGGCGCCGCGCGCATCCGCATCCGCTCGCTCATGGCCGCGCTTAAGGACCAGGAGGCCGAGCGCTTGGCCGAGGCCGAGGCCGCGGGCGAGACCTACGAGCAGGGCGATGCCGCACCGGTGGCTCCCTCCACGGATGCCCCCGCATTCGCGAGCCGCAAGTACACGTTCGAGGCTCAGCGCGAGAGCGCATCGACCGCGTGGCCCAAGGTGCCCTTTACCGAGCAGATGCGCGAGGAGGGCTACACCATCCTGTGCCCGCAGATGGCGCCGATCCACTTTGACCTGGTCAAAGAGGTGTTCCGCGGTGCCGGCTACAACTTGGAGCTGCTGCCCTCGACCGATCACGACGCCGTCGAGGCCGGCCTGCGCTATGTGAACAATGACATTTGCTATCCGTCCATTTTGGTGACCGGCCAGATTATGGAGGCCATCGAGAGCGGCCGGTACGACCTGTCCAAGACGGCCGTGGTTATCAGCCAGACCGGCGGCGGCTGCCGTGCCACCAACTACATCGCACTCATCCGCAAGGCCCTGCGCGAGAGCGGCCACCCCGAGATTCCGGTGATCTCGCTTTCGGCGGTGGCGCTCGGTGAGGACAACCCCGGCTTTAAAATTACGCCGGCGCTGCTTAAGCAGGCAGTCTACGCGGTGCTCTTTGGCGACGTGATGATGCAGATGCTTTATCGCTGTCGTCCATACGAGGCTACGCCCGGTGCCGCCAACGCACTCTACGAGGAGTACATGGCGCGCGCCCGCAAGCTGGCGCCCAAGTTCAACCGCCACAACTACACCAAGCTGTGCCGCGAGGCCATCCGCGCGTTCGACACCATGCCGCTCGTGGGTGAGGGCACCAAGCCGCGCGTGGGCGTGGTCGGCGAGATCTTGGTCAAGTTCCACCCCACAGCCAACAACCACGTGGTCGACGTTATCGAGCGCGAGGGCTGCGAGGCCGTGGTGCCGGGCCTGCTGGACTTCTTCCTGTACTCCATGAGCAACGCCGAGCTGCAGAAGGATGAGCTCGGAAGCTCTGCAACCACGCGCGCTGGTATGCAGGCGCTCATCAAGCTCGTGGACTGGATGCGTACGCCGGTGGAGGAGCTGCTCCAAAAGTCCCGCCGCTTTGAGGCGCCCGAGCGCATCGGCACCATGGCGGACAAGGCCCGTACGGTGCTTTCGGTGTGCAACAACATGGGCGAAGGCTGGCTGCTCACGGCCGAGATGCTCGACCTGATTGACCATGGCGCGCCCAACATCATCTGCACGCAGCCCTTTGCGTGCCTGCCTAACCACGTGGTGGGCAAGGCCGTGATCAAGGAGCTGCGCCGTCAGCACCCCGAGAGCAACATTGTCGCGGTGGACTACGACCCCGGCGCGTCCGAGGTCAACCAGCTCAACCGCATTAAGCTCATGATCAGCGTGGCCAAGGAAAATATGCGCGCCGGTAAGGGCTTTAAGCTCGAGAAGGTGGCGCCGCTCGCGATGGACGAGGTCACCGGCCAGATGCGTACCCATGATGGCTGCGTGAGCTGTGGCTCGGCCAGCGAGGAGGCTGTTGCATCGGTCGCCAAGCGTCTGGGACGTGGCATTAAGAAGTAGTTGGCCTGCTATGTGCTAGATATGAGACAAACGGGTGGCAGCCGTATCGGCTACCACCCGTTTTTGCTGGACATATGCTGCGTAAACGCCCCAACTATCACCTCTTCCGAAGGCGACGTCTCAGTGGCACCAAAAATCGCCCTTGGAACTCTGAGATAATGAACATATGTAGCCGTTCGCCGCAAATTACCGTCCGTTTATGGAACCCACCCCCAGCACGCATCATCCTTACGGTTGAATAAATACACATCCATGGAATTACGTAAGAGAGGACTGTTCCTATGAGCTACAAGACCGTTTGTGTTGCCGGTGGCGGCGTGTTGGGAAGCCAGATTGCCTTTCAGGCTGCCTACTGCGGCTTCGATGTGACGATCTGGCTGCGCAGCGAGGGCAGCATCGGCCGCACTCAGCCCAAGATCGATCATGTGCGCGAGGAGTACATCGCGGCTATCGAGGGCATGGCGGACGGCACGGGCGAGTGGTGTGCCGGTATCGCCGATAGCGACCAGCCCTTCGACAAGGAGGCGGCGCTCGCCGCCGTCGAGCGTGCCTACTCCACACTCAAGCTAGAGCTCGATCTTGCCAAGGCAGTGGCCGACGCCGATCTGGTTATCGAGTCGATGGCCGAGGACACCCAGGCAAAGATAGACTTCTACAAGAAGCTCGCCCCGGTTCTCCCGCAAAAGACCGTTGTCGTGACGAACTCCTCCACGCTGCTGCCGAGCACCTTTGCCAAGTACACCGGCCGCCCCGAGAAGTACCTGTCGCTGCACTTTGCCAACTCCATCTGGAAGAACAACATGACCGAGGTCATGGCTCAGGACCAGACCGACAAGCGCTATTTCGATGAGCTCGTCGACTTTGCTAGCGACATCCGTATGCTTGCCCTGCCCGTCAACAAGGAAAAGAACGGCTATCTGCTCAATTCCATGCTGGTGCCGTGGCTGCTTTCGGGCCTTGATCTGTACGTCTCGGGCGTCAGCGACCCCAAGAGCATCGACCTCGCATGGACGCGCGGCACTGGCGCGCCCAAGGGCCCGTTCCGCGTGTTCGACACCGTGGGCATCCAGACGGCCTATAACATCGTCATGCAGTATCAGAAGGTGCCGGGCTTGGTGAGCCCGCTGCTCAAAAAGATGATGATGCCCTACAACTTTAAGGCCATGGCATCCGTCCTCAAGCAGATGCTCGACGAAGGCAAGCTGGGCGAAAGCTCGGGCGAGGGTTTCTTCAAGTACTAAAAAGATCCCTCGGCAACATTGAGAAACGTGTCATTTGCAGTGTCAGTGCGCCGCAGCGCCGCTCGGCAACGGGACAATCCGCTTTATGCACCAACGCGAACTTGTCGACTTTGCCGTGGACTGGATCGAGCACCATCGCGGCCGCCCCGATTGATCACTTGGGAGCGGAGGGGTTGCGGATTCCCTTCGCGCCCCGCGTTTCCGTATCGCTACAAGCTTAAACTTGCATTAAGGGGCGTTTGTTAAACTGCGAGTCATAATTAGACAGGGCTGGGCAAACGCCGTGGTATATGAGGGAACAACAATGGTATTCAAAGACGGTAACGATATGGAATTGAGTGACAAGGACAACAGACTGTTTTCGCGTCGAGCGGCTCTTGCGGGTGCGGCGGGCACGCTGGCGCTTGCCGGGACAGGGCTCATGGGCTGCTCGGTCGGCGGAGCCGGCACGGGCGCCGCATCTACTGCGAGCAACGAGCTCACTGACGAGCAAAAGAAACTCCACAAGCAGATTGTCGCGACCTACGACGTCGAGAAGCAGGCGGCCATCAAGGAGCGGCTCGATGCCGAGTACGCTGACGGCGGCTACAACGAGACCACTCCGTTTATCGCGCAGGATCCCTTTGGCACCGATACCCTGAGCTGCTACGTTCGCTTTGCGACAACGGATTCCGTAACCGTCTCCTACAAGGTCGCCGGTCGCAAAAAGACTGGTGACACGCCCAAGGTCGCCGCGTTTTCCCATACGCCCCACGGCGGCGACGCGCCGGCCACGGAACACGAGTTCAAGGTCATCGGCCTCATTCCCAACCACAAAAACACGGTAACCATCACTTGCACGGCACAAGACGGTATCAGCCGCACCTCGACGTTCACGGTCAAGACGCCGGCTCTTAAAGGCGAGGAAGAAGAGCAGCTCGCCGTCACGTCGGGGGAGTCCAATACGCCGCTTGCCGATGGTCTCTTTACCATCTTGGGCAACGACTCGTCCAAGCTCGACTTTATGTACCTCTACGACAACGACGGCCAGATTCGCGGCGAGGTGCCGATTGTCGGCTACCGCAGCCACCGCCTGCTGTTCCCGGGCGATGGCAGCATGATCATGAGCGTCTCGACTACCAAGATGGCCCAGATCAACGCCATCGGCCAGGTGGTAAACGTCTGGAGCACGGGCGACTACGAGCTACACCACGACTACGCTTTCGATGACGATGGCAACCTGTTGGTGCTGGCGAGTCACGCTGGCTCCGAAGCCGATTTGGACGTCGATCGCGCGGCTGCCAAAAAAGATAAGGACGATCGCGTTAATGTAGAGGACCTCATCATTAAGGTCGACATAACAACAGGTGACGTCTCTCTCGTCGTGGACCTGGGCGATATGTTCCCCGACCTCAAGGCAAGCGCCAAGGTTGCCTCGGACGGCGACCTGGATTGGATTCACATCAACACGATCCAGTGGCTCGGCGGCGGCACCGTTTTGCTCAGCTCGCGCGAGACCTCAACGGTCATCAAGCTCACGGATATCTACGGTACGCCTACGGTCGATTGGCTTATGGGCTCGCCAGAGTTTTGGGCCGGCTCGGGCTTTGAGGACAAGTTGCTGCAGGCTCAAGGCGATTTTTCGCTCAACGCAGGCCAGCATAGTGTGACCTATCTGCCAAACGACGAGACGACCGCGACTGGTCGCTACCAGGTGCTGCTATACGACAACAACTTTGGTGCTGCCGAGAGCTATCCCAAGTTCGACTGGGGCCAGCTGGGCGCTGCGGTAGTGACCGACTACAGCAAGGGAACGCATTCGTTTGGGCGCATTTTTACGGTGGACGAGACCGCGCGCACCTACGAGCTTGTGGACCAGATCGCAGTGCCGTTCTCAGGTTACGTAAGTAGTGCGCAGCGCGTCGGCGATTCGAATAGCATGCTCGTGGCATCGGGCATAGCCAAGACCTTTGCCGAGTACGATCGCTATGGACTGCCCATTGCCACGTACGAGATGGAAGCCGAGAAGTACATCTACCGCGTGTACAAGTACGAGCTGTAGCGCTGCGCTTGGCTGTGCCTGTGCCCCGCGGCTGCGCGCGCTCGTACCGGGCCTACCTCACGTTCCGCATCACTTCACGTCAAACTCCACGCGATCGAGTTCGGGTACGTTGAGGTCGATGAGCTTGCGGGCAACACGGCGGTCGTGCGCCCCGAGCGTCTCGCTTGTCGTTACGCGAGCGACAGTCTGGCGCTCGACAACGCCCTCCTTGTCGCCCTCGGTAGCCGAGGTCTCGACGGCGACGGTGTAATCCTTAAAGCCCGGCAGCACCGCCGCAAGTTCGCGCGTGGTTTCAGTGACGCCGTAGCCGTCTCGCACGCCGGCCTGCGCCGAGCCAATAGACCCCGCCGTCATAATAATGCAGGGGATGGCAAAGATCACCGTGCCCACGATGATGCGGCGGCGCACCTTGCGCGATAGCTCGTTGACCTCGGCGTTTTCTTCAGCAGTCACAATACCGTCGCCGTTCAGGTCGCGTTTGAGCGGCACGCGCAAAAGAAGCAGCACGGCTTCGGCAGCCAGTGCGATAAAGACCACGTTGACGCCAAACTCATAAAGCGCCGAGAGAAACAGTGACCCGCTTGCAATGGCGATGCCATAGCCCGCCGCGCACAGGGGCGGCATGAGCGCGGTCGCCACGGCCACGCCGGCGATAAGCGTGGCAGGTTCCTGGTCACGCGAGTTGCCCAGCCCGCCCGCAAAGCCGCCCGCGAGCGCGACGGCAAGGTCCCACACAGTGGGCGTCGAGTTGTCGATGATGGCGGCCGTGGTGGTGCCAAGGGGCGAGAGCTTAAAATACAGCGTGGACGTGATCAGACAAAAGGCCATCTGTAGCGCGAGGCCGGCGACGGCCTCGACGGCAATCTCGCGGTCGAGCGTGGCGATGCCATATGCCATGGCAAGGACCGACCCCATGAGTGGGCAGATGAGCATGGCGCCCACGATGGCAATGTCCGAGTCGATATCGAGGCCGATGCTCGCGATGAACATGGCGATGATGAGGATGCATAAGTGCGAGCCGGTCAGCCGCGCCCCGTTTACAAAGCGCTTGCGAATCACGTGATAGGGTGCGCGACCCTCGCGAATGTTGAATGCGCGCTTTAGGAAGCGGCCGGTGTTCTCCAGGGCCTCACTATGGGCAGGTCGAATGCCGTGGCGCCGGTGATGGCGTTTGCGTAGTCGCTTGATCTGTTGTTTGTCGAGTTCCATGTCCACCTCGTATTGCCGCAGGAACGCGGGTGCGCTCGCAGCATGTACTCTACACCGTGGCGGGCGGGGTGGTCATCTTGACGTGAAACTTAGACGAGCAGGTAAGGGGGACGTCAAATGCGGTTGCGGCCGAGTGTTTCGACAGATACAGAGCGCGGGGCCGGATGGTATCCGGCCCCGCGCTCTGTACGGGTACATTGTTGTTGGGTTTAGCCCAGCAGACTTAGGCCGACGGAGACAAACGCCAGGATAACGCCAACGACGGACTCGCCTCCCAACAGGCCGCTGGCGACGACCAGGCCCTGCTCCTGGAAGGCAGCATCCTTGGAAGCCTTCTCTTTGCTCGAAAGACCGGCACCGGCGTCGCGGTGGGCTGCCCACTTGTCGTAGGCGAGCTTGACGCAGGAGCCCAAGAAGGCCGTGAGCGACATGTAGAACGGCAGGTACACGCCCAGACCGATCATCATGGCCGGAATGCCGAGCCAATACATGACGATGCCGGCGATAAAACCGCCTGCGAACCACGGCACGCTCGGGATGCCCGAGACCATGGTGGCGACTACGCTTGCCTGCGCGGCCACAAAGCTCTTGTCGGGACCAAAGGCGTCCGGACCATAGGCGGTGACGAGCGCGACCATGACGGCGGCAGCGACCAGTGCGCCCACGATGCCGCCGATGGCCTGGCCGATCCACTGTGCGCGCGGGTTGGTGCCCAGCACGGCGCCGGCCTTAAAGTCGTTCATGACGTCGCCCGCAAGGCCGCACGCCACGGCCACGATGCCGGCGATAAAGAACAGCTTGACCTGCGCAAGCTGCGCGAAGGCCGCTACGATGAGCATGACGATGAGGCCAAAGATCTCCATGGGGTCGATACCCGTCTGACCGCAGCTCTGCGCACTCATGATGGTGGTGACAAAGGTGAACAGCGTGACGATGACGCCTGGGACGGCACCCAGGTCGAGCGCGATGGCGATGATCACGGCGATGGCGGCGGTGCCCAGGCCGATGATGCCGGCGTCGAGCTTAAGCGAGCCCGAGATGAGCGACTGCTCGTCGGTGTCGGTGGAGCTGTCGGCGGCAAGACCGCGGACGATACCGGCGACCTGCGGCAGGATGTCTTTAAGGACGACGGCGACGCCAAAGCCCATCATAAGGCCCATACCTAAGGACTTGACGATACCCTGCGCGGTCACAATATCGAACAGGCCGGCAGCGGTGCCGCCGACGATAATGCCAAAGTTGCCCAGCAGCGCGCCGGCAAACCAGAAGGCGACGGGGGCAAAGCCCACCAAAAAGCCGATGGACAGCAACATGGGCGAGTTGTAGATGGCAAAGGTCACGCCGGGGATATTGAGCGTGCACAGCATGCTGGGCACCACGCCCAGGGCGTCGCGCAGCACGCTATAGATGCCTGCGATGGCCATGGAGCCAAAGAGCTGCTTGCCGGTCTTGCCGCCGGCCTCGGTAGCACGCAGGGTCTGGGCTGCGGCGTTGCCGGTGGGAAACTCCAGTGCGGCGTCCACGATAAAGTGACGGTGGATGAGCGCCGTTGCCAGAAGGCCCAAAATGGTGCCGGCGAGCGCCACGATAAACATGTCGAGCCAGCTGATCTGGTCGGCATAGCCCAGCATCCAGGCGCCCGGGATGGTAAACGCCAGGCCGCCGGCGACCATGGCACCCGCGGACATGATGGTGTGGGTAACGTTGGCCTCGTTGAGGCTGGCATTGCCCATGAGCTTAAGGAAGAACAGCGAGATGACGGCAGCGAAAATGATCGGCCAGGGGAGGGCGCCCATCTTGAGGGCCGTGTAGGCCGAGCTTGCCGTGATAATCACGCAGCCAAGGACGCCGATGACGACGCCGCGCAGCGTGAGTTGACCGCGCATAGAAGTGCGGTTCGAGGGATTGCCCATATAGAACTCCTTTGCGTATATCCGCTTCCCCCGAAAGCGCCGCTACGGATACGGCGCGGGAAGTCGGGTTACCAAGGGCCGCCGCGTGAGCTCGCGCACGACCGCGCATCAGTATAGCGGCAAGGTAGTCATTTTGGGACGGGGCTATTTTAGCTACCCTTTGACAGTCGACGAATTATCTGGGATTGGGGCAAATATCAACCGACATATTGGGGTAGCTAAAATAGCCCCGTCCCAAAATGACTACCTGGGATGGCTGGTTCGGGTAGGCGATATACTGCTGGGCAGACGAAAGGAGCGCCGACGATGCTTAATGGGTGCGCATATATATTGACGGTCGACGTGGGCAACACGTTCATTCGCTTTGGTCTGTTTGCCGAGGATTCGGCCGCGGCGCAGGAATGCCCGCTTGCGACGTGCGAGATCACGACGCCGCCGAGCATTACGGCCGATGAGGCGCGCATGAGGCTCGCGCGGGTCATGGGCGCACTGGCAGCCGATGCGGGCATGCCTGGTGTGCTCGTTCCCGCGGCAGCAGTGCTGAGCTGCGTGGTGCCGGCGCTCGAGCGCCCGTGGAAGGCGGCACTTTCCCGTACCTGCACGGGGCGCGTGCTCACCGTGGGGCCGGGACTTAAGACCGGCATGCCCGTGCACTACGACGACCCGGCCGAGATCGGTCCCGATCGCATCGCCGACGCCGTGGCGGCCCGTGCCGTCTACGGCTCTCCGTGCATCGTGATCGACCTGGGCACTACGACCAATATCGAGGTCATCGATGCACGCGGAACCTTTGTCGGCGGTGTTATCGCGCCGGGGCTGGCGCTCGGCGCTCGCTCGCTCTCGGCCGCTGCGGCGCGCCTGCCGCAAGTCGAGCCCTCGGCACCCACGCATGTGATCGGTCGCAACACGCGCGAGGCCATGCGCTCGGGCGTGGTCTTGGGCGAGGTTGCCCGTATCGACGGCATGCTCGACATGGTGCTTGCCGAGATGCGCTCGACCAAGGCGGCAGGCGAGGGCAGCGTGCCCATTGTCATCACCGGCGACGATGCCGAGGCGCTCGCGGCGTTGGTCGGCCACAGCCTGACGGTAGACGACGCGCTGACGCTGCGGGGTCTCGCCGAGCTGTACCGCATCAACCAAAAGCCTCGCCGCGCATAAAGCCAAGGACGTCGGCGCCGGGAGGAAACAGCCCCACCTTTCACCTGCTACAATGGGCCAAACTATTTCGATTTCGGAGGTGTCTGCCATGTCGGACGATCTTCATCAAACCGCGTCGGGCAAGCGCCGCGACGTTATTAGCTGGGACGAGTTCTTTATGAGCGTGGCCATCGCCGCGCAGCGCCGCAGCAAGGATCCCAATACGCAGGTGGGCGCGTGCATCGCCAGCACCAACCACCGCATTCTTTCGGTGGGCTACAACGGTACGCCCTCGGCGCTCAACGACGACTTTTTCCCGTGGGGCACGAGCGATGACCCGCTGCAGGACAAGCATAACTACGTAGTTCATGCCGAGGCCAATGCCGTGCTCAACTACCGCGGCTCGCTCAAGGACCTTGAGGGTTCCACGGTCTACGTCACGCTGTTCCCGTGCCACGACTGTGCCAAAATCCTGGCGCAGGTAGGTGTGGGCGAGGTTGTCTATCTGGACAATAAGTACGCCGACACCGACGACGGCCGCATCAGTCGCCGCATTCTCGACTCCTGCGGCATTAGCTTCCGCCAGGTTATCGTCGATGTCCACATTGGTACCGGGGAACAAACGCAGCAGTAGCGGCAGCGTGTACGAGCGCCGGGCGTTGGCAAAAGCGGCTAATTAAGCCCCGTTCCAAATTGACTGTCAAATTAACTGCTCGTGAAAGTCGTGTCCGCGCGCATGGACGGCTCGCGAGCGGGTACATGGCTGTAGTAACATAGCTCTGTCCGCGGGCGCGCCCGCGTTATTGTGAGAAAGGAGCCCCTGTGGCTGTTAACGAAGAGCTGCTTAAGAAGGTTCTTGAAGAGATTCGCCCCAACCTGCAGGCCGACGGCGGCGACATGGAGTATATGGGCGTTGATGACGAGGGCGTCGTCAAGCTGGAGCTCCAGGGCGCCTGCGCCGGTTGCCCCATGAGCGCTCTGACGCTTTCCATGGGCGTCGAGCGTATCCTCAAGGAGCACGTGCCCGGCGTTACGCGTGTCGAGCAGGTCAATGCCTCCGGCGAGGCCGAGGATCTGTACGACGAGTATGCGCCGTTCTGAGAAGCGAAAGCTGCGGGCGATGTGCTCCGCATAGACGTCATGCCCAAATGTGCGGCTGCGAGCGAAAGGCCCGCGGCCGCATTTGTATGTAGGGAGCAGGGGGACCGATATGCTCAACGACCTCTACCATATGCTTGATCCTGTCGCCATTTCGGCGGGGCCCATCACCATCTACTGGTACGGCTTGGCCTATGTGGTCGGAGCTCTGCTCACGGCGGTCGTCATGTACCGCACGCAGCGTCGTTGGGGTTTTGACATTACGGTCGACGACCTGATGAGTGTCGTGGTTGGTGTGGTCTTTGGCCTCATCATTGGCGCCCGTCTGTTCTACGTCATCTTTTACGGTGACGGCTACTACTGGGCGCATCCGCTCGAGATCTTTGCCACCAACGAAGGCGGCATGAGTTTCCATGGCGGCCTGGTGGGCGGCATCATCGGAGGCGTGCTCGTGTGCCGCATGTACAAGCTCGACGCCTGGACCATCGCCGACCTTGCCGTTATCGGTGCTCCGCTGGCCCTGTGCCTGGGGCGCTGCGCCAACTTTGTCAACGGCGAGCTGTGGGGCAAGCCGACCGATCTGCCCTGGGGCGTGATCTTTGGCGGCACCGCGGGCGATATGCCGCGCCATCCATCCCAGCTCTACGAGGCATTTCTCGAGGGCATTGTGCTCTTTTGCATTCTGCAGGTGCTCAGCCGCAAAAAACCGCTGCTGCCCCAGGGTACGTTTATGGGTGTGTTTGTGATGGGGTACGGCATCGTCCGCTTTCTCGTTGAGTTCGTGCGCGTGCCCGATGCCCAGCTGGGTTATCTGCTGGGCGGCGTCATCACCATGGGCCAGCTGCTGAGTTTGCCGCTCGTGATTGCGGGCCTGGCGCTCATCATTTTTGCCCTCCGTCGCAACCGTCCCCAGCGCATCTATCTCGACGCCTAACCACCACATACACCACAAAGGGGACAGGCACCTTTGTGGCGGTTTTGCCAGGCAACGATGACAGAACCGTAACGTTTCCCCAGATAAAACCTGCCAAAATAAACCTGTCCCTTTTTGGCAGGTTTCTAGAAAGGCTTTTCGGACTGTGAAGGATTCCGATCTCTCCACAACGGCTGCGCGCGACGCCGCCCGCATCGTTTGGTTTAAGCGCTATCCCGCCAAGCAGACGCTCGTCGCATTTTTGCTCGCCCTGCTGGCGACCACGGCGTTTTCCATCGATCCCGCCCCGGTGTCGAGCAACGCGGTCTTGGCGATCGATCCAAAGGCCTCGGGCATGCTTTACGTGTGCTACGAGGTACTCCTCTCATTTGCCGGCCATACCGACGCTGTGATGCTGCTCGCGCTAGCCTGCCTGCTCACGCTGCCGTTTCGCTATGTGTTCTTTGGCCGCGGTGACGCTTGGCGCCCCTCGGTCGTGCTGCCATCGCTATTCTTTGCCGTCTGCATGGTGTTCGGCCGCAGTTACGACCTCACCGATTCGGCCGAGATTGTGCTGGGCGACAAGGCGCGCGTTATCTGCGCCTGGATTGGCGGCGCGGGCTGGATGCTTCTGGCGATTGTGTCCTTCTATCTGGCTTTTGAGTTTTTGGATTGGTTGAGTTCTCGCCGCATTCCGTTTTCGGAGGCGCATTTTGGCCGCGTGTGGCGTGTTGCCCACGCCGTGCTCTCGGTCCATCCTTTTGTTGGGCCGTTTCTTGTACTCATGATTGTCTGGGCGCCCACGCTTACCGCCTCGCTGCCCGGCCTCTTTATGGGAGATACGGGCGCGCAGATCCGCCAATGGTTCAACTACCCCAACGGCACGAGCGACTACCTGCGCCTGCTTAACCCCAACGTGCTGCTCAACGGCCATCATCCGGTGGTGCACACGGCCATCATCGGCTCGTGTGTGCAGCTGGGGCTTTCGCTATTCAACAGCGCCAATGCGGGTCTTGCCATCTACACCTGCGCCCAATTTGTCATCACGGCCGCCTGCGTGGCCTATTCCATATCTTCGCTGCGCAAGCTGGGCGTGAGCCTGCCGGTACGCGGCGTCATCTTGCTGTTCTTTGCGTTTATGCCGATGTTCTCCAACTACGCGGCGCTGCTGACCAAAGACGTACTGTTTGCCGATGCGTTTCTGGTACTGCTCGTTCAGACCGTCAAGCTCGTGGCATGTGGCCTGCCCCGTCGCGATGTCAATGCCGAGCGCGCGGGCGAGCGCACGCCTGTGCTCTTTGCGCGCCACGACTGGCTGTTGCTCGTGCTGGGCGCCATGGGTTCCACGTTTTTGCGCAATGGCGGCCTGGTCTTTCCGTTGGCGGCCTGCGTGATTGCGGCGGCGTTTTGCGCCTGGGACGCGCATGTGGCCCGTCGCGTGGTCAAACAATCTGGCGTCGCACCCTCATGCGCCACGCCGCGCTTCCGCTGGCCCGGCGTTCTCGCGGTGCTCGTGCTCTGCCTTGCCTCCAACATGTACTTTACCAAGGTCTTTATGCCCGCGCACGATATCACGCCGGGTTCCAAGCGCGAGATCCTCTCGATTCCGTTTCAACAGACGGCGCGCTTCGTCCAAAAGCACGACGGCCTTAATTCGGGCGTTAACCCCAAGGTCAAAGACGACGGCACGATTGAGGAAGCTCCCTGCGACGGTCTGGTGACCGATAAGGAACGCGCCGCGATCGATCGGGTGCTCAAGTACGAGAATCTGGGCCGCCGCTACAACCCGGATAAGTCGGATGCCGTAAAAAACTGTTTTAACGAGTACGCCTCGCAGGAGGACATCAAGGCCTATTTTGAGGTGTGGGCCCAGATGTTCAAAAAGGATCCCGAGTGCTATATCTCGGCGCTCATCAATAACTACTACGGCTACTTTTATCCGAGTGCCCGCGATGCGTGGGTCTACAGCACGGCGCGCAGTGCCGAGATCATGGCGAAGCCCGATAACCTCAAGTACTTCGACTTCCATCCGGTCGATAGCAAGGTTGTGCGCTGGTGCGACCACCTGATCAACCTGTATCGCGTGGCAGTACAACGCATCCCGTTTATCTCGCTCACCATGAGCTCGGCCACCTATGTGTGGATCATGATCGCTGTGGTGGTCTATCTGCTACGTCGTCATTCGTGGCGCGGGCTGGCCATTTGGGTGCCGCTGCTGGGCGTGCTCGCCGTGTGCCTGATCGGTCCCTGCAACGGCTCGACCTACATGCGCTACCTGTATCCAGTCATCGCCTGCATGCCCTTCGCCATCGGCGCCACCATCACCCGCAGCGACCTTCTCTGGTTCTAACTTGGTGCAAAGGGGACAGGTTACTTTGCACCAAGGGGCTGCATCATCACGACGCCTTCATTTTGGGGTTTATCTCGCAGGCCACTAGGTATATCATAACGACGTTTGTTTATATTGCCCGAGCATCTGCGCTGGGCTTTAGGTCGAAACCGATAGGAGACACGTATGTCCGGACACTCTAAGTGGGCCACAACCAAGCATCGTAAGGGCGCGCAGGACGCCAAGCGTTCCGCCCTCTTCTCCAAGCTGAGCCGCAACATCACCGTTGCCGCCCGTCTCGGCGGCGACCCGCTGCCCGAGAACAACGCCAGCCTCGCCGCTGCCGTTGCCAAGGCCAAGGCTCAGTCCATGCCCAAGGACAAGATCAAGTCCGCTATTGACAAGGCCTTCGGTTCGGGTGCCGATGCCGCCGTCTACGAGAACATCGTGTACGAGGGCTATGGTCCCGCCGGCGTTGCCGTCTACGTCGACTGCCTGACCGATAACCGCAACCGTACCGCCGCCGATGTCCGTTCCGCCTTCTCCCACGCTGGCGGCAACCTGGGCACCTCCGGTTCCGTCGCCTTCCAGTTTGAGCGCAAGGGCCAGATCGTCGTCGCCAAGGAGATCCTGGACGAGAACGCCAAGAAGGAGACCATGATCGCCAACGGTGCTGCCGGTGACGAGGAAGAGTTCATGATGGCTATCGCCGAGGCCGGTGGCGACGACTACGAGGACGCCGGCGAGGAGTGGATCGTTTGGACCGCCGCCAACGACGTCATGGCTGTTTCCAAGGCGCTCGAGGAGCAGGGCATCCAAGTCAAGGGCTCCGAGACCACTATGGTTCCGACCACCCCGACCGAGGTCTCCGGTGCCGACGCCAAGAAGGTCCAGCGCCTCATCGACCGTCTCGAGGAGCTCGACGACGTTCAGGATGTTTACAGCACCATGGACATGACCGACGAGGTTATCGCCGCCCTCGAGGAGGAGTAGCGCCTGCACGGGTTAAGCCGTGCATATCTGGGCATAATGAAGCGAGCATACAAGCCTCGTGGAATAGATGAGCCGGATCCGCGTGCGTATGGCACCGGACCCGGCTCTTTTATAATGATGCGAATCGTTTTGCATTCTGTGGACCGAAACCTGAAGGGAGCGCGCGTGCGCGTACTCAAACGAGCCCTAGCAATCGTGTACCTTGCCGCCGCCATCGTGGCGCTGGGCACGCTTGTCTGCCAGTTCTGGGGACCGTATACGTATCGCTTTATGCTGCTGTTGCGTGACACCATGCCTCGCGTCGTCGTTACGGTGTGCGCCGCCATCGTGGCACTTGGCGTGCTCATCGGGTTTTTCCGCCTGATGTTCGCGCGTCGCGAGCCGTCTTGCGTGCATCCGGCGGGGGAGCGCAACATCGAGGTCACCCTCGCAGCGCTTTCCTCGTGCGCTCGCGCTGCGGCAGAGCGCGACGACCGTGTGATGGTCGAGCATGTCGAGGCGCGCGTGCAGGGTTCCGACGAATCGCTCGTCCGTTTTAAGGTCGACGCCATCGCGCTCGATGACCGGGACGTGGCCTCCCTTGCAACCGCGATGCAGCAACGTATCGAGGAGGCCTGCGACACCATGCTCGGCACGCCGGGCACGACCGCACGCGTCCGTTTTTTGCCGTCCAAGACTACCGTCCAGACCGTGGAGGTTTCCGGTGAGTGATACCAATCAAGACAAGACCGTCCGCACCCCGCGCCTGACGATCGACCAGAACGCTACGCCGGCAGGCGAGTCCGCCGACACCAAGCCCGAGGCCGGCGAGCAGCACGACAGCGCCGCCAGCGACTTTGATGAGGCCATGGGTCTCATCAAGGGTACGGGGGCGGCCATCTGGAGCTATGCCGTCCGTCATCCCAACACCACGCTCGGAGCCGTCGCTGGTTTTGTGCTCGCCGTGCTGGTGCTCACGCTCGGCCTGTGGGACACACTCGTCATCGCATTCTTTGTGCTGATCGGCGCCGTGATTGGCCAGATCCGTGACGGCGAGAACGGGATCGTCAACTTCTTCGGCCGTCTGTTTAGCGGCCGCTAGTATGTATTCGACCGCCGCGTGTGCGGTGGGCATAAGGAGGAACCATGGCTTTTAACACGAAGGTCGATGTGGCCGATACCGAGCTCGAGGCAGACGAGACCGTTGCCGCCGAGGCTGAGGACGTAACGCTCGAGGACGGGGCGCTCGTCGAGGCCGAGCCCGCCGACGATGCGGACGAGGATGATGAGGAAGCGGACGAGTCCGAGGATTCGCTGACCTATTCCAACGGTGTGATCGAGAAGATCGTCGCCATGGCCACCCGCGAGGTGCCGCACGTCCTGGGCATGAAGGGCAACCTTATGCACTTTGTGCAGGAGCAGTTTGGTGCCGAGAACCTGACCAAGGGCGTGACGGTCGAGGTCACCGATGACAACCGCGTGGTCGTCAACATTTCCGTCATTATCGAGTACGGCGCTTACGCACCCGCGATTTTCGACGACGTTAAGGCGCGCGTGACCGAGCGTCTGGCCGCGATGACCGGCCTTGAGGTGGCAGGCGTCAACCTGCGCATCGAGGATGTCATCACCCCCGAGGAGTACGAGCACCGCACCAGCCAGCACGAGTAACCTACCAAATAGGGACAGGTTTGTTTCGATAGGTTTTACCTGCGAAAACGCTAAACGGTCGACCGCGCAAGCAAAAGTGCGGTCGACCGTTTTCTATATGCCCTCGATGTAGTCATTCCGCTCGTCTAACTTAGGGTTGCAATCTTCGCGTTCCGCGTTACCCTAATGGGCGCATTGTTTCCAAATTGTTAACGAGGGGTTGCCGTAATGGCCGACGAGCACGAAACAGAAAGCAAGGCATGGGCGATTGAGGCCGCCGCGGCAGAGGCGGCATCGCGTGCCGCCGAGGAGGTGCATCGTCCTCCCGTGGTGCCGATGGAGCGCGTGGTCGATCGCGCCGATATCGAGCGCGGCGAGCGTGCCGGTCAAAAGCGCAGCCAGGAGCCGGGCTTCCCGCGCTTTTTCGCCGAGCTCAATCTGGGCCTGATCCTCACGGCGTTCGCCATCGTTGCGTTTAAAACCCCTAATCATTTTGCTTTTGGCGGAACCTCGGGCGT
The DNA here is from genome assembly GCF_009696325.1 of Collinsella sp. WCA1-178-WT-3 (M1). GTDB lineage: Bacteria > Actinomycetota > Coriobacteriia > Coriobacteriales > Coriobacteriaceae > Collinsella. The sequence goes on from NZ_VUME01000001.1 coordinate 244,895, forward strand.
GTCGGTCATACTTTCCACGCTGTTCCCGACTCTGCCCGTCGGCGTCTTTATGTGGATCATCAATGCGGTTCTCGTCGTCTTGGGCTTTATCTTTTTGGAGCGCAAGGCAATCCTGTGGAGCGTTTTTGCCTCGTTTGCGCTTTCGGCCTACGTCTCGCTGTTTGAGTTCTTCATTCCGACGGATGTTTCGATGACGGGCGATATGTGGCTCGACCTGTGTTTTGCCGTTATCTTGCCGGCGCTGGGCAGTGCCATTGTTTTTGACATTGGCGCCTCGACGGGCGGCACCGATATCCTTGCCATGATCCTCAAGCGTCGCACGACGCTCGAGATCGGACGCGCCTTGCTACTGGTCGATATCGGCATCGTGACCATCGCGGCCTTTTTGTACGGTCCGCGCGTTGGCCTGTACTGCGTGCTCGGCCTGTTTGCCAAGACGCTTGTGGTCGACAAGGCCATCGAGAGCATTCACTTGCGCAAGGTCTGTACGATTATTTGCTCCGAACCGCGCAAAGTCGAGGAGTTTATCGTTAAGCATCTCAACCGCACGGCAACGATCAGCCGCGGCTACGGTGCCTTCTCGGGCAATTGCGTCACAGTGATCATGAGCGTGTTGAGCCGTCGCGAGGCAGTGCAACTGCGCCGCTATACCCGCGATATCGATCCGGATGCGTTTATCACGATCGTTGACAGCTCCGAGATCGTGGGCAAGGGCTTCCGCGGCACGAACTAGCGCGGATATACCCTTCGAACCATTGAATAAAGCCGCCTACGTTTCAAATCGGTCATCTTGGGGTATTTGTCCCCACATTGCGCGATAATGTTGCCAAAGACGTCGTTTGCGATCCAGGTGATTCGCTCCAGATACGAAGGGATGATTTCGATGTTCTGTTCGCAGTGTGGCGCCCCCATGGGCGATAACGACAAGTTCTGCGGCGTGTGCGGTGCCCCTAATACCGAGGTCAAGGCCGCCGGCCCCGCTCCCCAGGGACAGTCTCAGTCCCAGCAGTTTGTTCCGCAACCGCCCGTGGCGAATGCGCCAAAGGGCTGTGTGGCTCAGGCGTTCCAAGACATGACCAAGACTCCGGGCGTGCTGCAGCGCGTGTGCCAGATTGCTTTTTTGCCGGCGCTTATCTGTGTCGTGTCGGTGCTCGTGCTGTTCATTCCCATTATCGGCGGTATTGCAGCTGCCATCGGCTTTTTGGCCGCCTGCGTGGCGAGTGTGTGCGGTTCGGGCTTTGGCATCGAGTGGGGTCGCGACCTGTCGCTTAAGATCGATGACGGCATGGATCGTCCGTTGATGCGTTCCACATCGTTTGGCCTCGGGGTCTTTTCGAGCGTTATTTCGGTCGTGCTCGAGATTATCGCTGCCATTCCCGTTATTGGTGTAGTGCTTTCGCTGGTGGAGAGCGTGGTAATTGGCGCGGCGGGCTCGTATTCGTATTACGGCTCTTCTGCGCTCGAGACTGCGCTGTTTGGCTCGCTTGGCCTGCTTGTCCTGGCTATGATTGCCACGGCGGTCCTGGGAGTCTTCTTTAAGATGTTCGCCGATATCGCCGTGATGCACTTTGCGGTGACCGGTCGCGTCGAGAGCGCGTTTTCGCTCGACAAGGTCTGGGCGGCCTTTAAGAACAATAAGACCAAGCTGTTCTGCGCTTCATTCCTTCCCGAGTTTTTGACGGGCCTGGTCGCCAACGTTGTCACATGGATCTTGACGGCGGTCTTTGGCGCTATTGCCTCTGTCGGTATGTATAGCTACTACTATCGTCCTACGGGTATTGAGGCAATTGTTACCGGCGGTGGCATCTCACTCGTGCTGTTCCTGGTGCTGATCGCTTTCGTCACCGTATTTCTAACGGTCTTTGGCAAGATGCTCAAGCACCGTGCCGTTGGCTATTGGGTCGCACGTTATGCAAGCGAGTGGGCCGACGAGGACAAGGACGACGTCCTGACTTTTGTATTGCCCTTCGAGAAGAAGTCCGCTCCTTCGGGTTACAGCGCTCCGGATGTCGCGCCTGAGCCCGAGCCTGAGTCTGTCCCGGGATCTGCGCCGGAGTCCGAGCCCACGACGGAGTCCGAGCCCACGACGGAGCCCGCGCCAAGCTCCGACGAGGACCCGCAAGACGAGTAGCCCTGTCACCTGCCATTTGGGGACGGGGTGGAAATGGTAGAAATAGTGCTTGACGAATGAGCGGGGGCGGACGTGTCGAAACGTCCGCCCCTGCTTTGACATCGCGATGTGGCTACGGCTGCGAGATGGTCGCGATTCGACTACTCGTTGTGCTTCTCCTCGTGACGAGCGGCGGTGCGAGCTTCGTGGATGCCCTTGATCGCGGCATGGCGAGCCGTGCGGGCATCATGGATGGCGTCACGAGCCTCGGCGGACATCGCCTTGGCAGAGCGTAGCTTGGCTGCCAGATCGGGATTGGTCTCGGCAACCGCGGCGATAGCGGGGCCGTCGAGCTCCTCTTGCGTGGGCTCGGCCAAAAAGTCGATGGCATACTGAGCGGCTACCATGGAGCCCTTGGCGAGCACGCTCTCGTCGATCTTATAGAAGCAGGAGTGCTGGGCGTACGTGGCGCCAATCTTGGGGTTGCGCGTGCCCACAAAGGCAAGCACACCCGGTACACGGCGCAGGTACTCCGAAAAATCCTCGCCCGAAAGCGTGCCGCGATAATGGCCTTCGCCGGCTGCACCCAGACACTTGACCACGGCCTGACGACAACGCTCACTCGAGGCGACGTCGTTTTCGACCTTGTAGTTGGCGATGGTGTAGTCGGTAAGTTCAGCCTCGGCGCCCAGGGCCGCCGCAGTGTGCTCTACGATGCGGCGCATGAGCTCGGGCATTTCCTCGTGCGTCGAATCGCCATAGGTGCGCACCGTGCCGGCGAGGTAGGCGGTACCGGCGATAACGTTGCGCGCGGTGCCGCCGTGCAGCTCGCCGACGGTAATGACGGCCGGCTCGTAGGGGCTGATCTCGCGCGAAACGATGGTCTGCAGGGCGTTGACGATCTCGGCCGCCACCATGACGGCGTCGTGGCCGCGCTGGGGCATGGCGCCGTGGCACGAGGTCCCGCGGACATTAATGCGGAACCAGTCGGTATTGGCCATGCGCGGACCGGGCTCGCAGCTTACGGTGCCGGCGTCGACCTCACTCCAGATGTGTGCAGCGTAGGCGCCATCGACGCCGTCGAGCACGCCCGTGCCGATCATGAGTTTGGCGCCTTGGCCGTTTTCCTCACTGGGTTGGAAGACGATGCGGACCTCGCCGTGGATGTCGTCGGTCATATGGCGCAGGATCTGCAGCGTGCCGAGCATCATGGCAATGTGGCAGTCGTGGCCGCAGGCGTGCATGCAGCCCTCGTTGACGCTGGCGAACTCCTCGCCGGTCTGCTCGGTGACGGGTAGGGCGTCGATATCCGCGCGCAGCAGGATGCGGCGGCGCGGCGTGCCGTCCTCGCGGTAGGCGTCGGGTGCGGTGCCGCGAAGGGTCGCCACCAGGCCCGTCTTAAGCGGGCGCTCGTAGGGGATATTCATGGCGTCGAGCTGGTTGGCGATGTCAGAAGTCGTGCGCTCTTCGGCGAGGCTCAGCTCCGGGTGCTTATGGAAGTGCCGGCGCTGCTTGATGATGTAGGGCTCAAACTCGGCGGCGATATCTTGGATGGCTGCGGTGACGTCATCAGCCGCGCGGGCCTCGGTCGCTGCCATAATCTGCTGTGCCTTGGTCTTCGTCATGGTCGATTTGCTCCTTGCTGGTTTATCGCAAAATCGTACAGGCTCTTTCCAGTATGCCACCTGCCATTTGGGGACGGGGCAGAAATGGTAGAAATGGATACCTCCGTAACCTTGACAGGTCCAAATTGCTTATGCACGCAGCCTTGGATGCGGCTTTCAAGCTTGAAATCTACCATTTCTACCCCGTCCCCAAGGGGCAGACGGGGCCGTTGGGGTTGGGAAAGGTGCCGTTTACCGCTTGACGTTTTGCAGCTGTGGCGGTGGAGTACACTCGGGGGTGTTGAATTTCCTGCCAGAGATGGGGATGCCCATGCAACATATCGATCGGATTATCCGCTCTAAGAACGTCTTTACCTCGCAAGATGGCATCGATACCGCCCGTGAGCTGGCGATTGCCATCGCAGGCGACCGTATCGTCGCAGTCGGCAAGCCCGATGACGTGATCGCCGCCGCTCCTGCCGCCACGCCGGTTATCGACTACGGCGAGCAGTTTGTCTGCCCCGGTTTCCATGACGCTCATCTGCACTTCTTTCATACCTCGGTCGGTTCATCGCCGTATATGCTTATGGATGGGGGCACGTCCGAGGTGGCGCTGGTGCAGCACGTTCTCGAGTTTTCCCAGGATCTGCCCGACGACGCTTGGGTTGTGACGCAGGGCTGGCGCGACTACCGTTGGGACCCGCCCGAGCATCCTACCAAGGCGTCGCTCGATGCGGTATTTCCCGATCGTCCCTGCGTTATGTACTCGGGCGACGGCCACACGCTGTGGCTCAACAGTCGCGCTCTCGAGGCGCTCGGCGTCACGCGCGATAGCGAGCCGCCAGCGGGCGGCAGCTACGACAAGGACGCAAACGGTGAGCTCACGGGCATTGCTCACGAGGCGGCCGCCATGCAGCTGTTGCCGCGCTGCCTTGAGTGGCTGGGCGAAGATCGCATCGCAAGCGCTTACGCCGATCAAATGAGGCGCATGGCCGAGCAGGGCATCACCTCGATCTGCGACATGTCGCTCATGCCCATGCCGGGCTGCGATTTTATCCGCGACGACGTCTACGACAAACTGCAGACAGCCGGCAAGCTGGGCATTCGTGCCCATCTGTTCCCCACGCTGCTGGATGACCAGTCGCGTCTAGAAGAGCTGCAGGAACGTTACGCGAACAACGCACTGCTTTCGGCGCCGGGCTTTAAGCAGTTCTTTGATGGCGTGTCGAGCGAACATACGGCATATCTCACCGAGCCCTATACCAATCCGCGCTTCCCGGGCGACCAAGGCCGTCTGACGGTTTCCGCCGAGCGCATGCGCAAGCTGGTTCTGGCGGCTGCGGAGCGCGGCCGCGCCGTGCGCATCCACGTTATCGGCGACGGTGCGATTCATGCCGCGCTGGATATCTTCGAGGAAGCCGCCGGTCTGTACGGCCTGCCCCAGCACGGCCACAACACGCTCGAGCACCTGGAGAACCTCCTGCCCGAGGACATCGATCGCCTGCGCAAGCTCAACGTCGTCGCCTCGAGCCAGCCCTGCCACATTACGCTCGACCCGGGTGGACCGGAGCGCGATTTGGGCTTGGAGCGCAGCCGCATCATGTGGCCGTTCGCAACCTATAAGCAGCGCGGCATTCGCCAAGCCTTCGGTACCGACAGCCCCATCACGCCCGTTACCAGCATGGACGTGCTCTACACGGCTATCACGCGCCAGGACCCCAAAAGCCACTGGCCCGAGGGCGGCTGGTTGCCGAGCGAGCGCATCGACGCGGCAACGGCTTTGCGCAACTACACCTTGGGCAGCGCCTATGCGGCAGGCGACGAGCAAAACCTCGGCAGCTTGGAGCCCGGCAAGTATGCTGACCTGGTAGTCTTGGACCAAAACCCGCTCACCGTTGACCCCCAAGAGCTGCAAGCCACCAAGGTTCAGGCCACCTACCTGGCGGGTAACGTAATCTACGAGCGCTGATGCTCATGCCGTGTCGTTAAACGCGGCCCGGGCGACTTATTTTGGGATGGCGCTCGAGCCACGTCTGCATATCGGTGGGGACTCGTTATGAGCGTCCCTGCTCTGCCGGATTTGTGCGTGGGGTGGAGGCGCTGCTGCCCCGCGCGTTCAAATTGGACATTTGCAATGCTGCCTCATGGTGTTTTGCATACTTCCCATTACAGATTGCATAAAAAGGTTGGGATGTTCTTTCTGGCCCTGATGTACCCCCGCCTGGGCCGTGCAAAAAACGGAGTATTCAGCACTGCGAGCTCTGCCGGCGCCGTTGCGGTCGGGTAATGTCATGGGGATTGATGTCATTTTGGCGTCCGGGCAGGCACGAGGCATGCCTTTATGCCCTGATGGGGTCTGCCTGCCGACCCAAATCGCCGGTCGAAGGCGTCCTTGGGACCAATAAGATGTGTCTGGCGCGTATACAGCCATCCTGGTCTGCTGAATACTCCCAAAAATGCACGGTGCTCCCCAGGGGACCCGTGCGTGCAGCGAAAGCCATGCCCATGTTCCCATCTGCATCGCCATTTTGCTGCACTGGCGTTTCTGAATGCCGCGCCCGAACTAGTTAACTTGGCTCCCGTGTGGCGCCGGAGGGGCGGGATATAAGGTTTATCGCGAGTTCCGCACGAGCCGAAGGCCACGTAATGTGGCCTTCGTGCGAGCAGGACTGCCCGAGCAGGAAACCTTATGCCCCGCCCCTCCGGCGCCACACGGGAGCTGCGCACAAGTTATCCCCCCGGCATTCAGAAAATCTAAGTGCCAAAAAATAAGATTTTTTGACTCTGTGTTGTATAACCCGCCATTCGTGGGTACCATTCAACGCGTACGCAAACAAATAGGGTTAATTCGCGTGGCATAACCACGCGGCCCAAAAAGGAGGAGACAAGCATGTCGTCTTTGAAGCCGCTTGCAGATCGTGTTCTGGTCAAGCCCGACGAGGCCGAGCAGAAGACCGCTTCTGGTCTGTATATCGCCAGCAACGCTCAGGAGAAGCCGCAGCGCGGCACCGTCATTGCCGTTGGCGCTGGCAAGGTCAACGACAAGGGTGAGCGCATCCCCATGGACGTCAAGGAGGGCGACGTTGTCATCTACGGCAAGTTCGGTGGCAACGAGGTCAAGGTCGACGGCGAGAAGTATCTGCTGATGCGCGCCGACGACATTTACGCCGTCGTCGAGGCCTAGTCTCATCAGGCTCTCTGATTCGTCTTTGAACGCGGTCGCCGCATAGGACTCGGAAGCGGCGACGTGAGTCACATTTCTTTTGGAGGATTACCTACCATGGCAAAGAACATTACGTTCAATACCGATGCCCGCGCTAAGCTCGCCAAGGGCGTCAACACTCTGGCCGATGCCGTTACCGTCACCATGGGCCCCAAGGGCCGCTATGTCGCCCTGCAGCGCACGTTCGGTGCCCCGACCATCACCAACGACGGCGTTTCCGTCGCCAAGGAGATCGAGCTCGAGGACAACATCGAGAACATGGGTGCCCAGCTGGTGAAGGAGGTCGCCACCAAGACCAACGACACCGTGGGTGACGGTACCACCACCGCAACCCTGCTCGCTCAGGCCATCGTTAACGACGGCCTGCGCAACGTCGCCGCTGGCGCCAACCCGCTGGCCATCCGTCGCGGCATCGACAAGGCCGTCAACGCCGCCGTCGCCGAGATGAAGAAGCAGGCCAAGCCGGTCGAGACCAAGGAGCAGATTGCTTCCGTCGGTACCATCTCCGCCGGTGACCCCGAGGTCGGCGAGAAGATCGCCGAGGCCATGGAAGTCGTGGGCAAGGACGGCGTCATCACCGTCGAGGATTCCCAGACGTTCGACATCACCATCGACACCGTCGAGGGCATGCAGTTCGATAAGGGCTACGTCTCCGCTTACTTCGTCACGGACAACGACCGCATGGAGGCCGTGATGAAGGATCCGTACATCCTCATCACCGACCAGAAGATCTCCAGCGTCCAGGACATCATGCCTGTTCTCGAGGCTGTCCAGCGCGCTGGCCGTGGCCTGCTCATCATCGCTGAGGACATCGACGGCGAGGCTCTGCCCACCCTCGTCCTCAACAAGATCCGCGGCGCCCTCAACGTCTGCGCCGTCAAGGCTCCGGGCTACGGCGATCGCCGCAAGCGCATTCTCGAGGACATCGCCGTCCTCACCGGTGGTCAGGCTGCTCTGGACGAGCTGGGCGTGAAGGTCGCTGACATCACCGCCGATATGCTCGGTACCGCTAAGTCCGTCACCATCTCCAAGGACAACACCGTCATCGTCGGCGGCGCTGGCTCCAAGGAGGCCATCGACGCCCGTATTGCTCAGATCAAGGGCGAGATGGAGAACACCACCTCTGACTTCGACCGCGAGAAGCTCCAGGAGCGCCTGGCCAAGCTCTCCGGTGGCGTTGCCGTCATCAAGGTCGGCGCTGCCACCGAGTCCGAGCTCAAGGAGATCAAGCACCGCGTCGAGGACGCCCTGCAGGCAACCCGCGCTGCTGTCGAGGAGGGCATTGTCGCTGGCGGCGGCGTCGCCTTCATGGACGCTGTTCCTGCGCTCGATGCAGTCGAGATCGACGACCCCGAGGAGAAGATCGGCGTCGACATCGTCAAGAAGGCTCTGACCGCTCCGGTCGCAACCATTGCCAAGAACGCTGGCTTTGAGGGCGCTGTCGTGGTCGACAAGGTCGCCGAGCTGCCCGCTGGCCAGGGTCTCAACTCTGCCAGCGGCGAGTGGGGCGACATGATTGAGATGGGCGTCCTCGACCCCGTCAAGGTCAGCCGCGTCACCCTGCAGAACGCTGCTTCTGTCGCCAGCCTGATCCTCATCACCGAGGCCACGGTTTCCGATGTGCCCAAGAACACTCAGCTTGAGGATGCTATCGCTGCTGCTACCGCTGGTCAGCAGGGCGGCGGTATGTACTAAGGCCGACAAGGTCTAGAACTCCCACCGGGAATCCCGGGGGCGTGACGGGGTTTCTCTCCGGAACGTCCTCGGACATGCAAAGAGGCTCCGCATCGCGCTTCGCGCTGCGGAGCCTCTTTGCGTCCTGCGGAATGTTCCGGAGAGAAACCCCGTCACGCCCCCGGATCCCCTGCGTTTACGGCCTTGAAGTCGGCTCGCGGAGAAGGACGTGGTTGTTGGGGATACGTATCCCGGACGCTGTTTCGCGCTTTGCGCGAAAGGCGCGTTACTGTGGGATGGGTGGGGAACGTGGTTATTGCGGCAACTGATCCCCACCATAAATTACCTTTGGCGTACTTGCGCGAAAGCCTGCCCGTGCTAGACTTGGAATTGCTGTTTCAGGGCGGGGTGAAATTCCCCACTGGCGGTAAATCGGACGGTGCCAGAGGGGCGCCGTGGCGCAGGCGAGGTACCTGCGTCCGAGCCGATGAGTCCGCGACCCGTGCGTGCGTTGGTTCGCATGTCGGCTGAACTGGTGAGATCCCAGTACCAACGGTTAGAGTCCGGATGAAAGAGGCAGGTGATCTTATGTCTGAACAGTCGCAGCATATCCATTTTGAGAACACGAATAGGTGGAGCACCAAACAGCTCGTTACCATGGCGCTGATGTGCGCCTTGGGCGCCCTGTTTATGTACGTGCAGCTGCCCATCCTTCCTTCGGCGCCGTTTTTGACCTACGACCCGTCGCTGGTGCCGGCGATGGTGTGCGGGTTTGCGTATGGTCCCGGCGCCGGTACTGCTGTTGCCGCTATGGCTATCGTTATTCACGCGCTCACCACGGGTGACTGGGTCGGTGCGCTTATGAACCTGGTTGCCACGCTGGGCTACATTCTGCCCGCGGCTATCGTCTACCAGAAGATGCATACCTATAAGGGTGCCGTGATTGGCCTGGTGTTCGGCGTCATTGCCGCTACGGCGCTGTCTATGGTTGCAAACCTTACCATTGGCGTATGGTTCTGGTATGGCTCGGTCGATGCGATCGCTCCGCTCATGGTTCCTGCCGTGCTGCCGTTCAACCTTATCAAGACCGTGCTCAACTCGGTGCTCACGCTTGCAGTGTACAAGGCGGTCTCCAACCTCATCACGCCTAAAAAGAACCAGGTCAAAGGCCGCGCATGATTGATTGTCGAGGCGTTTCCTTTAGCTATGACGGTGTCACGCCGGCGCTCGACGGTATCGATCTGAACATCGAGGATGGCGAGTTTTTCTGCATCCTCGGCGGCAATGGGTCGGGCAAGTCGACGTTTGCCAAGCATCTGAATGCGCTGCTGCAGCCCGATGCAGGAACGGTGCGTATCAACGGCATGGACGCGTCCGATCCCGAGCTGGTCTACGACATCCGCTCGACTGCGGGCATGGTGTTCCAGAATCCCGACGACCAGATTGTGGCGACGCTTGTCGAGGACGATGTTGCGTTTGGTCCCGAAAACCTTGGCGTGCCATCGGCGCAAATTGCGCAGCGCGTACGCGAGGCGCTGAAGGGTGTGGGCCTGGTGGGCTTTGAGCGCCACGAGACCCATGCACTTTCGGGCGGCCAAAAGCAGCGCGTGGCGCTTGCCGGCGTGCTCGCCATGGAACCGCGAGTGCTCATTTTGGACGAGGCTTCCTCGATGCTCGATCCGCGTGGACGTAAGGGCCTCATGAAGGTTTGCCGCGCGTTGCGCGATCGCGGCATGACCATCGTGATGATTACGCACGTTATGGAAGAGGCCGCCGAGGCCGATCGTGTCGCGGTGTTTCGGGCGGGGCGCGTCGCCATGCTCGGTGCGCCCGAGGAAATCTTGACGCGGGCGGACGAACTTGCCCAGCTCAACCTGGATATGCCGGCGTCGTGCTGTCTAGGTAGGGCACTCCGCGCGAAGGGCGTACCCGTTTGCGTGCAGGTACGTGAGGCGGATATGGTCGCCGAGATTGCACAGGTTTATGCTGAGCGGAGCGGGGCGGACGTCGCTGGGCGGCCCTCCGCATCCGATTCTCGTGTGCTTGACCATGCATCCTCTGCAGCCGACGGGATGGTCGCGTCGGAACCCGTCATCGAGATTTCGCACCTCTCGCATAGTTACTCGCTGAGCGCCCGCGAGCGCCGCCGATGGCGCAAGCGCTCGACCACTGTGGGCGCATCGGGCAAACAGACTCTTTGGGGCAACGATCCAAACAGCCCCTGGGCGCTACGTGATGTTTCGCTGACGGTGCGTCGCGGCGAGTTTCTGGGCCTGGCGGGTCATACCGGCTCGGGTAAATCAACGCTGGTTCAGCATCTCAACGGGCTGATTCGTCCACAGGAGGGGAGCGTTTGCGCACTGGGACTCGACCTATCAAGCAAGAAAGGCGCCTCCGCGGTTAAGGCCAAGGTCGGCGTGGTGTTTCAGTATCCCGAGCGCCAGCTATTTGCCGAGACCGTGGCGCAGGACGTGGCGTTTGGCCCGCGCAACCTTGGCCTGCCGCAAGACGAGGTAGTTCGCCGTGTCGCAACATCGCTTGCGCGCGTGGGCCTCGACCTTGCTGCGATAGGCGACAAGAGCCCCTTTGAGCTTTCGGGCGGTCAGCAGCGCCGCGTGGCGTTTGCCGGCGTGCTCGCCATGGAGCCCGAGGTCCTGGTGCTCGACGAGCCCATGGCGGGGCTCGATCCGGCTGCGCGCAGGGATTTCCTGGAGCTCATCGATCGGCTCCATCGTGAGGGCCTGACTGTTGTCATGGTTTCGCACAGCATGGATGACCTGGCAAATTGTTGTGACCGTATCGTTGTGATGAACGAGGGCGCGGTGTTTGCCGATGGAACGCCCGCACAGGTTTTTGCGCACGCGAACGAGCTCAAATCGATCGGTTTGGGCGTTCCCGCTGCGCAGCGCATGGCATTGTCGCTCGTGCAAGCCGGTGTGCCGCTCCGCTGCGACAAGCTTTATACGGTTGAGGCGCTGGCCGACGAGTTGGCCGGCATGCTGCTAGGCTGTGCGGACGGACCTTTGAGGGCGTCGCGTCAGGCTGGTTCCAAGATGGCCACGCAAGAGGAGGGCTGCTAATGGAGGCATTCTCATTTGGCAGCTACTATCCGGGGGAAAGCGCAGTGCATCGCCTGGATCCGCGTACTAAGTTGCTCCTAGGTTTCGCATTTCTGATCACTGCGCTCACCGTCGGCAGCTTCCGCGGGCTGGTTCCGATCGCAATTTTTGTCGTGCTGGTCTATGTCGCGGCCCGGGTTCCGTTGCGTCGGGTCCTATCGTCGATGGCACCACTGCTGGCGATTGTCGTGGTGGTCGCGGTGCTCAACCTGTTTTCCGATCAGAGTGGCCGCATTTTGTGGCAGTTTGGCTTTTTGCAGGTGAGCGAGGGCTCGCTGCGTTCTGCGACGTTTATGGCGTGTCGCCTGACGATGATGATGGCCGGCATGAGCGCCATTACGCTCACCACGCCGACGCTCGACCTCACCGCGGGTTTTGAGCGCCTGCTCGCACCATTCGCGCGCGTGGGGCTTCCGGCGCACGAGCTCGGCATGATTATGGGTATCGCACTGCGGTTTATGCCACAATTTGCCACCGAGATGAAACAGACGGCCGATGCACAGGCAAGCCGTGGCGCGCGCGTGACGGGCGGTCCGCTCGGTGGCGTGCGCATGCTCGGCAGTGTGGCGATTCCGCTGTTTACTGGCGTGTTCCGTCATGCCGAGACGCTTTCGGCCGCCATGGATGCGCGCTGCTATCACGGCGAGCGGGGACGCACGCGTCTGCATGCGCTTACGTTTGGCCGCGGGGATGCACTGGCCGCGGTGGCGATGGCGCTGCTGGTGGCATGCGTTGTCGTTATCAATCTTCAACTCGTCTAAGCTCGATTCGAGCGCAAGAAAGGGGTCTCTATGACCGACATCGATCGCACGGCTCAGCTCGAGCGCGTCTGCTCGTATCTCAGACGCATTCCGGCGTGGTATCTTGCCACGACCGATGCAAACGACGGGCATCAGCCCCGCGTGAGGCCGTTTTCGTTTGCCATGGTCGATAACGACAAGCTGTGGTTTTGCACGTCGCGCGACAAGGACGTGTGGGCGGAGTTGAGCAAGAATCCCAAGTTTGAGGTATCGGGCTGGAAGCCGGGGGAGTGCTGGATCGTGTTAACTGGCGAGGCCGCACTCGAGGACGATGCATTCGTGAGTGACAAGGTGCGCCAGACGGGCTTTAAGCACATGGTGGGCATTGGCGAGCAACACGATAGTGCCAACGATGGCCGCCTTGCGTTCTTCTCGGTCCGCAACATTGCCGCGCGGTTCTGCGATATCGACGGCAGCGAAGAGCTCCTCGAGCTTTAATTTCCCAAATTAGCTGCCCATTCCAAAAAGACTGGTCAGATGACAGGAGGAAACGTGGACGGATTGAATGCGGTGCTGGAGTATCTGACGTCGGTGCCGGCGTGGTACCTAGCGACGAGCGTGGACGGGCAGCCGCATGTGCGTCCGTTCTCGTTTGCGCAGATTCAGGACGGCAAGCTGTGGTTTGTAACGGCGCGCACCAAAGATGTGTGGCAAGAGCTGCTGCAAAACCAGCGCTTTGAGGCCACGAGTTGGTGGCCGGGCCATGGTTGGTTGATCCTGCGCGGACGTGCGGGTCTGGACGACCGGGCTTCGGATGAAATGCGCGAGGCCGGGTGGAAGCATCTTGAGCGCTTGAGCGAGCACTATGAGGGGCCTAACGATCCCACGCTCGTCTTCTTTAGCGTCGAGGACCCCGAGGCTTTTATCTGCAATCACGACGAATGGGTTCCGGTCGAGCTCTAGGCTGCTCTGGGCGACCCTTAAGTTTGGTATTCCGTATAAGGTGGGCTCTGCATTGGCCAGCAGCATGATGCGCTGCGGCTAATGCAGAGCTCGATTATTTTTTTGTCAATTCTTTCAAGCGAATGTGTCGGGTATGTTTCAATGCATGAAGACACAAATTATTTGCGTAAATATGCATTCTCGGGTGCTAAAGTTTCAACCTACCTCATAACGACAGCTGCGGAATGCGCAACGACGCATAAGACCGCAGACAAGGAGTCCGATATGTCTTTAAAGGTTGGAATCGTCGGCGCGGCTGGATATGCCGGTGCTGAGCTTATTCGCCTCGTGCTCGGCCATCCCGAGTTTGAACTTGTTGCCATTACGTCCAACGCCGATGCCGGCCAGTTGCTGTCCGCGGTGTATCCGAGCTTTGCTGGCGTGAGCGATCTGGTTTTCACCACGCATGACGCCCCTGAACTCAAGAGCTGCGATGCGGTTTTTCTCGCCGTGCCGCACACGGCTGCCATGGCACAGGTGCCCGCTCTGCTTGCATCGGGTGTCTCTTGCTTTGATCTTTCGGCCGATTACCGTCTGAGCGACGCGTCCGTCTTTGAGACATGGTATGCCGCCGAGCACACGAGCCCCGAGTTGCTTAAAACACGTGCCTTCGGTCTGCCCGAGTTGTTCTACCAGGACTTAGAGACCGCTGCTTCCAGCCATGCCGCTGGCAAGCCCGTACTGGTCGCCTGCGCCGGTTGCTATCCCACCGCAACGAGTCTTGCTGCCGCGCCTGCCGTGCGTGCGGGCTGGGTGGCCCAGAGCGGCCCCGTAGTCGTCGACGCCATCAGTGGCGTGACGGGTGCCGGTAAGTCGTGCAACACCCGCACCCATTTTTGCAGCGCGGACGAGAATCTGGAGGCCTATGGCGTAGGAAAACATCGCCATACGCCAGAAATCGAGCAAATTCTGGGCCTTACCGATCGCGTCGTCTTTACTCCGCACCTGGCACCGCTCAAGCGCGGCCTGCTCTCTACGGTGACGCTGCCGCTCGCAACGCAGGCTCTCGAAGCGCTGACTCTTGAGGATGCCGTCGACCATTACAAGAAGTTCTACGCCGGTCGTACCTTTGTGCGCGTGCTCGATGCCGGCCAGCAGCCCAAGACGGCTTCGGTTGTCGGTACCAATGCCGCCCAGATCGGCCTTGCGCTCAACAAGCGTGCGGGCGTGCTGGTGGCGACGGGCGCCATCGACAATTTGTGCAAGGGCGCTGCGGGCCAGGCGGTCCAGTGCGCCAACATCGTCTTTGGTTTTGACGAGCGACGAGGCTTGCCCACAGTGGCGTGCCCGGTGTAGCACATTCGATTATTAACGATTTGGTAGTCGGGTATCGAGTTTGGCGCCACTTTTAAGCTGGTCTCATGATTGTGGCTGGCATGGCGCACCAACCGATGCCCATTTTTTGTTTGACATAAGGAGTCGTAAAGACGATGAATGCTGAGCAGTTCGATATCAAGATCCGTGCCGTAGAGGGCGGCGTAACGGCGGCAGCCGGCTTTAAGGCGGCGGGCATCCATGCCGGATTCCGCAAGAATCCCGAGCGCCTGGATTACGCGCTCGTTGTGCCCGATAAACCCTGTCCCGGGGCCGGCGTGTTTACGACTAACCGCTTTTGTGCGGCGCCCGTGCAGGTGAGCCGTGCCAACCTGGGCGGTACGGACAAGGGCTATGGCATCATCGCCGGTGTTTCAATCAACTCCGGCAACGCGAACGCCGCCACGGGCGAGACCGGTCTTGCCTGTGCGCGTGAGACGTGTAACATCGCCTCGCAGGTCATTGGCTGTGAACCCCAACAGATTTTAGTTGCCTCCACGGGCGTGATCGGACAGATTCTGCCGATCGACACGTTTGAGACGGCAATTCCGTCCGCCTACGAGGCACTCTCTGCCCATGGCGGCGCCGATGCAGCCCGTGCCATCATGACGACCGATACGCATTCCAAGGAGTATGCCGTGTGTTACCGCAGCGAGGCCGCGGGGCACGCAGGCAATACCTATACGGTGGGCGGCATGTGCAAGGGATCGGGCATGATCATGCCCAATATGGCCACCATGATCGCGGTCATTACTACCGATGCCCCCGTCGAGTCGGCGGCGCTCCACACCCTACTGCTCTCGACCGTTAAACAGACCTTTAATAAAGTGACGGTCGATTCCGATACCTCGACCAACGACACCTGTATCATGCTGGCTTCTGGCGCTGCCGCCGCGGATGACGAGGCCATCGTCGAGGGCACTGACGCCTTTGACGAATTGGCCTTTGCCGTTCACGAGGTGTGCGAGAGCCTGGCGCGTAACATCGCGGCCGATGGCGAGGGTGCGTCAAAGCTCGTGACGGTTAACGTCACCGGCGCCGCCAACGACGAGGAAGCCGATATCGCCGCCCGCGCCGTCGCCAACTCGCCGCTCGTCAAGACCTGCATCGCTGGCCACGACTGCAATTGGGGTCGCGTTGCCATGGCGCTCGGCAAGTGCGGCGTAAAGTTTAATCAGGAAGACGTTTCCATCGACATGATGGGCATGCCCGTCTGCCGCGATGGCCTGACTGTTCCTTTTGACGAGGACGAGGCCCTGCGACGTTTTGAGGCGCCCGAGATCGTGATTTCGGCCGACCTGGGTGCAGGCGACGCGGCAACGACCGTGTGGACCTGTGACCTCACGCACGAGTACATCTCAATCAATGGTGACTACCGCTCCTAGACTCCAGGCACGCTGCGCATCTCGCCGCGATTGCGGGCAGCGGAGCACAGCGCGATAACGATACGAAAGACGAGGCAGATTATGAAATTCGCACGCGATTGTCGTTCGAGCGAATCCAACGAAGCAACTGCGCAGCTGCTGTTCGAAGCGCTGCCGTGGATTAAAAACCTGACCGGCAAGACGGTCGTTATCAAGTATGGCGGGGCCGCCATGGTAGACGAGCAACTGCGTCGCGACGTGATGAGCGACATCGTTTTGCTCAAGATTATCGGCATGTGCCCCGTCATCGTGCATGGCGGCGGTAAAGCCATCAACGAGGCGCTGAGCCATTACGATATGCCCGTCGAGTTTAAGAACGGTCAGCGCGTGACCACGCCGGCGACCATGGATATCGTGCGCGAGGTGCTGGGCGGCAAGGTTAACCAGGAGCTGGTGGCGGCAATCAACCACCACGGTAACTTGGCCGTGGGCGTATCGGGCAGCGACGCCGGCACGCTCATCGCCGAGCCGCTCGACCCCGAGCTCGGACGCGTGGGCAAAGTGACGCATGTCAACACCGACTACATCGAGCACTTGCTCGATAGCGAGTATATTCCCGTCATCGCTACCGTTGCGGCGGGGGAGGACGGTGGCTTCTTCAATATCAACGCCGACACCGCCGCCGGTGCCGTTGCGGCGGCGCTCCACGCGCACAAGGCGATCTTTTTGACCGACGTCGACGGCCTGTACAAGGACTTTAGCGATAAAGACTCGCTCATCTCCAACCTAACGCTCGACGAGGTTAATGAGATGCTCTACGGTGGCGAGGTCGATAAGGGCATGATTCCCAAACTGCGCGCGGCCGTCGATGCGCTTGTCGGCGGCGTATTTCGCGCTCACATCATTAACGGTACCACGCCGCATTCGCTGCTCCTGGAGCTGCTGACCGATGCCGGCGTCGGCACCGTGATCCACTCTACCGAGACGGCCTACGAATTTGATACGCACCCGCACCCGCTTTCGACCTTTGCGGCGCGCCTGACCGAGAACCTCGACGAGGTCGAGAAGCTCCAGACGGTCTAGCTGGTTAGAAATCGTCACACCGTTACACCCACAGTCCGCGCCGCCTGGCGCTTAACGAAAGGCATCTCATGTCACTTGCAGCTCAACAATCGCTCGAATCCCACTACGTTATGCAAACCTTTGGCCGCTCGCCGGTCGAGTTTGTCGAGGGCCACGGCATGAAGCTCACCGGCGACGATGGTCGCGAATATCTCGATTTTCTTGCAGGTATTGGCGTATGCAGCCTAGGCCACGGCAACCCGGCGGTGCTCTCGGCGCTCGAGGCCCAGGCCAAAAAGCTCCTGCATGTCTCCAACTACTTCTACATTGAGCAGCGCGGCCAGGTCGCGGCGTTGCTGTCCAAGCTCGCCAACGACGATGCGGACGGTGCGCGCGTGCTTGCCGACGCGATTGCCGCTGGCGACGAGACCACGGCGGCGGCGCTTGGCGCTCCGGCTGCGGGCGAGCAGGTGTGGGAGACGTTCTTTGCCAATTCCGGTGCCGAGGCCAACGAGGGGTCTATGAAGCTCGCGCGTCTGTATGCCAAACGTGCCGGCAACGGTGGCAACACCATCGTGTGTATGCGCGGCGGATTTCATGGTCGTACGCTCGAGACCATTGCGGCGACCATGCAGGATTGGCTGCAGGACAGTTTCCGCCCGCTGCCGGGTGGCTTTGTGGCATGCACACCCAACGATGTAGATGAACTGCGCACAATCTTTAAGCAGCTGGGAAGCGAGATTTGCGCTGTGATGCTCGAGCCGATCCAGGGCGAAAGCGGTGTGCATCCCATGACCGAGGAGTTTATGGCGGCGGCGCGCGACTTGGCACACGAGGTAGGTGCCGTGCTTATCGCCGATGAGGTCCAGTGTGGTATTTTCCGCTCCGGCAAGCCGTTTGCGTTCCAGACTTATGGTGTGGAGCCCGATATCATGAGTCTTGCCAAGGGCATCGCCGACGGCGTGCCCATGGGTGCCGTGGTGGCAAAGAAAGAAATCGCTGACATCTTTAAGCCCGGCGACCATGGTTCGACCTTCGGCGGCAGCTGCTTGGCCATCGCGGCGTGTGCCGCGACGCTCTCCGCGCTTGTGCGCGGTGACTACGCAGACCATGCCGCCAAGGTGGGTACCTATATGGAGGCAAGGCTCGCCAAGCTGCCGCATGTTACCGAGGTGCGTGGTCGCGGCCTAATGCTCGGCTGCGATTTGGACGATGCTGCGGGTGATGCGCACGACGTTGTGGCTCGCGCATTGGTGGCTGGTGCCGTGATTAACGCTACAGGTGCACATACACTGCGCTTCTTGCCGCCGCTCGTGTGCGAGGAAGCCGATGTAGACAGCCTAATCGAGATACTGGCGGGTGTTTTAGCTTAGCGCCATCAGGCATAGCAGTTTGAAGCGGGTTCCAGACCGTCACGTGCCGTTTGGCGCACGATTGGGCGAACTGGAGCCCGTTTTGCTATCGATTTACCATGGCTGGGATAGGCCGTATGCAAAAAAGAAAGGCCCCCATCGCTGGAGGCCTAACAATTCAGTGGTGGGCGATGAGGGATGTCCGCGTGCGGCTGGCGCCGCCCGCGCCCCGCTTCGTCGCTCCGCTCCTCGCGTGCTGCGCTGGAAAACGCTTCGCGTTTCCTCAGCTCCGCACCCTTGCGGGTTCGAATCCCTCTGCACTGGGCGCAAACAAAAACGGTCCCCTTGCGAGGACCGTTTCCAATTCAGTGGTGGGCGATGAGGGATTCGAACCCCCAGCCTTGTGCGTGTAAAGCACCTGCGCTAACCGTTGCGCCAATCGCCCGCGGGAATTGAGTATAGCGGAAACCCTGCGGGGTTCACCGCTAATTCATAACGAAATCTAAGCGGAGACTTCGGTGCCCTTGTTCTCGTCGATAAAGAAGCGCTTGTACCAAATGAGGAACGTCAGCGTGGTGTAGATCTTGCGCTGGTTGAGCGCGCGGCCCTCAAAGTGATCGTCGAGCAGCTTCATGAGCGCATCGGTGTCAAAGAAATCGGCAGCCCACGGTGCGGTGAAGTACTCCTTGACGTAGTCGTAGTATTTCTGCTCGCGCAGCCAGAACTTAACTGGCACCGGGAAGCCAACCTTCTTGCGTGTTGCCCACTCATCGGGCAGCGTGCGATTGGCGGCGTGGCGCAGGACAAGTTTGCAGCCCTCTTCGTTGACACGGTAGTTGGCGGGAATATGCTCGGCGAACTCCATGACCTTTTTGTCCAGGAACGGAACGCGGAGCTCCAGGGAGTGTGCCATGCACATCTTGTCTGCCTTGAGCAGGATGTCGCCCGGAAGCCACATGTTCATATCCAGGTATTGCTTCTTAGAGAGCTCGCAGCAGTCGGGGACCTGCTTGTAGTACTCTGCGCACATTTCGGAGGCGTTCTTGCCGGTGTCGTAAGCTGGCTTGAGAACCTCGTCAACCTCGGACGGGTCGAACACCTTTGCCTGGCCCACGTACCAGCGCTCGGGGACCTCGGCGCACTTGGTCAGGAAGTTGTGACCCTTAAAGTAGGGGAGATGCTGAACGAGCGAGCCCAGGGCACGGCGCACGCCGAGCGGCACGCGCTTCTTGAAGGATCGCATCTCGGGGGTGTCCTCGTACCACTCGTACCCGGCAAACAGCTCGTCGGCGCCCTCGCCCGAAAGGACGACGGTAACTTCCTCGGCGGCCATCTGTGCCAGATAGTACAGCGGTACGCTGGAGAGGTTCGATTGCGGCTCGTCCATGTGGTACTGGATATCGGGTAGCGCGTCGAAGAACTCGTCGGCGGTGATCATCTTGCGCACGTTCTTAATGCCAAGCTTGTCGGAAAGCTCGGCGGCGTAGTTGGTCTCGTTGAAGTTCTTGTAGTCAAAGCCGACGGAATACGTGGTGTCGGGCATGAGGCAGGCGGCAATGTAGCTGGAGTCGACGCCGCCGGAGAGGAACGAGCCAACTTTAACATCGGCGATGCGGTGCGCGGCAACGCTCTCGTGCACGACCTTGTCGCACTCGTCCACGTACTCCTCGAAGCTCTTGGAGTTGTCATCGGTAAAGTCGCAGCTCCAGTAGCGCTTGATATCCATAGTGTTGGTCGTAAGGTCGTACGTAAAGCAATGCGCGGGGGCAAGCTTGAACACGCCCTTAAAGAACGTCTCCTCCGTGGCAGGGAACTGCAGCGTGAGGTAGGGACGCAGCGCGTCGCGGTTGACGGCCTTCTCAAACTTGGGGTGGTCCAGGAAGCTCTTGATCTCGGAGCCAAACAGCAGCGAGCCGTCGGAGGCCCGGTAGTAATAGAACGGCTTGATGCCAAAGATGTCACGGGCGCCGAAGAGCTTGTTCCTGTTCTGGTCGTGAATCACGAACGCATACATGCCGCGCAGGCGGTTGACCAGGTCCTCGCCCCACTCCTCGTAGCCGTGCACCAGGACCTCGGTGTCGGCGTTGCAGTGGAAGACGTAGCCGGCAGCCTCGAGCTCGGCGCGAAGCTCCTGGAAGTTGTAGATCTCGCCGTTGAAGACGATGGTGACCTTGCCGTCATCGCTCGACATGGGCTGAGCGCCAGCCTCGGAAAGGTCGAGAATCGAAAGACGGCGGAAGCCGAGGGCGACGTTATCGACGATGTGCTGGCCACCCATATCCGGCCCGCGATGGATGATGCGATTCATCATGGCCGTGAGAACCAGCTCACTCTGTTCATCTGTACCGGTAAAACCGACAAAACCGCACATGCAAGATCCTTTCTGCTGACGGCTTAGGTCCGCTGCCGCAAGGTTTGCAGCAGTCGATATCAATCAATCCTTACTATCATGCCAATCTTTTGCTTCGTGATGGGGCATAAGCGCCGAGGGGACCGAAAAACCACGGCCCGCACGTTGGGTGAAGCGGCGGGCCGCGACTACGATGATTACTGTGTGCGAGAGCGCGAGAGGGGCTAGCGCTTGCCGCGCTCGGCAAGGCGGTGCCCTACCTTGGTGACGACGTGGATGAGCGGAATCGTCACAACCAGATAGTAGAGTGCGGCGCAAATGTAGGGTGTGATGTTGCCCGTGGTGGCCGTGAGGTTTTTTGGAGAACAGCATGAGTTCCATGACGCCGACGCTCGAAAGCAGCGACGTGTCCTTGTAGAGCATGACAAACTCACTGGTCATCCCCGCATCGCGCGCATTTGTAGGGCGGGGGTTTTGTTATTTCGAATTAACCGTGCGCTGGTCCTTGCAAGTTTTTAGGGTGCTGAGACACTCGCAAGGTCAGGTGGCATATTAGGATGGTTGATAATACAGGGGCGCGACCGGATTCATCTGGGACGGTTTTTGCTCTTTTAAGGTTAGGTTTAGCGAGAAAGGTCGTTATATGTCGGGTACGACGAAGGAGAAGCTGGCTTTGATGCGCTATGTGGAGCTGCTCGAGGCCGAGGCCCTTGTTGTTTCCAAGCCGGATACTCTTTGCGACCAGCGCATCGAGTTTGCGACCGACGACTCGCGCCAGGTGCGCCCGGGTACATTGTTTGTCTGCAAGGGCCGTGCGTTCAAGCCCGAGTATCTTGTCTCGGCGATTGCCGAAGGCGCCGTGGCGTACGTGTCCGAGGTCGATTACGACGTCGATATTCCCGCTGTGATCGTCAACGATATCCGCCGCACGCTCGCTGTGGTGGCGGACGCCTATTACGGTCATCCCTCGGGCAAGGTGAAGGTCTGCGCTTTTACGGGCACCAAGGGCAAGTCGACCTGCAGCTTTTATCTGCGTGGCATTCTTGCCAACGAGGCTAAGCTCACGGGCCGTCATCGACCAGCCCTCAACACGGGTATCGAGTTCGATGACGGTATCGAGGTCGGTCCTTCTAAGCTAACGACCCCCGAGTCCTTCCTTTTGCAGTCGCGTATCGCACATGCCGCCGAGGCGGGCGCTCCGTGGCTGGTCATGGAGGCGTCGAGCCAGGGCCTCAAATACGAGCGTACGGGCAAGATTGACTTTGAAGTGGGCGCCTTTACCAATATCGGTGAGGACCATATCTCGCCGATCGAGCACCCCACGCTCGAGGATTACTTTGCCAGCAAGCTCAAGATTTTTTCGCAGAGCCGCTTTGCCGTGGTCAACCTCGATATGGACCACGTCGACCGCGTGCTCGAGGCGGCGTCCCGCTGCGAGCGCACGGTGACGTTCTCGCTGACCGATGGACGCGCCGACGTGCGTGCGTTGGCCATTCGCAACGGCGATTGCGGCGTGATCGCCACGGTCCGCACGCCGCGCTTTACGCGTGACATCGTGATCCCCACGCCCGTCAAGTTCAACGTGTCCAATGCGCTTGCCGCGATTGCCTGCGCCGAGGCCCTCGGCATTTCCGAAGAGGGCATCGTCCATGGCTTTGAGGGCGTCTTTGTTCCCGGTCGCATGGAGCTCTATCCGTCTGCATCGGGCAAGATTTTGGGCGTCGTTGACTATGCGCACAACGGCATGAGCCTCGAGACGCTTTTGCGCGACCTGCGCGAGAACTATCCCGAGCGCGAGCTGGCGGTTGTCTTTGGTGCAACGGGAGGCAAGGGTGTCGATCGCCGTACTACGATGGGTATCGCTGCCGGCAAATACGCCGATCGCATCGTGATTACCGAGGATGACCCGGGCCCCGAGGACGTCGAGGACATCTGCGCCGAGATCGCGCGCAATGTCCAGGCGCAGGGAAACGATAGCTGGCAGATCGTGTGCGACCGCGCCGCCGCTATCGAGACGGCGGTGCGCGAGACCGACCGCCCCGCTGTGGTTATCGTGACCGGCAAGGGCGAGGAGGAGTGCATGCTGCGTAAGAACGGACCCGAGCCCTGCGAGCGTGATGGCTCGGTTCTCAAACGTATCCTTGCGGCGTACGGCGCCTAAGCGCCGCTGCCTTTAGGATGGCGTTTGCGGATTCTCGACGCCCGATGATGCAGTGTCTCTCAAGCGTGTTCACCTTAGGGAAAACGCGGTACCAAGATTAAGCCTTTTCTACGTAATAAATGGAGTGACCATGTCCCACAACACCCTGCCGACCGTTGCCGAGCTTTCGGGCGAGATGCGCGAGCGCCTTGCCAAGGTCAAGTACGTCTTTACCGATCTGGACGCCACGATGCTCGCGCCCGGCTCGTGCGTGCTGCGCGACAACGACGGCAATCCCTCGACCAAGCTCGTCGAGGCCGTCGTGGCGCTTGCCCGCGCTGGCATCCAGGTAATTCCCACCTCGGGTCGCAACCGCACCATGATCCACGAAGATGCCCGCGTGCTCGGCCTCAACTCCTACATTGGCGAGATGGGTGGCCTGGTCATGTACGACCTCAAGGCCAACGACTGGGAGTATCTGACCGGCGACATGCCTTACGACCCCGCCTGCGGCCTTACGCCGCACCAGGTGATTGAGCAGACCGGCGTGTGCGAGAAGATTCTCGCTCGCTGGCCGCACAAGATCGAGTACCACAACGACATGTCGACTGGCTATAAGTACCGCGAGGTCACCGTCGGCATGCGCGGCGATATTCCCGATGACGAGGCGCAGGCCATCCTCGACGAGGCCGGCTGCGGTCTGGTCTGGGCCTGCAACGGCCACTTGACTCATCTGTCCAAGCCGACGACCCTCGAGCTCGATCGCGTCGAGGACGGTCGTGCCTTTAACATCAATCCGTCGGGTCTCGACAAGGGCGTGGCGGTCGCGCGTTTCTGCGAGCATCTGGGCATCGAGCGCGACGAGACGCTGGCACTCGGCGATTCCGAGTCTGATTTCTACATGGCCGACCACGTGGGCACGTTCTGCCTGGTCGAGAACGGTCTGACCAGCGTCGGCGCGCCCGAGTTTCTTGCGTCCTGCGATAACGCCTTTGTCACGCGCGGCAGGATCGTTGACGGCTGGGCGGCGACGGCGGAGCTGCTCGTCGCGGCCCGTTCATAGCGCAGTGCCGTTACGCTTGGCCATATCTTTTCGAGAGAGAATCTGGTGAGGTAATGTCCGATATCGAGAATCTGGCCGGTGATACGCGCCCCATCGGCGTGTTCGACTCGGGCCTGGGCGGCTTGACGGTTGCGCGCGCGATTGCGACGGCGCTTCCGCACGAGTCCGTCTACTACTTTGGCGATACCAAGCGCTGCCCTTACGGCACCCGCACCGAGGACGAGGTGCGCTCGTTTGCGCTACAGGCGGGGCGCTGGCTTTCGAGACACGACGTCAAGATCATGGTCATCGCCTGCAATACGGCGACGGCAGCGGCGCTTCGCCTGGCTCAGCAGGTGCTCGATGTCCCCGTGATTGGCGTAATCGCGCCGGGCGCGCGTGCCGCCATCAACAGCACCCGCACGCGCCGTGTGGGCGTGCTCGCCACCAACCTCACCATCCGCTCGGGCGCCTACACGCGCGCCATCCAGGACTTGGATGCCGGCGTGGACGTGTATGGCTGCCCTGCCTCGAGCTTTGTCGAGGTTGTCGAGCACGAGCTCGCCTCGGGCGCGCATCTGCAGGAGCAGTGGCTCGAGAACGAGGATATTTTTGATACGCCAGCCGTTCGCGCGCTGGTCAACGCCACAGTCGAGCCACTGCACGATCGTGGCATCGATACCGTGGTGCTCGGCTGTACGCACTTTCCGCTGCTGGTGGGCCCCATCCGTCATGCGTTGGGGCCCGGGGTGCGCGTGGTGAGCTCCGCCGAGGAGACCACTCGCGAGCTGACCGATATCCTCACGCGCCGTGAGCAGCTGGCGGGCAACACCGCCGAGCCGCAGCATCGCTTTGCCACCACGTCCGACAACATTGCCGAGTTTGCGGTGGCGGGCAGCTTTATCTTTGGCCAGCCGCTCAAAAGCATCGAGCATGTCGATATCGACGAACTCGGTTAGGCACGCAATGTCGCCGGAGTCTTCGCCACTCTTTTGCCGAAAGGATAGTTCCATGGAATATATGCAGGTCAACCGCGCCAACGGCCGCGCCGCAAACGAGCTGCGTCCCGTTAAGCTCACCCGCGGCGTCATGAAGCACGCCCACGGCTCGTGCCTGGCAGAGTTTGGCGACACGCGCGTGCTGTGCGCCGCCACCATCGAGGAGGGCGTTCCGGGCTGGCGCAAGGGCGCCAAGGCCGGTTGGGTAACGGCGGAATATGCGATGCTGCCGGCGTCGACCGGCAAGCGCTGCAAGCGCGAACATGCCAACCGCAAGGGCCGTTCCATGGAGATCGAGCGCTTGATCGGCCGCAGCCTGCGCACCGTCGTCAATATGAAGGCGCTCGGCGAGTACACCGTTACCGTTGACTGCGATGTGATCCAGGCCGATGGCGGCACGCGTACGGCGAGCATCACCGGCGCCTGGGTGGCGCTGCACGACGCCCTTGCCATGTGGGTCGAGGCGGGCAAGCTCGAGCGCATTCCGCTTACCGGTCAGGTTGCCGCTATTTCCATGGGCGTCGTCGACGGCAACACCCTGCTCGACTTGGATTATTCCGAGGACAGCCACGCCGAGGTCGACATGAACCTCGTCGCCACCGACTCCGGCGAGATGATCGAGCTCCAGGGTACCGGCGAGCAGGCACCCTTCGACCGCAAGCGTCTCAACGCCCTGCTCGATCTGGGCGACAAGGGCATCGCCGAGCTCATCGAGCTTCAGCGTCAAGCCCTCGCCTAACCTGCCAAAAGGGGATGTTGATTTTGGCAGGTTTAATCTGCGAAAACGCCGAAGTATAAGATTGCCGTTGATTGAGAGGGGAGAGGCCGAGGCCCTCGTCGTCCTCTACACGGCATTGCTATAAGAGACAAGGAGGCCAGCTATGGCACTTGAGAAGATTGATATCGACACCCTCGACCCGGCGGCGACCATTGTTGTGGCCACGGGTAACGCCCATAAGCTCACCGAGATCGAGGCCATTTTGGGCAAGGTCATGCCCGAGGTGCGCTTTGTGGCGCTCGGCCAGCTGGGCGATTTTGAGGACCCCGAGGAAAACGGCACGACGTTTTTGGAGAACGCCATCATCAAGGCGCAGGCTGCGGTCGAGGAGACGGGCCTTATGGCCATCGCCGACGATTCCGGCTTGGTTGTCGACGCGCTGGACGGCGAGCCGGGTGTGTATAGCGCGCGTTATGCGGGCGTACACGGCGATGATGCCGCCAACAATGCCAAACTTCTCGTTAATCTGGAAGGCGTGGCAGACGAGGATCGCACCGCACGCTTTATGAGCGTCGTTGCGCTCATCGACCAAAACGGCCTGGTCACCTATGGCGAGGGCGCCTGCGAGGGCGTTATCGCACACGAGGGCCGCGGCGACCACGGCTTTGGCTACGACCCGCTGTTCCTGCCGGTCGATACGCCGGGCAAAACTATGGCCGAGCTCACAGCGGATGAGAAGAACGCCATCAGCCATCGTTTCCATGCACTCGAGCACCTGTCCGCCAAACTCACGGGCGAGGAGTAGGCCGTGCGTGCGGTGGTGCAGCGCGTGCTCAACGCCGGTGTGACGGTCGACGGCGAGTGCGTGGGCCGCATTGGGCGCGGCTATCTGGTATTGCTGGGTGTGGGCCATGGCGATACGCGTGCCGAGGCCGATAAACTATGGGGCAAGCTCCGCGGGCTGCGTATCAACGAGGACGAGAACGGCAAGACTAACTTGGCGCTTGCCGATGTCGACGGCGAGGTGCTCGTGGTGTCGCAGTTTACGCTGTTTGCCGATTGCCGCCACGGCCGTCGTCCGTCGTTTACGGATGCTGGCGCGCCCGATGTCGCCAACGAGCTTTATGAGTACTTTCTGACGCTCGTCGCCCAGGACGTCGACCACGTGGCGCACGGCATCTTTGGCGCCGACATGAAAGTCGACCTGGTCAACGACGGCCCGTTCACCATTGTCCTCGATACCGACAATCTGTAAGTAGCCTAATTAGCTACTTGCGTGGGGTTGTAACAGGGTGCTATAGTATTAGAGTTTTGTCTATCTTAGGGGTATTATCCCCTTTTTGAATTGCACCCTCTGGAGGCCCTGTTCATGGAAGAGATGGAAGTCAATTACGTCGACGACATCCACGAGAAGCTGACCGATATGGTGGGCGATCGCGTCAAGGTGAAGGCCAACATGGGCCGTACCCGCGTTGTCGAGCGCATGGGTACCATCAAGAGCGTCCACCCGGCTGTCTTTATCGTCGAGGTTGACGAGCGCCGCGGCCGCAAGTCGCGTCAGTCCTACCAGTACATCGACGTCCTTACCGGTCAGGTTGAACTGTTCGACCCCGAGAGCGGCGAGCACATCTTTACTCCGCTCGGCAACCAGCTCGAGGAGCATTAACGGTGACCGATCGGTCCCTCATCCTTACTGCGCCGGCAAAGATTAACCTCTACCTGGGGGTTCATACCGAGCGCGATACCCGCGGCTACCACAACGTCGATTCCCTGATGGCAGCTGTCGGCCTAGCCGATACCGTGACGGTCACGCCGGCGCAGGCGTTGACCGTCCAGACGGTTCCGGCATCAGATTTTCCCATGCAAAAGAATACTGCCTACCGCGCCGCCGTCGCCATGGCCGATCATTTCGGGCGCGAGGCAAACGTGTGCGTGACGATTGAGAAGCGCATCCCGCTGTGCGCCGGCCTGGGCGGCCCCTCGACGGATGCCGCGGCGGTTATCGTTGCCCTGGCTGAGCTGTGGGGCATCGACCGCACTGATCCTGCGCTGGATGAGATTGCGCGTGGCATCGGCGCCGACGTGCCGTTCTTTTTGCATACGAGCCCCGCATTCTACGTGGGTGGGGGAGACGTTCTGGCAACTGAGTACCCCGCGCTTCCTGTGACGCCCGTTGTGCTGGTCAAGCCGCGGGAGGCGAGCGTTTCGACAATTGAGGCCTATCGACGTTTTGACGAGGCCCCGGTGTCCGCGACTGCGCCCGGCGCCATTGCATCGGCTCTTCGCGTGAGTGATGCGAAGATGGCGTATTCGCTCATCCATAACAACTTGGGCGTCATTTCTGCTTTGATGGAGCCGCAGATCCAGGCGGTTCTCGACTGGCTGCGCGCACAGGAGGGAACCGTTGCCGTGGACGTGTGCGGGTCGGGTGCCTGCTCGTTTGCCATTTGCGACACCGCCGCCACGGCCGAAAGGCTTGCCGGGGCTGCCCAGCAAAATGGCTGGTGGTCCTGCGCGACTGAGCTTATTCCCAACACGGTTCAAATCGACGCGCCAAAGAAATAAAAATTTCTCTAGCACGCGGCGAAAAACTTTGTTACTATAGTCGAGCTAACGGGTTGTGGCTCAGTTTGGTAGAGCACTGCGTTCGGGACGCAGGGGTCGCTGGTTCAAATCCAGTCAACCCGACCAGAGCATGAGAAGGGACCGCTTCTTGCGGTCCCTTTTTTTAGCTATTGTTGTGATACCGCGATACCCGCGGTATACTCATTCGAGCTTGTCTCGCTGTTTTGTGGAGGTCTACATGTTTGGACTGAGGGCTCCTGAGCTCATCATCATTCTCGTCGTTGTCCTGATTATCTTCGGGCCCAAGAACCTGCCGAAGCTCGGCAAGTCCCTCGGCTCTACCGTCAAGAATATCCGCGAGGGTATG
The DNA here is from genome assembly GCF_009696325.1 of Collinsella sp. WCA1-178-WT-3 (M1). GTDB lineage: Bacteria > Actinomycetota > Coriobacteriia > Coriobacteriales > Coriobacteriaceae > Collinsella. Next base: position 273,639 of record NZ_VUME01000001.1, read on the forward strand.
GAGGGCGACGATAAGGACGAGACCAAGCAGGCCGAGGACGTTGTGGTCGAGGAGTCCGAGGAGGACAAGAAGATCGCAGAGCTCGAGGCCCAGCTCGCCGCCGCCAAGAAAAAGAAGGCAGAGGACGGCGACGCGGACGCAGAGTAGTCCCATCCCTTTGGGGTGAGCACCTGACCGGCTTGCCCGCAGGCTAGCCGGTCTTTTTCGTTATGTTGACAGTTGATTGTTACATCATAGTTGGGGAGATATCCGTATGGACGCAAGCCAGATCGTACTGACCGCTGAGGGCCGCCAGAAGCTCGTCGAGGAGCTCGCTTGGCGTGAGGGCGATTACGCCAAGGAGATCGTCGAGGACATCAAGGAAGCCCGCGCGTTTGGCGACCTTTCGGAGAACTCCGAGTACGATGCCGCCAAGGACAAGCAGGCTCAGAATGCTGCTCGCATTGCCGAGATTCAGGCTATTCTCGCCAACGCTCAGGTTGCTGCCACCACGGGCGATCTGACCGTCTCCATCGGTTCCACCGTTTCGCTGATTGATCCCAACGGTGAGGTCATGGAAGTCACGCTCGTCGGTACCACCGAGACCAACTCGCTCGAGCACAAGATCTCCAACGAGTCCCCGGTCGGCCACGCCATCATCGGCCACGGCGAGGGCGACTCCGTCGAGGTCGTTACGCCTTCCGGCAAGACTCGCGTCTACACCATCGCCAAGATCGCACGCTAGACCACGGTCCCGCGTAAAGGTTTGTTTTCGCTCCCTGGGACCGAATCCTGGGGAGCGTTTTAGTTTGAGGAGCTAACTTATGGCAGAGAACCAGAACGCCGCCGAGCAGGCATCGACGCTCAACGACGAGCGCGCCACGCGCCTGGCCAAGCGCGCCGCCCTGTTCGAGGCGGGCCAGAACCCCTATCCCGAGCACTCCGAGATCGAGGACTACGTTGCCGACATCGAGGCTAAGTATGCCGATCTTGCCGATGGCGAGGACACCGAGGACGTCGTGAAGATCGGCGGCCGCGTGGTCGCCAAGCGTGGTCAGGGCAAGATCATGTTCATCGTCGTGCGCGACGCAACGGCCGAGATTCAGCTGTTCTGCCGCATCAACGACATGGATGAGGCAGCCTGGAATACGCTCAAGGCCCTCGACCTTGGCGATATCCTGGGTGTGACCGGTGTGGTTGTGCGTACTCAGCGCGGCCAGCTCTCCGTCGCCCCAAAGAGCGCGACCCTGCTCTCCAAGGCCGTTCGCCCGCTGCCCGAGAAGTTCCACGGTCTCTCCGACAAGGAGACCCGCTATCGTCAGCGCTATGTCGACCTGATCGCCAACGACGATGTCCGCGAGACCTTCCGCAAGCGCTCGCAGATCCTCTCCACCTTCCGTCGCTTTATGGAGTCCGACGGCTACATGGAGGTCGAGACTCCCATTCTGCAGACCATTCAGGGTGGCGCTACGGCTAAGCCGTTCATCACGCACTTTAACGCTCTCGATCAGGAGTGCTACCTGCGCATTGCTACCGAGCTGCACCTCAAGCGCTGCATCGTCGGTGGCTTTGAGCGCGTCTTCGAGATCGGTCGTATCTTCCGTAACGAGGGCATGGACCTCACCCACAACCCCGAGTTCACCACGATGGAGGCCTACCGTGCCTTCTCCGATCTCGAGGGTATGAAGGCGCTCGCCCAGGGCGTCATCAAGGCTGCCAACAAGGCCATCGGCAACCCCGAGGTCATCGAGTACCAGGGCCAGACCATCGATCTTTCCGGTGAGTGGGCAAGCCGCCCCATGACTGATATTGTCTCTGACGTGCTCGGCAAGAAGGTCACCATCGACACGCCTGTCGAGGAGCTTGCTGCCGCCGCGCGCGAGAAGGGCCTGGAGATCAAGCCCGAGTGGACTGCAGGCAAGATCATCGCCGAGATTTACGATGAGCTGGGCGAGGACACCATCGTCAACCCGACCTTCGTGTGCGATTACCCCATCGAGGTCAGCCCGCTCGCCAAGCGTTTTGAGGACGATCCGCGTCTGACCCACCGCTTTGAGCTGGTCATCGCCGGCCACGAGTACGCCAACGCATTCTCCGAGCTCAACGACCCGGTCGACCAGGCTGAGCGCTTTGCCGCCCAGATGGCCGAGAAGGCCGGCGGCGACGATGAGGCCATGGAGTATGACGAGGACTACGTGCGCGCCCTCGAGTACGGTATGCCTCCCGCGGGCGGCATTGGCATCGGTATCGACCGCGTGGTCATGCTGCTCACCAACCAGGCTTCCATCCGCGATGTCCTGCTGTTCCCGCACATGAAGCCCGAGAAGGGTTTCCAGTCCGGTGCCGCTGCCGCCAAGGCTGCAGAGGCCGGCAACGCCGCGAGCCCGTTCGTTAAGTCGCTCAAGCCCACGCTCGATTACTCCAAGATCGCCGTTGAGCCGCTGTTTGAGGAGTTCGTCGATTTCGATACCTTCTCCAAGAGCGATTTCCGCGCTGTGAAGGTCAAGGCATGCGAGGCCGTCAAGAAGTCCAAGAAGCTGCTGAACTTTACGCTCGACGACGGTACCGGTGCCGACCGCACCATCCTCTCCGGCATCCACGAATACTATGAGCCCGAGGACCTGGTCGGCAAGACCCTGCTTGCCATCACCAACCTGCCTCCGCGCAAGATGATGGGCATCCCCAGCTGCGGCATGCTCATCAGTGCCATCCACGAGGAGGAGGGCGAGGAGCGCCTCAACCTGATCCAGCTCGACGCCTCCATTCCCGCCGGCGCAAAGATGTACTAATTGGTTCCGCCGTTCTACCGAACGGCGGATCAGCCGACGCTGCGCGCCGCCCAGGGCGACAATTTGTCATTCAAAAGGCAAGGCATGACCAGAAGGTCTATGCCTTGCCTTTTTCATGCCAACTTGTTCGCCCTGGACGTCGCTCGCTGTCGTTGCCAAAACATCGGCGTTGCCGGAGTAGTCGTTGGGGACGTTCTTAAACGACTACCCAACGGCTATTGTGCACATGTCTCGCATGACAGTTGTCTCTTTTATGTTTCCTTTAGCTGTCGCTGTCCGTCCTCTACCTGCGGCGTTGCTCTGGTTGGCACTTCGTATTCCACTGCAACTTATGGGGTCGGGGGATTATCGGTGCCCTGCATCTTCATAAACTCAACGCTTACGAAGCGCGCGCCGTTCGTGTTAGGGTAGTTCCACCACATAAGTAGTCGCAGACGCACGTACCACGGGCGGGCGAGATGAAGTCCCAGTAGCTCCATCTCGCCCGCCCGTTTTTGTTGTGCACCGCGGCGTAACACAGAAAGGATTTTGCCCTTTATGCCTATCAATAAACGAGAGAGCCTGCTGTTTACCTTTATCATGTGCTTTTGCATGGTGCTCTGGATGAGCATCTACAACGTTGCCCTGCAGCATGGGGCCATCAACGGCGAGGTCATTGCCGCCGCGTGGCTCGGCTTCCCCGTTGCCTACATTTTTGCCATGTGCTGCGACTGGTTTGTTGCCAGCCCTCTTGCCAAGGGTTTCGCTTTTAAATTCCTGGTCACGCCGGGTAAGAGCTCGCCGCTTGCCATGACGCTCGCCGTCAGCTCCTGCATGGTCGTTCCCATGGTTATCATCATGTCGCTCTACGGCGCGTGCGAAGGCCTGCTCCATATGCCCGGCGGCCCGCTTGCCAATCTGCAGGTGCTGCCGATGATGTGGCTCGTCAACATTCCGCGCAACTTTATCATGGCCCTGCCCTGGAACCTGCTGGTGGCTGGTCCGGTTGCTCGCTATATCTTCCGCCATGCCTTCCCCATGGGAACCGTCTTCGAAGAGCAGCATATGGAGCTCGTACGTATGCCGGGCGCTCCCGTTGCCGATGTCGTCGATGACGTTGCCGAGAGTATGGACGCCGAGCCCGCCTGCTAGGCAAGAGCCTCTAACCTAGAGCGCCCGCCGCACCCGGCGATTCCTTTTTTGTAGACGTTGTCGTATGGCTGCACGCGGAAAAGGCCACAGCGGTTAACATATACTCCATATGGGTAAAGAGACCAAAGCGCCGCCACGAGTGGCGCTTTGCGTTTGAAAAACTAGCTCGTCTAAGAGGAACTAGCATGTTGGACCGTTTTACCGATCGCGCGCGCAAGGTCATGTCCATGGCCAAGCAGGAGGCGCTCGATCTTCACTCAAATAAGGTGGGCACCGAGCATCTGCTGCTCGCGCTCGCCAAGGAGGACGAGGGCATTGCCGCCGAGGCACTGCGCGCACTCGATATCTCCTACGATGACATCATGGACACGCTCAAGGAGGTCCAGACCACCGTTCCCGAGCCCAGCGAGGAGACCGAGGCCGCTAAGCTCGCTTTTACGCCGCTCGTCATCAGCGTGATGGAGCGTTCCTTCCGCGTGGCGCGCGAGAACAACCAGACCTATGTGTCGACCGAGCACCTGCTCATCGGTATCGTCGAAGAGGGCAACGGCATGGCCATGGACATTCTCATGCGCCTGGGTGTTTCGTCCGCTTCCATTAAAAAAGCCATCGAGAAGCTTACCGCCAAAGATCAAGACAAGAAGCGCCCGCTCGCCGGTGCCGGTGCCGGGCGTCCCGGTACAGGCCTGCCGTTCTTTAGCGGCTCGGACGCCTCACAGCAAAAGGGGAGCGGCACCGACACGCTCAAGCAGTTCGCCACCAACCTTACGCAGAAGGCGCGTGACGGCAAGCTCGACCCGGTGATCGGTCGCGAAAAGGAAGTCCAGCGCATGATGGAGATCCTTTCGCGCCGCACCAAGAACAACCCGCTTATCTTGGGTGACCCCGGCGTGGGCAAGACGGCCATCGTCGAGGGTCTGGCGCAGCAGATCGCTGCCGGCAACGTGCCCGAGAACCTTATGAACCAGAACATCTGGACGCTCGACCTGCCGGGTCTTGTCGCGGGCGCCAAGTATCGCGGTGAGTTTGAGGAGCGCCTCAAGAACGTAATCCAGGAGGCAACCGAAGCCGACGACGTCATCCTGTTTATCGACGAGATGCACACCATCATCGGTGCCGGTTCTGCCGAGGGATCCATCGATGCAAGCTCCATGCTCAAGCCCGTGCTCGCGCGCGGCGCTTTCCAGATCATCGGTGCCACCACGGCCGAGGAGTTCCGCAAGTACCTCACCAAGGACCCGGCCTTCGAGCGCCGCTTCCAGACCATCGATGTTGAGGAGCCAAGCGTCGAGGACACGGTCAAGATCCTGACCGCGCTCAAGCCGCGCTACGAGGAGCACCACCACGTGCGCTATACGCAGGGTGCCATCGAGGCCGCCGCGAACCTCTCCAACCGCTACATCCAGGATCGCTTCCTGCCCGATAAGGCCATCGACCTCATCGACGAGGCCGGCGCCCGCGCCCGCATTGCCGCCAACCGTGCGCCTGAGCCGGTGCGCGAGGCCGAGCATCGCGTGGAGGAGCTCAAGGCTGCCGCGCAGGAGGCCACCGAGGGCGACGACATGAACAAGGCCGCCGAGATTACCGAGCAGCAGAAGGCTGCCGAGATTGAGCTCGCCGAGGCCAAGGCAGCTTGGACGGCCGAGCTCGACGCCAGCCCGCTCACCATCGATGTCGCCCAGGTTGCCGACATCGTGTCCGTGACCTCGGGCGTGCCGGTGTCTTCGCTCACCGAGAGCGAAAGCCGTCGTCTGTTGCAGACCGAAAGCGTGCTCAAGACCCGCATTATCGGCCAGGATGAAGCTGTCGAGGCCGTGGCCAAGGCAGTGCGCCGCAGCCGCTCGCCGCTCAAGGACCCGCGTCGTCCCGGCGGCAGCTTCATCTTCTTGGGTCCTACCGGCACAGGCAAGACCGAGCTCGCCAAGACGCTCGCCGAGTACCTCTTTGGCAGCAAGGACGCGCTCATCAGCTTCGACATGTCGGAGTTTGGCAGCGAGTTCGAGGTCTCCAAGCTTATCGGTAGCCCCCCGGGCTACGTGGGCCACGACGAGGGCGGTCAGCTCACCAAGGCCGTTCGCCGTCACCCGTACTCGGTCGTGCTGTTCGACGAGATCGAGAAGGCGCACCCCGATATCTTCAACATCTTGCTGCAGGTGCTTGAGGAGGGTCGCCTGACCGATAGCCAGGGCAAGACGGTCGATTTCCGCAACACCGTGATCATCATGACGTCCAACGTGGGCGCCCGCGAGATTGCGCAGGATGCGAGCGTTGGCTTTGGCACCACCGGTGAGCAGGGTCTTACCTCGAGCGAGATTAAGGGCCGTGCGATGGGCGAACTCAAGCGCCTGTTCCGCCCCGAGCTGCTCAACCGTATCGATGACATCGTGGTGTTTCAGAAGCTTTCGGGCGAGAACCTGACCAAGATCGCTCACCTGCTGGTGGACGACCTGCGCCAGCGCCTGATTGCCAACGGCATGAACATCAAACTCACCGATGCGGCCTACGACAAGATCGTAGCCGAGGGTACCGACCTCACCAACGGCGCACGTCCGCTGCGCCGCGCCATCCAAAAGCTCATCGAGGATCCGCTATCCGAGGAGCTGCTGGCCGGCGAGTGGGGCAGCGGCGATACCGTCATGTGCGACGTGGCCGACGGCAAGTTCGTCTTTAGCCACGGTACGGGCGAGATCCCAGCGCCGCGTCCGGCAGGTGCGCTTGGGGGCGATACCGCTCCGGAAGCGCCGCACACCGGAAACGCCGCGCCTGTGAGCAGTGGCGTAAGCTCGGGCCCCGGCGGCATGATGCAAGCCGGTTCCGGCGCGCTGTAGGGCGTAACAAAACCTTGTGTCCACGAGGGCGTTCCAAAGGAGCGCCCTTTTTTCTGTTGGAAAGGCCCCTCGTTCAAAGTAAATCTCATTAAACATACCAACGGCGTATGCATAAGCGTTGATCAAGCGTTGAGGTTGGTTGAAGGGTCCAACGTCCCTTCGACGCGGTCCGTCTACCTGCTTTATCTTAATAAAGTGGCGTTTCTCCGCCGTTAGCCGATGATGCGAGAGCGCTCGGCGTTTTCGACTGGTTTATGCAAACGAAGTCTGGGAATATACAAGGCGCATGTCTTATTGTCTAACCAGTTGCGCCAAGGAGGCACCATGGACTACAAGATCACCGGCTATGAGCCCGCCCAGCTGTTCCATTTCTTTGAGGAGGTCAGCGCGATCCCCCGTGGGTCTGGCAACGAGAAGGGCATCAGCGATTTCCTGGTTGCGTTTGCCAAGGAGCGCGGCCTCGATGTGTATCAGGACGAGGTCTACAACGTCATCATTCGCAAGCCCGCATCTGCCGGTGCCGAGAATGCCCCGACCGTGATGCTGCAGGGCCACATCGATATGGTGTGCGACAAATTGGGCTCCGTTGAGCACGACTTTACGACCGATGGTATCGACCTGCTCGTCAAGGACGGCGTTCTCACCGCTAACGGCACCACGCTGGGCGCCGACAACGGTATCGCCGTCGCTCTGATGCTCACTGTTCTCGATGACGATTCGATCGTTCACCCCGCCCTCGAGTGCGTATTCACCACCGACGAGGAGACTGGCCTGGTCGGCGCCGAGACGCTCGATAAGTCTCAGATTAGCGCCCGCACCATGATCAACCTTGACTCCGAGGAAGAGGGCGTTGCCACCGTCAGCTGCGCCGGCGGCGTCGTCGTTACCTACACCTGCCCGATCGCGCGCGAGCACAAGACCGGTAGTACCCTCACGTTCGACATCTCCGGCCTGCTGGGCGGTCACTCCGGCAGCGATATCCACCTGGAGCGCGGCAACGGCAACCTCATCATGGCCCGCATCATCGACCGCCTGATGGTTGCCGGCGAGCCCGCCATCGTTAGCTTTAACGGCGGCACCAAGGACAACGCCATCAACCGTGAGTGCAAGGCTGTTCTGGTCTACGCCGACCACGCTGCCGCCGAGGCCGCGGCCCAGATCGCAAAGGGCATTATCGCCGACGTCACTGCCGAGCTCGAGGTCTTCGACCCCGGCTTTACCTGCACTGTCGAGATTGCCGACGACGCCGAGGTCGAGGCCATGGACGAGAAGTCCGCGCTTGCCCTCATCCGCGCCCTGCGTCTTGCCCCCAACGGCGTGATCCGCCGCAACGTTGCTACCGACGGCTCCGTCGAGGTTTCCTCCAACATCGGTGTGGTTGCCACTTCTGACGACGAGGTCAAGATCATGCTGTCCCCGCGCTCCTCGATCACCTCGCTGCAGAACGAGTTCAAGGACCGCCTGCAGACGCTGGCCGATGTCCTGGGCTTCGACGCCAAGTTTGAGTTCGAGTATCCCGGCTGGAGCTATGCCGAGCATTCGCCGGTCCGCGACGTCTTTGTCGAGAGCTATCGCGAGCTCTTTGGCTCCGAGCTGCGCATCGAGTCCATTCACGCCGGCCTTGAGTGCGGCCTGTTTGCCGAGGCCCTGCACGGCCTGGACGCCATCGCCGTGGGCCCGACGCTCTCCGATGTCCACACCCCGGACGAGAGCATGGAGCTCGCTTCTGCCGAGCGCTTCTACGAGCTGCTCATCGACGTCCTCAAGCGCCTTGCCGCGTAAAGGTCGCCTTGGTTAAGCCGCTCTAAAACGGCTGGCTATGAAAACGGCCGCCTGGCGTAATGCCGGGCGGCCGTTATTCGTTACAGTGCGAGGATCCCAAGGTGCTCAAGCAGGATCTTAAGCCCGATGAGGACGAGTACGACGCCACCCACGATGGTGGCGGGTTTTTCGTAGCGCGCGCCAAAGGTGTGGCCGATCGCTACGCCGGCGACGGAGAAGATAAACGTTGTGACGCCGATAAGCGATACAGAGGGCACGATATCGACTGAGAGCGCGGCAAACGAGATGCCCACGGCGAGCGCGTCAATCGAGGTGGCGATGGCAAGGATTAGGTACTCGCCCAGGTCGATCTTTTCGGCATCCTTGCCGTCGCCTTCGTCCTCATCCTCGTCTTCGGTAAAGGCTTCCCACAGCATCTTGCCGCCGATAAAGGCCAAAAGGATAAAGGCGATCCAATGGTCTATGGGACCGATGATGCCCATGAACTGGCTGCCGAGTGCCCAACCGATTACGGGCATGCCGGCCTGAAAGCCGCCAAAGAACAGGCCGAGCACAACGGCGACTTTAAGGTTGATCTTTTTCATGCCGAGACCCTTGCAGATAGAAACGGCAAAGGCGTCCATCGAAAGGCCAACGGCGAGCAACACGAGCTCTGCGAGTCCCATAGTCTGGCCCCCTCTCTGCGGGCGAACCCGATTACACGACCACTCCCTCATTTATATGAGACCCGATGCTACCACATGAGCAGCCAAAAGAGCCCCGTCCCAAATGAGCTACCTAAGCGGTGTTCGCTCATTCTGTAAGCATCGGAATTTGCGGGCGTCACAGGGGCAAACCGTGAGAAACTTATTGACGTTTATGGAGCGTATACGATGGGAGCGATGCCTTGGATAAGAACGAGCTGCAAAAGCGTATGGAACAGGCCATCCGCCTGACGGCACCTGGTCAGCCGATCCGCACCGCCCTTGACATGATCATCGCCGGTCACCTGGGTGCCCTTATCTGCGTCGGCGACACCGAAAACGTGCTCGCTGCCGGTAACGACGGCTTCCCGCTCAACATCTCGTTTACCTCGAACCGCCTGTTCGAGCTTTCCAAGATGGACGGCGCTATCGTCATCGACGGCGACCTTACCCAGATCCTGCGCGCCAATTTCCACCTCAATCCCGACCCCTCGCTCGCCACGAGCGAGACGGGCATGCGTCACCGTACTGCCGCTCGCATGTCGGTGCTCACCGACGCCATCGTGATCTCGGTCTCGGCCCGTCGTGCCGTCGTCAACGTGTATGTGCACGGCAAGAGCTATGAGATTCAGCCCGTCACCACCATCATGAGCTCGGTCAACCAGCTCGTCGCTACGCTTCAGACCACCCGTCAGTCGCTCGACCGCTCCCTGCTGCGTCTGACGGCCCTCGAGCTGGACGACTACGTCACGCTCGCCGACATCACCGGCATTTTCTCGAGTTTCGAGATTATGCAGCAGGCAAAGACCGAGCTTAAGGATTGCATTGTCAAGCTGGGCAACCAGGGCAAGCTCGTGCAGATGCAGCTCGAGCAGCTCGCCGGCTCCAGCATGGATACCGAATACGACTTGATGATTCGCGACTACGCAAGCGATTCCTCCGAGGCAAACGCCGAGAAGATCCGTGCCGAGCTTAGCCGTATGACGCCCAAGGACTTGTCCGACCCGCAGCATGTGGCGGCGGTTCTGGGTTACGACGACCTGGACGAGGACTCCGTCATGACGCCGCTGGGCCTGCGCACGCTTTCGCGCGTGTCCGTTGTGCGCGACGGCGTGGCCGAGAAGATCGTCGACGAGTATGGCTCGCTGCAGGAGCTCATGGACGACATCAGCAAGGATCCGGAGCGCCTGGGCGACTTTGGCGTTAACAACCCTGCCATTCTTGCGGACTCCCTGTACCGCATGAAGGGCACCAAACAGGGGAACGCATAATGGCGCCCGTATGCGCCGTGGTCGTTGCCGGTGGCAGCGGCCAGCGCTTTGGTAATCCCGGTGGCAAGCAGCTCGTCAATGTAGCGGGCCGTCCGCTTATGAGCTGGTCCATCCGCGCGTTTGACCGTAGCGATAAGGTCGGCCATATCGTCGTGGTTTGCCCTGCCGAGCGTCGTGCCGAGATGCGCCGCCTGGCCATCAGCCCGTATTCGTATAACACGCCCATCAGCTTCGCCGATGCCGGCGATACTCGCCAGGACTCCACTCGTGCCGGCGTGCATGCGGTGCCGGCAGGCTTTGAATACGTCGCCATTCACGACGGCGCTCGTCCGCTCATTACTACCGAGGCCATCGATCACGCTATCGACGTGCTCGTGAGTGACCGCTCGCTCGACGGTGTCGTGTGTGGCCAGCCCGCGATCGACACGCTCAAGATCGTCGATGGGGACAACATCGTCGAGACGCCGCCACGCGAACTCTATTGGGCCGCGCAGACGCCGCAGATTTTTAGTGTCGACGCCATGAAACGCGCCCATGCCGCGGCGATTGCCGAGGGCTTTATCGGTACGGACGATTCGTCACTGGTCGAGCGCATGGGTGGGCGCGTCCGCTGCGTCCAGAGCCCGCGCGACAACCTTAAGGTGACGGTGCCCGAGGACTTGCGTCCCGTAACCGCGATTTTGCTCGGGCGGATGGCCGAGAGAGAGGACCTTCCCCATGTTCAGTAACCTGCGCATTGGCCACGGCTACGACGTCCACCGTTTGGTGGAGGGGCGTCGATGTATCATCGGCGGGGTCGACATTCCCTACGAGCGCGGCCTGCTGGGCCACTCGGATGCCGATGTGCTCGCGCACGCGCTGGCCGACGCTATTCTGGGCGCCTGCCGCGGGGGAGACATTGGCAAGCTGTTCCCCGACACCGACTCCGCCTACGAGGGTGCCGACTCGATGGTGTTGCTTGCCCGCGTAATGGACTATGCGCGCGAGCTGGGCTTTGAGTTTGTCGATGCCGACTGCACCATTGCCTGTCAGCAGCCTAAGATCACCCCGCACCGCGATGCCATGCGTGCCAACTTGGCCCATGCCCTGGGCGTTGACGTCGAAAACGTGGGCGTCGCCGCCACCACGACCGAAAAGCTCGGTTGGGAAGGTCAAGGCGAGGGAATTGGCGCCTGGGCCGTCTGCCTGCTACAGAAAACCGTTAAGGAGTAACGAATGCGTATCTACAACAGCGCTACCCATAAAAAGGAAGAGTTCCAGCCCATCGAGCCCGGCAAGGTCCGCATGTACGTGTGCGGCCCCACGGTTTACGACAACATCCACATCGGCAACGCACGCACGTTCATCAGCTTCGATGTGATTCGACGCTGGCTCATCGCGAGCGGCTACGAGGTCACGTTCGCCCAGAACCTCACCGATGTCGACGACAAGATCATCAAGCGTGCCAACGAGCAGGGCCGTACGGCCGCCGAGGTCGCGACGGAGTTCTCGGATAAGTTTATTGGCGTCATGCGCGCTGCCAACGTGCTCGATCCCGATGTGCGCCCCCGCGCCACCAAGGAGATCGGCCCCATGATTGCCATGATCAAGGCGCTCATCGAGCAGGGCCACGCTTACGCCGCCGATAACGGCGACGTGTACTTTTCCGTGCGCAGCGATCCCAACTACGGTCAGGTCTCGGGCCGCAACATCGACGACCTTATGGTGGGTGCGCGCATCGAGGAGAACGAGGACAAGAACGACCCGCTCGACTTTGCGCTGTGGAAGGCCGCCAAGCCCGGCGAGCCCAGCTGGCCGAGCCCCTGGGGCGAGGGCCGTCCCGGTTGGCACACCGAGTGCGCCGCCATGGTGCACCGCTACCTGGGTACCCCGATCGACATTCACGGCGGTGGTTCCGACCTTGCCTTCCCGCATCACGAGAACGAGTGCGCCCAGGCTGCCTGCGCCTGGCACCAGGGCTTCTCCAACACCTGGATGCACACGGGCATGCTGCTGGTCGACGGCGAGAAGATGTCCAAGTCGCTTGGTAACTTCTTTACGCTGGCCGAGGTGCTCGAGCAGCACTCCGCTGCCGCCCTGCGCCTGCTGATGCTGCAGACGAGCTATCGCTCGCCGCTCGACTTTTCCTGGGAGCGCCTGGAGGGTGCCGAGAATTCGCTCACGCGTATCGCCGGTACGGTCGAGAACCTGCGCTGGGCCGCGAACCATGCGACGGCCGATGCCGATGAGGCAGCATCTGAGGCGTTTGCCGCCAAGGCTGCCGAGACCCGTGCCGCCTTTAAGGAGTGCATGGACGACGACTTTAACACCGCCGGTGCCATGGGCGCCGTCTTTGGTTTTGTCACCGAGTGCAATCAGTATCTGGAGCAGGCGGGCGACGCTGCCGACAAGGCCGCGGCTCTTGCTGCCGCCGATACGCTGGTCGAGCTGCTCGATACGTTTGGCGTTGAGCTTCCCGAGCCCAAGGTCGAGCTGCCGCTGGGCCTTTTGGGCGTTGCTGCCGGCTTGGTTGCCTACACTGGTGACGACGTGGACGAGGCCGCTGCCAAGATTCTCGAGGCTCGCGCCGAGGCCCGTGCCGCCAAGAACTGGGACTTGGCAGATGCCATCCGCGATCAACTCAAGGACTTGGGCCTGACGATTGAAGATACCGCTGCCGGCACCCGTATCAAATCCCTCTAACCCCTGCGGGTTTCCCAAGCACCCGACCGCCCGAGCCACGGCACCTGCCTTTCAATCGTCGGGCATGGCCCCAAGGTCTATGCCCTCTTCTTTCAAGGCAATCTGCCGCACCTCGGGCGGTCGGTCTATTTGTTTCGTTTGGTAGTTGTATTTAGGAGGCCGTCCTATGGCCGACAATCGCAAGCGTGCGCCTCGTGGCGGCAAGCAGGCCGCTTCTGGCTCGCGTCCGATTCGCCGAAATGACCGCGCTGCCGCTTCCAAGGGCCAGCGCGATCGCACCCAAGCTGCGCGTCCGCAGCGCGATCGCAGCCGCGACGCTGTCCAGGCTCCCAAGGGCGAGTTTATCGAAGGCCGTCGCGCTGCCGCCGAGGCGCTGCGCACCGGTTTTCCCATCAAGTGCGCGCTCATTGCCGAGGGCGGGGAGCGCGATGCCGCCCTGTCTCGTCTGGTCGATGACCTCAACGCCGCGGGTGTCCGCATTAAGTACGTGCCACGCGCGCAGCTCGATGCGCTGTCGAGCCATGGCGCTCACCAGGGTATTGCGCTCGAGGTGGGTAACTTCCCTTATGCGGATGTCGCCGATATCCTCGACCGTGCGGGCGAGGGTCCGGCACTTGTCGTGGTGCTCGACCACGTGACCGACGACGGTAACTTTGGCGCTATCGTGCGCTCTGCCGAGGTTGTAGGCGCCGCGGGCGTCATTATTGCCAACAAGCGCGCTGCCGGCGTGACCGTTGGTAGCTACAAGACCTCCGCCGGCGCCGTCATGCATTTGCCTATCGCGCAGGTCCCTAACATTGCCCGTGCGCTCGACGATCTTAAGGCCGCTGGCTTTTGGGTGGGCGGCGCCTCCGAGCACGCCGAGGGCAGTTGCTGGGATGCTCCCTTCGAGGGCCGCGTGGCGCTCGTCATGGGTTCCGAGGGCGACGGCATCTCGCGCCTGGTGCTCGAGAAATGCGACTTTTTGACCAAGCTTCCTCAGCGTGGCATGACCGAGAGCCTCAACGTTGCCCAGGCAACGACGGCACTGTGCTTTGAGTGGCTACGTCGCAACGCCGGCGAGCTCATGGGGGAGGAGTAGCGCATGTCCAAGAAGAACCGCGCCAAGTCTAAGGCCAAGCGCTTTGGCGAAGGCTCGGCCAAGCCGATTGTCTCGGCCGCGACCTACGGCGTGGGCGGCAATGCGTTTGCGCAGGCTATCGCCGACCCGGTCTCCACGGTGCACTCCAATAAGCCCGAGCTGCTGGTGGTCGACGGCTACAACGTGATCCACTGCACGCCGCGCTACGAAAAGCTCGTGTACGACCATTCCGACGATCCGTATTCCAGCGACGTTCACGATATGGCGCGCACCGCCCTTATCAACGACGTCGCCGCCTTTGCCCAGGGCCGCTACGAGGCCGTAATTGTGTTTGACGGCGCTGGCAATATCTCTAGCGAGCGTCCCAACTTGCCGGCTCGCGGCGTGCGCATCGAGTTTTCGCCGACGGGCGTATCGGCCGATACCGTGGTACAAAAGCTCTGCATCGAGGCGCGCGAGGAAGGCCGCGCGTGCTCCGTGGTATCGAGTGACGGCACAATTCAAGCCGTCGTCATGGGCAAGGGCGTTACGCGCATCTCGAGCCGCATGCTGGTGGACGAGATCAAACAGATCGATAACGACGTCCGCGAGGCAGAGGAAGCTCCGCAGATCAAGATGACTCTGGGCAGTCGCCTGAGCCCCGAGGCACTGGCCAAGCTCAAGGCCCTGCGCGGGAGGTAGGGGAGTTGGCGGGGCGATACTGTTTCGCTAACTCCATTCAGCGATGTCGATCATTCTTTCGAGGCGCCATGTTAGCGCCTCTTTTAGATAAGGCAGTCTTGCTGTAAGAGCGTCGTTTTTGGATAGGATTTCGATTGCCTCGTCAACGAAACCCTCGAGCTTGTCGTCGTCAAACCAGCTCATATCCTCGACGAGCAGCATTTGTTTCGCGGGGCTTGAATGAAACTGCGCGCTGGTAAAACTGTGCTCCCCTGCCTTAAGCTCCTCTAGAGAAACGTTGCACCAGAGCGATGAGCCCGAATCGAAGATGGGGGCAGGTCTGCAGGCTAGCGTGTTGACGTTTCGCACAAGGCCAAAGTTACGCCAATGACGATCATAGTTGGCGATGATGTCGTCGCACACGATCATGCGGTCAAGGGCATCCTTGACGCCTGTTACCCCGAGCTTCTCGCAGTTTGCTACATATCGCTCGTAGTCGGTTAGTCTTTCATCTGCGTTTGCGTACTGGTTTACATAAAACGCAGGGACATACTCTTCTTCATCAGTTAAGAAGACATCGCATTTGCTCAGGGCGGAAGTGCCCGTGCCCTCGAGCGAGTAAGGCACATAATCGCAGGCGTTTAGGATGCGACGATGGAGCGCGGTCGCTACCAGCTCGTTATATGGTTCTTGGTTCAGGTGCGCTCCTGCCTTATGCAGAATTCGACGCCCGCCCTCGCATGTCCAATACTTCTGAAGGTTGCCGTCCGAGGTGTTATCGGGCTTTGCGGCGGCTGCTTTGCCCTCTGGGGCGAAGGGTGCGATGGACAGAGAGACGTCGTCAAAAGCATTATTGAAGAAGTTAATATCCTCCCACGCGAGACCGGAATCTTGGGGTCTAATCCAATACTGGTCGGATAGGGAGAGGCCGAGATTTCGCTGGATGAGTTCGTCGGGAACATCGACTGCTGCTTCTGCCAACAGGGATGCAAGCCCAATGCGCGCGAGCGGGATACCGCGGCCTCGCCACCAAATGCGGAAAGAGTCGAGCGACACGGGATTATTGGGGCCAAGTACTCCAATAGGGGCGTGAGCGTAATCGATGTCGGCACCGATGTGGGTAAAGTCTTTTCGCGATGTGCTGTAGACCAGCTGGGCGACTTCGTGCGTGCGGTTCATGAGGGTAAACGTAATCTCGCTTTTTCCATGGCCTCGACGGGGGCGTCCCCCCGTTTTGGTCACGGAGCGGAGTCGTGCGTTGACGCTGCCTTTGTCGATGAGCCATACACCAGAAGCCTTGCGTGCCTCAAGTGCTCCGTTTTTTATGAGCTCTTGCACCCTGCGCGGGGTGATGTCGAGTAGCTCTGCAGCTTCCTTCGTGGTCAACATCGCGAAACCCTTCGCCAGAACGAATAGTTTTATCTATTCTATTGTAATTAATACTATTCGTTCTGACGAATAGTTTTGAAATTGAGGTCGAAATGGCTGAAATGAATGGGCTTTTGGCTGAACGATTGTAGAGAATTACGCATTTTAAATGCCTGCGGAAGATCAACCGCAACGCACGGTAGCTTCTTAGCGGACAAGGGGGTTGATTGCTTGGCACGGTTGTTGAAGCTGTCCAGATAACATGCAGACTTTTTATCTGGCTAAGATGGTGAGCGATGCGGGTAATTACGTAAAAGAAAGGGGCAAGCCGAAGCTCGCCCCGGAGAGTAACGTCTATGCGTTCGCTGTGACCTCGATTACGGGATGGTTGCCGCGGTATGAGGTGACATACGCCTTGGCAGTTTCATTTTGTTCCGCCGCTTTGATTCGATCAGCGAACTCCTTGTTGAGGGCGCCGACCGGCTCGCCCACAAGGTTAGTGGCTACGAGCGTGTCTCCCTCCTCTTGGAACGTAATGCTTGAACCAATGGGGGCATCTACGGCGCCGGTACAGGCTTCGAGCTCCATAGGCGTGTCAATTGCCTTCTGGACTGCGAGGATGGTGCGCTTATTGGCAATGAGGAGATTCGTTCCGATCCATGCGATGCCAGAAACGACGGCAGCGGAAATTGCCAGTGCGGATACTCCTATACAAAATGTGGCGGTTGAGGTCGCGTTGTTGTATTTATCCAGGTAGTCGCTCCCGTCGAGAAATTCGTACGTTGACGTAATACGCAGGTACTCTGAGTAGTTGCTCTGTGCATCCGACTGGACTGATACGGCAATAATGACGAATACCACCGAGATGACGATGAGCGCCAGGGTCGTGATGACGGTCTTCTTTCGGAACTGGCCGAGTGGAGTTGAGTCGATATCGTTCACGGCTGATCTTCTTTCTTAGAACATCTGCTTATACGGTGTGCTGTAATCGCTGCGCGTGGGGTCGTCCTCGTCCCCATACTCGCAGTAACGACTCTGCATGCCGGCGACGTTGTCATCGACGGCCTCGGTGAGGTCGATCGTATAGGACTGCCCGGGTTCCACAGTGGTGTAGGCAGCGTTCTTGTTATAGGACATGTAGGAGTCGATGATGTTTCCGTCCATATCTAGCTCGTCGATGTGGAAACCAAGGAACTGCTGGGGTTCCTTGCTGTTGTTCACGACGGTGACATACATTTCCCAGTAACCGTAATCATCGTCCTCACCACGTTCAACACCGCTTATCGTGAAGACGTCTTTGGGTTCTGCTTCACCCTCAGTCTCTTTGGATTCCTGGGTGTTTTCGCCCTCTGTCTCCTTGGGCTCTGAATTGGATGCGCGCTGTTGGCAGCCTGCGAGGGTCAGAAGTGCACCGATGCCGGTGGCAACGAAGGCCTTGCGAGACATGGGTTGTGTTTGCAGCATGGCAAATCTCCTTTTGCTAGTTCCCGACAAGCAGATTATAAAATTACCGTTTGTGCGGCGGTGTTGCCGTAATCACTGTTCAGCGCGCACGCTGCTATTAGGCGCTTTCATAAAAGTCTGTGCGCTTTGATACAGTTATCAGTGCGGAATGAATATGCCGGGTTAATTAAACAGGCTAAACGTGCATCACGTGCGCATGTCGTGTCGCAGACCTGTTGCGCCGTGCCTCTAATTCCTTTATTCTTATCTAGCTTCGCGCGAAAGCGCCAAGTGTGCCAGTGTGGCGCAACGGTAGCGCAACTGATTTGTAATCAGTGGGTTGCAGGTTCGATTCCTGTCACTGGCTCCATGAGAGTTTCGGGCTCTGTTCCTTGTGGGACAGGGTCCGTTTCTATTTATGTCGATATGTAAGCGGGTTTGACTCCCACCAAGCTTCAGGTTTGTCTCGATCTGTAACACGAGGACGAGCATTCAGCTCCCAGTTGTTACAGATTTAGACAGTTTGGGGGCGAGCTGAGAAGTGTCTCAATCTGTAACAACTAGGGAAGGAAAACCGTTCTTGTTGTTACAGATTTAGATAAATGGGAAACCGCCAGGGAAACATCTCGATCTGTAACAGATAGGGGAGAAAATTTTCTCTAAATGTTACAGATCGAGACAAAGGCCGGACCGGTCCCAGTCATCCTGGTTGAGCGAGGATATTCGGACGCACGAGATCGTTATCGAAAGTCGATGCCGCAAGCGTACTCCACCACACCAAAGTGTTCCCTCGGGAAATGTCGCCAGCGCAGCCAAATCCACCGTCCTTCATATCTAAATTCAGCAAAACCGCAGGTCAAAGGTATATAGATACGCCCGGCACCGTGTATTTAGAGGTTTTCGTTGACAGCCCCCAAGGTTGCATCGTATTATCTTTTTCGTTCGCGGGGGCGGAGGCCCAAAAGACCAAAGAACCTGCGGATACTTGAACGATTGGGAGTTTGCCCGAGTGGTTAATGGGGACGGGCTGTAAACCCGTTGGCTCTGCCTACATAGGTTCGAATCCTATAGCTCCCACCCGTCAAGTGCCTGTATAGCTCAGTCGGTAGAGCACTTCGTTGGTAACGAAGAGGTCACCAGTTCAAGTCTGGTTGCAGGCTCCATCCGGCGGTGTAGCTCAGTTGGTTAGAGCACACGGTTCATACCCGTGGCGTCACTGGTTCGAATCCAGTCACCGCTACCATAGGTAACACGGTGGCTTCTCAATAGTATGTTGAGAGGCCACTATGGTATAAAGGCATAGTCCCGTCCGGGGACGACCTGTTTAGAGGAGGGCTTTATGGCCAAAGAGAAGTTTGAGCGCACTAAGCCGCATGTTAACATCGGCACCATTGGTCACGTCGACCACGGCAAGACCACGCTGACCGCTGCCATCACCAAGGTTCTCTCCGAGACCGAGGGCTGCAAGGCTGACTTCACTGCGTTCGAGAACATCGACAAGGCTCCCGAGGAGCGCGAGCGCGGCATTACGATCTCCGTCTCCCACGTCGAGTACGAGACTGCTGCCCGTCACTACGCTCACGTTGACTGCCCGGGCCACGCTGACTACGTCAAGAACATGATCTCCGGTGCTGCTCAGATGGACGGCGCTATCCTGGTCATCGCCGCTACCGACGGCCCCATGGCTCAGACCCGCGAGCACATCCTGCTCGCCCGTCAGGTCGGCGTTCCCTACATCGTCGTCTTCCTGAACAAGTGCGACATGGTCGACGATGACGAGCTCATCGACCTCGTCGAGATGGAGACCCGTGAGCTCCTTTCCGAGTACGAGTTCCCCGGCGACGACATCCCCGTCATCCGTGGTTCCGCTCTGGGCGCTCTCGAGGGCGACGCCAAGTGGATGGACGCCATTCGCGAGCTCATGTCTGCCGTCGACGAGTACATCCCGACGCCTGCTCGTGACAACGACCTCCCGTTCCTGATGGCCGTTGAGGACGTTATGACCATCTCCGGCCGTGGTACCGTTGCTACCGGCCGTGTCGAGCGCGGTGAGCTCAAGCTCAACGAGCCTGTCGAGATCGTCGGCATCAAGGATACCCAGAACACCGTCGTTACCGGTATCGAGATGTTCCGTAAGTCCATGGACTTCTGCGAGGCTGGCGACAACGTCGGTCTGCTGCTCCGCGGCATCAAGCGCGAGGACATCGAGCGCGGCCAGGTTCTCTGCAAGCCCGGTTCGGTTACCCCGCACACCAAGTTCACCGGTGAGATCTACGTTCTGACCAAGGAGGAGGGCGGCCGTCACACCCCGTTCTTCGATGGTTATCGTCCTCAGTTCTACTTCCGTACCACCGACGTTACCGGTACGGTCAAGCTCCCCGAGGGCACCGAGATGGCTATGCCTGGTGACCACATCACCATCGAGGGCGACCTCATTCACCCGATCGCTATGGAGGAGGGCCTGCGCTTCGCTATCCGCGAGGGTGGCCACACCGTCGGTTCGGGCATTGTCTCCACGATCATTGAGTAAATTAGCTCTCTGATACAGCTGACTTAGAGAACCCGGCACTTATATGGGTGCCGGGTTCTTTTCTACGTGGGTCTTTTTGCCTGATGATTACGCTTAGCTCGCTCTTAAGTTGAGCGTGAGGAATCGATTAGATCTCGTTGGCTCCATTGATGTGTTCCAAATATGAATGGATCTACCGAGAACCAATTGATGCGAGGTTTTCATTGACAGCACTTACGTAGAGCTGATAAAGTACCAACTCGTGCCCGTACGGGGCGGATATGAAAGGTTCAGGATACATGCGTACTCTAGTTACTCTTGCGTGCACTGAGTGCAAGCGCCGCAACTATACGACCACTAAGAACAAGGCGAACATGCCTGATCGTATGGAGATCAAGAAGTATTGCCCCTGGTGCCGTCACCACACGCTGCACAAAGAGACTCGCTAGTCTCTAGTCACATACGCCAGTAGTTCAATTGGTAGAGCATCGGTCTCCAAAACCGAGTGTTGAGGGTTCGAGTCCTTCCTGGCGTGCCAGTCATTATTCCGTAAGCTCCCATTTGGGGGCTTACGGTTTACTCATGTATAAGCGCATTGCGCGGAGGTAACCCAAATGGCCAACAAGAAGAACAAGAAGAAGGCACAGCAGCAGGCGCCTGCCAACAAAGCTGCCGCCAACTCCAAGGTTGAGGCCAAGAAGGCCGTTGCCAAGAAGAGCGAGAAGGCTGCGAAGTCCAAGAAGAACGAGAAGCCCGGTTTCTTCGCCCGCACCAAGAAGTATTTTGCTTCGGTGAAGTCCGAGATGAAGCGTGTCACGTGGCCCGATAAGAAGGAGCTCGTGAACTACTCGGTCGTCGTTTGCGCTTCTCTGATCGTCGTCGGCGTCGTCATCGCTCTGCTCGATGCTGGCTTTGGCGAGGCTCTTGCTCTGTTCTCTGGATTGAGGGGCTAAACCATGTCTAAGCGTTGGTACGTCGTCCACACTTACTCTGGATACGAGAACCGCGTTAAGTCCGATCTCGAGCATCGCATCGAGACCATGGGCATGCAGGATCGTATCTTTGATATTGAGATTCCTATGGAGCGCGTCACCGAGATCAAAGAGGGTGGCAAGCGCGAGACCAAGGATTCTAAGATCTTCCCGGGTTATGTCCTGGTTCGCATGGAGATGGATGACGATGCATGGACGTGTGTTCGCAACACGCCTGGCGTCACCGGTTTCCTGGGCGGCAACGGCAAGCCCGCTCCGCTTTCCCGCGACGAGTACAATAAGATGACTCGTCGTCCCGGTAAGGGCGATTCGACCAAGCGTACGTCGGTTGATATTGAGGTTGGTACGTCCGTCCGCGTCACCGATGGCCCGCTTACCGACTTTGATGGCAAGGTCTCCGAGGTTAACGCCGAGGCAGGCAAGCTCAAGGTCACGCTGATGATCTTTGGCCGCGAGACGCCGGTCGAGCTTGACTTTAACCAGGTCGCTGTCATCGCTTAAGTTTTCGTCCGTTCGCGCGAGCGTGCTTCTTCTGTGACTGCTCATCTCAGGAGTGCTTCTAACACGTGCGTGCTTACGATATAGCAAGTACTTCACACTCGTGATTCGAAAGGAATGACCATGGCTGAGAAGAAGGTTGCCAACGTCATTAAGCTCCAGATTCCTGCTGGTGCCGCTAACCCCGCTCCTCCCGTCGGCCCCGCCCTGGGCGCTGCTGGCGTGAACATCATGCAGTTCTGCCAGGCCTTTAACGCCGAGACGCAGGACAAGAAGGGCGACATTATCCCCGTTGAGATTTCTGTCTACGAGGATAAGTCCTTCTCCTTCATCACCAAGACTCCGCCGGCGGCTCACCTCATCAAGAAGGAGCTGAACCTCAAGTCTGGTTCCGCTAAGCCCCAGGCCGACAAGGTTGGCCAGCTCTCTCAGGAGCAGCTCACCAAGATCGCCGAGATCAAGATGCCGGACCTCAATGCCAACGACATTGACGCCGCCAAGAAGATCATCGCCGGTACCGCCCGTTCCATGGGCGTCACCATCGCTGAGTAGCGTTTTTCTAGGTAACGACGGGTGCTCCGACCGGGGCGCCCGTTAAATGTGTGCAATAGGGCACACGATACGATGTGGGAGGGCTCACGCCCGTTTAACCACAGGAGGTAATGCACATGGCTAAGCATGGTAAGAGCTATAACGCCGCTGCCGAGAAGGTCGACCGCGCCACGCTCTACACCCCCCTTCAGGCTGCCAAGCTCATCAAGGAGCTCGACACCGCCAAGTTCGACGAGACCGTCGAGGCCCACTTCCGTCTGGGCATCGATACTCGTAAGGCTGACCAGAACATCCGTGGTTCCATCTCCCTGCCCCACGGCACCGGCAAGACCGTTCGTGTTGCCGTCTTCGCCGAGGGCGAGAAGGCCCGCGAGGCCGAGGCTGCCGGCGCCGACATCATCGGTTCCGACGAGCTCGTCGCCCAGATCCAGAAGGGCGAGATCAACTTCGACGCCGCTATCGCTACGCCGAACATGATGGCCAAGGTTGGCCGCATCGGTAAGATCCTTGGTCCCCGTGGCCTCATGCCGAACCCCAAGCTCGGCACCGTGACCATGGACGTCGCCAAGATGGTCTCCGAGCTCAAGGCCGGCCGCGTTGAGTATCGCGCCGACCGTTATGGCATCTGCCACGTGCCCCTGGGCAAGAAGTCCTTCTCTGAGCAGCAGCTCGTTGAGAACTACGCTGCCCTGTACACCGAGATCCTGCGCGTCAAGCCCTCTTCTGCTAAGGGCAAGTACGTCAAGTCCATCTCTGTGTCTTCCACCATGGGCCCTGGCGTCAAGGTCGATCCCGCTGTCCAGCGTGACTTCCTGGCTGAGTAACTTCTAGTTACTGCCTGAGCAAAGCAAGCATTGCTAAAGGAACCTGGTTCTGTCTCGTGCAGGACCGGGTTCCTTGCTGTTTCGGGCCAAAACCAACACGAAGGAGATAGGCGCCTTTGTGGTGGTTTTGGTTCAAAATCCCCGTTGCGCGTCGTTTTGCCTGTGTTACACTTTAACCTAGTGTAGTGAATACCCGAGGCTGAAAGGAGCCAGACATGTTCTATAACAAACAGCAGCTCCTAGGCCTAGCGCTACTAGATTGGATAGCGCGCTAGGGTTGTAATTTCGCTATAACGATTAGTTGTACCCGGGTGCGCTATCTTCCGCCGCTTTTGGGCGTGATGAGCGACACGGGTATTATTCTATCTTGAGGCACTCCATCTCTCCTGAAAGCCAACTGTATCTTTAGCCGGTCAGGAGGAAATCATGAGCCGCAAAATCGCAATCTTCGACACAACGCTTCGTGACGGGGAGCAGTCTCCCGGTGCCAGCATGAATACTGAGGAAAAGCTCGTCATTGCGCGCCAGCTGGTACGTATGAATGTCGACGTGATCGAGGCGGGATTTCCTATTTCGAGCCCCGGCGACTTCCGCAGCGTGCAGGAGATCGGCAAGATTGCGGGGGATCGCTGTACGGTATGTGGCCTCACCCGTGCGGTCGATAAGGATATCGAAGTGGCCGCAGAAGCCCTCAAGACGGCTCAGAGGCCCCGCATCCATACCGGTCTGGGTGTGAGCCCCAGCCATCTGCGTGACAAGCTCCATATGACCGAGGATGAGGCTATCGAGCGCGCTATTCACGCCGTAAAGCACGCTCGTAAGTTTGTCGACGATGTCGAGTTTTATGCCGAGGATGCGGGCCGCTCCGATCAGGAGTTCCTGGTCCGCATTATCGAGGCAGCGATCAAGGCCGGCGCTACGGTCGTGAATATTCCGGACACCACGGGCTATAACATGCCTTGGGAGTTTGGTGCGCGTATTCGCGATCTGCGCGAGCGCGTGGCTGGAATCGAGGACGTTACGATTTCGGTCCACACGCATAACGATCTGGGCATGGCCACAGCCCTTGCACTCGAGGCGGTCCGCAATGGCGCGACGCAGATCGAGTGCACCGTCAACGGCTTGGGCGAGCGAGCGGGCAACACGGCGCTCGAGGAGGTCGTCATGGCCATGAGGATGCACGAGCAGGATCTGGATGCACATACCGATATCGTGACGACCGAGCTTACGCGCGCATCCAAGCTCGTCAGTTCAATTACTGGTATCAACGTGCAGCCCAACAAGTCCATTGTGGGCGCTAATGCGTTTGCCCACAGCTCGGGTATTCACCAGGATGGCGTGCTCAAGGCGCGTGACACCTACGAGATTATCGATCCCAAGGACGTGGGTGCAGCGGGATCCGAGATTATCCTTTCGGCACGTTCGGGCCATGCGGCACTGCGCCATCGTCTCGCCGAGCTGGGTTATACGTTTGGCGATGAGGAATTCGAGTCGATCTACCAGCGCTTCTTGGAGATTGCAGATCAAAAGAAGGAAGTATTTGACGAGGACCTGGAGTCGATGATTCAGGAGCGCCAGCGCGAGGTCAAGGCGATCTACACCCTCGACGCGCTCCAGGTTTCCTGCGGCGACCCGCTTATTCCTACGGCCACGGCAACCATCACGGACGAGGACGGCGCGACACGGGTGGTTTGCTCGACGGGTACTGGTCCGGTTGATGCGGCCTACAAGGCGGTCGACAAGGCCATCTCTGCCCATGGCGAGCTGACGGAGTTCAACGTTAAAGCCATCACGCGTGGCATCGACGCCATCGGTGAGGTGACGGTGCGCATCACCGCCGAGGACGGCAAGATCTACACCGGCCGCGGCGCGGATACCGACATTATCGTGAGCTCGGCCAAGGCTTACATCAACGCTATTAACCGCATGATTCAGACCAACCGTTCCAAGGCGGGCAAGTAACGATATTCGGCAGGGCAAAGCCCGCTTGAGAGGGGAATCACATGGCACGTCCCATGACCGTAGCAGAGAAAATTTTGGCGGCACACGCAGGCCTGGACGAGGTAAAGCCGGGCCAGCTGGTCGAATGCGACCTGGACATCGTGCTCGCCAACGACATTACCGCGCCCATTGCAATCGATGTCTTTCGTGAGCTGGGTGCCACCGAGGTGTTCGATCGCGATCGCATTTGCCTGGTGCCCGATCACTATGCGCCCAACAAGGACATCAAGAGCGCCGAGCAGACCAAAAAGATGCGAGATTTTGCGCACGAGCAGCATGTGACGCACTATTACGAGCAAGGTTGCGCGGGCATTGAGCATGCCCTGCTGCCCGAGCGCGGCGTGGTGGTGCCGGGCGATCTGATTATCGGTGCTGACTCGCATACCTGTACGTATGGCGCCTTGGGTGCGTTTTCGACCGGTGTGGGCTCAACAGACGCCGGCGTGGGCATTGCCACGGGGCGCGCATGGTTTAAGGTGCCGCCGACGATTCGCTTTGAGATTAACGGCGAGCTTGAGGACGGTGCCACCGCCAAGGACATCATCCTGCACATTATCGGCATGATCGGCGTGGACGGTGCCCTGTACCAGGCCATGGAGTTTGCCGGCAGCACCATCGAGGGCCTGTCGATGGAAGGTCGCATGACAATTTCGAACATGGCGATCGAAGCGGGCGGCAAGGCGGGCATTATCGAGGTCGATGATGTTGCCCGCGCCTGGCTCAAGGGGCGCTGCGAACGTGATTACGTTGAGTATCACGCCGATCCAGACGCCGAGTATGCCCAGGTTATTGCCATTGACGCGGCCGACATTAAGCCGTGTGTATCGTGGCCGCATCTGCCCAGCAACACCCATCCGGTGAGCGAGAGCCGTCACATCATGATCGACCAGGCGGTAATCGGCTCGTGCACCAACGGACGTATCGAGGATATGCGTGCTGCGGCCGAAGTCATGCGCGGCCATAAGGTTGCCGACGGGGTGCGTTGCATCGTGATTCCGGCGACCCAGGCGGTCTTCCGCCAGTGCATGAAGGAGGGATTGACCGACATTTTCCTAGATGCCAACTGTGTGTTCTCCACGCCCACGTGCGGTCCGTGCCTGGGCGGCTACATGGGCATCTTGGCGGCAGGGGAGCGTTGCGTTTCTACGACCAACCGCAACTTTGTCGGCCGTATGGGCGACCCCACGTCCGAGGTCTATCTGGCCTCGCCGGCCGTGGCGGCTGCTTCTGCCGTGGCGGGGCACATATGCTTGCCGTCTGACCTGTAGGGGCTACGGGGTCCTTCGACCTTTGCTCGCTACTGCGGACAGTCCTGGCACCTTTTTGTTCGCCGAAGGCGAACGCTAACTTTCCATTAGCTTTTTTGTAGCCGAAACGCGAACGAGGGATTTGATATTTGCTTGCGTCGAGTTCCGCACGAGCCGGAGAGCACTTAATGTGCTCTCCGTGCGAGCAGGACTGTCCGAGTAAGTAAGTAAATATCAAATCCCCCGCATTCCATGTTTGAACGGAGAATGATATGAACTTTGAAGGTTCAGTTTTTCGATATGGTCGTGACGTTGATACGGATGTCATCATTCCTGCTCGGTATTTGAACTCGTCGGATCATGCGCACTTGGCGGCGCATGCTATGGAGGATATTGATCCCGCGTTTGCCTCTGCCGTGAGGCCCGGTGACATCATTGTGGCTGAGGAGAACTTTGGTTGCGGTTCTTCGCGTGAGCATGCCCCGGTTGCCATTAAGGCTGCAGGGGTGTCGTGTGTTATTGCCAAGAGCTTCGCACGCATCTTCTATCGCAATGCCATTAACGTGGGCCTGCCCATTATGGAGTGCCCCGAAGCTGTCGATGCGATTTGTGCCGGCGATACCGTGAAGGTCGATACCGATGCGGGTGTCATCACCAACGAGCGTACTGGCGAGACTTTTACAGCTGAGCCGTTCCCGCCATTTATTGCCGAGATTATCGAGGCCGGCGGTTTGGTTGCGCGCACGCGTGCCAAGATTGTCGCGGCAAAGGGTCAGGAGGCGTAAGCGATTATGACGGTCAAGCTGGATAATCCGTTTGCAAACGGGCCGAGTAGCGAGAGCTGGAGCTGCAACGTGAAGAAGACCTATAAGATCTGCTGTCTTCCTGGTGACGGCATTGGGCCCGAGGTTATTGCCGAGGGTAAGAAGGTGCTGGCTGCCGTGGGCAAGCGCGCCGGCGTAGAGTTTGCCTTTGAGGATCACCTGATTGGTGGCGCGGCGATCGATGCGTGCGGCAATCCGCTGCCCGATGAAACTCTTGTGGCGGCAAAGGCGTCGGACGCCGTGCTGTTGGCATCCGTCGGTGGCCCAAAGTGGGATTCGACCGATCCGGCGGCCCCGCGCCCCGAGCAAGGCTTGCTGCGTATCCGCAAAGAACTCGGCCTCTATACCAACCTTCGCCCTGTAAAAATCTACGACGCACTTGCCAGCGCATCGACGCTTCGACCCGAAGTCATCAAGGGCGTTGACATGGTACTCGTCCGCGAACTTACCGGTGGCATTTACTTTGGCAAGCACGAGCGCTTTTATGACGAGGGCGGTGCGGGCACCGACGGTGTGGCTGGCCAGCGCGCGGTTGACGTAATGGAGTACCGCGAGTACGAAGTTGAGCGCATCGCCCGCCAGGCGTTCGAGGCAGCTCGCAAGCGCCGCGGCAAGGTGACAAGCGTGGATAAGCGCAATGTATTGGAGACGAGCCGCATGTGGCGTGAGGTCGTGCATCGCGTGCATGACGAGGAGTATCCAGATGTAGAGCTTGAGGACCTGCTCGTCGACAACGCCGCCATGCAGCTCATTAACCGACCGGCCGACTTTGACGTCGTAGTTACGGAGAACATGTTCGGCGACATTCTCTCCGACGAGGCGGCGCAGATTACCGGATCGCTCGGCATGCTTGCCTCGGCTTCGCTGGGCGATGGTGTGTCGCTGTTTGAGCCGAGCGCCGGCAGCGCGCCCGACATCGCGGGGCTCGGTATCGCTAACCCGCTCGCGCAGATCCTGTCGGCGGCAATGCTGCTCACGTACGCGCTCGACATGGGTGAGCAGGCTGCTTGGATCGAAAATGCCGTGGCACGTGTGCTTGACGAAGGCTGGCGTACCCGCGACATCGCCGATGCCAGCACCCCTGCCGATAAGATCCTCGGCACGACCCAGATGGGCGATAAGGTCATCGCCGCGCTGTAGCGTCGAGATGTCCGGAACCACCACAAAGGTGCTTGTCCCCTTTGTGGTGGTTACCAGGGGGTTCTGGCGGTTGAGGACTCGATTGCCTCGTGGCGCTTGAGCTCGCGGCGCATGGTTTGCGAATTGAGCCAGGCTGCCTGCCATCCACGGATGGGGTAGCGCGCCTCGTCCAGCTCAAACTGCGTATAGCCGCAGGCGTTGATAATCGTCGTCCCGCATGCGTGCTGGCGTTCGCGTTGAAAGTCGCGAACATAGCATTGGTGCACATGCCCGTACACCATGTAGTCGGGATTCCATGTCTGGAGCGCTGTGTTAAAGCATTCGAATCCCCGATGCGGCAGATCGTCCAGATCGCCCATGCCGGCGGCGGGCGCATGGGTGAGCAAGATGTCGCAGCCGCCGACCATCCTCACTTTGCGGGACAGCTTGCGCACGCGCTTGGCCATCTCGCGCTCGGTGTACATGTTAGCGCCATCTCGATAGCGCATGGAGCCGCCAAGCCCCGCAATGCGGACGCCGCGATACACGTATACGGTGTCTTCGACACAGATGCAGCCGCCCGGTGCATGACGCGCGTAGCGGTCATCGTGATTGCCACGCACATAGATGAGCGGTCTGTTGATGACCGTAACCAAAAACTCAAGATAGTCCGGGTCCAGATCGCCAGCGGACAAAATTAGGTCGACACCCTCAAAGCGTTCCTTGCGAAAGCACTCCCATAGGCATCGTTCTTCGGTATCGGCTATGGCAAGGATTTTCATAGAGCACGGACCTTCGGCTCATCGTCGGGCTGCGGAATGGTGCCCACCACGTTGTCGGCCAGCCAGTCCATCTCGACGATTTGCGTGCTCGGCAGTGGGGGAAAGCCCTCAATCTGCACCACGCCGTCTTGGCTATGGAGCTCGCCGCCAAATGGATTGATGGAGCCCTCGACGATGCCATTGCGGAGGAGCTGAACAAGCTTGCGCGTCTGATAGGGCAGGCCCGGAGCGTAGCGAATGTCGATAACGCCCGAGCTCATGCCATACCAGTAGTTGACGGCGCGGACCTGGCTGTCGTCACTGGTCTCGTCCCAGGTGCCATGCAGCAGACTTCGCACGATAAGCTCGTAGTATCGGCCCCAGTTCCACACCGGCATGGCGATGCCGACGACCTTGCCATCGACCAGACGGTGGAGTCCGTAGGCCGTGGGGTCTTCGAGCGACTTTGACATGTCGGCGCCGGTCATGACGCTCACACCTTCGCGACGCATGGCCTCGGCAAGGCCTCCGGCGGGCACATCGCCCCAGGTTAGGATAATTTGCGCACGGGGGTCGAGCAGCGAGGCGCCAATCGCAAAGGCATTGATCTCGCTGAGTGCGCCCGAGGCGAAGACCGACGCGTGGTAACCGATGCGGTGGTTGTCCGCCATGCTGGCGGCAAGGGCGCCCAGGAGAAACTTGGCCTCGTACATCTTGCCAAAGTACGAACGGACGCTTTGGTGGGGAAGGCCGATGGAGCAGTTAAGGAACAGAACCCGGGGATATTCAACGGCAGCCCTGAGCGTGTATTCCATCAGGCGGTGCGAGGTCGAGAAGATGACGTTAGCTCCATGTTTGACAGCCGTTTCCACGGCGGCATAGAACACGTCCGGATCGTGACAGTCCTCAAACGCCTCGGTGCGCACGATACCGCCAAAATGCTCATCGAGATACTGACGCCCTTGGTCGTGCAGGCTGTCCCAGCTCGACGTCGCACAGGTGAATTCATGGATAAAGGCGATGCGCAGGGGGTTGGCCGCCGAATAGACGGTCTTGCCCATAAAGAAGTTGAGCATGCCGGAGGTGGACTTGGCGGGCGACTCCTCCTCATCGACGTTTGGCGCTTCGACAAGATTGACCTTGTCCTCGTCACTTTTCCCGGCAATGACCAGCTCGCGCCAGATCTTGCACAGGCGGTTTACGACGATATCCGTCGGCGTATCCAGCAGGCGGTCCTGGTTGTACACATTGAGGTAGACGAGCATGGCGTCGGCGGGCGTAATGTCCAGGTGGTCGCCGCCCGCGCGAAGGTAGGCGCGCTTAAAGAGTAGGAAGGTGTGGCGCAGGTAGTCGACCTTTTTCTGGGGCCATTTTTCGATAAGGTTCTGACCGAGCATCTTGGCGAGCGTTTCGTAGCTTCCTTCGCGCGAGAACTCGATCTCGTATAGGGGGCAGACGCGCCAAAACGCGCAGAACTCGCCGTACAGGCGACTTTCGACGGAATCCCATTTGCCGGGGTAGAGGCGGGTGACCTTGGCCGAAACCGTCGGGGCGTCCAGGAATTTGAGGACGCTGACGCGCTTGTTGCCTTCCTGGACATAGAACCGATGCATGAACTCGGTGACGATGATGGGGTCGCGATAGCCCTCGGTTACCTGAATGTCGTAGAGGTTGGACCACTTGCGGGCGAACTCGGTGCTAAACGGCAGCAGGGGCATAAAGTTGCATGAAAAGGCGGACTGACGGCCCTTGGTAACCGTGCCGACAACCATTTCGAGCGGAATATCCCGCAGGCCGACATTCTCTCGCTGACCTAGAGGGAGCTGGGCAACCAAACTGTCGAGGTCCGTAAGGTATGGATGCTCGCTTTGGCTAATGGCGCGTCGACGTCCTTGCTCGCCGCGCTTGCGTGCTTGACGGTAGGCCTCTTCCATAGTTTGCTCCCTTAGTCGTTTAAACAACTGTATGAACTATGGTACCACGAATGAAAACCTCCCATTTTCCGATGTCAAAGAAATGGGAGGCAGTTCACTGTCCCCTTTGTGGTGCTTTAGGCGATGATGGGAGCGATAGCGCGGATGCAGGCGTCGGCAGCGGTGAGTGTGGTGCTGTCGTCACTGACGATAAAGATGATCTTGCCCTTGATGCCAAAGTCGCCGATTTCGCTAAAGAGCACGTAGGGCTCCTGGTCAAAGCCCGAGATGGGAAGCACGGCGGCCTTGGTGGCGCTGGTCAGCTCGTCTGCCAGCGCGTCAAGGGAAGCCCATTTAGACGTGTCCTTTACGGCAACGGGCACGGCCACGCGCCCAAAGGGCATCAGATGCACGAGCGTGTCCTTGGAGATGTTGGAGTTGGGCACAATGATGGTCTGCCCGTTGGCATCCTCGATGGTCGTGTGGCGCCAGGTGATGTCCTGTACCACGCCCGACACGCCGCCGACCTCGATATTGTCGCCGGGCTTGATGATGCCCATAAAGGTCACCTGCATGCCGCCGATAAGGTTCGACAGCGTGTCCTGAAAGCCGAGCGAGATGGCAATGCCGCCGACGCCAAGAGCGGCGACGAGCGCGTTTGCGTTAATGCCAAAGCAGTTGTCGAGGATAAAACTGCCGCCGATCATCCAGATGACGGCGCGCGCAATGTTGATGAAGATACTCGATGCCGGAAGCGGGTTATCGTCGCGGTTGAGCAGGTGACGCAGCGTCTTGGAAACGACTTTGGCGGCGACGGCGGTGCCTATCGCCAAGATGCCAGCCCAGATGATGTTGTGGACCCACCGCTGCTCAAAGAAATGAAGAATCGGCTCAAACAATTCCATGTAGGGAAAACCTCCTCAAGATCGTTCAACCATGATACCCACCAAAAAGCCCGTCCGATCAAAACGGACGGGCTTTTGCGCTCGATATAAGGTTTGTACGGCGGGGCTGCAAGGCCCGGCGGTGTAGCTTAGCGGCGGCGCTTCCAGATAATGCCGACCATGATGACGATGATGCCGCCGATGAGGCATGCACCGACCACGGTCAGCGTACGATCTCCCGTTGCGGCAAGCTTACCGGCCGTCTTCTTGGTGGTGATCTGCGTGGTCGTCGTGCCGGGGTTGGATGAGGGCTCAGGCGTTGGGGTCGGATGGGGTGCGGGGCTCTCGGCGGAGCCAAAGCTGATGGTGCCCGCGAGCGAGGCCATCTTGTTCTCCCAGTCGTCCTGCCCGATCAGTGCCCTCAGCGCTGCCTCGCACGTACTCCACTCGGCGCACTTCTTAGCTTTTGCAAAGGTGGGAAAGACGGTCGTGTTGGTAATGATGTAGTTATTGGTGGCGACGGCGTAGTTCTTGGCGGGGTCGAGCGCGCTGCCATCCTTGGTGAGTGTGGCGCTCACAATGCGCTTGCCTTCGGGCTGCGTCCAATCAATCGTCACGTTAATGCCGCCAAAGGAGAGAACGCTGCCAGAGTCATCGCGCCACTTGTACTTGTCTTGCGCCTCCTGCTCGGTATGGCCGGCTGCCACGTAGGCTTGCTGAAGCTCGTAGCTGTGATTGCAATCGTCGCTGATCTGCAGTGAGTGCTCAAGCGCTGCGAGGAAGTTTGCACCGGTCATGGTCCAGGTCTCCACGGTGTTGCCATAAGGCGAGATGGCGATGACGTCGCCGGCGGTCACATCGCCCGCCGCGATGCCGCCGCGGATGCCGCCCGCGTTTTCGATGGCGAGGTCTGCCCCCGTCAGGGCAAGATAGGAGCCGCAGATCACATGCCCGATGGTCTGGGCCTTGGTGGTGTCGCTCGCTTTGCTGGGACGCAGATCGGTGGTGCGCACCATCTCCCAGCCATGCGTACCCGCGGCGTCTTCGCCGTAGAAATAGTCAGTGGCGGATGTGCCGATCACTTTGTTCGACTCGATTTTAAAGGCGTCGTCGAGTGGCTTGATTTTGTTATTGCGAACCTCATCGAGTTGACTCTGGTAGAAGGCGCCCTTGTCGGGGTCTGCCAAAAGGTCGTTGACGTTCTTGGCGGTGTAGAGCTTCTCGTCGCTGTCGTCTGCGGGGATCGTGACCGTGTCATCGTCGGTCGTCACGGTGCCATTCGTGTCGTACTTGTACGGAATGGAAAGCAGGCCGACCTCGGCAAAGGCGCTGCCCGCCTCGACGACGCGGACCGGCTTGCCGTCGGCCCCCGTCACGTTTTCGTCTAAGTTGATGTGCTCGTGGCCCGCGACCAGTGCATCGACCCCAACGAGCTTTGCAGCAAAGGCCTTGGCGTTGAGCGTGTGCGCGATGCAGACGATAACGTTGCAGCCCTCATCCTCGCGCAGTCGCTTAGCCTCGGCATTGATGGCGGCTGCCGCATCCGAGAACGACGTGTCCTGGACAAGGCCTTCGCGCAGTGAGAATCCCAGCGACTCATCCATGGCACCCACGACGCCGACCTTGATTTTGTAGTCGAATGTGGAGTGGTCTTCGCTGTCCTCCCAGGTACGGTCGAGCGTCTTGGTGATGCTCGAGCTCCATACGCCGCTCGTAGACTTCGCGTTTGCGCAGAGCATGGCGAAGGGCGTGCCGGTGGTGCTGTAGCCGGTCATGGTGCGGAGCTTGTCCGCGCCGTAGCTCCAGTCGTGGTTGCCCGGCGTGGTCGCGTCGTAGCCGTTCGCATAAAAGGTGTCCATGAGCTCGGCGATGCTTTTGCCCTCGCTCATAGTGGCGAAGGATTGCCCGTGGAAGGTATCGCCCGCATCGAGCAAAAGATCGGGGGCACTGCCTTGAGCGCTATAGAGAACTGCCAGCCCGTCAAAGCCGACAGTGCCGGTACCCTTGCTTGCGTTGTAGCTGTACTTGTAGCTGCCGTGGATATCATTGGTGTGCATGACGGCCACGGAGCCGTCAATAGCGGCGGGCAGGTTCCCCGCGAAAGCGAGGCTTGGGATGCCTGTGAGCGCGCCGGCAAACAACGCGGCAGCTAACGCAAGGCGGGGGAGTCTTTTCATGGCGGTCTCCTTACTCTTTAACAAAAACCGCCGCAAAGGTGTCTGTCCCTTTGCGGCGGTTTTGACGTCTGCGCAGATAAAACCTGCCAAAATAAACCTGTCCCTTTTTGGTAGGTTTAGCTCAGCAGCATGCGGTCGTTGGCGAGCTCGCCGCCCGAGACCTCCTCGAACTTCTGAAGCAAGTCGGCCACGGTGAGCGATTTCTTCTCATCGCCCGCCACGTCGTAGATTACGTGGCCCTCGTGCATCATGATCAGGCGATTGCCCAGACGGATAGCGTCGTTCATGTTATGCGTGACCATGAGCGTGGTCAGGTGGTTCTCGTCGACGATCTCCTCGGTCAGATTGAGCACCTTAGAGGCCGTCTTGGGGTCGAGTGCTGCGGTATGCTCGTCGAGCAGCAGCAGGCGCGGCTTGGTGAGCGTGGCCATGAGCAGGGTGAGTGCCTGGCGCTGGCCGCCCGAGAGCAGGCCGACCTTGGCGTTGAGGCGCGTGTCCAGACCAAGGTCCAGACGCTTGAGCAGCTTGACGTACTCGTCCTTCTCGGCCTTGGTGACGCCCCACGAAAGGCCGCGACGCTGGCCGCGACGCTTGGCGAGTGCCAGGTTCTCGGCAATTTGCATGTCGGCTGCGGTGCCGCGCATGGGGTCCTGGAACACGCGGCCCAGGTACTTGGCACGCTGCGACTCGCTCAGACGCGAGATGTCGGTGCCGTCGAGCTCGATAACGCCCGAATCGAGCGGATACACGCCGGCGATCATGTTGAGCAGCGTGGACTTGCCGGCGCCGTTGCCGCCAATCACGGTTACAAAGTCGCCGTCGTTGAGGGTAAGGTCTACGCCGGTAAGAGCGCGCTTTTCGGTGACGGTGCCCTTGTTAAAGGTCTTCTTGACGTGCGAGAGCTTAAG
The DNA here is from genome assembly GCF_009696325.1 of Collinsella sp. WCA1-178-WT-3 (M1). Classification (GTDB taxonomy): domain Bacteria; phylum Actinomycetota; class Coriobacteriia; order Coriobacteriales; family Coriobacteriaceae; genus Collinsella. The sequence goes on from NZ_VUME01000001.1 coordinate 308,545, forward strand.
CATCTGCCTCATCCCCCTTCGTGTAGGAGCTGCGGAGCTTATAGCGCTCCCAAACCACGGGCACGCATAGGGCCACGGCGACAATCACGGCGGAGAGCAGCTTCATGTCGTTGGCGTCCATGCCCAGCTGCAGCACGATGGCGCGGATGAGGAAGTACACCACGGAGCCAAAGACGGCGGAGGCAAGACGGACGCTAAACTGCGTGAGACCGCCGGGCAGCAGGCGGCCGAGCACCTCGCCGATAACAATGGCGGCGAGACCGATAACGATGGCGCCGGTGCCCATGCCAATGTCGGCGTACTTCTGGCTCTGGCAGATGAGCGCGCCCGAAAGGCCAATGAGGGCGTTGGAGAGCACGAGGGCGATCATCTTAGTGGAGTTGGTGTTGACGCCCAGGGCACGGATCATGTACTCGTTGTTGCCGGTGGCGCGCAGCGCCGAGCCGATCTCGGTGCCAAAGAACCAATACAGGATGGCAACGATAGCCACGGCGAGCAAGATGCCCAGGATGATGGCAACGGTGGACTGCGGCAGGCCCGTCATATTGCTGACGGCCGAGAACACGGTGCCCTTGGCAAGGATGGGCGTGTTGGATTTGCCCATGATGCGCAGGTTGATGGACCACAGGCTGATCTGGGTGAGGATTCCGGCGAGGATCGCGGGAATCTCAAAGACGGTGGTCAGAATGCCCGTGACCGCGCCCGCAATGGCGCCGGCGCACATGCCGGCCAAAACGGCGAGCAACGGGTCGACATTGTTGTTGACGATGAGCACGGCGCAGACGCAGCCGCCGAGGGCAAAGCTGCCGTCACAGGTCATATCGGGGATGTCGAGCAGGCGGAACGTGATAAACACGCCAAGCACCATAATGCCCCAGAGGACACCCTGCGAAACGGCGCCCTGCAACGCAATGAGCATGCTTCATACCTCCTAGGATAGGGTGGACACGTGATTTTCCATAATAGCGGTACCAATGCATAAAAGAGCAGCGGACGGACATTTTGTTTTACCAAAAACAAGCAGGGCGAACGCCGGTCTTTAGCGTTCGCCCCAATGACTCAGATATTGAATAACGCAGCTATGGCGCAAGCGCGTGCCTAGCTGCGTTACCGCGCATGGCGCTACTCGTCTAGAGCGGAAAGGTCGATGCCCAGGGCCTCGGCCATCTCGTCGTTCTTGATGACGACCAGATCCTTGCTTGGGAGGTGCTTGATCGGCATATCCTCGGGCTTGGCCTCGCCCTTCAGAATCTTAACGGCCATCTCGCCCGCGGCGTAGCCCAGGTCCTCATAGTTGATGGAAAGGGTGAACAGGCCGCCGGCCATGCACATGCCCTCTTCGCCGGTCACAAAGGGAAGCTTGTTCTCCTTGCAGATCTGACCGACCTGCGAAGCGCCCGCGGCGATAGTGTTGTCAGTGGGGGAGTAGAGCGCGTCGACCTTGCCTACGGCAGACTCGACGACGGACTGGATCTCGTTGGAGCTCGAGACGGTGAAATCGGTGTACTCCAGGCCCAGCTTGTCGAGTTCCTTCTTGGCGGCCTTGATCTGGACGTCGGAGTTGGACTCGGCGGTGCAGTAGAGCAGACCGATCTTTTTAACGTCGGGCAGGACCTTCTGCATCATCTCGAGCTGCTCGGCGACCGGGGTGAGGTCGGAGGCGCCGGTGACGTTGGTGCCGGGCTTGTCGTTGTCCTGGACCAGGCCGGAGGCGGCGTAGTCGGTGATGGCGCAGCCCACGATGGGGATATCGGCCGTGGCGCCGGCGGCAGCCTGTGCGGCAGGCGTGGCGATGGCGTAGATCAAGTTGACGTTGTCGCCCACAAACTTGTCGGCGATGGACTTACACGTGGACTGGTCGTTCTGGGCGTTCTTCTGGTCGATCTTGACCTTGAGTCCGCTCTTCTTGATGGCCTTGACAAAGCCGTCGTTGGCGGCGTCGAGCGCGGAGTGCTCAGTGAGCTGCAGAACGCCGATGGTGTAGTCGGAACCGGCGGCTGCAGAGCCGGAACCAGAGTTGCCGCCGCATCCGGCGAGCGGGGCCAGTGCGAGCAGGCCGGCGGAGACCAGAAGGCTCCTGCGGCTGATGGTGATGTCGTTCATGTCATTACCCCCAGTATAGAAATTGCTGGAAACACTGCACTCAAACAAAGTGCAAGTGGGTCTATAGTAGCGCCGATGCCCATTTTTTCAACAACCTGTCGGGTTTTTTAATACTGAACCGGATGGACGGCGGGGGATTTGGCGGGCAACGGCAAGACTTAGGCGGCGGGCGCGGGCCGCTCCCCCTCGTCCAGCGCGGCAAAGAGCTTCTTGCCGTCGAGCAGGCGCGTGCTAACGTTTCTCATGCGGCTGACCTCGACGGTGCGTAGGGTGTCGTCGGAGCCGTGCCCGTCGACGACCGTTCCCAGCAGATACGAGACGCCGTCTCGCTGTTTGATGGCAAAAGGCCGAACGGTCATCCTCGTCACTTCGATCTTGTCATGTGTCGTGACGCTTGAAATGTCAAAGCTCACCGTGGTTCCGTGGTCGATGGCCCGCTCGATGAGCTCGCAGGTATCGATGCGTTTGGCGGGCGGTCGCGTGGTCTTGGCGGGTTTGCCTTCTGCGCTTGGTGTCGGCTCGGACGTATCGAGGTAGCCGCGAACGTCGGCGCTTGCCATGGCGACCAGATGGCGCGCTATGCTTTTTCTGGTCGCGATGGGTGTGGAGCGGTTGCGCATGACCATGCCATGGAGTCGAATGATTTCCTCGTCGGAGAGCGGTCGGGTGAGAAGCCGGTAACCCGCGCCGCGCTTGTACTCAATCTCGTATCCGGCATGTCGCAGGGCGGAAATCGCGGTATGGATACTGCGCCGCGCTGCCGAGATGGGCATGCGAGCGGGGTCGTTGGGATGGGCGAGACGCTCGATCAGCTCATCGGGAGGAAGCGCTTTGTCCTCACCGGTATGCTCGCTTAAGAGTTGCAGGATGCGCACAGCGCGATAGGCTGCCATGGAAGCAGCACCCCTGGTCGTGGCCTCATAGTTCTCAACAGCGGGTTTGGCCATTGCGTTCACGTCCTTTCCGTTTTTGGGTGATGATGCTACGGAGCCTAGGACACGGGGTTTGCTTAGGGGCGCAGGGCGCTCTGGGTGGTCGGTAGTCGTCGGCAAGCGGCGGGTCGAGTTTTCAACAGCCCTGCTCAGCTGACCAAAAACTTGACAAAAGCCTGACGGATGCTGTTGAAAAAAGCGCCCCTCGGCTTGCCGAGAGGCGCTGGTGCGACACGCTGTAACGCGCGGGACGGAGCTGTGGCGATTAGAAATCGGCGTTGCCCACGGTGCGGGGGTGCGGAAGGACGTCGCGGATGTTGCCCATGCCGGTCAGATACATGACCAAGCGCTCGAAGCCCAGGCCGTAGCCGGCGTGTTTGCAGGAGCCGTAGCGGCGCAGGTCAAGGTAGTACTTGTACTGCTCGGGGGCCATGCCAAGGTCCTTGATGCGGGCCTCGAGAAGATCCAGGCGCTCCTCGCGCTGGGAGCCGCCGATAATCTCGCCGATACCGGGAACCAGGCAGTCGGCGGCGGCGACGGTCTTGCCGTCGTCGTTCATGCGCATGTAGAAGGCCTTGATCTCGGCCGGGTAGTCGGTCACGAAGGTCGGGCGCTTAAAGTGCTCCTCGGTCAGGAAGCGCTCGTGCTCGGTCTGCAGGTCAATGCCCCAGCTGACAGGATAGTCAAACTTGTGACCGGCGGCGACGGCCTGCTCCAGGATCTCGACGGCCTCGGTGTAGGTGACGCGGGCAAAGTCGGAGTTGGCCACGTGGTTCAGGCGCTCGATCAGGCCCTTGTCCACAAACTTGTTGAGCATGTTGAGCTCGTCGGGGCAAGTGGCCATAACGTCCTTAAGAACGTACTTGAGCATGGCCTCGGCGTTATCCATGTAGTCGTTCAGGTCGGCAAAGGCCATCTCGGGCTCGATCATCCAAAACTCGGCGGCGTGGCGCGTGGTGTTGGAGTTTTCGGCGCGGAAGGTGGGGCCAAAGGTGTACACGTCGCCAAAGGCCATGGCAAAGTTCTCGGCATTGAGCTGGCCGGACACGGTAAGGCTTGCGTGCTTGCCAAAGAAGTCCTGGCTCCAGTCGACCTCTCCGGACTCGGTGAGAGGCGGATTTTTGGGGTCGAGCGTGGTCACGCGGAACATCTCGCCGGCGCCCTCGCAGTCACTCGTGGTGATGATGGGGGTGTTGACGTAGACAAAGCCCCGCTCTTGGAAGAAGCGGTGGATGGCGGCAGCCGCGATAGAGCGGATGCGGAACACGGCACGGAACAGGTTGGTGCGCGGGCGCAGGTGCTGCTGGGTACGCAGGAACTCGACGGTTGCGCGCTTCTTCTGCAGCGGGTAGTCCGGGGCGCTCGTGCCCTCTACCTCGATGGAGGTGGCAGAAAGCTCGAAAGGCTGGGGCGCATCGGGGGTCAGCTTGACGGTGCCGGTGCAAATGAGTGCAGCCGAGACGTTTTGGTGGGCGATCTCGTCGTAGTTGCCGAGCGTCTCGCGGTTCATGACGACCTGCAGGTCGCGGAAGCAGCTGCCGTCGTTGAGCGTGACGAAGCCAAAGTTCTTCATGTCGCGGACGGACTTGACCCAGCCGGCGACAGTGACGGTCTTGCCGCCGAGCGACTCGGCATCGGCATAGAGCTGCGCGATTTTGGTGCGGTTCACGTATCCTCCCATAACGGTTGAATGATAGTTATCCATATAGTTCGATATTCTAGCAGCTCGGCTCATTTGGGCTATACAGATAAGGCATTGACGGGACGGTTTTCAAACGAAAAGCGCCCGCGGCCAGATGGTCGTGGGCGCTTGCGTGTTGCCTATTGGCTGTACGGCGCAGGACTCGTTACTTGGTCTTAGCCACCAGCAGCGGGTCGCCCAGCTTGACGAGCGGGTTGCCGCCGATAAGCGTTCCAGACTCGCCGACATGGTCGATGCTCTTAAGACGATCGAGCTCGGAGATGATGACGGTCACGATGTCCTCGTGGCCAGCGGCCTTAATGGCATCGCGGTCGAAACTGATGAGCGGCTGGCCTGCCTTGACCACATCGCCCATCTCGACAAAGCGGGCAAAACCCTTGCCGTTCATTTGTACGGTGCCCAGGCCGACATGGATGAACACGCGAAGGCCGTCCTCGGTGATCATGCCAATAGAGTGGTTGGTGACGGTGGTGGCGCCGATGCGGCCGTTAGCGGGCGCATAGATGGTGCCGGTGATGGGCTCGATGCCGTAGCCCTGGCCGAGCATACCCGAGGCGATGGTCTCGTCGGGAATCTCGTTTAGATTGACGAGCACACCGTTAACGGGAGCGTAGATGACGCCTTCGCGGGTGGCGAAGCTTGCTGCGGGCGGTACGGACGCCTCGCCCGACGAGTTGAACGTGGACTTGAGCGAATCGAGTAGACCCATAGATGCCTCCAACGTATCAAGTGCGCATGTAGCGCACGCGTAGTTTTGCCGGAAACGTTTCGTGTGTGTTACCGGCTCGGTCAGCGTCTCTATTTTACGCTGCTCAACAACGGCCCTGAGCTGGGATTATGTGATATATCAGTTGAAGGGAAACTTATTGCGGATACGTTTCGATGCCGTGCGTCCAAGTGGGGTACGCTTGAAGGCGATACATAACGTGCGCACGAATCGCGCGAAGGGAGCATATATGATTGTCGAGAGCCATGCGCTGTGGGGCGAGGAGCCGACCGAGGAATATCCGGCGACGTTTACCTATATGGGGGCCGAACCGCTGCCCGGCAAGCCCAATGGTCGTCGCCCGGCAGTGATCATCTGCGGCGGAGGCGCGTTTACGCACATCGCCCCGCATGAGCAGGATCCGGTGGCGTTTGCCTTTTTGGATCACGGGTACCAGGCCTTTGTTCTCAACTATGTCACGAGTGGCACGGGTGACGTGAGCTTTCCGCACCCCCAGGCAGATCTTGCCAAGATGGTCGCCACGGTTCGTGCGAATGCCGACGAGTGGCATGTCGATTCCAAGCGCGTGTGCGTTGTGGGCTTTTCGGCGGGCGGCATGATTTGCGCCTCGCTGGCAACGCAGTGGAAGACCGGCCCCTTCGCGGCACTTGCCGGGGCGCGTCCGGACGACATTCGTCCCGATGCCGTGGTGCTGGGCTATCCGTTGCTCGACCTTGCCTATGTCCGCGACATGCAGACGCGCGATCCGCGCATCGACTTGCGCGTGCCCAAGACAGGTGGCAAGACGGGGCGCGATTTGCTCAACGACTACCTGTCGATGGTGACGGGTGGCGAGGCCACCGAAGAGCACCTGGCCGATATCTGCCCTACCACGCATGTTTCGCGCCAGATGCCGCCGACCTTTGTGTGGGGCGTGTCCGATGACAAGACGGCGCCGATCGCGCAGGTCTATCCGTTTGCTCAGCGCATGGCCGAGGAGGGCGTCGCTTGCGAGATGCACGTCTTTGACCAAGGCGGTCACGGCCTTTCGCTCGGCAATGCCAATACCGCGGTCGACAACGAGGACAAGCAGGTGGCGGTTCGCCCTTGGATTCGCCTAGCCTTCCGCTTCCTGGAGCGCCATCTGTAAGAGTAAGAGGGCCAGCCCCTCCCGTCCCTCATAACTTGCGGTGAAATAGTTCCTGTTTTTGCTGGTTAAAGCCCCAAACAGGAACTATTCCACCGCAACTTCGTTTTGATGCCCGGACCGGAAACTGCGTCCCAGTTTTGTCCGCAGTCCCAGCTTCAGAGTGGGACGCGGTTTCCCCGAGAGGCCCCATCGGGAAATCGGGGACCGGAATTCGCCTGAGTAGTGGGATGCAGTTTCCGCAGCAGGCTCGTCTGGAAAACCGGGGTCCGGAATCCCCATTGCAACAATCTGTTGATTGAACGTCGATGCATGTTCGCGCTATCATGCATGGTTAAAATTGGTTAGCCAAGGTAAACGGTTAGCAATGGTGAACATAAATGCAACGCCCTGTGGGCGTCGGGGGAGGAACACGGACGTGAAGCTCGATACACTCGAGATTGGAAAGGACGCCGTTGTCGCATCGGTGGCATCGGACGATCAGGCACTCCGACAGCATATTTTGGACATGGGCTTAACGCCGGGCACCGAAGTCACCATGATGAAGTACGCCCCCATGGGCGACCCGCTCGAGATTCGCCTGCGTGGCTACGAGTTGACGCTGCGCAAAGACGATGCTGCTCGCATTGAGCTCGTGGGTATTCACGACACCGATACGAGCCCGCGCGTTAACGCCGCAATCGGCACGACGGAGCACCCGGCGCTCGGTGAGGGGACGTATTCGCCCCGCGCGGCAAAAACGGCCGTGCCCGAGGGCGCGCCGCTGCACTTTGCCCTCGCCGGCAACCAAAATTGCGGCAAGACCACGCTGTTCAACCAGCTGACGGGTTCCAACCAACATGTTGGTAACTTTCCCGGCGTGACGGTCGACCGCAAGGACGGTACTGTCCGTAACCACCCCGAGGCGAGCATTACCGACTTGCCCGGTATTTATTCGTTGTCGCCGTACACGGGCGAGGAGATTGTCAGCCGTCAATTCATCCTTGACGAGCATCCCGACGCCATCATCGACATCATCGATGCCACCAATATCGAGCGCAACCTCTACCTGACGCTGCAGCTTATGGAGCTCGACTGCCCCATGGTCATCGCGCTCAACATGATGGACGAGGTGACAGCCAACGGCGGCGCCGTGGACGTCAACCTGCTCGAGAGCCTGTTGGGCGTGCCTGTTGTCCCCATTAGCGCTGCCCGCAACGAGGGTATCGGCGAGCTGGTGGATCACGCTCTGCATGTGGCGCGGTTCCGCGAGCGCCCCGGTCGCCTGGACTTCTGCGCGCCCGATGGCTCGGACGGCGGTGCGCTGCATCGCTGCATCCACGGCATTGCCAACCTGATCGAGGACCATGCCGTGATGGCCCGCATTCCGGTGCGTTTTGCGGCGACCAAGCTGGTTGAGGGTGACGAGTTGGTGACCGAGGCGCTTCACCTGGATCGCAACGAACTCGAAGCTATCGAGCACATCATTACCCAGATGGAGGGCGAGGCTGGCACCGACCGCCTGTCCGCGCTGGCCGACATGCGCTTTAGCTTTATCGGCGACGTGTGTGGGCGCTGCGTGGTGAAGCCGCACGAGAGCCGCGAACACGTGCGCTCCGTTAAGATCGACCGCATCCTGACGGGTCGCTACACGGCCATCCCGGCGTTTCTGGTGATCATGGGCCTCGTCTTTTGGCTGACGTTTGGCGTGATCGGCGCGGCGTTGCAGGGACTTATGGAGGACGGCATCGCTGTCATCATCGCCTCGGCCGATGCGGGTCTCAAGGCGTTTGGAACCAACGACGTGGTGCGCTCGCTGGCTGTCGACGGCGTGCTTACGGGCGTGGGCAGCGTGCTGACCTTCCTGCCGATTATCGTCGTGCTCTTCTTGTTCCTCTCCATTCTGGAAGACTCCGGCTACATGGCGCGCGTTGCATTTGTCATGGATAAGGTGCTGCGTCGCTTTGGCCTGTCGGGCCGCAGCTTTGTGCCCATGCTCGTCGGTTTTGGCTGCACCGTGCCGGCTATCATGTCGACCCGTACACTCCCATCCGAGCATGATCGCAAGATGACGGTCATGCTCACGCCGTTCATGAGCTGCTCGGCCAAGTTGCCGGTTTACGGCTTGCTGTGCGGAGCATTCTTCCCGCAGGCGACGGTCCCCGCCATGGTCTCGCTCTATCTGATTGGCATTGCGGTCGGTTGCATCGCGGCTTTGGTGCTCAACCGCACGGCATTTAAGGGCGACCCGGTGCCGTTTATCATGGAGCTTCCCAACTACCGCCTGCCGAGCATCAAGACGACGGTGATGTTGGCGTGGGATAAGGCCAAGGACTTTATTACCAAGGCCTTTACCATCATCTTTGCCGCCACCGTGGTCATCTGGTTCCTCCAGACGTTTGACATCCGCTTTAATGTGGTCGCCGATCAGTCGCAGAGTCTACTTGCCGGTCTGGGTAGCATCATCGCGCCGGCGTTGGCGCCGCTTGGCTTTGGCGACTGGCGTGCATCCACGGCGCTCGTCACCGGACTTATCGCCAAGGAGAGCGTCATCTCGACCCTCACCGTGCTTTTGGGCGCAACGTCACCCGCGGCGCTATCGACCATGTTTTCGCCGTTTACCGCCTACGTGTTCTTGGTCTTTACGCTGCTGTACCCGCCTTGCGTGGCGTCCATCGGCGCCGTCAAGAGCGAGTTGGGCGCGCGCTATGCCGTTGCCGTGTTCGCGTTTCAGGTGACGGTCGCCTGGATCGTGGCGTTTGTCGTGCATTCGGTGGGCATATTGCTGGGGTTGGCTTAGCAATTTATTGACGGCGCAACCTCTGTGTATTGAGTTGATTGCGGCCCCGCATCTGTACTGACGGATGCGGGGCCGTTGCTATATAATCGCCCACCGCCCAAGACAATCGGAGGGGTTTCCTACATGACTCAGGCAAGACAAGATGGCATCTCGCTCAAGCAGTGGCTCCCGCTTATCGGGCTCGCCTGCTGCGCGTTCGTGTTCAACACATCGGAGTTCATGCCCATCGGCCTTCTGACTGATATTGCCGTATCGTTCTCGCTCACCGAGGCCCAGGCAGGCATCATGATTTCGGTCTACGCCTGGGGCGTCATGCTGCTGTCGCTGCCGCTTATGGTGTTTGCCTCGCGCTTTGAGTTCAAGCGTATGCTGCTCGGCGTGCTCGCCGTGTTCTCTCTGGGTCAGTTCCTGTCCGCCGTGGCGCCCACCTATCCTATTTTGGTCTGTGCACGCCTGGTGGTCGCTTGCGCACATGCCGTGTTCTGGTCGGTCGCCTCGATTATGGCCTCGCGCCTGGTCGACACCCGTCACGGGGCGCTCGCCATCAGCATGATCGCCACGGGCTCGTCCATCGCACAGATCTTTGGCCTGCCGATCGGCCGCGCCATCGGCCTGGCCGTGGGCTGGCGCATGACGTTTGCCGTGGTCGGGGCCTTTTCTGCCGCCGCGGTGGTGTACCAGGCAGCGGTGTTTCCGGCCATGCCGGCGGGTGAGCGCTTTGCCGTTAAACAGCTGCCCGAGCTGCTCAAGAACCCGTTCCTCATCGCGCTCTACGCGGTCACGGTTTTTATGGCGACCGGCTATTACACAGGCTACAGCTATATCGAGCCCTTCCTGGCGCAGGTCGCGCACGTCGACGCGGGCGCCATTACCATGACGCTGACGGCGTTTGGCTGCTCCGGTCTGGTGGGCAGCTGGCTGTTTGGCCGCCTGTTCGACGGGCATCGCTTCCCGTTTTTGGCTATCACGCTCTCCGGCGTGCCAGCGGCCCTGCTGCTCATAGGTTCGGCCGCATCGTCGCTCGCAGCAGTGCTTGCCGTCTGCGTGCTGTGGGGCTGCTGCGCCACGGCCTTCAATGTGGCGTTCCAGGCCGAGCTCATCAAGTACACGCCCGCGGATTCGTCGGCTGTCGCCATGTCGATCTTCTCGGGCCTGTTTAATCTGGGTATCGGCACGGGCACCGCGATCGGCGGCGGCGTGGTTTCGGGCCCCGGTATCGCCTGGATCGGCTTCGCGGGCGGGGCGATTGCCGTCGTGGGCGTCATCCTCGCCATCACGGTGATGTTCCCGGCCATACGCCGCGCAAAGCCCGTCGCCTAATCACGTCCCCTCATCAGTTGCGGTGAAATACGGACTGCTGGGCCCAATAAACCCGGCAAACAGTCCGTATTTCACCGCGGCTTAGAAAGGGTCTGGGGTAGCTAATTTGGGACGGGGCTATTTTAGCTACCTCGCTGAGTATACGTAAAAGAGGCCGAGGCCGCTCCGGTATGTACTGGAGTGGCCTCGGTTTTCGTTTTTCTGTCTGCGTATGATCGACCTAGAGCTCGTCTTGGGGGACGACGGCTGTAAGTTTTTCGTTCTCAAATACCGCAGCAAGTCCGTGTTCGGGGTCAAAGCGATAGTTGCACATGAGCGCTGCTTTGCGAGCATCATCGCTTCGCAGTACCACGATGCTGGTCGGAATAACGTATCTAAAGATGTTTGTAATGGGGCCCTCAATCTGATCGCCGTCTCTTTCGAGACAATAATCTTCGATCGCTTCCTTGCTGTCCTCAACGGTATTCCAGCTTGCAAGCAGGGCGTCCTTTGCTTCCTTTTGAATGTCGAGGACGCCTTGGTCCGAGTCGCACTCGTAATAGACGGGGAGCGAGAAATCCCTGCCCCACAGATTCATGCCGTTAGTCATCGAAGCCGCCAATCTGATTCAGTATGTTTTTGATTTCGCTTACGCCGCCGAGATGCCTGCATACGTCGTGAACTTCGGTCGGAACAAGGTAGCACGTTTTCATGTCATTGTGCTCGTGCCAGGTGTACCCATTTGCCTCGCGCCAATTCTTGACATCTTCGTGCGTCCAATCATCTTTGCCATCGCGCTGCTCAAGGTTCCAAGCTTTTGCGCATTCAATGTCTGCCTTTTCATAGTTGCCGACTATGCGCTCGCCATTTTCGCCTATCAGCGAATGCCTATGTTGGCTCATACCTTGTATGGTTACCTTTGCTTCGGCGATGGGGCCGAAATCGGGAATAGCATCTTTGTAATTGATGCCCTCAAGACCTTTGTTTCGAAGAATCTCGCAAACCCTATCGACTGTGGGAACAAACATCGACTCCCCTCGATCGCCCGACCATTTGCCATGGGGATTCTCCGTAGTTGGAGTACGGCCCAGCCGCTCCTTATAAGTCGAAGGATAGTCGCACGATTCCACCGAAGGCTTAATCAATTTGTCGGGATCGAGGGATTCATTGCGGCCGACATTTTTAATCTCAGCCTTGGCTTCTCTTGATTCGGAACCAATAAGCTTGTCGGGATTAAACCCATGCTTATCACTCGGCTTTGCTTCGCCGACTTTCATTTGCCTGAGCTCCACTAGCTCACCTCGCAATTCTCGTTCCAGTTACGCCAGTCGTCATATGACTTTGAATCCTGCATTTGCAGGTACAGGATGTCTGTCATGATGCCCTGAATGATGACCTGCCTGGTGCGGCTGTCGATATCGCGGTTGATGGAAGCCCCGAGCGCCTCTTCTGCCGCTCTTGTCAATTGCTCGGCTTCATTGCTGCTCTTGAGCTCACGTTCGACCGTTTTGACGACATCGGGGAACAGCGCGCTCATAATGGGCGCCAGCTTGGTCATGTGCGGTTCGTTGGGCGGGTTTTGGGCAGTGCGCAGAATACTGACCTTTGTGGACGCGCCGATATGGAGGCGATCGAGCCGTTCGCGAATGCTATGCAGTTCCGCCTCGGTTCCAATGCTGATGCCGTATGCCAACATGCGCGCTACGGAAAGAGCGTCATCGTGTTGGTTGTCTGTGGTGTCTTCGATGGGGCGGATGTACGTAAAGTGCTCGCCTTCGCCTGCTTTGGCGATCTTGCAGAGCACCGGCTCAACCCAATCGTTTTGGTAAATGGCCGCAACGCCCTTAGGCAAGCGTGCCAGCTCGATGATCTGTTGGTCGTTTAAGTTGGCAGCGCGACCGGCGAGCTCGCGGTCCGAAAGATCGGGCAGGCGATGGATGATCTTGGTATTTGTGTTGCGAATGGCTGCCATATCGAGAAGGCCGGGCGCCTGGTCGGCGATGATGAAGCCTTCGCCGTATGTGCGCATCTCGGCGATGGCATTTGAGATCATCTCGACGCTCTTGCCTGTCAGGTCGCCGCTCTCCGAGCCTTGGTTGCTCGACGATCGCTTAAGCAGGTTGTGCGCCTCTTCAAGCACGGTCAGATGGCGAAGCGGCTGGTTCATGTCCTTTTTCTCGGCCATGCGATGTTCTTGAAGTTTGAGTACAAGAAGACCCATGAGTAGGGATTTTGTTTCGGCGGAGCCAATGCGCGATAGATCGATGACTGTGTTGGCGTCAAAAAGCACGCTAGCATCGACTTCGTTCGACGAAAGCATCATGCCGTTGAGCCCGTTGGTGAGAGAGTTGAGACGCGTGAGCAGCGACCCCTTGTAGGCGCCTTTATTTTCGGCATCGTACTCGCTGGAGTCGAGAATCTCGCGGACGTTGCGGGCAACATCTGCAAAGCAGGGAAAGAGATCGGCTCCATACGGGTTATCAGAAGCGGCAAGATCCCATCCGCAATCTTCGTATGACCTGGCGACAGCGTCTTTAAGGACGGCGGGCATGGCGGCGTACATGGGCCAGCAAACATTAAAGATCTCAACGAGTCGGTCGAGGTGCTCCAGCACATGGATGCCGGACGGGAAGCTAAAAGGATTGATGCGCAGGAGCGGTGTGAATTCTGGATTGGTTCCAAAGACGTTTACGTCTTCGCGGCCTCCGTACACGTCCTTGTATTCGCCCTTGGCAGGTTCAATAACAAGAAAGTTGACCTGCTGATCGAGCGCCTGATCGAGGATGCGGTAGACGGTATTGGTCTTTCCTGCGCCGGTGCTGCCCGTAACAAAGGTGTGCGAGGCGAGCGAGTCTTTTGACAGGAACGTTTTGATGCGTTCCTCACGATGCATATGGAAAACCCTGCCTATGCAAAGGCCTTGTTGGGGCTGCGTGCCATCGAACGTTGAGACATTGCGTCCAAAAGAGGCACACTCGATAACGGGCAACCCTGGGACGGATTTCTTGGGAAAGTTGAGCGAGTAGGCAAGCTCCTTGCCCGAAAGGGCGGTCGTTGCATCGACTGTTGCTGGGTAAACCGAAAAACTTGGATGTTGATCGAGCAGGGCGGGGGAGAGGGCAAAAGCAGGGTGGCGCAAATCGCGAAGGTAGGAACAGACTGCCACAGCGTCGGCGCTTTGCTCTCCGAGGTCTCCGCGCCAGAGGTTTACCGCAGCCTGAGACATATAGGACTCTTTGCCCTGGGTGAGGGCGAGGTAGGTGTGGGCAACGTTATTCGCGACGTTGTGGTCTTCTGACAGCACGTAGGCGCAAAAGTCCCACATGCCGAGTGCCGAGGCGAGGTCGTAGCGTTTCATTTGCAACTCGAGGATTTCGAGCGCGTGTTGGATGGAATAATTCTTGAACGTCTGTGTGATGCCTTCGTCGGCGCCGATGGTAGCGGTGACCGTGCTTGAGCGCGCGAATGATCCGCCAAAGTTGGCGCCAAGATTTACGGCCTGCGAAACGCCGGAAGTTACGGACGCTCCCTTAGAGACAGCCTTGCCAACGCCGCTGGTAACGGCTTTGCCGAGTGAGTTTGATATGGCTTTGCCGGTAGATGAACTTGTGCCTTTAGACGTAGATGTGGAGTGTGACGAGCCCTCGGTATGGCTTGCGGATACGCCGAGATTGCCGCCTCTGTATACGCCTGCGGATACGCCGAGATTGCCGCCGCCGCATACGCCTGCGGATGCGCCTGCGCCTACACCTAGGCTTACGCTCCCGCTCGAGGATTCATTTCTGCCGTCGGTGACCGTATCCGTGATGCTTTCGGTCGATGTGGACGAGTCGGTTACGCTCTCGCTGCTCGATTCCGAGGTCGACTCGTTTGTCGAGTCCGTTTCGTTGTAGTTTTGAGCAACAGCCTGATTGCTCCCCACCTGCCTGCCGGCACTCACGCCTGCATTGATGCCAACCGTCGCGGACGATCCGATGGAGTCGTTTTGGTGGTAGGTATAGTTGGTCGTCCATGAGGCATAGGGCGTCAGCAGTGAGTGGAGTTCGGCGAGACGGAGTTTGCGCGATTCGATATCATGGATCGGGGTTGCAAGCAGCACGATAGTGTAGTCTTCGCTCGGCCTGCCAGGCACAATGCCGTCAAGAACTTTTTCAATGGTTTGCGTGACGAACTTCTCGTTCTTTTCGGCCGGAATATTCGAAACGGCGGCAACCGAAGACGAGCGTCGATTGTCTAGACACGGAATGGGGCCGCGGTTGGCGGGTCCCACTTCGGAACCGGGGAAGTTGCCCCTCAAGGCATCCGACATGCGCCGGGAAAAATTATCGGCGTCGATGTTGTCGCGGGCATTGTCGCTGTTGACGACTGCAAGGAATACCTCGGTGCTTGCGCTGGTTCGATTAAAAACCAGCGCAATGTTGCAATCTTCGTCAGAGAGAACGTCGTACACATTTACGAGCTTCTCGAGACTGTCCTCGTTGGGGTCGACGACCCACTTCGTGATATTCATGAAGCGGATGTTGTTGTCGGCGTTAAAACCCGTGGGGTATTCGATAGAGGGGTCAATCGGCGCGTATACATTTCGTAGCTGCGGCAGATAGGCGTTGTGAAGCTCAACGGCGGCAGTTGCCAAGAGCCGATTGGTGAGCTCGATAGCTTGCTCATCTGCCGGATTCGGCTTTTCTGACAAGTATGCTGTTCGCTTTTTGTCGACCTCATCGAGTTGGGAGCTGCTGAGTACCGAGACGGTTGCGACCGCGTTGCCGGCTTTATCGGCAGCGCGCATAATCGCGTTTTTGATGCCCATGCGATCAGCCTATTCCTTCCAATTAATGACGCGCGCAATGTACTCTTTTCGATTATTGAGCGTCTCGAGTTTTGCCTCGAGAGCGTTGATCTCCGCGGTTTGCCTGTTGATGTCTTCGACATGGCCATGGAGCACCGGGTTGTAGTCGGTGATATTGCTCGTAATTTGGCCGAGCAGCTCGTTGAGCCATTCGGTAAAGCCGTAGGTATGCTCGCGCTCTGTTTCGGCGCGTGCTTCGCAGAAACACCGTGAGATTTCGCGGTTGAATTTGTCTTCGACTTTCCTAAGCAACAGCTTGTCAGATTTAAAGATGACACGGTCCATGAGCTTCAGTTCGGTAAAGTCTGCCTTGCTGAAAATGGGACCCTTTGTCTTATTGAGCGCGAGGCCACGATATTTAAGAATGATATCGCCGACCTCTCGGCGCTTCTCTTCGGAAAGAGGATTGTCGCTGCTGGTAGCGATGCGATAGAGGGCATCGCGGCTATGCTCCGCACAATCCTTCCAATAGCTTTGCGACAGCTCATCGATGGTCCGAGCTATTTGCTCGGTACATTCGTCATAGTGATTGATGACCTCGTTAAAGAGCTGGTCGGCGGCATCTTTGTCGGCTGTTCTTTCGGCAGCCTTTGCGTCGGATCTTTTTTGGAGCGCATCGGTGATGTCATCACAAAGGCCTTTGCCAACCTCCGCTAACCCAAATGTTGGGTGAGAGCCGACGTCCTTTTGTGTGTTTGCCGGGCTTCCTTTTATCGAATCGCCGAGCCTATTGAAAAAGTTAGGGGCGATTGAGTCAAACGCTTGCGCGGCTGCGTTCGATCGTTTTGAGTATTCGAGGCGCTCTCGCTTGTCTTCGGTAATGGCGCCTTGACGTGCTTGAAGCGTGTCAAGGTTGGTTTTCCACTGCTCGGCGGAAACGTTCCTGTCGATGGCGTCGGCATAGCTGGCCGAGGAGTCCAGCCTTGCATGCTCTCTGCAGTCTTCGAGCTGGTTGATGAGATTGCGCTTATCCTCTTCGAGCTCGGCTTCTCGCTGTGCTTTCTTTTGTTCGAGGTCGGTTTTCTTATTGGCAATCTCTTCTTCGGTTATGCTGACAATTTCTTGTAGGAGCGATTCCGACCTGCTGCATTTGTTATATGCGGAGTACCGCTCGGCAAACAGGCGTATCTCGTTTTCGATACAAAAGAGTCCGCTGTTGGCAAGAAGGAGGTCCTTGCAAGCCTCGGATTCGCGGTTGGTTCTGCGCGAGATCTGTCCCGGAAGGATATCGTAGCGGTAGAGCGTTTTGTAGAAGCGGCTTGTCGGATCGGTGTATTTACGCTGCTGGTCTTCGAATTTTTCGGCATAGTTGTCGCTTATAAACTCGCCGGAGTTCTTTGAGCCTAGGCCGAGGATGGAAGAAACAAAGTAGATACCTTGTCCGTAAAGGCTGGCCGGAATGGACCAACGCATGATTTGCGAGACGGCTTCATCGTCGAATCCGCCTTTGGGAAGGTCGGCGGAATCTGCTTTGTTGACTACGATCATGGCAAAGCGTTCATCGATTGCGGGGATCTGCTCTATTTCGTTGGAGAGGTTCTTGTTGTCCTCCGTGTCGAGTGAGTTGTACTCCGCAACGAAAATGGGAAGGCCATTTGAGAGGCCCTCCATTGCCTGTTTGAGCACTCGGGCGTGATCGGCGTTGGAGGCAGAGTTTGACCCCGGGGTGTCAAAGATGACAAACTCCCTGTCATGGGGCCACGGGTCGGTATCGCTAAAGGGGACTTCGATTCTGATCAGATCGGAGATAGTCCGGTCGTCTTCATCGGCATGATATGAGTTAAGAACCTTGAGAGCGCTGTTCATATGGGAGGCCATGCCGGGCATGGAATCGGCGACTTTGGCTGCGATCATGTCGTATAGGGGCTCCCCCACAAGCTCTTTGTTTTCCATGAGGCCATCAAGATTAAAGCGCAGCAAGAATCGCCTGTTGCCACAGGAGAATTGAACCATCGAGCGATCTCGGTCTTTTGAACGTTTGATTTGGAATATGCGGGCCGTTACAGGCTCGTCGCCGCTGGGAAGGATCTCCATGCCAATGAGGGCGTTGATGAACGTCGATTTGCCTGCACTATAGCTGCCGAGTACACACAGCGGGATGATGTCGCTCGAGACATCGGTGAACTTTCTAATTTGCTCAGAGACTTTTGTTCGCTCGGAGACTGATTCGTCTACAAGCCCCTGGATTTCCCTGAAGACTTCGACAATTTCTGGCAAGACGTCTCGGGCGTTTGATAGATAACGCTCGTCTCGTATGGCCTCGTATGTGTTGGCGCGTGGCCCTTCGGTGCAGATGGCGAGCAACTCCTGCCATTCGTCATCCGCGCCTTCAAAATGCAATTCGATTTTATCGCCGCCGCCGAACTCTTTGGCGAGGATGTCGATGATCTCTTCGGCCTTAAAGGGGAAGAAACCATTAACGATCTTCGTGCTATGGAGAGCGCTATTGGGATTTGTAGATGTCGTTATTTCTTGCCAGCCGTTATCCCATCGGAAGAACCGAACAGTTTCTTGATATGGATTGCTGACGATCTTGATTTTAATGTCTGCCATCGTTCAACTACCTTTGTAGGTCAGGTGTGGGAATATGCCGCCTTCATCATAGGATAGCCACCCGTGCGGACACCTCCCTATTCGCTCAGCGGCATCTGGGCAGTACCATTTATTTGGCAAGAATCTCGCCATCACCGTGCTGTTCCCGGCCATACGCCGTGCCAAGTCCGTCCCAAATTGACTACCCTGCCGGGCATACAATGGATGTCGTTGTGTTGGGCTTACCGGGAGGCTGCTATGTGGGCATACGAGACGACGTTCTATCAGATCTATCCGCTGGGCTTTTGTGGAGCTCCGCGCGAAAACGCCGCGCCCGTTGCCGAGGATGAGCTTGCCCAGGCTGCCAACGACGCGCCCAACCCCGATGCCCCCATCATGAAAATCGCCCAATGGGCCGACTACCTGCAGGAACTAGGTATTGGCGCTGTGCTCATCAACCCACCGCTCGAGTCCGATAGCCATGGCTACGACACGCGCAGCCTGCGCCACATCGACCGTCGCCTGGGTGGGGATGCCGACTTTGCCGCCGTGTGCGAGACGCTGCATGCCCACGGCATCCGCGTGGTGCTCGACGCCGTCTTCAACCACGTCGGTCGCGGCTTTTGGGCCTTCCGCGATGTGCAGGAGCGCAAGTGGGACTCGCCCTACAAGGACTGGTTCCGCATCAGCTTTGACGGCGACTCGTGCTACGGCGACGGCTTTTGGTACGAGGGCTGGGAAGGCCATTTTGAGCTCGTGAAGCTCAACCTGCAAAACCCCGCCGTGGTCGATTACCTGCTCGAGTCCGTGCGCCGTTGGGCCGATGTCTTTGGCGTCGACGGTCTGCGCCTGGACGTCGCCTATATGCTCGACCGCGACTTTATGCGCCGCCTGCACGCCTTTGCCCGTGAGCTCAAGCCCGACTTTGTGCTGATCGGCGAGACGCTCCACGGCGACTACAACCAGATCGTCAACGACGAGATGCTCGACTCCTGCACCAACTACGAGTGTTACAAGGGACTGTACTCCAGCTTTAACTCGATCAACATGTTCGAGATCGCCCACTCGCTGCACCGTCAGTTTGGCGGCGACCCGTGGTGCATCTACCGCGGCAAGCACCTGCTGTCGTTTGTCGACAACCACGATGTGCCGCGCCTGGCGAGCATCCTCACCGACAAGTCCTGCCTGCGTCCCGCCTATGGCATGCTCTTTGGCATGCCGGGCATCCCGTGTGTCTACTATGGCAGCGAGTGGGGAATTGCTGGCGAAAAGGGCGGTCCCGATGGCGACTGGGCGCTGCGACCTGCGCTCGATGAGCCTGCGCCCAACGAGCTGACGGCGTTCATCACACAGCTCACGCACCTGCGCTCGGCCGACGACGCGGCGGCACGCGCTCTCAGCTACGGCGCGTACCGCAACGTGGTGATTCAGAACAAGCAGCTGCTGTTCGAGCGCACCTGCGACGACGCGACGGTGCTCGTGGCGGTGAATGCCGTGAACGAGCCTTATACCTTTGGAGCCGGCGAACTCAACGGTTCCTTCGTCGACCTACTTGCCGACGATGCACCCACGGTCGAGCTGCCGGGCTCCCTTGAACTTGCGCCCTACGAGGTGCGCTATCTGTTGAGGGCCTAGGTCATGGCGGCGTCAGACGAGGGCTATCAACATATTGAGCATGGGTTTGAGCCCGTGTTTGACCAGCGCTCGCGCGTTTTGGTGCTCGGGTCGTTTCCCTCGGTGCTTTCGCGCGCCAATGCCTTTTATTACGGCAACCCTCAGAATCGCTTTTGGCGCGTGATGGCCACGTGCCTCGGTGTGCCTGTGCCGCCCAACGAGGGCGACCCTTTGGTGGGCGGCGAGCCCGCGACGCTCGACGCCTCTATTGCCGCCAAGCGATCCATGCTGTTGAACGGTGGTGTGGCCCTGTGGGATGTGGTCGAGAGCTGCGACATTAAGGGGTCGAGCGACGCGAGCATCAAAAACGTTGTGCCGGCATATATCGAACGCATCACTGGAGCTGCGCCCATCGAGCGGGTGGTATGCAACGGAGGTACGGCGGGGCGCCTCTATAAGCGCTATCTACAGGAGCGGACGGGTCTGTCCGCTGTCGTGTTGCCGTCAACTAGTCCCGCTAACGCGGCCTGGCGCCTGGAGCGGCTTGTCGAGCGCTGGCGCGAGGCAGTTGACTGGACCGCACGGTAATCTAGATCCTTGATTGAGCATGGGTGCCGAGGCGTTTGATGATGGCATGCCAGATTGGTGCGGGCACGGCGGGCTTGACGCGCACCATGCCGTCGACATCGACACTATCGGCATCGCCGCCGCCAAGCAGCTGCGCATGCTCTATGGAGCAGCCCATGCGCACGGCGCCTACAAGCTTATCCATCGCTTCGGAAAATGGCCGGCGTAAGAGGCCCATACGCGGGGAGTGGCGAAGCGCCGCAATACCGCTGCCGGCGCAGATGACAACGCCACCGCACCATGGCAGGTCGCGTAGAATACATGCCCGGTACAGGTGGTCGAGGACTTCGTCCGCCTGCTTGTTGTTTTTTGACAGGGCCTGGACGACGACATAGACGCGTGTCTCTGTATCCCCGAAGCGATCGAGTATCTGCTCGACAGCGATTATCGCCTCATCATCAAATGCATCATCAACAGCGAACACCATGCCATCGACTACACCGGCATCATCCGCCTCCAAGTCGACCGAACGGGGGAGCGCGGTGTCGGAAAGCTGAGCATAGGCGGCGATGGCATCCTGCAGGTCCCAAAGCAAAAACTCAAGATCGGCGCTCTCGGGAATACTGATATATGCAATGGTTTGCAGCGTTTTTGGTACATCGCCGCGTGCAGTTGTCTCCATGCCGCCTCCTTTCCGGTTGGTTTACGTTTAGGTTACACCGTCTGGTGGCGCGCGGGCGCGCTATCCTAGTGCAACCCTTACGAAAGGAACGCCATGCGTCTACCCATGAATACCTCGCTTGCCACGCTCAAGCCCTCCGGCATCCGCCGGATCAACGCGCTCGCCGCCCAGCACCCGGGGTGCATCGCGCTCGCGCTTGGCGAGCCCGATTTTCCCACGCCCGATGTGATTAGCGCCGAGGTGACCGCCGCGCTGGGCCGCGGTGACACGCACTATCCGCCCAACAACGGCCGTCCCGCCCTGCGCGAGGCGCTGTCTACCTACATGGGAGACGCGGGCCTTACGTTTTCGGCCGACGAGGTCATCCTGACCGACGGCGCGACCGAGGCCCTGTCGGCATCATTTATGGCCATGCTCAACCCCGGCGACGAGGTTATTATCCCCACGCCGGCCTTTGGCCTGTACGAGAGCATCGTCGTGGCCAACCACGCCAAAGCGGTCTTTTTGGATACGGAGCCCGCGCAATTTCAGATTGACGAGGAAGCGCTTCGCGCCTGCGTGACGCCGGCGACTAAGGCCATCGTCATCTGCACGCCCAACAATCCTACGGGCTGTATCCTCGACGCGGCATCGCTCGACGCCGTGGCACACGTGGCAGAGCAAGCGGGCATCTACGTAATCTGCGACGACGTATATAACCGCCTGGTCTATGTGGATGGCTATGAGCGCTTTGCCCAGCGCCACCCGGAGCTACGCGAGCAGACGGTGGTCATCGAGAGCTTCTCCAAGCCCTGGGCTATGACCGGCTGGCGCCTGGGTTGGCTCGCAGCTGCAGCCCCCGTCATCGCCGAGATCGCAAAGGCCCACCAATACTTAGTATCGAGCGCCGTCTCCTTTGAGATGGACGCCGCGGCCCGAGCCCTGACCGTCGACCCAACCCCCATGCTCAAAGTCTACCGAGCCCGCCGCGAACGCGTGCTCGCAGCCTTAGACACCATGGGCCTCGACGTAGTGGAACCAGCCGGCGCCTTTTACGCTTTCCCCAGCATCAAACAATTCGGCCTAACAAGCGAAGACTTCTGCATCAAAGCCATCAAAGAAGCCAACGTAGCCCTAGTCCCCGGAGACTGCTTCGGAACCGAAGGCCACGTCCGCTTAAGCTACTGCGTCTCCGACCAAGATCTGGACGAAGGCCTCCGCCGCCTGTCCACCTTCGTCTCAACCCTATAACCATCAGGGACGCAACACATCAGCCCACCGACATAAGGGTTATGCGTGGGGGCGTCGCTCAACGGAAAACCGGGCTGCCCCATAGTTGACGCAGGCACGCTCCGCCGAAGGCCAGGCGCAAGGTTTCCGTAGATTCCGCACGAGCCGGAAAGCACTTAATGTGCTTTCCGAGCGAGCCCAGGACCTGACCGAGCGGAAACCTTGCGCCTGGCCTTTGGCGGCGCGACCGAGATGGTGGAATTGTGTGCAGCCCGGTTTTCCGTTGACCGACGCCGGGGTCCCCGCCATAATACTTTCGGTTCACGCACGAATCCGCTGCCAGAGACAGCCGGTGCAAACGGGCATTGCCCGCGAGCTCAATGGGATATCCCGCCAGCCGAGGTGGTCGAGTAGATATGTCTTCTCGCCCCCGTCGCTCATGCAGCGCGGGGGCTTTCTTTTTGGACATGCCCCCGTCACGTCCTTGTGGCGGACCGTGCCCGGAAAGAATTCGAGGAGGTGTAATTCATGCCCCAGCAGTACAAAATCGACAAGGTTGCAGAGATCGAGTCCCGTATCGCCGAGAATGCCGGTCTGTTCGTCGTCAACTACAACGGTCTGACGGTTAAGCAGGCTCAGGAGCTGCGTCATCAGCTTCGCGAGTGCGGCGCCGAGATGAAGGTCTACAAGAACAACCTGGTCAAGATCGCTCTCAAGAACCAGGAGCAGCCCGAGCTCGACGAGATCCTCGCCGGCCCCGTCGCTTATGTGTTCTACGAGACCGAGCCGGTCGAGGCCGCTAAGACCCTTAAGGACTTCTCCGCTAAGTCCAAGGGCGTCCTTGAGATCAAGGGCGGTATCTCCGACGGCAAGGCCGTTTCCGCTGATGATGTTAAGGCTATCGCCGAGCTGCCCACCAAGGACCAGCTTCTCGGCCAGATCGCCGGTCTCATCTCCGGTTTCGCTCGCGACATCGCTGTCTGCGTCAACGGCGTTTCCTCTGGTCTCGCTCGTTCGATCCAGCAGGTCTCCGAGCAGAAGGCAGCCTAGTCGCTGTTTTCACCCGCGGCGGCAACGCCGCACCCCTGGCGCATTCGCGCCGTGTTTTAACTGATCTCCGTGCACAGACACGGAAACCGAAAGGACTTAGAAATGGCTAAGCTTACCACCGATGAGATCATCGATGCTCTTAAGGAAATGACCCTTCTCGAGGCTTCCGAGCTCGTTAAGGCTATCGAGGACACCTTCGGCGTTTCCGCCGCTGCTCCTGCCGCTGTTGTCGCCGCTCCCGCTGCTGGCGCTGCTGAGGCCGAGGAGAAGACCGAGTTTGACGTCGTGCTCGAGGGCTTCGGCGACAACAAGATCCAGGTCATCAAGGCCGTCCGTGAGCTCACCAACCTTGGCCTGAAGGAGGCCAAGGAGGTCGTCGAGAGCGCTCCCAAGGCTGTTCTCGAGGGCGCCAAGAAGGAGGACGCCGAGGCTGCCAAGGAGAAGCTCGAGGCTGCTGGCGCTGCTGTCACCCTCAAGTAATCAGGCTTTCTCGCCAGATTTCTTTGCAGACGGGGTTCGCATTGCGAGCCCCGTCTTTTTTGTTTTGGCCCCTCATTCCCATTGCTCGGCACGCAGAACACCTCCGTCTTCGCCGTGCCAATCCCGTTACCGCTGGGGCATAAAATTGCACCATTCGAGCAATAATTTGCGTTGACCTGCTGAAGAATTGCGTTTGCCTTACGGCGACGTATGTCTCCGGCGGTAAGATACTTCGGTATCGCAATTTGGTCTGCGGCCGCCGTGCCGCACGCTTGGGGCGCTTTGCGCCTGCGAAAGGATCCTTGAATAATATGAAGGCAATCATCCCCGCCGCCGGTCTAGGCACGCGTTTTCTGCCTGGCACTAAGTGCACGCCCAAAGAGATGCTGCCGGTTCTCGACAAGCCGGTTATCCAGTACGTCGTTGAGGAGGCACTCGCTCCCGAGGAGGTCGATGATGCTATCATCGTCACCTCTCCTGGCAAGCCCGAGCTGTTGAACTACTTCCAGCCCGATCGTTCGCTCGAGAATCTGCTGCGCGAGCGCGGCAAAGATGCATATGCCGATGCCGTTGCCCACGCAGGCGGTATGCCGGTCGACTTCCGCTATCAGTACGAGCCCAAGGGTCTCGGCCATGCCATTCGCTCGGCGGCCGATGCTGTGGCGGGGGAGAACTTCCTGGTTCTTCTGGGCGACTATGTTGTGCCCAACCATGACATTTGCGACAAGATGCTTGCCGTCTCCAAGGAGCATGGCGGCGCTTCGGTTATCGCTGTTGCCGCGTGTGCTCCCGAGGAGGTCAGCCGCTATGGCGTTATCGCCGGCGAGCGCGTGGGCTCCCTCGAGGGCGCTGAGGGCGTTGGCGATGCCGAGCCTGGCGCCGTGTGGCGTATCGGCGGCTTGGTGGAGAAGCCTGCTCCCGAGGCTGCGCCTTCTAACCTTTACATCGTCGGACGCTATCTGCTGAGCCCGCTGGTCATGGAGCTGCTTGCCGACCAGCAGGCCGGCAAGGGCGGCGAAATCCAGCTGACCGACGCCATGGCCCGTTCGCTCGACCGCGAGGCCATGTACGCCGTCGTCATCGATCCTCTGTCGGGTTACGACACCGGCACGCCTTCTGGCTGGATGGCCACCAACGCCCTTATGGCCGCAAGCGATCCTCGCTTTGCCGATGCCTTCTGGGATGCCATCGACGAGCGAGGCGGCTTGATGCGCAAGTAAACAGCGCTTACGGGTGCGGACTTCGGTCTGCACCCGTTTTTTTGCGAACTGCCGCTTAGCTCCGGAAAGTGCGACCCACAATTTGGTCGAATTTTGGGATGCGCTTTCCGGCTGAGGACCCTAGCGGAAAGCGCATCCCAGAATATCGGCTCAGGACGGGATACAGTTTCCCAAACAGGGCTCAATCGGAAACTGCGACCCAGTTTGAGGCCCCAAAACGGGACGCAGTTTCCGCCCGATCAGCCTTCGCCGCCATTCCGCCATTCAGCGACGCGCATCAGCAACTCTGTTCACAGAAAATATATGAACAGGTGTTCGATGCATACCAATCTACCTGCGCATTTTCTGTCGAAAAACTTTGCTACTCCAAAAACTCAATCGCGTCAAGGCTTTTCTTGCCCAACGGTCGGTACCTGATAAACTATTAGGTTGCGATAACTGGCGAAGCTATGCCTCGCCAACCCACCGAGCATTTCCGTGAAGGAGGAAAAACCTGGTGACCTACGCATACACTGCCACTGAGCGCAAGCGCGTCAGCTTCGGGAAAATCCCGGAGGCCATGGAGCTCCCCAACCTTATCTCTGTTCAAAGAGAATCCTTTGAGCGTTTTAAGGACGAGGGCCTTCGTGAGGCGTTTAAGGAATCCAGTCCCATCCAGAGCCAGAACCATGTTCTCGAGGTAACCTTCGGCGAGCATCAGTTTGGCGACCCTGCGCATACCGTCGAGGAGTGCCGCGAGAAGGATATGACCTATCAGGCTCCGCTTCTGACCGACGTCCGTCTCACCAACAAGGAGACCGGCGAGATCAAGGAGCAGCTCGTCTTTATGGGCGACTTCCCCATGATGACCGATCAGGGCACCTTCATCATCAACGGTACCGAGCGTATCGTCGTCTCGCAGCTCGTCCGTTCCCCGGGCGTGTACTTCAGCTCCGAGATGGATTCGGGCAAGCAGATCTACAAGGCTCAGATCATCCCGTCCCGCGGTGCCTGGCTTGAGTTTGAGGTCGATAAGCGCGACCAGCTCATGGTCTCCATCGACCGTAAGCGCAAGCAGAGCGCCACGATGTTCCTGCGCGCCCTTGGCATCGCCGTCACCAACGACGACATCATCGAGCTGCTCGGCAACTCCGATGTGATCAAGCGCACCCTCGAGCGCGATACCGCCCTTACCCGCGAGGATGCTCTTATCGAGATCTACCGTCGCCTGCGCCCGGGCGAGCCTCCCACCGTGGATGCTTCCCGCAGCCTGCTCGAGGGCCTGCTCTTTAACCCGCAGCGCTACGACCTGGCCCGCGTCGGTCGCTACAAGGTCAACAAGAAGCTCAACCTCACCACCGAGGAAGAGGTCACGGTGCTCACCGACGAGGATATCGTCGCTACGCTGCGCTACCTCCTGTCCCTCGCTGCCGGCGAGCAGGGCTTCAAGGTTGACGACATCGACCACTTTGGCAACCGCCGTATCCGCACCGTCGGCGAGCTCGTCGCCAACCAGTTCCGTATCGGCATGAGCCGTATGGAGCGCGTCGTCCGTGAGCGCATGAGCTCCCAGGACATCGACGAGATTACCCCGCAGTCGCTCATCAACATCCGCCCGATCGTGGCCTCTATCAAGGAGTTCTTCGGTTCCTCGCAGCTCTCGCAGTTCATGGACCAGGCGAACCCTCTGACCGGTCTGACCCACAAGCGCCGTCTGTCCGCACTCGGCCCTGGCGGTCTTGCCGGCCACAAGTCGGGCTCCAGCCGCCGCACCAACGTGCCGACGGCCGTCCGCGACGTTCACAACTCGCACTACAGCCGCATGTGCCCGATCGAGACCCCCGAAGGCCCCAACATCGGCCTGATCGGCTCGCTTGCCCTCTACGCCCGCGTCAACGAGTATGGCTTCATCGAGGCCCCGTTCCGCCGCGTCGAGAACGGCGTTGCCACCGACCAGATCGACTGGATGACCGCTGACGAGGAAGAGAAGCACGTTATCGCGCCGGCCAACACGCCGCTCGATCCCAAGACCAACGAGTTCATCACGACCGATGCCGAGGGCAAGATCGTCCGTCCGCATTCCGTGATCGCCCGTACCCGCGACTTCGACGGCTCCTTCGGCGCTCCCGCCGACGTGCCTGTCGAGGACGTCGACTACATGGACGTCTCGCCGCGCCAGATGCTCTCCGTCGCAGCCACGCTGATCCCGTTCCTCGAGCACGACGACGCTAAGCGTACGCTCATGGGCGCCAACATGCAGCGTCAGGCCGTGCCGCTGGTTCACCCCGCCGCTCCCTATGTCGGTACCGGCATGGAGCGTCGCGCCGCCCTGGACTCTGGCGAGGTCACCCTGGCCAAGAACGCCGGCGAGGTCATCTTTGCCGACGCCTCCAAGATTATCGTCAAGCATGCCGGCGGCATGGACGAGTATCACCTGGCCAAGTACCAGCGCTCCAACCAGTCCACCTGCATCAACCACCGCCCGCTCGTGCGCGTCGGCGACACCGTTGAGCAGGGTGAGCCTCTGGCCGACGGTCCTTCGACCGATCACGGCGAGCTCGCACTGGGCCAGAACCTCACCGTGGCCTACATGCCGTGGGAAGGCTTCAACTACGAGGACGGTATCGTCGTGTCCGAGCGCCTGGTGGCCGAGGACCTGCTGACGACCATCAACATCACCCGTCACGAGATCGACGCCCGCGATACCAAGCTCGGCCCCGAGGAGATCACTCGCGAGATCCCGAACCTCTCCGAGGACATGCTTGCCAACCTCGATGAGGACGGCATCATCCGCATCGGCGCTGAGGTCGGCCCTGGCGACATCCTGGTCGGCAAGGTTACCCCTAAGGGCGAGAGCGCTCTGACTGCCGAGGAGCGCCTGCTGCGCGCCATCTTCGGTGCCAAGGCTCATGACGTTCGCGACACTTCCCTTAAGATGCCTCACGGCGCTTACGGCCGTGTCATCGACGTCGTCCGCTTTAGCCGCGAGAACGGCGACGACCTGGCCCCCGGCGTCAACGAGCAGGTGCGCGTCTACGTCGCCCAGCGCCGTAAGATCCAGCAGGGCGATAAGATTGCCGGCCGCCACGGCAACAAGGGTGTTATCTGTAACGTTCTGCCGGTCGAGGACATGCCCTACATGGCTGACGGTACCCCGATCGACGTTATCCTCAACCCGCTGGGCGTTCCTTCGCGTATGAACGTCGGCCAGCTGCTCGAGTGCCACCTTGGCTGGGCTGCTGCCTGCGGTTGGGATACCGAGGATGCCGATTCCGACAAGTACGTCCCCGGTCCGTTCTTTACCGCGACGCCCGTCTTCGACGGCGCCAAGGAGGACGAGATCGCCGAGGTCATCCGTCGTGCCAACAAGAATATGCTCAACAAGGCCACCGCTGCCTTTGGCGATCACATGCGCCCCGAGTTTGTCACCCAGCTTGACGAGCGCGGAAAGACCCGCCTGTTTGACGGCCGCACCGGCGAGGAGTTCCGCGAGCCCATTACCGTGGGTACGTCCTACATCCTCAAGCTCGGTCACATGGTCGACGACAAGATCCACGCCCGTTCGACTGGCCCTTACAGCCTGGTTACCCAGCAGCCGCTGGGCGGCAAGGCCCAGTTCGGCGGCCAGCGCTTCGGCGAGATGGAAGTTTGGGCACTGTACGCATACGGTGCTTCCAACGTCCTGCAGGAGATCCTGACCGTCAAGTCCGACGATACCGTGGGCCGCGTCAAGACCTACGAGTCCATCGTCAAGGGCGAGAACGTCCCGGTTCCGGGTATCCCCGAGTCCTTCAAGGTTCTCGTCAAGGAGATCCGTTCCCTCGCACTGGACATCGAGCCCATGCGCGATGCCGACGAGGACGCCTCCGCCCCCGTGACCGCCGAGGAGACCTCTGCCCTCGATGACCTGGCTGCGCTCGCCGGCGTTGACGCCGACGTCGAGGCCCAGGATGCCGAGACCGCCGAGGCACCCGAGGCTGTCGCCGCCACGACCACTGATAAGGAGTAGTTGACTGTGGCAGATTTCGAAGCTACTGAATTTGACTCGGTAAAGATCTCCCTTGCCTCCGCCGACCAGATCCGTTCCTGGTCGCACGGTGAGGTCAAGAAGCCGGAGACCATCAATTACCGTACCCTCAAGCCCGAGAAGGACGGCCTGTTCTGCGAGAAGATCTTCGGTCCCGCCAAGGACTGGGAGTGCTCCTGCGGCAAGTACAAGGGCATCCGCTTTAAGGGCATCGTCTGCGAGCGCTGCGGCGTCGAGGTCACCTCGGCCAAGGTGCGTCGCGACCGCATGGGCCATATCGAGCTCGCCGCTCCCGTGTCCCACATCTGGTACTTCAAGAGCCCCACGAGCTTCCCGATGAGCCGTATGCTCGACATCAAGTCCAAGGACCTCGAGAAGGTTCTGTACTTTGCCAGCTACATCATCACCGAGGTCGACTACGAGGCTCGCGAGGCCGACGCTGACGACCTGCGTGAGGAGCTCGCCGCCGATCTGGAAGAGATCGATGCCGAGTGCGCCCGCCAGATCGAGTCCCTCAAGGAGCAGGGCAACCCCGAGAACTTTGACGAGTTCTCCGACGAGGAGCCGCTGACCCCCGAGGAGATCGCCTCCGGCATCGTCGACATCGAGGAAGAGTGCAAGGACGAGAAACAGCTCCGCACGGACGCCTTCAACGCCTTCATGAAGCTCACCGAGCGCGACCTCATCTCCGATGAGCCGCTGTTCCGCGAGATGACCCGTTACTACTCCATGTACTTCAAGGGTGGCATGGGTGCCGAGGCCGTCCGCGACCTGCTCGCTGCCATCGACCTCCCCTCCGAGGCCGAGAAGCTCAAGGCCATCATCGCCGACGAGGACTCTCAGAAGCAGAAGCGCGAGAAGGCCGTCAAGCGCCTCGAGGTCGTTGACGCCTTCCTGAAGGGCGGCAACAGCCCCGCGAACATGATTCTGGATGTCATCCCGGTCATTCCGCCCGATCTGCGCCCGATGGTCCAGCTCGACGGCGGCCGCTTCGCCGCGTCCGACCTCAACGACCTGTATCGTCGCGTGATCAACCGTAACAACCGACTCAAGCGCCTGCTCGACCTGGACGCCCCTGCGATTATCGTGAACAACGAGAAGCGCATGCTCCAGGAGTCCGTGGACGCCCTGTTCGACAACGGCCGCCGTGGGCGCCCGGTCTCTGGCCGTGGTGGTCGCCCGCTCAAGTCGCTCGCCGAGGCCCTCAAGGGCAAGCAGGGTCGTTTCCGCCAGAACCTGCTGGGCAAGCGTGTCGACTACTCCGGCCGTTCGGTAATCGTTACCGACCCCAAGCTGCTGCTGCACCAGTGCGGTCTGCCCAAGACCATGGCGCTGGAGCTCTTCAAGCCCTTCGTCATGAAGCGCCTGGTCGAGCTTGGCAAGGTCGAGAACATCAAGGGCGCCAAGCGCGCTATCGACCGCGGTGCCACCTTTGTGTGGGACATCCTCGAAGAGGTCATCGACGGCCGTGTCGTGCTGCTCAACCGTGCACCGACCCTGCACCGTCTGTCCATCCAGGCCTTTGAGCCGGTGCTGGTCGAGGGCAAGGCTATCCACCTGCACCCGCTGGTCTGCGCGCCCTTCAACGCCGACTTCGACGGCGACCAGATGTCTGTCCACGTGCCGCTGTCCAGCCAGGCTCAGGCCGAGGCCCGCGTGCTCATGCTCTCTGCGAACAACCTGCGCTCGCCGGCATCCGGCAAGCCGGTCAACATCCCCTCGCAGGACATGATCATTGGTGTGTACTACCTGACCCAGGTCCGCGACGGTCTGCCGGGCGAGAACCACGTGTTCTCGAGCTTCGACGACGCGCTGCACGCCTATGACTGCCGCTCCGAAGTCGACATGCAGGCCAAGATTCAGGTCCGCGTGTCCGCCGAGAACGCCAACGTCATCAACGAGGACGGCACCCGTATCTTCCGCGTCAAGAACGGCAAGAACGAGTTCGTCGACTACGATGTCACCGGTAACAAGACCGCACGTTTCGAGACTTCTATCGGCCGCATCATCTTCAACCGCCAGTGCCTGCCCGAAGACTACGAGTTCATGAACTACAAGATGGTCAAGGGCGATGTGGCCAAGCTGGTTGCCGACTGCTGCGATCGTTACCCCGAGGCCAAGGTCGGCCCGATCCTCGACTCTATCAAGTACTCCGGCTTCCACTACGCTACCCGCGCCGGCCTCACCATCTCGGTGTGGGACGCTCTCATCCCTGCCGAGAAGCAGGAGCTGCTCGACCGCGCCCAGGCCAACGTCGACCAGATCAACGAGTACTTCGAGGAGGGCTTCATCAACGAGACGGAGCGCCACATCGAAGTCGTTAACGAGTGGACCGCTTGTACCGACAAGGTCGCAGCGCTCATGCTCGACATGTTCGACGAGGAGAACCCGCTGTACATGATGGCCGACTCCGGCGCCCGTGGTTCTAAGACCCAGCTGCGTCAGCTCGGCGGCATGCGTGGCCTGATGGCAGATATGTCCGGCGAGACGATCGACCTTCCCATTAAGGCGAACTTCCGCGAGGGCCTGCTGCCGCTCGAGTACTTCATTTCGACCTACGGCGCCCGTAAGGGCCTGGTCGATACCGCATCCCACACCTCGGACTCTGGCTACCTGACCCGTCGTCTGGTCGACGTGGCCCAGGACGTCATCGTCCGCGAGGAGGACTGCGGTACGCACGAGGGCGTCACCTACAACCTCATCATCCCCGGCACCACCGACCTCAACACCGATCTTGTCGGCCGTTGCTTTATTGAGGACGTCGTGGCTCCCGATGGCACCGTGCTCTTTGAGCAGGACGGCTATATCGAGAAGGTCGCCGACATCCAGAAGATGGTCGATGCGGGCCTTAAGAAGGTCAAGCTTCGCGCGCTGCTCACCTGCCGCTCCAAGTACGGCGTGTGCCAGAAGTGCTACGGCTGGGATCTTTCCACCCGTCGTCCGGTCGCCATCGGTACCGCAGTCGGCATTATTGCCGCCCAGTCCATCGGCGAGCCCGGTACGCAGCTTACGATGCGTACCATTCACTCCGGCGGCGTCGCTGGCGTCGACGATATTACGCAGGGTCTGCCTACGGTCAGCCGTATGTTCGATATCGTCGGCAACGTCAACGAGAAGATCCTGGGTCGCGAGGCCGAGCTGGCTCCGTACTCCGGCCACCTCTCGATTAAGCCCGAGAAGTCCGAGTACGTGCTGACGCTCACCGACTCCGAGGATCACACCCGTGTCCTCGACGAGCGTCGCGTCCCCGCTTCGGTGCGCTTTATGCCCGAGATCGAGGACGGCTGCGAGGTTCGCGCCGGCGACCAGATCACCAAGGGCTTCGTCAACTTCCGCAACCTGCGCAAGCTGACCGACATCGAGTCGACGATGCACACCTTCGTCGAGAGCGTCAAGGACGTCTACACCAGCCAGGGCGTCGACCTGAACGACAAGCACATCGAGGTGCTCGCACGTCAGATGCTGCGTCGCGTTCAGATCACCAACCCCGGCGACTCCAAGTACCTGCTTGGTCAGTACGTCGACCGCTACGAGTTCGCCGACGAGGTCGAGCGCGTTGCCCGTCTGGGCGGTCAGGCTCCCGTGGCTGAGCCCGTCATCTTGGGTACGCTCAAGGTTGCGTCCAACATCGACTCCTGGCTGTCGAGCGCTTCGTTCATCCGTACCGCCGGCGTCCTTACCGAGGCTGCTATTGAGGGCAAGGTCGACCACCTGCTCGACCTTAAGTCCAACGTCATCGTCGGTAAGAAGATCCCGGCTGGTACCGGCCTCAAGCCGTACGCTAACGCCAAGCTGACGTATCGCACGGCCGACGGCTACGTGGACATCGATGGTCCGGCTTCGCCCAACGCCAAGTCGCTGCCCGAGTGGGCTCCCGTGGAGCTCAAGGACCTGGACGAGCGGCTCCCACAGCAGCTCGACTGGGCCGGCTACGACGAGTTTGGCGGTGCTGACGGTTCGTTCACCCGCAACGGCCACACCATCTCCGCCGAGAAGGCTCGCCTGTACCTGTTCGACGACCTGGGCGTGTCGCAGCGCTGGACCAACAAGTTCAGCGAGGTCGGCATCGAGACGGTCGGCGACCTGGTTGGCAAGTCCGAGGAGGATCTGCTGCGCATCGATGGCATCGGTGCCAAGGCGATCGAGGAGCTCCGCGACGGCCTCGAGGCCCACGACCTGCTCTACATCCTCGAGAACAACGACGACGTTGCCGACGAGGAAGACCTCTCGCAGCTGCTGCAGATGGTCTTTAGCCCCGACGGTCCGGACGACATCCTGCTGGGCACCTCCGCTCCGACGCATCACGCCGATGCCGACGAGGAGCTCCTGGGCGCCCCGATCGACGACAAGAAGGCTTCCGCCAACGGTGCCATCAACGAGGACATGGCTTCCCTCGACGAGCTGCTCAACCAGCTCGTGGACACCGACGACGCCGAAGAGGCCAAGGACAACGACGGGGAGTAATTTCCCAGTACGTTAACCGCCCTTCCAAAGACCCGCTTCCCAACAGGGGAGCGGGTCTTTTTTGTTGAGGAACGTTGCCCTGACGAGCACGTAGGATTTCCGGGACGGGCGGCCCAGGGGTTAAGTTTGTCGCGAGTTCCGCACGCAAAGGAAAGCACTTAATGTGCTTTCCGTCTTGCGCAGGACTGTAGAACAGCAAACTTAACCCCTATGCCGCCCGTCCCGGGAATCCGCCCTCGCGCACAGGAGGGGATTCCTTTTGTGTAGGCTTTGCGGAAATGTGGCTATTTTAGGATACGCCCGGCGGCGTGGTCTGTTGACGACACAGCTAACGGCACGTATCCTATCGAACTGCGTGTTTCGTAGGGGGATGCTGACCCCTCGATTCAAGCCGTTGCACTTTACAGAAAGCTGGAATCATTCGAGAAGGAGTACGCTTTGCCTACTATTAACCAGCTGGTTCGCCAGGGCCGTCGTTCCGCGCCCAAGAAGTCCAAGAACGCTGCTCTGCAGCACAACTCCCAGAAGCGCGGCGTGTGCACCCGCGTCTTCACCACGAGCCCCAAGAAGCCGAACTCGGCTCTTCGTAAGGTTGCCCGTGTTCGCCTCGTCAACGGCATCGAAGTTACTGCTTACATTCCGGGTGAGGGCCACAACCTGCAGGAGCACTCCATCGTGCTCGTCCGCGGCGGTCGTGTTCGTGACCTCCCTGGTGTCCGTTATCACGTCATCCGTGGCGCCTACGACGCTGCTCCGGTCCAGAACCGTATGCAGGCCCGTTCCAAGTACGGTGCTAAGCGCCCCAAGGCCAAATAAGACAGATAACGTTTTGATACTTTCGCCGTGTGCCGCCTAAGCGCCGCACGGTAGACACTTAAGGAGATTTCACATGCCGCGTCGTGCAGCAGCTAATCGTCGTGAGGTTCAGCCTGACGCCGTTTACAACAACCGCCTGGTGACTCAGCTCATCAACAAGGTCCTTCTTGACGGCAAGAAGGCCACCGCTGAGCGCATCGTTTACACCGCTTTCGAGATCGTTGCCGAGAAGTCCGAGGGTGGCGACGCTCTCGCTACCTTCAAGAAGGCTATGGACAACGTCAAGCCCACGCTCGAGGTTAAGCCCAAGCGTGTCGGTGGCGCTACCTATCAGGTCCCGATGGAGGTCAACTCCCGTCGTTCCACCGCTCTGGGCATCCGCTGGATCGTCAACTTCTCCCGCGCTCGCAAGGAGAAGACCATGGCTGAGCGTCTCGCAAACGAGATTCTCGACGCTTCCAACGGCCTGGGCGCTTCCGTCAAGAAGCGTGAGGACGTCTTCAAGATGGCCGAGGCCAACCGCGCGTTCTCTCACTATCGTTGGTAAGTTAAGGTAAGGAACTAACATGGCTAAGGCTAAGCACAAGCTTTCCGATACCCGTAACATCGGCATCATGGCCCACATCGATGCCGGTAAGACCACCACGACCGAGCGTATTCTTTACTACACCGGTAAGACCCACAAGATTGGTGAGGTCCATGAGGGCGCTGCCACCATGGACTGGATGGTTCAGGAGCAGGAGCGCGGCGTAACCATTACCTCCGCTGCTACCACGTGCTTCTGGAACAAGGACGGTAAGGACTACCGCATCCAGATCATCGACACCCCGGGCCACGTTGACTTCACCGCCGAGGTCGAGCGCTGCCTGCGCGTCCTCGATGGCGCTGTCGCCGTCTTCGACGCCGTTGCCGGCGTCCAGCCCCAGTCTGAGACCGTTTGGCGTCAGGCTTCTACCTTCAACGTTCCCCGCATCGCCTTCATCAACAAGTATGACCGCGTGGGCGCTGACTTCTTCAACGCTATCGAGACCATGAAGGATCGTCTCGACGCCAACGCCGTGGCCGCTCAGGTCCCGATGGGCGCCGAGGACAACTTCTGGGGCGTCATCGACCTGGTCACCATGACTGCATGGGACTTCAAGGCCGATGAGAAGGGCATGACCTACCCCGAGCCGATGGACGAGATCCCGGCTGAGTTCGCCGACATCGCTGCCACCAAGCGCGAGGAGCTCCTCGACGCCGCTGCCAGCTTTGACGACGAGCTCATGGAGAAGATCCTCATGGAGGAGGACTTCACCGTCGAGGAGCTCAAGGCTGCTCTTCGCAAGGGCGTTCTGGCCAACGAGCTCAACCTCGTCTTTGTGGGCTCCGCCTACAAGAACAAGGGCGTTCAGGAGCTGCTCGACGCTGTCGTCGACTACCTGCCCAGCCCGCTCGACGTTGAGGCCGTCACCGGTACCGATCCGGAAACCGGCGAGGAGATCGTGCGTCATCCCTCCTTCGACGAGCCCTTCTCCGGCCTGGTCTTCAAGATCATGACCGACCCGTTCGTCGGTAAGCTCACCTACGTCCGCGTTTATTCCGGTCGCGCCGAGTCCGGCTCCTACGTGGTCAACGCCTCCAACGGTCAGCGCGAGCGCCTCGGCCGCATCCTCGAGATGAACGCCGCCGAGCGTATCGACCGTGACGACGCTTGCGCCGGTGACATCGTCGCCTGCGTTGGCTTCAAGAACTCCACCACCGGTGACACCCTGTGCGCCGAGGGCAAGGAGATCGTCCTCGAGAAGATCGAGTTCGCTAAGCCCGTTATCGACGTTGCCATCGAGCCCAAGACCAAGGCCGAGCAGGACAAGATGTCCCTGGCTCTGACCAAGCTCGCCGAGGAGGACCCGACCTTCACGGTGTCCACCAACCACGAGACCGGCCAGACCATCATCGCCGGCATGGGCGAGCTGCACCTCGAGATCATCGTTGACCGTCTGCTCCGTGAGTTCAAGGTTGACGCTAACGTCGGTAAGCCCCAGGTTGCCTACCGCGAGACCGCTGGTCACGACGTCGAGAGGGCTGAGGGCAAGTTCGTCCGTCAGTCCGGCGGTCGCGGTCAGTACGGCCACGCCGTCATCAAGCTCGAGAAGATGGAGGAGGGCTTCGGCTACGAGTTCGTCAACGCTATCGTCGGCGGCGTCGTGCCCAAGGAGTACATCCCGTCCATCGACAAGGGCATCCAGGAGGCCCTGAACACCGGTGTTATCGCCGGCTTCCCGGTCCTCGACGTTAAAGTCACCCTGTTCGACGGTTCTTACCACGAGGTCGACTCCTCCGAGGCCGCCTTCAAGATCGCCGGTTCCATGGCTATCAAGGACGCCCTCAAGAAGTCCGATCCGCAGCTGCTCGAGCCGATCATGGCTGTCGAGGTCGAGACCCCCGAGCAGTACATGGGCGACGTTATGGGCAACCTCTCCGGTCGCCGCGGCAAGATCGAGGGCATGGAGGATCGCAAGAACACCAAGCTCATCCGTGCCAAGGTGCCGCTGGGCGAGATGTTCGGTTACGCTACCGACCTTCGCTCCCAGACCCAGGGCCGTGCATCCTACACGATGCAGTTCGACTCTTATGAGCCTGCGCCCAAGTCCATCGTGGACGAGGTCATGAGCAAGAACGCCTAAGTTCGAGCTCCCTGTTACGTAATCCGCGAGAACATCTCTCGCACTCTTTGGAGGTTTAAGTTGGCTACCCAGAAGATCCGCATTCGCCTCAAGGGCTATGATCACGAGGTCGTCGATCAGTCCGCGAAGCTCATTGTCGAGACCGCTCAGAAGACCGGCGCTCGCGTTTCCGGCCCCATCCCCCTGCCCACCGAGCGCAACCTCTACACGGTCATCCGCTCGCCGCACAAGGACAAGGACTCCCGCGAGCAGTTCGAGATGCGCACCCACAAGCGCCTCATCGACATCCTCGACCCCACCTCGGGCACCGTTGATTCGCTCATGCGTCTCGACCTCCCCGCTGGCGTCGACATCGACATCAAGCTCTAAGCTTTTTGCTCGATAGTGCGATTTGTAAGGCCGCAGCCCTAAGGGTTGCGGCCTTTTTTGTATCGGTGGGGTAAAGGGTCTACACTACTGAGCTATTCGACAAACGGGTGTATGAGTAAAACTGTTGGGGGCAGATATTGATGGTCGAGTGGATCGTTCGTCGTGCGCAGGGCGACCGTGCGCGCGTGGGCACGTTGGCGGGTGTGGTGTGTATTCTCGCCAATGTGGCGCTATGCGCTGCGAAGGGTGCAATTGGCGTGCTGTCGGGATCGGTTTCGATTGTGGCGGACGCCATGAACAACCTGTCTGACGCCAGCTCAAACATCGTGAGCGTGCTTGGCTTTAAGCTGGCGGGCAAGCCGGCAGACCCCGAGCACCCTTACGGCCATGGTCGCTACGAGTATCTCTCGGGTCTGGTCGTGGCGGCGCTCGTGCTGCTCATCGGCCTCGAACTGGTGAAGTCCTCGTTTGAGCGCATCGTCCACCCCGAACCCGTCGAGTTCTCGCTTGCCCTGGTGGCAGTCTTGGCGCTTTCGATGGTTGTTAAACTGTGGATGGCGGCCCTCAACCAAAAGCTCGGTGACCGTATTGAGTCTGAGACGCTGCATGCGACCGCGCAAGATTCCAAGAACGATGTCCTTGCCACAGGCGCCGTGTTAGCGTGCGCAATTGTTTCTCAGGTGACGCATATCAATCTTGATGCTTGGGTCGGCCTTGCCGTTGGCGCCTATATTGGCTGGAGCGGTTTTGAACTCATCCAGGATACGGTGAGTCCGCTTTTGGGTCAGGCGCCCGATCC
This sequence comes from Collinsella sp. WCA1-178-WT-3 (M1), assembly GCF_009696325.1. GTDB lineage: Bacteria > Actinomycetota > Coriobacteriia > Coriobacteriales > Coriobacteriaceae > Collinsella. The sequence goes on from NZ_VUME01000001.1 coordinate 346,533, forward strand.
CAAGCTGGTCGAACATATTCGCGGCAAGATCATGAGCTACCCTGGCGTTTTGGGCGTTCATGACCTAATGGTTCACGACTACGGCCCGGGCAGGAAGTTCGCAAGCGCTCACGCCGAGATGGCGGCCGAGGCCAGCCCGCTGGAAAGTCACGACACGCTCGACAACATTGAACAGGCATTTAGGGACGAAGACGACATGATTGTCACGCTTCACTACGATCCCATCGTGACCGATGACCCCAAGGTGGCGAGCATGCGCTTGCGCATTCACGCCATGGCCCAACAGATCGATAGCCGCCTTTCGATTCATGACCTGCGCTGTGTGCCGGGTCCTACGCACACCAACGTGATCTTTGACTGCGTGCGTCCCTCGGATTTGGGCATGGGGTCCGATGAGCTCAAGCACGCGTTGGCCCAGAGGGTCGAATCGGAATATCCCAAGTCGATTGCCAAGATTACGATCGACGAGGACTACGTAGGGCATACCCACGAGTAGGTCTGCGCCGGCAAAGCACGTTATACAGAAGGGGAGAATATGAAGAGGCTGTATCTGCTCCGCCACGGCCAGACGGAATTCAACGTAAAAAAGCTCGTCCAGGGTCGCTGTGATTCACCGCTTACCGATTTGGGCCGTCAACAGGCCCAAGCGGCAGCCGAATGGCTCAAAGCCCACGGCGTCGTCCCCGACAAAGTGGTCTCATCACCTTTAGGCCGAGCCATGGACACGGCAAGTCTCGTCGCATGCGAGATCCTCGGTCCGGATGCTACTGTCGAGTCCTGCGAAGGCATCATCGAGCGCGGCTATGGAACCTTCGAGGAAGGCCCGCACGACGCATTGCCTACCGACGTTTGGGATCCGGGCGAGGATTTGGTCCCCTTCGGAGGAGAAGGAAGCCGCGCGCTGCAAGAACGCATGGTAGACACCCTCACCAATCTCATGGGCGCCGAGGGCATCGAAACCCTTCTAGCAGTAAGCCACGGCAGCGCCAGCCGCCAATTCATCAAGGCTGCAGCTCCAGAGGGCTTCGAGCTCCCAGCAAAACTCCCCAACTGCGCCATCATGATCTTCGATTTCGACGATGCGCGAGAAGAGGACGATACGCCCCAATGCAAGTTCACCTTGCAGCAAATTGTGGATCCCCAACAAAGTCATTAGCTGAGCGAGCAGAGTTAAGCAGACATCAACGTGGCGTCACCCGAGCTTGGCAGAGGGGCGGCGAAATATATTAAGTTTGTCGCGAGTTCCGCACGCAAAGGAAAGCACTTAATGTGCTTTCCGTCTTGCGCAGGACTGTAGAGCAGCAAACTTAATATATTTTGCCGCCCCTCTGCCAAGCCCAGGCGACTTCACGCACTTTACCTGCGTAAACAATGTGAGTGAAATATGAATCTCGATGGATACGCCCGCAGCCGTGTATACTAAACAGCTGTGTGAAACCAGGGGAGTATTCTGGCTGGACAAAATGCCTGCTTAATAGGGTTGTCAGGTAGTCCGGACGCAATACAAGGCTGGGGAGCACGTCGTGTAAGTAGTGGTCCTCTAGGGGCGTACGCTCGGTGGTGTACGCATTGTCCCAAGACCACGCGAGAGTTGGGATCATATCTTGATCAGCATGATTCTCGGCCGCAAGATTGGCATGACCCAGGTTTGGGACGAGAACGACAACGTCGTTCCCGTCACGGTCATCCAGGCTGGCCCCTGCGCTGTCTCGCAGGTTAAAACTCAGGCAACCGACGGCTATGACGCCGTCCAGATCGGTTTCGGCGACATCAAGGCCAAGAACGTGAACAAGCCCATGGCTGGTCACTTCGCCAAGGCCGGCGTCGAGCCTGTCCGCTTCCTTCGTGAGGTCCGCGTCGAGAACGGCGAGGAGCACAAGGTCGGCGAGGTCGTCACCGTCGCTGATTTCGCTGATGTCGAGAAGGTCGACGTCATCGGTACCTCCAAGGGTAAGGGCTTCCAGGGTCGCATCAAGCGCTGGGGTCAGCGCCGCGGTCCTATGACGCATGGTTCTCACTTCCAGCGTCACCCCGGTTCTATCGGTCAGTGCGCCTATCCTGCGCGCGTCCTCAAGGGCGTCAAGATGGCCGGCCACATGGGTAACGAGCGCGTTACCGTCAAGAACCTTTCCGTTGTCCGCATCGATGCCGAGCAGAACCTCATCTTGGTCAAGGGCGCTGTCCCGGGTGCCAAGAATGGTCTCGTCGCCATCCGTATGGCCTAAGGGCCCAGCCCATTTAGCCCAGCGTCATACCAAGGAGAACACTTAAATGGCAAAGTTTGAAGTAAAGAACAGCGAGGGCAAGAAGGTCGCCGAGGCCGAGCTCGCCGCTGAGGTGTACGGCATCGAGCCGAACATCCACGTTATGCACCACATCGTCAAGTGCCAGATGGCCTCTTGGCGTCAGGGCACCCAGTCCGCTAAGGGCCGCTCTGAGGTTTCCGGTGGCGGCAAGAAGCCTTGGCGTCAGAAGGGCACCGGTCGTGCCCGCCAGGGTTCCATCCGTGCTGCCCAGTGGCGTCACGGTGGCGTTGTCTTCGCCCCCAAGCCCCGTTCCTACGCTAAGCGTATGAACAACAAGGAGGTCAAGCTGGCTATGCGCTCTGCGCTGTCCGCCAAGCTGGCCGATGGCGAGCTCGTGCTCGTCGACGACTACGGCTTCGAGAAGCCTTCCACCAAGGCTGCCGTTGCCATGCTCAAGGCTCTTGGCCTTGAGGGCAAGCGTCTGACCATCATCGTTCGCGATGAGGACGTCAACGCCTACCTGTCGTTCCGCAACATTCCCAAGACGTTCATCATCACTGCCGACGAGGCCAACACCTATGATCTCGTCAACAACAACGCTGTGCTGATGCCCGCCGACATCGCCGCTCACTTCGGGGAGGTGCTTGCATAAATGACCGCCCACGAGATCATCATCCGTCCGATCGTGTCCGAGCGTTCCTTCTCCGGCATGGAGCAGAACAAGTACACGTTCGAGGTCGCCAAGGATGCTAACAAGTATCAGATCAAGGACGCTGTCGAGGAGATCTTCGGCGTCAAGGTCGTTCGCGTGAACACCCTGACGGTCAAGCCCAAGACCAAGCGCGTGCGCTATGTCGCCGGCAAGACCCGTTCTTGGAAGAAGGCCATCGTTACGCTGGCCGAGGGCGACACCATCGAGGTCTTTGGCAACCAGGCCTAAGACTCGCTGCTGTTGAGTGAGCTCATGCCTCCCAAATAGGGGAGGCGAGAGCTCAAGGTTTTGGGCGTATAAAATGGACACGCCCGGAACCGTGTATACGTCCGGTGTCATCGCACCCGAGGCAGAACCTCGAATCCCTGTCTGCGATGGCTAACGGATACCTATTGAAAGGGATTGTAATGGCTGTAAAGCACCTTAAGCCGACCTCCGCTGGTAGGCGTTGGCAGACGATCTCCGACTTCTCCGAGATCACCTGCACCAAGCCCGAGAAGTCTCTTCTCGAGCCCCTGCCCAAGAAGGCCGGTCGTAACAACAACGGCCGCATCACCACCCGCCACCAGGGCGGCGGCGTGAAGCGTCGTTACCGCGTGATCGACTTCAAGCGCAACAAGGACGGCGTGCCCGCCAAGGTTGCCACGATCGAGTACGATCCGAACCGTTCCGCTCGCATCGCTCTGCTGCACTATGCTGACGGTGAGAAGCGCTATATCCTGGCCCCCAAGGGCCTCGAGGTCGGTCAGACCGTCATGTCCGGTTCTGACGCCGACATCAAGCCGGGCAACGCTCTGCCCCTCGCCGACATCCCCGTCGGTACGCTCATCCACGCCGTCGAGTTCCAGCCGGGCAAGGGCGCCGCTATCGCCCGTTCCGCCGGTAACTCCTGCCAGCTGATGGGTAAGGAGGGCAAGTACGCCATCGTCCGTATGCCTTCCTCCGAGATGCGCCGCATCCTCGTTACCTGCCGCGCCACCGTCGGTGAGGTCGGCAACGCTGATCACGCCAACATCGTCATCGGCAAGGCCGGCCGTAAGCGTCACATGAACGTGCGCCCGACCGTCCGCGGTACCGTTATGAACCCTGTCGACCACCCGCACGGCGGTGGCGAGGGCAAGAACCACACCTCTGGTCGTCCCTCTGTTACCCCCTGGGGTAAGCCGACGAAGGGCCTTCGTACGCGCAAGAAGAAGAAGGTCTCGAACCAGCACATCATTCGTCGCCGTAAGAAGTAATTTCGGATACCGAGTTTTAGGAGAAAGCACTTATGAGCAGAAGTCTCAAAAAGGGCCCGTTCGTGGAGACTCGCCTTCTCTCGCGTATCACCGCGATGAACGAGGCTGGCAAGAAGGACGTCGTGAAGACTTGGTCCCGCGCGTCCACCATCTTCCCCGAGATGGTTGGTCACACCATCGCCGTCCACGACGGCCGCAAGCATGTGCCCGTGTATGTTACCGAGTCCATGGTTGGTCACAAGCTCGGCGAGTTTGCGCCGACTCGTACGTTCCGTGGCCACAAGGCCAAATAGGGGGTTAACCGTAAATGGCAACTAAGTCTATTGAAACTGAGGCCACCGAGGTTCGCGCCGTCGCTAAGTACGTGCGTGTTTCCCCCAGCAAGGCCCGCCTGGTGGTCGATCTGATCCGCCGCAAGCCTGTCGCTCAGGCCTTCGACATCCTCCACTTCTGCGACCGCGCCGTCGCCGTGGATGTCGAGAAGGTTCTCCGTTCCGCCGTTGCGAACGCCGAGAACAACAACGGTCTGCGTGCCGACAACCTGGTTGTCGCTGCTGCCTATGTTGACGAGGGTCCGACGCTTAAGCGCATCCGTCCCCGCGCCAAGGGTTCCGCTTCTCGCATTCTGAAGCGTACTTCCCACATCACCGTCGTCGTTGCTCCTCGAAAGGAGGCGTAAAGCTGTATGGGTCAGAAAGTCTACCCCACCGGCTTCCGTCTTGGCATCACCGAGAACTGGCGCTCCCGCTGGTTCGCAGAGAAGGATTACGCTAAGACCCTCGGTAACGATCTCGAGATCCGCAAGTACCTCGAGAAGCGTCTCTCCCGCGCAGCTGTCTCCCGCGTCGAGATCGAGCGCGCTGGCGACAAGGTGAAGGTCATTATCTTCACCGCTCGCCCCGGCGTTGTCATCGGTAAGAAGGGTGCCGAGATCGATACCCTTCGCACCGAGCTCGAGAAGGTCGCTGGCGTCTCCAAGGGCCAGCTCTCCGTCGACGTTGTCGAGATCAAGCGCCCCGAGCTCGACGCCAACCTCGTTGCTCAGTCTATCGCTGAGCAGCTCGAGGGCCGCGTTGCCTTCCGTCGCGCTATGCGCAAGGCTGTCCAGTCCGCCCGCAAGGCCGGCGCTAAGGGCATCCGTATCCAGTGCTCCGGTCGTCTCGGCGGTGCCGAGATGGGCCGTCGTGAGTGGTACCGTGAGGGTCGCGTGCCTCTGCACACCCTCCGTGCCAAGATCGACTACGGCACGGCTGTCGCCAGCACCACCATGGGTGCCTGCGGCGTGAAGGTCTGGATCTACCTGGGCGAGAAGCTCCCGGGCCAGCCTGTTCCCAACCCTGCACTCGAGGGCTCTTCCCGTCCTCGTCGTCGTAACTCCGAGAGGAGGGGTCAGTAGTGCTTGCCCCTAAGCGTATTCTTCACCGCAAGGTGCAGCGTGGCTCCATGAAGGGCCAGGCCAAGGGTAATACCGAGCTGCATTTCGGCGAGTTTGGTATCCAGGCTCTCGAGGCCCATTGGATCACCAACCGTCAGATCGAGGCCGCTCGTATTGCCATGACCCGCTACATGAAGCGTGGCGGTCGTGTCTACATCACGATCTTCCCCGATAAGCCCATCACTAAGAAGCCTGCCGAGACTCGCATGGGTTCTGGTAAGGGTAACCCCGAGGAGTGGGTGGCCGTCGTCAAGCCCGGCCGCATCATGTTCGAGGTCAAGGGCGTGCCCGAGGAGGTCGCTCGCGAGGCTCTGCGTCTGGCGCAGCACAAGCTCCCCATCAAGACCAAGATCGTCGCTAAGCCTGCCGCTACAGAGACGGCCGAGGAGGAGAACTAATGAAGCCCGCAGAGATTCGTGAGCTCTCGGACGCTCAGCTCGTTGAGAAGCTGAAGGAAATGCGCGCCGAGCTCTTTAACCTTCGTTTCCAGATGGCCACCAGCCAGCTGGACAACACCGCTCGCGTCAACACCGTGAAGAAGGACATCGCTCGCGTCCTCACGGAGCAGCGCGCCCGCGAGATCGCAGCGGAGAAGTCCGCTGTCGCCGAGTAGGACCTAAGGAGAGAATATGACTGATTCGCGTAACTCGCGTAAGGTCCGTACGGGTGTCGTTACCTCCGTCTCCGGTGCCAAGACCATCGTTGTCACCATCACCGAGCGCAAGCGTCACCCCAAGTACGGCAAGATGATGACCAGCTCCAAGAAGCTGCACGCTCACGACGAGGAGTGCACGGCTGGCGTGGGCGACACCGTCCGCGTTATGGAGACCCGTCCTATGTCCAAGATGAAGCGTTGGCGCCTCATCGAGGTCGTCGAGCGCGCTAAATAAGCAGTCGCTCTTACGACTTGTACGTTTCCGAAGATGTGCGTATGCCTGGCTTGCATACCACGGGCCGCATAAAGGCTGCGCACCTCTCTTCGGTTCTTAGTTCGGAGGAACATCTACCATGATTCAGATGCAAACCATGCTGAACGTCGCCGACAACTCCGGCGCTCGCAAGATTCGCTGCATCAAGGTGCTTGGCGGTTCCAAGCGTCGTTATGCAGGCATCGGCGATGTGTTCATCGGTGCTGTCCAGGAGGCTACCCCTGGCGCCAACGTCAAGAAGAAGGACGTTGTCCGTTGCGTCGTCGTTCGCACCGTTAAGGAGATCCGCCGCAAGGATGGCTCCTACATTCGCTTTGATGATAACGCCTGCGTTGTCATCAACAACGATGGTTCGCCCGTCGGCACCCGTATCTTCGGGCCCGTCGCTCGCGAGCTTCGTGACAAGAAGTACATGAAGATCGTCTCGCTCGCTCCCGAGACCCTGTAGTTAGGGGAGATATATGTATATCAAGAAGGGCGATAAGGTCCAGGTTCTCTCTGGTAAGGATCGCGGCAAGCAGGGCGTTGTCCTGCGTGCTCTCCCCGCCGAGAACAAGGTCGTTGTCGAGGGCGTTTCGGTCGTCAAGAAGGCCGTCAAGCCCAACGCTGCCAACCAGCAGGGCGGCATCGTTTCGCAGGAGGCTCCCATCGATGCCTCCAACGTCAATCTCGTTTGCCCCGAGTGCGGTAAGGTTACCCGCGTCGGTCACGAGAAGGACGGCAAGAACAAGCTGCGCGTCTGCAAGAAGTGCGGCCACAAGTTCTAAGCTGCCCGCAACATCTAAGTTGCTAGCAAAGGCCCGGATGCCACGGCACCCGGGCCTTTTTCTATCCCTACTCATTGGGGACAGACTTTAATGAGTGGCTACTCATCGGGTACTCATTGGGGACAGACTTAAATGACTAGTCGTTGGGGACGTTCTTAAACGGTTAGTTGATGGGGACAGTCTTGCCACAAAGCGTCGTACGGGAAACGCCCTCAGGTTTCGGCAGCCTGGGACAGTCCCTATGTGCCGGCAGTTAGGGATGATCTTTTGATGTCTGATGCCCCTAGGGGGCAGAGTAAGACAGCCTGCTTTGCCTTTAGGGGTTTTGGTGTTCCAACTTTTTATGCATCATAACGATCGTTGCATGCGTATTTACGCACAGAGTCTTGCGCGATAATGCGCATAGTCGCGCAAATATCTGCTAATTATGGTTTAATAATAACCGATAAACAAATAAACACGCAAATACAAGCAAATACGCGCAAATTTGTGCGAATATAAGGCTGTTGGAAATGAAGAACTTCCGATGACTCAGGAGGCACATGATGACAGATTCCAAACAGGCTCCGCTCGACGCCGAAGCAGCCGCTAAGGCGGCGTTTGCCTCGGTTCAGGATCAGCCGTTCCCTAACGACATCTTTACGGCTCCCGAGCTTCGTTGGGCTGTGATCGGCTGCGGCGTTATCGCCAACCAGATGGCCCAGTCTCTCGCCCTTGCCGGTCGCAAGCTTGCGGGCGTCGCCAACCGCACGCTGTCCAAGGCCCAGGCTTTTGCCGAGCAGTATGGCGTCGAGAAGGTGTACGAGACGGTTGAGGACCTCTACGCCGATCCCGACATCGACGCCGTTTATATCACCACGCCGCATAACACGCATATCACCTACCTGCGCGCCGCTCTGGCAGCTGGCAAGCACGTGCTTTGCGAAAAGGCCATCACCCTCAACTCCGCCGAGCTCGACGAAGCGCGTGCCATTGCCGACGAGCATAACGTGGTCCTTATGGACGCCACCACGGTGCTCCACATGCCCTTGTATCGGGAGCTGCGTCGCCGCATGGATGCCGGCGAGTTTGGCCGCATGAACCTCGCTCAGCTCAACTTTGGCAGCTACAAGGAATACGGCGACCTGACCAACCGTTTCTACAATCGCAACCTTGCTGGTGGTGCCATGCTCGATATTGGCGTGTATGCCCTGTCCGTCATGCGCCTCTTTATGGCAAGCCAGCCTGTTGAGGTCGTTTCGCTCGGCAACACCTGCGAGACCGGCGTTGACGTTGCGGGCGGCATCGTCTGCCGTAATGCCGAGCAGCAGCTGGGCGTGGTGAGCCTTACGCTCCACTCCAAGCAACCCAAGCGCTCGGTCATCAGCTTTGACAAGTGCTATATCGAGGTCAACGAGTATCCCCGCGCCGATCACGCGACCATCGTGTGGACTGCGGACGGGCACCGTGAGGAGGTCCACACCGGCACCGAGGCATACGCTCTGTGCTACGAGATGGCCGACCTGGAGAAGGCCGTTGCCGGCGATGATTCGAAGCGCGAGCTTCTGGATTACGCTTCTGATGTTATGGAGCTTATGACCAAGCTCCGCGCCGACTGGGGAGTCGTGTACCCCGAGGAGGAGTAAGCGATGCTTGCGGAGGATAGGCTCAACGCGATCGTGTCAATGGTCCAGCAGGCTGGCTCGGTTACTGTGCAAGAGCTTGCCGATACCCTGGGCGTAACGGCGTCTACCATTCGGCGCGACCTGCAGACGCTCGATCGAGCACACCGCATCGCCAAGGTCCACGGCGGAGCGACGAGTCTTGAGCGCGCACACGTGACGCGCGACCTAACGCTCAATGAGCGCAGCGTCCTCCATAACGACGATAAGGAGCGTATCTGCGCCCGTGCGGCGGCGCTGGTGGAGCCCGAGAGCTTTGTGTACATCGATTCGGGCTCGACGACGCTCAAGCTCATCGAGCATCTTCCACACCTTGAAGATGTCACCTATGTGACCGATTCCGTGCTCCATGCTCAGCACCTCGCTTTGCGCGGCATGCGTACCGTGGTACTGGGCGGCGAGCTCAAGCCCGAGACCGAAGCACTCGTTGGCCCCGATGCCTTGGCAACCTTAGACCGCTACAACTTCAACTGTGGCTTTTGGGGTTCTAATGGCATTGCCGCCGAGCAGGGCTTCACGGCGCCCGATATCGAGGAGGCGCAGGTTAAGCGCATCTCGATGCGCCATACGGCCAAACGCTTTGTAATCTCGGACGCCAGTAAATTTGGCATGGTGGCGCCCGTCAAGTTCGCAGATTTTCGCGACGCAACGATTATTACCGCGGGCGAGGTGCCCGCCAAGTACCGGGCAATGGACAACGTCATCACGGTCTAGCAAGCAGGAGCAGGCCAAGGCCAAAACCATCACAAAGGTGCCTGTCCCCATTGTGGTGGTTAGTAACGAAAACCGAGTAGTTTTCTCAATAGAAAAGCGGCAACGTCCATCACAGGCGTTGCCGCTTTCGTTATCCGCCGGTTTGTCTAAGTCTGTAACAACTGGACCGTTAAAAGTGGGTTAGATGTTACAGATTGAGATACTTCCGAACCGCGCCATCCCTTTGTCTCAATCTGTAACATCTGGGATCGATTTTGCCGAGTTATTGTTACAGATCGAGATTTTCCCTTGAGGGGGATTTGAGTGTCTCGATCTGTAACAGATAGACCGGAAAATGGGTTCTAACTGTTACAGATCGAGATGTTTTGGGGCCGCGGCTGAGCCATCGTGGCGGCTTTACGTTTGCCCAGATAAAACCTGCCAAAATAAACCTGTCCCTTTTTGGCAGGTTTTAGGGCTCCCAGGGGCAGGGGGCTTCGATGTGGATGCGCTCGCCGGTTACGGGATGGGTAAAGGATACGCTGTGGGCGTGGAGCATGAGGCCACAGGGGCGCGGCGTTCCGTACAGGTCGTCGCCAACCAGGGGATGGCGCTCGCTTGCCAGGTGCACGCGGATCTGGTGTTTGCGGCCCGTGAGCAGCTCAACATCGATATACGAACGGGCGGGCAGGCCTCGGCGGCTCTTAAGGCGCTTGAGCACCTTGACGCGCGTCTGCGACGGCTTGCCGCTGGCGCCGACGCGCATCTTGCGGCTATCGTGGCGGTCGCGGGCGATGGGCTTGTCGATGAGTTTTTCGTTCCAATCGATCTTGCCCTCGGCGAGCGCCAGATAGTGCTTTTCGAAGGCGTGGTCGATGACCATCTGGTCAAAGGCGGGCTGCGTCTGCTTGTCGAGCGAGAACAACACCACGCCGGTAGTGTCGCGGTCCAAGCGGTTGAGCGGCTGCATGTCGGTCGCGGCAAAGCCGTCGCCCATCGCCAGCAAAAGGTCGCTGGCATAGTCGGTAAGCGTGCGCTCGCCGGTGCCGTCGCCGTGGACGATCATGCCGGCGGGCTTATCGATGGCCATGAGCCAGGCGTCGCAGTAGAGGACTTGAGGTTCTTCGTTCACGTGTAAGCCTTTCGGTTAGCTAATTCCCACAAACATGCAGCCCGAAGTGGCGCCGCGCAGGCGGGCGGCGGGCTTACGGCCGGCCTGCGCGGCCTCGACGGCGCGACGGACGCGTGCGACGGCGCGGCCAATCTCATCGGCCTCGAGCAGGGTTCCGTCGACCATGAGACGGCGCACGCCGGCGTCGAGCAGCTGTGGAACCTGCGGTGTGAGGTCGATGGGGTAGGCGTCGTACAGGCGCGAGCGGCCGTGGATGTCGGTACGCACCGGCATGACCTTGCCGTCGATATTCTTGAGCGACAGCTTGCGGGCGCGCAGGCGGCAGTGGGCACAATCGTGGATGCAGCCATTGGCCACCTGCAGGATGCAGTGCTCGCTCGTCATAACGCGCGGGCGGCCGAAAACGGTGATGCCCAGGGCCGCGGGCGCGGAGGTACCAAGCGAGATAATCTCGTCGAGCGTGATCTCGGGCGAGAGCCAAAACGCCCCGGCTCCGCGCTCGGCGAGTGCCTCCATGCAAGGCGTGTTGTGCACGGGCAGGCAAGAGCGAATCTCGGCCGTGGCACCAACCTGGGCGGCCAGGGCAAGCTCAGAGATGTTGCCAATAGCGATCGTGGCACCGGCAACGACCCACGGGTCGACGCGCGCGTGGTCGACGGCGCGGCAGACCTCATCGAGCACGGGAACAATACCCTGCTCAAACGCATCGGCGGGGGAGAGCTCGGCCGCATCGAGCGCGTCGGTGGTCATGTAGATGCGCGCGGCTCCCTCCGCGCGCGCGGCCTCGGCGGCGTCGAGCGAGGTGACGGTGGCGCAGATCTGCGGCTCATCGCGGTAGTGCTCGGGCGCGGGGCGGGAATCACTGGTGACAATCGCCGGCAGCTCGAGCGTGTGGGCGCGCTCCTCGTAAGGCGCCAGAACGGCCTCCTCGAGCGCCTTGCAAGCGGCGGCGCGCACCTTGTGCACAGCGGAGAAGCCCATGCCACAGCCCTCATCGAGCGCCACGTCAAAGCTCGCGGCCTCAAAGGGCGAGGAGCCCATGCGGCCCACATGCTCCACCAGATCGGATACCTCGACGGCGCGGGTCTTGGCGGCCTCGACGGTAAAGCCGGTGGCGGTGGCGGTGAGCGTGGGGTCGTCGCAGCAGGTGAGCGTGACGGTAAACGGCTCGCCCAGACGCGCCGCGACGGACACGTCTACGGCGCGGCGGCGTAGCACGTCGCGCTTGAGCGCGGCGCCGGCAGCGTCAATGGCGCGCTGACTGCGAATCACACGCACGCGGCAGCCCTCGGGCATACTACGGGGCACGCGGCACTCGATGATGTCGCCGGCGGCGGCATCATCGGCGGCGATGGTAGTCAGGAACTGGTCGAACTCATCGTCGTGACGAAGCTCCAACAGGTCGCCCTTGCCCACGGGCTCAAACAGCTCAATGCGGGCGATGGCGGCGCGGCGACGACGGTCGTCGGGTTTGAGCCCGCGCACGTCGCGGTTGGCCATACGGCTGCCCAGCACCGTGCCCACGATCTGGCCGCGGTTGTTGGAGCGCTCGTAGCTCATCATCTCGTCGCCCGAGGTGCCGTCCTGATAGGCGTGCGTAAAGTCGCGGTTAAAGCAGCGCTTGAGTTGGCGCTGGCGAGCGGCGTCCTCGTCCTTATCTACGACGGCCCCGGCCAGCATGTCATCGATCTGATGACGATACACATCGACGATGGAGTACACGTAATCGGGCGCCTTCATGCGGCCCTCGAGCTTGAGCGATGCGGCGCCGGCGTCATACAGGCGGCGAACAAGCTGCGACGTGTTGGTGTCGCGCGGGCATAGCGCGCGCTCGCGACCGGTAGGGGAGAGCGTGCGGCCGTTCTCGTCGATCAGCTCGTAGGGCAGACGGCAGGGCTGAGCGCACATGCCGCGGTTGGCCGAGCGGCCCGCCATGGCAAAGCTCGAGAGCAGGCACAGGCCCGAGTAGCAAAAGCAGATGGCGCCGTGGCTAAAGACCTCCAGGTCAACGTCGGGCGCGGCGTCGTGGATGGCGGCGATCTCGTCGATGGAAAGCTCGCGCGAGAGGGTCACGCGGTCGGCGCCCTGCTCGCGGCACCAGATGGTTCCACGGTCATCGTGGATGTTCGCCTGGGTCGAGATATGGGTCTCGATGCCGGGCATGGTGCGCTTGACCTCAAAGAACAGGCCCCAGTCCTGGATGATAAAGGCGTCAGCGCCCAGCGTGGAGCAACGGTGGATGAGCTGCAGCGCATCGCTCATCTCGGACTGCTTGATGACGATGTTGACCGTGACGTAGACGCGCGAGCCGGCCAGGTGCGCGGCGCGGCAGGCCTGTTCAAAGGCCTCATCGGTAAAGTTGGTGGCCTTGCGGCGGGCGTTGAAGCTGCCCATGCCGCAGTAGATGGCGTCTGCCCCGGCGGCGAGCGCGGCGGCAAAGGGCTCCGGGCCTCCGGCGGGGGCCAGAAGCTCGGGCCTGCGGTTGGTGGTTCGGCTGGCGGTTGCGGTCATATCCTGCCTTTCAAAATGCTCAGATATTCAAAAGTATAGTGGCGCCGTCGCGATGGGCGATGCCCGCAGCCTAAGCAGGACAAAGTCTTCAGCAGCCTGGGCTGGCTGACCCCGTGGAGAACCGTTCAGCGGTTCGGGGAAACCGTTGGGCGATAAAATATTATTGCAATCTGATAATAATCTTGCATCGGGCAAAATCATCCCCTACTATCCCAATCAAGCGCGGTGTTCAGACCGAACTGTGCCTCCCGGTGCGAACGCCGCGCTCACGCTCTCTATTTGATCGTAAGGAGAAAAACATGAGCAAGACCGTCGTGTCTTCCGATAACGCGCCCGCAGCCATCGGCCCGTATTCTCCCGGTATCCAGTCCGGCAACATGGTGTTCCTGTCCGGCCAGCTGGGCATCGATCCCGCGACCGGCAAGCTGCCCGAGGGCATCGAGGCCCAGGCCAAGCAGTCCCTCGCCAACGTCGAAGCCCTGCTGACCGCTGCCGGCGCTACGTTTGCCGATGTCGTCAAGACCACGGTCTACCTGGCCGACATCGCCGACTTTGCCGCCGTGAACGAGATTTATGCCTCCAAGTTTGAGGCCCCGTTCCCCGCGCGCAGCGCTTTCCAGGTTGCCGCTCTTCCGGCTGGCGGTCTGGTCGAGATCGAGGTCGTCGCCGCTCTCTAAGGCGTTGGCAACAACTAAACATGACATGCAAAAAGACCCTGCAGCGCGTGTGAACTGCAGGGTCTTTTGTCACGTGACGGATCGCTTGCGGAGCCACCAAGGGCAGTCTTTTTGGGACGGGGCCATTTTAGCTACCCCTATATGCAGGATTGATTTTACTTGCGGCTCATTGAAATCGTGGGCAGAGGGAGGGTAGCTAAAATAGCCCCGTCCCAAAAAGACTGCCCGCGCCCCATTTTGCTCGTTAGCCTTCCTTGCGAACTTTTTGCAGGTAGCGGTAGACGCTGGGCTCCGAGATGCCCAGCGCGGTGGCAGCGCAGGCAACAGCGCCCTTGAGCATAAATACGCCGTTGCCGTTAAGGTGGCGAATAACGTCCACGCGATCGGCCTGCCCAAGTGAGGCGACATCCTGGCCGCGGCTTTCGAGCAACTCGGAAATGCTGCGGTCGATGAGCTCCTGCGTGGACTCCGAAAGGCTTTCGATCTCGATGGGGGAGGGCTCCGTGCGGACCGGCGCGGCGTCGAAGCAGGCCATGAGCTGCTGAGCCATGGCGTTGATGGAGCGTACCGTGGAAAGATCGGTGTTGACGCAGAGCATGCCGACGATCTCGTTATCCTCGCGAATAAAGTACGTTGCGGATTCCAACGTCTTGCCACCGGCACCGCGCCCCTCGTAGCCCGTAATAAACGGCAGGTCGCGATACTTGGGATCGTGCATGATCTTGAGTGCCAGATCGGTGGCGGGACCGCCGACCTTGCGGCCGCTCACGATGCCGTTGCGGATATCGACGATGGCGTGGTCGGGATCCGAGAAATCGTGCAGCACGATTTCGCTGTTTTTGCCGAGTATCTGCTCCAGGAAATCGACCATCGGCAAAAAGCGACGTACAGTCTCGTTCACGGGCAACTCCTTTGGATGAAATCGGAAGTTTCATAACAATTTTTTCTCATGGTAACACGGTGTCTATTGACTCGTATATTCGCAGGTACATTGCGTAATACAGACGAACGGTAGGATTTTGGCGGTAAGCGGTCGACCAAAAGAAAAGTTAGATGTTATTTTGACCAGACACTTTCCTGACCTGCGGAAATGCGTTGTCTAAGCTGAAAAATAGTCTGATAACAAAAAATTATTATTGAGAATGAGAAAGAGCACCGACATCATTCAGGTGGCGCTCATTCTTTCGGCAATCGACACGGCCCTTCAGGCCTTCGCTCCCTTCCGCCGCATCGGCGGCGGCCTGCTGGGCGGTCTTCCCACCAGCGCCCTTGGCCAGAACGTGGGCATCATCTGCTCCAATAAGGTCGTCAACAAGTGGGTCTTTGTGATCATCGCGTCCGTCTTTGCCATCGCCGGTCTGTTCCCGCAGCTTTCTGCCGTGCTCTCCGCCATCCCGCAGCCTGTCATCGGCGGAGCGACCGTCGGCGTCTTTGGCACCATCACCATGAACGGTGTGCGCATGTTCACCCGCGAGGGCCTTACGCAGCGCACCACCACCATCGTCGGTACCTCCGTCGTCTTTGGCCTGGGTATCTGGATGGCCAGCGGTTGCCTTGCCGGCGAGGGCATGCCCACCTGGGTGTCCACCGTCATCGGCTCCAATGCCGTAACCCCCACCGCCATCATGGCCATTGTCCTTAACCTGATCCTTCCGCAGACGCCGGTCGTGGCTCAGCACATCGATGCTGCCAAGGACGCTGCCGTGGATCTGGTCTTGCCCGAGAGCAAGAAGTAACCAATTTGGTGCTATTCGTCGGCGGACGCATCGCCTCGTCCGCCGATGTCATGCGGCGCCAAGCCGCACTTCAAAGGGTTTGTCCCGTGGGTAAAATAAGGCTGACGGAAGCCCAAGCGGTGAAGAGTTGGGCAGCGCCGTTGCTCAGTTTAAGGGGTCAATGCCTTAACGGCGTCGACCCCTCTTTTTATGCTTCGAACACTGTTTGAGTGCCTCGGAAAGTCCGACAAGCGCCGTGAGGAGCGAGATCAGAGCGGTCAGGAGCTTCCGGAACGGTCCATGTGCGGTGGTGTACCGCCCCTTTTGCGTGCGCCGCTTGTCGAATTACGTTATAGCTGGCTATATTATAGGAAGGTATAATATAGCCAGCTATAACGTAAAGGAAGCTGAGGGTCCGTCCTGTGTTGTTGGTGACGGGGCTTTGCCCGATCGCGCGGTCTTTAGCATTTGCGGTTGAGTGCTCCGTGGATGTTGAGTGGTGGCTGGAGTAGAGCGACGAGTTGAGCGAACGCAGGAGCGGGCGCCGAGGCCTCGTTACCGAAAATCCATTTGTTAAACCAAGCGCCCGTGGGTAGAATAAAGTTGACGGCAGCCCAAGGGTGATAGCTGGGCAGCGCCGTTGCTTGGTCAAGAGGTCAGTGCCTTAATGGCAGCGACTTGTTATGCTTCGAATGCTGCTTGAGTGCCTCGGAAAGTTCGATAAGCGCCGTGAAGAGCGAGACCAAAGCAACCAAGAGCTCTACGAGCTCTGATGGGCCCGGGATGACCGCTGATTCAAGTCACCGGGCCTAAATCTTTTTCATCCATTTGAATAGAGTGGGCGGCGCTCTTGGGGTCGACTGTATGGTGTGTGCCTGGCGCGCGTGGCATTGCACCCCGCTTTTGTGTCCGCACGGGCGCCTATCCTTACGGCAATGTAGCCGCCTATGTAGCAAGCGGCAGGCAACGGAGAGAGGCCATAACCGTGTCAGCTGAAAAGACGCCGGGTATCTCGGCTATCGATACGACGAACTTTGCGCGCCAGATCGTGCTGGACTTTGAGTTTGCGCCGGTGCCAAAGCAGCGCCAGCGCCATGGACTGCGCAATGAGATTATCGAGGTCGGCGCCGTCAAGCTCGATTACCACGGCAACGTTATGGGCGAGTTCTCGCAGTTTGTGCAGACGGAATTTACCGAAGGCGTTGCGTTTCCCGTCCGCGAGCTCACGGGGATATCGGCCGTGGATACCGCGATGGCCGATCCGCTCTATGTGGTGATCAAAAGGCTCAGCGATTGGATCGGTCGCTACTCCGCCCAGGTGGTTTGCTGGAGCGGGACGGACCGTCGACAGCTTTTGACCGAGTGCCAGGCAAAGCACATCGACCTTTCCGCATTTCCTACGGACTGGGCCGACCTGCAGGCGTTTTACACCTCGATTATGGACGTGGGTAGCCATGGGCGCGTTTCGTTGGGCGATGCGGCGATGTGGTTTGGCATCGAGTTCGACGAGTCGACGGGCCATGCCCACAGCGCCCTAGCCGATGCGCGCGTGACCGCCAAGCTGCTCAAGCAGATGATGGAGGGGGACTATCACGTGAGCCCGCGCGCCCAGGAAGTCCGCCAGCGGTGGGGGATGGGCGAGCGAGCCCAGACGCGCCTCTCCAGCAAGTGCCCCGAGCTGAGCGACCTGCTGCTGAAGCTGAAGGCGGAGGGGAGGTAGGGGGGCTCATTTGGCGACAAGCGGACGGAATGGTTGCGCGAAGGATTCTAGGATCAGCAGCAGATGACTGCGTTTGGGATCCTATTCAGGGACGCGCTGACACTCGCTGGGACTAAGCAGGTCAAGAGCGTGGACATCGAGATTGTTTCCATTATCGAAGAGCGGCTTGCTAACATGATTCGCTGGACGGACAGGCAGAGACCCGTGACGCTGTGCTCGTTATCGTGCACAATGAGGCGTACAGGCTGCCAGAGGCGAACTATCCCGACGAGGTTCTGAGCAACTGCATCATCGAGATTATCGAGTACTTCTACGAGAGGGATTTGGTGGCGTAGAGCAATCTGATTTTACGCGTTTGCAGGAGGAAACCGGTATGGCAGACGAGCTTGTTTTTAGTGGCGGCGAGATAGTTTACAGTATGTCCCAACTGCCCAAAGTTGCATCTGTGCCGCTGAACGGTAGCGCCGTGCTGGTTGGTTTTAAGGACGCTCCCAATGGGGAGGAGGTCCTCTTTGATTTTGACCCTCGGGCTGAAAAGGCTACGAAGCTCGACTATGAACTTGCAGCCGTTAGCGGGCTTCTCACGGGCGCGTTGAATATCCTTTGGCAGAAAGACTTCAACCTAGAGGGTGCCAAAGCCTGGGGCGACGAGAAGGTTGGCAAATTCGTTCTTACGATTGCCAAGTCTGCGGGTATGACAAAGGCGGATGCAACTCTAGAAGATGCTATTCGCTTTCTAGAGAAAGAGTTTCCTCTTGCCGCGGACAAGCTGACTGCCGAGTTTGGTGGTGGGCTCCAGCATCATCTGCGGGACTTCTCGCACCACCCGAGCTTGGTTGGCCTTGCGTGTTCGATCCTCTCGCAATTCACCTGCAAAGGCTATGGTACCGATACGGCCGGCCGGTTTGTCGCCTTTGACCTGCCTGCCGCCGTCTTCGATCCCGACTGCCCTCTTATAGGCAGGAACGTTCCAGAGAAAATCGCGTTTGGCACTCTGTCCTGGGCGATGCATCTCGCGAGCGACATGGCGGGGTCTAGTTCAAACCCCGGTAAGGGGACGGGTATTCCCGGTGTCGTGCTGTCCCTGCTAAAGGAGCTCTCCTCCCTGCCTGTTTTTCAAGACATGCAGATTGCCTATCAGGGCGAGGATATTCGCATTCAGCAATGGATCTCAAAACTGTTTAACGGAACGGCGTTCAAAACCGAGGACGGCAAGCCCATTCGCTTCGACCTTCGGACGGAAGTCGGTCTTCTCGATCAGGCTTTAAGCCAGGTGCCAGCTGTCGTGGCCAACGAGGTTATCGTTCGTTGTCTCTACATGCTTTCAAGGCTCAAGGCCGAGCTAGAGCGTTGTGAAGTGAGCAAGGTCTCCGGCTTGAACAAACTCAAGGCTTCGCATTTTATGCCCTATAACAGTAGGGCCCTCACTCGCATGGTCACGGTTTCGAGCACTTCGTTCGTTCTGGCGAATCTGGCGACGGCGGCGGTCAGGGCGGGTATCGAATGCGAGGGGAACAAGGTCGTTTTCGCCCAGAAGTTCTTCTTGCGAATAAACTACATTGGAGTTGGACGCCTTGCGTTTGCCCTCCATGCCGACTGGGGCTATATGGCGGAGGAAATGTCCGAGGCTTGGGCCGAGCGCGCCAGGCGCCGCCAGGATATCTTCGATGGATTCCACTTTTATAGCCTAGATAGAGAAACGACGAGGATTGCCTTCTCGCTGAAGCTTGCCGCCATCAACTACGACTGCGGGAGCGAGAAGAACGAAGTGCGCAAAGGGCAAAAGAGGAGCTGGGCTCGCGCGTGGCAGGATTCGGTCGCGGATGGCCTAGGCATTGATGCAGACGGCTACTTTTTGAGCGAGGAAGATGCGTACGGAGCCCTTGAGGCTATTTCGCGGCGGCGAGGCGGTAAAGTGCGTGCCTTGCTTGTCGCGCAGGAGTTGGTTGAGTTTCGCCCCTATTCGCAGTTGGAAGATGAAGAGAAGAAGGAATACAAAGGGTTGAAGGAGAGTGGGTCTTGGGTTAAAGATGAATTTCCCAGGAGACAAGACGCGGTTGATTTGGACGCCGTACGTTCCCTAGAGAAGCAATGCGGGGCGCATATCCGTGAGCTTTCAGGTACATTGCCAAAGGTCTTGGTGGGTGGCGTCATTGCCGTGGCGGCGGCCCTGGGTACAGGAGGAGTGGCCGCGGTATTGGCTCCGGATATTGCTGTCGGTATCTTTGGAGGCTCGTTTGTCGGCCTTCACGGGGCTGCGCTTGTCAATGCGAGCCTTGCTGCAGCTGGCGGTGGGGCCTTGGCCGCCGGCGGCATGGGCATGGCCGGTGGCACTGCTTTGATTACGGGCGGCGGCGCCGCGCTTGGTCTATTGGGTTCCGGCGGCGTTGCCTTGGCGGCATCGATGGGGGAGAACTACGCGCAGTTCGTGCTCGTCGAATGTTCGAGGCTCCTTGCTTTTCTTGATGTGGCTACTGACCGCTGCCCGCATGAAGGGGCCATTTTGGTGCGGAAAGCGGCCGAGGCCGTGCAGCGCAGCATCGCTGGTGTTGAGGAAGATGTCGAGAAGGAGAATGGAAAAGGGGGTCGCAGGGATAGCAGGTTGCT
Organism: Collinsella sp. WCA1-178-WT-3 (M1); assembly: GCF_009696325.1. Taxonomy (GTDB): domain Bacteria; phylum Actinomycetota; class Coriobacteriia; order Coriobacteriales; family Coriobacteriaceae; genus Collinsella. Next base: position 366,576 of record NZ_VUME01000001.1, read on the forward strand.
TAAGCAGCTGAAGAGGGGTCTTGGGTATTTGACTTCAACCCTTAAGCGGATTGAGAAGATGCAGAAGCGCCTTGGTACCGACGGTGGGAGTGAGCCGCTCAACAGCTTGCCGGCAACAAGTGATGAATAGGTTCGGGCAGTCTGGCTGCAATTCTATGCCATTAGCGCCCTCGCTCAAGCTGGCGTCATGCTTACCCATCTCTTTGTGGAACGTGATAAGTGTGTTAGCGGCTTGCTCGGTGTCTTTTTGAGTTGCCGACTAGTTCTCGTCGAGCTCCTTCAGGCGGGAGAGACGACGGTTCAGAATGCTATTCCCCCTTCTTATTGGTGTTAATTACTTGTCTATCCATCTGTGCTAGACGGTAATTAGTTTTCAGTCCTTTGCTAGAATCATAGGCACATTTGTATTGCATCATGCAATCGTGGAGGTTGCCAATGAAATACGCCGATCTTATCGACGGAGATGCCAAGGCAAGCGAGCTCAAGAGCTTTCTTGTGGATGGCGAGAATGTTGCCGTGACCATCCGCATACCTAAAAACATGCGTGATGCGGCGAAGGACGCCGCTGCGCTTTCTGGCATCAGCTTTACCTCGCTGGTAAAGATGAGCCTCATCGAATACCTGACCAAGAAGGAGAAATAGTAGTGGCGGATAGCGACGACCTCATCAAAGCCGTTGGCGCAAATATTCAGGAGAAGGCATCTCTCATCTGGAGCGCAGCCGATACCCTGCGCGGCCCTTACAAGCCGCACGAGTACGGCCTGGTCATCCTCCCCATGACAGTCATCAAGCGCTTCCATGACTGCCTCGCGCCCACCCACGACGCCGTCCTCGCCGCCGCCGAGAAATACAAAGCTTTCTCTGTAAAAGACGGCTTTCTGCGCGAGGCCTCCGGCTACCCCTTCTACAACACCTCTAAGTTCACCTTCGAAACGCTCAAGGCCGATCCAGAGAACATCGAGGACAACTTCAGGGATTACATCAACGGGTTCTCGGACAACGTGCAGGACATTCTGGCGCGCATGAAGTTCGCCGACCAGATCGAGCGCCTTTCCGACCCGGATGCACCGCTGCTCTACCAAGTTGTCTGTGACTTCTGCAAGCCACAGGCCGACATGTCGCCCGACAAGATCAAAGCTGTGGACATGGGCTACATCTTCGAGAACCTCATTCAGCGCTTCTCTGAGTCTTACGACGAGGACGCCGGCGCCCACTTCACGAGCCGCGACATCGTGTATCTCATGACCGACCTGCTCATTCAGGCCGACTCGCATGTATTCGACGGCGACCGCATCACAAAGACGGTTTACGACCAGACCATGGGCACCTCGCAGATGCTTGGCTGCACCGAGGAGCGCCTGCGCCAGCTCGACTCGGAGGCACGCGTGACCTGCTATGGCCAGGAGTTCAACCCCTTCACCTTCGGCATCGCGAAGGCGAGTGCACTCATCCGCGGCGAGGACGACACCAACATGCGGTTTGGCGACACGCTCTCGGCGGATAAGTTCGAGGGCTTCAAGTTCGACTACTGCATCTCCAACCCTCCGTTCGGTGATCCGTGGAACCCGCAGGCCGCCGCGGTGGAGAAGGAGTTCAAGTCTGCCGGCGGAGGGCGCTTCCCCGTCGAGAAGCTCCCCGCCAAGGGCGACGGCCAGATGCTGTTCGTGCTCAACGGTTTGTCAAAACTCAAGGACGATGGTGTGATGGCGATCATCCAGGACGCGAGCCCGCTCTATAAGGGCAAGCCCGGCAGCGGTGAGGACAGCATCCGCCGCTACGTATTGGAGAACGACTGGCTCGATGCGATTGTGCAGCTTCCCTGCGACTCGTTCTACAACACGGGGATCGCTACCTATGTGTGGCTGTTCAGCAAGGCGAAGGCACCCGAGCATCGCGACCACGTGCTGCTTATCGACGCCTCCCAGTGCTTTGAGAAGCGCCGCAAGGGCATCGGCGACAAGAAGAACGACATCACCAAATCCTGCCGCGATCTTATCGTTCAGGCGTATTCCGAGTACCGCGACGGCGCCTGGATGGGCGTCGGATCCAACGGGCAGGAGGTTGCAGTCGAGGCTCGCCTGATGGAGACGGTCGAGTTTGGCTTCAACCGCGTGACTGTCGAGAGCCCCGTCGTTGACGAGGACGGAGAACCCGTTCTTAACAAGCGCGGAAAGATGCAGCCCGACAAGGCGAAGGAGGACACCGAGGATATCCCGCTGACGCAGGATATCGACGCCTACATCGAGCGCGAGGTACGCCCATACAACGAGTATGCTTGGGTGGACAAGAAGAAGACCAAGGTGGGCTACACCATCCCGTTCACGCGCGTCTTCTACAAGTATGCCGAGCTGGAGCCAGCTGACGAGATTGCCAAGCGCATCCTAGAGCACGAAAAGACGCTCGAGGGGAGCCTCGAGGCCCTCTTCGGAGAGGCGCGTTAGCGATGCGGGAGATGAAGGACAGCGGCGTCGAGTGGCTCGGCGAGGTGCCCGCGGAATGGGCGTTGCGCCAAGCAGGCCAGCTTGCGGTCCAGACGAAGGTCCCAAACGAGGGCATGATCGAGACGAATCTTCTCAGCCTCAGCTACGGCAAGGTCAAGAGGCGCGACATCAATGCCACCGATGGCCTGCTGCCGGCCAGCTTCGAGACCTACAATGTCATCGGGCCCAACGACATCGTTCTCAGGTTCACTGACCTGCAGAACGACCAGAAGAGCCTGAGGGTCGGCAGGGCCACCGAGCGCGGCATCATCACGTCTGCCTACGTTACCGTTCGGCCACTCAATCCGTCCTACTCGAGGTTCATGTACTACGCCCTGCACGCCTATGACCTGCGCAAGGGTTTCTACGGCATGGGCGCAGGCGTACGCCAGGGTCTTAAGTGGCAGGAAGCCAAGTACATAAAGCTGCCGTGGCCCGGCGACGCCGAGCGCGACCGCATCGCGGACTTCTTGGACGAGAAGTGCGACGAGATCGACCGTGCTGTCTCTGCCGCCGAGCGGTCTATCGAGGAATACAAGGCCTACAAGAATTCCATCGTCAACCAGATCATTACCAAGGGCCTCAACTCAAATGTTCCCATGAAGGACAGCGGCGTCGAGTGGCTCGGCGAGGTGCCCGCGGAATGGGCGTTGCGCCAAGCAGGCCAGCTTGCGGTCCAGACGAAGGTCCCAAACGAGGGCATGATCGAGACGAATCTTCTCAGCCTCAGCTACGGCAAGGTCAAGAGGCGCGACATCAATGCCACCGATGGCCTGCTGCCGGCCAGCTTCGAGACCTACAATGTCATCGGGCCCAACGACATCGTTCTCAGGTTCACTGACCTGCAGAACGACCAGAAGAGCCTGAGGGTCGGCAGGGCCACCGAGCGCGGCATCATCACGTCTGCCTACGTTACCGTTCGGCCACTCAATCCGTCCTACTCGAGGTTCATGTACTACGCCCTGCACGCCTATGACCTGCGCAAGGGTTTCTACGGCATGGGCGCAGGCGTACGCCAGGGTCTTAAGTGGCAGGAAGCCAAGTACATAAAGCTGCCGTGGCCCGGCGACGCCGAGCGCGACCGCATCGCGGACTTCTTGGACGAGAAGTGCGACGAGATCGACCGTGCTGTCTCCGCAAAGCAAGCCATCATCGCCGACCTCAAGGCGTACAAGCAATCGCTCATATACGAAGCCGTTACTGGAAAAAGGGAGGTCTAAGTATGGGCGCTCAAACTAAGGAAAAGAACCTCGAGGAGGATATCGAGTCGTTTCTCTGCTCATCTGCGGGTGGTTTTCTCAAGTGCGATGACAAACACTCGCTTCTTTACGTCGAGGACGGCACCTATCAGATGGTCAATGGCGGCTACATGGAGCACCGTGACCGTGCGCTCGACGCTACGACTCTGGTCAACTTTATCCAGACGACGCAGCCCAAGGCTTGGGAGCGCTTCGAGCGCATGTGCAACTCCGATTCCACGGCGAAGTTCGCCAAGGTCTTCAACGACGCCGTCGACCGCCTGGGTATGGTCGCGGTGCTCAAACACGGTTTCAAGCACCGAGGAATTCCGTTCAAGGTTGTATTCTTCAAGCCGGAGAACGGGCTTAACGAAAGCGCTGCCGATCGCTATGCCAAGAACGTCTGCCGCTGCATCCGCCAGTTCCATTTCGCCGAGACGGGCAACCAGACCGTCGACATGGTCCTGGACGTGAACGGTATCCCCCTTGTGGGCATAGAGCTCAAGGACCAGTTCACCGGACAGGACGTCGAGAACGCCATACGCCAGTGGCGCGAGGACCGAGATCCGCGGTGCCGCTGTCTCAAGTTCAACACGCGCATGGTGGCGTTTTTCGCCGTCGACCTCGAGAACGTCTACATGACCACCAAGCTGGAGGGCGCGAAGACCTTCTTCCTGCCGTTCAACCAGGGCTCCGCCGGGGCGGGAAACGACGGCGGAGCCGGCAACCCCGCAAACCCCGATGGCTATGCCACGAGCCACCTGTGGGAAGTCGCCCTGCAGAAGGACAGCCTGCTCGACATCGTCAACAAGTTCCTCCACCTGGAGGTCAAGGAAGAGACGGAGCTCGATGCGCGCGGCAACGAGGTGAAGCGCAAGAAGGAGCGCATCATCTTCCCTCGTTACCACCAGCTCGACTCCGTGCGCAAGATCATCGCCGACGTGCGCGCGAGCAGGACGGGCAAGAACTACCTTGTGCAGCATTCGGCGGGGTCGGGCAAGTCGAACAGCATCGCCTGGACGGCCTATCGTCTGGCATCCCTCTTCGTGGATGATGCCCCGCTATTCGACTCCGTGGTTGTCGTCACCGACCGCCGCGTACTCGACAGCCAGCTGCAGGAGACCATCTCGGGCTTCGACCACGCCATAGGCTCGGTCGTGACCATCGGCAAGGACAAGACCTCGGCCGACCTGCGAGACGCCATCAACGGCGGCGCCCGTCTCATCGTCTCGACACTTCAGAAGTTCCCCGTGATCTATGAGCAGGTCGAGAGCGAGGGCAAGCGCTTCGCGATCATCGTCGATGAGGCGCACTCGTCCCAGACGGGAACGAGCGCACTCAAGCTCAAGAGCGCCCTTGCCGACAAGCGCGACGCGCTCGAGGAGTATGCCGAGATTGAGGCGGAGGCCGAGGACGCTGCCGCCGATTGGGAGGATCGGCTCGCCGACGAGCTTGCGAGCCACGGCCGTCACCGAAACCTGACCTTCGTGGCCTTCACCGCCACGCCGAAGGAGCAGACGCTCGAGATGTTCGGCGACGAGTGGCCCGACGGGACCTTCCATCCGTTCCATATCTACTCGATGCGCCAGGCGATTGAGGAAGGCTTCATCATGGACCCTCTCGCCAACTACGTGAGCTATTCGGAGGCCGTCGAGCTCGCGCGCACGGTCCCCGACAACCCCGACGTGCCGAGCAGTCCCACGCTCAAGCTGCTCCGCAAGTATAAGGAGCTGCACCCCTATGCCCTCGGCCAGAAGGCAGAGATCATCGTGGAGACGTTCCGCAACGTTACGCGCACCAAAATCCGCGGCAAGGGTAAGATGATGGTGGTCACTGCCTCGCGCCTCGCGACGGTTCGCTACTACCACGAGATCAAGCGCTACATGCAGAAGAAGGGCTACGACGACATCGAGGTGCTGGTGGCCTTTTCCGGCGGCATCAGCGACCCCGCGGACGGCCCCGACGGCCCCGAGTACACCGAGCCGTCCCTCAACGTCGGACACGACGGCCGGAGGATAGCCGAGAGCCAGACGAAGGCTGAGTTCCACAACTACGGCGACGTGCTCGTCGTCGCCGAGAAGTACCAGACGGGCTTCGACGAGCCCTTGCTGCACACACTGGTGGTGGACAAGAAGCTCAAGGACGTGAAGGCCGTCCAGACGCTCTGCCGCGTCAACCGCATCCATCCGGACAAGGAGGACACCTACATCCTCGACTTCGTCAACAAACCCGAGGATATTCAGAAGGCGTTCGAGCGCTTCTACACCGAGACGTCGCTTTCCGAGCAGATCAACACCGACCTCCTCTATCAGGTGCAGACCGACATTCGCGGCTATGGGCTTTATGACGAGCCTGACATCGAGGCTGCGGCGGAGATAGTCTTCACCGACGGCAAGGGCAAGTCGCAGAGCAACGTGCAGGGAAAGCTCGCGGCCGTCTTGAAGCCGGCGGTCGCGCGCTACAACGAGCTGGATGACGACTCGCGCTACCAGGTGCGTCGCAAGGTGCGTAGCTTCTGCAAGTGGTACACCTACATCACCCAGATTGTGCGCATGTTCGACCGCGACCTGCACAAGGAGTACGTGTACCTAAGCTATCTGCGCAACCTCCTCAAGGTCGAGAAGATTCCCGTCGAGGCGGTGGACGACAAGGTCGAGATGCGCTTCTACAAGCTCAAGCGCGAATTCGAAGGGAGCATCTCGCTTGAGTCTGGCGGCGGAGTGCTCGAGCCAGGCGGCGCTGCCAAGACCGTGGTACCCGACAAGAAGCGCGACCCGCTGCAGGTGCTCGTGGACAAGTTCAACGAACAGTGGGCGGGCAACTTTACCGAGGGCGACCGCGTGGTGATCGACACGCTGTGGAAGCGTATCGCCGAAAACCCGCAGGTCGCCGACACCATCCGTCGCGACGGCAGACAGGTCTTCGAATCAAGCCTGCTGCCCAAGGTGTTCGATGAGGAGGCTCGCCGCGCCTATGTGGAGAACACGGACTCCTTTACCAGCCTCTTTGAGGACAGTGAGAAGTATCGCGCCATGATGAGCGCCATCGGGCAGCTGCTGGTTGAGAAATTCAAGTAGGATTCCTGAGATTGATGTTGGAAAAAGGGAGCAAGCGCAAATGAAAGCAACCGAGGCAAATCTACTCGACCTTATGGGCGTGGCGAAGATGCAGTTCGTCATTCCCGTGTACCAGCGAGTTTACTCGTGGAGTGTAAAAGAGTGCGAGGTGCTTTGGGATGACGTCATGCGAGCGGGTCGTGATGGCGTATCGCATTTCGTGGGGTCGATGCTCTATATCCCCGAGTCCGAGAGCTCTGCCACGAGTATTTCGCGCGTGCTTCTGATTGACGGGCAGCAGCGCATGACGACGTTTTCGTTGATGATCGCTGCCTTGGCCGACTATTTGGAGAACAATCCCGACAAGGCCGGCTTCCTTGGCGATCTAAAGATTTCGGCTTTGCGGAAGAACTATCTCTTTAACGATGATGACTACAACGGCTTGGCGCGCTACAAGCTGGTGCTCTCGCAGGACGATAAGGAGACGCTGTTCTCCATCGTATCCGGGTCTCCCGTGCCGGATGAAAAATCGGATCGGATCGTCGAGAACCATGCGTTCTTCCGCGAGAAGATGCGTGGTAAATCATTTGATCCGGCAAGGCTTTGGGCGGGGCTAAACCGCGTGCAGGTCATCGACACTAAGCTCACCGCTGGCGTTGACAATGCCCAGCTCATATTTGAGTCCATGAACTCCAAGGGCAAGCCGCTCACGCCCATTGACCTCATCCGTAACTACGTTCTAATGTCGCTTCCCAACGACGAACAGACCAAGCTTTACGAGGGTTACTGGCATCCACTCGAGCACTTGTTCGGAAAAGGCGGCGAGGACGAGTTCAATGCATTTATCTGGTACTGGCTGTGGCTTAAAGTTCCCAATAGGATGCCGAAGGAGAACGAGGCCTACTACGAGTTTAAGCGCTATTTCACCGACGACTACGACGGTGACACCGAGGGCCTGCTTAAGGAGCTGCGCGGGTATGCACATAGATACGCCAGCCTGTTCCTTGGTAAGGAGAAGGACGACGGACTGCGCCGAGTGTTCGGCAGAATCGTAAGCCTCGACGTGAAGCAGATAAGGCCCCTCTTAATGTTGCTTTACTCGGTTTACGAGGGGAATGGGCTAAGCCGCAATGCGTTTCTACGTATCTGCGAGACTATCGAGTCGTTCCTGTTCAGGCGGGCGGTTTGCGGCAGGCTTACCACGGGCCTAAATAATTTCTTTGCCGGTATGTATCGCAATCTTGAGCAACAGGACGATATAGAGGAGTACGTTACGGCGATGCTCCTTATCCATAACAGTGGTATGACCGCGTACTTCCCGACGGACGAGCATTTTGTCGAGGAGTTTAAGACGCGTGACTGCTACAACCGCTTCTCCAAAAAGCGCTATTACCTGGAACGCATGGAGAACTGGCACCACCCGAAGGAGTCCATCTCGGCTGACGATTACCAGATCGAGCACGTCATGCCTCAGACGATCGATGATGTGCACGGCTGGAAGGAATCGCTTGGCGATAACTGGGAGGATATCCACGACAGGCTGTGCAACAACTTGGGAAATCTTACGCTGACGGGCTACAACCAGGAGTACTCAAACCGGTCGTTCTCGGACAAGCTCAATCTGCCTGACGTCGGATTTAAGTGCAGCCCGCTCTACCTAAACAAATCGATTGTCTCGCATGAAAAATGGGGCGAGGAGGAGATTAGACAGCGCGCGGACGAGCTGGCGAAAGAGGCGTGCGAGATATGGAAGTACCCCGATCTTCCGGCAGAGGTCGTCGACAAGTATCGCCCCTCTCGCGGGGAGTCTGACGAGGCTCCTGTCTGGACTCTGCAGGAGAATCACCCCACTTTTGCTGAAGGCGGACTCAACCAGAAGCTTTTCGATGAGGTGTGCGAGTCTGTTCTGAGTGGTAACCCTTCGTGGGAGTCCTATATAGCCAAGTACTATGTAGGCTTCAGGTCGGGTAAGCGAAAACTGCATGCCGTGTTAGAAGGCAGGACTAGCAACGGCGGCTGGATTGCCGTTGGCTTGGCAAAGAGCGTGGACGAGCTGATTGACCCGGAGGATATGTGCCAGGACAAACGTACGCAGGGCGGATTTGGGCCGGGTATGCCGACCTATGTTGCACTCCGTAGCGCTGACGATATTCCCGCGGTGCTCGATCTCATAAAGCAGTGCTAGATTGAAGGCCGGGAATCTAATTCCCGGCCCTTGCCAGCTCAAAATTGTCGATGGCTCATCCGCCCGTCTACACCCCCGCAATCCCGCGGGCCGCGCTCAGCAGCTCGTACTCCCTCTGGCTCCACTGGTGCAGTTCGGCCGCGCGCACGGCGTCGCGGCACAGGTCCAGGAATACCTCGGCTCCCTCGCAGAAGCACTCGCGGGCAAAGGCGCCGGATCCGTCCGCAACGCACGCGCTGTCGGCGAAGAGCTTCCAGCTAGACGGCTCGCGCGAATCGTCTCCGAGCAGCTTGATCTGCAGCACATGCGGATTGCCGGCGGCGCAGAGCTCTTCCTCGAGCTTCTGTACCGTAAAGCGCATCTGGTGGGAGAGACTGCTCTTGACCATGGCCGAGGCATAGCCGTTCGGCTCGTCCAGAAGATGCATTCGTTTTGGCTTGGCTGCCAGGTTGTGGAAGTTGCGCTCGCTGCGCACGGAAAAATTGTCCATACGGACTCCTTTCATCGATGTTGGCAGGGCCACCGTGCCTCTTGGCCGGTTGGCGTCGGGATCGTGGAGCCAACTCTCTACCCCGACTCTGGATAAAACGCGCCCGCTCCTTGCGGGCACGATGGAGTCTATCAGCGCGCGCGGACACAAATCAAGCGCCGCCTGCGAAATGATGTGCAGACGGCGCTTGATTACGCGGCAATTATTCGGCAAACATTCGGAAAAGTGGCGAAATCAGCCTTATAAAAGTACGGAAAAGTGTCAAGTTGGAGCCGCCTAAATTACGGAAAAGTGTCGAATCGACCGTCATTTAACTACGGAAAAGTGTATCCTAGTGCTAAAACAGCACGTAACAAGGGGTGCGCTTATGCTGCAGAGAAAAGCGAAAGCACAGTTTGAATCTTGGCTTGCCTCGTCGCCTAACAAGGCTCTTTTGGTCAAGGGCGCCCGACAGGTAGGAAAGTCATATCTGGTCAACGTCTTTGCAAACGAATCGTTCGAAAATGTCGTGACGTTCGACCTTATCGCCGACGCGTCCGTGCGCGGCGTGCAGGATCGATATTGCGGCTGAAAGCGGAAAGCGCGTTGCGAACGTTCGAAATCTCGAAGTCGCCGCCCTTTGCCACCCAGGTGGAGAAGAGGTTGTCGTAGGCGATGAAGTAGCCGCACCCGCCCTTGACGAACTCGACTGTCTCCTCGTCGTCTTCCACCAGGCTGGGCAGGTTCTCCTCGGCGAAGTCGCGCGCCTTCAGGCGGGCAACCTCGGTCTCGGACAGGAACTTGTAGAAGATGAATCCCAGAATGTAGTCCTTGTACTCGTTAGCCTCGATCTTGGATCGCATCTTGTTGGCGGACTCCCATATCTTGGAGGCCAGCCGCTGCTTGTTCATCTAGTTTTCCTCACTTCTATAGACTTGGCTGAGCGTTTCTCCGTCGTCATTTACCCATTCGATCCAGCCGTTCTGGCTGCCGCCGAGCACGAACACCGCTGCGGCGCTGGGCGTCGGGAGCTCGAGGTCCTCGACGAGTTCTGCGATGCCGCCTGAATCGTCGAAGATTGCCCTGCGCACGGCCGCGACGCCCGCGTTTTTCAGCACGGGCCTCGAGAGATTAACTTTCGAGCCGGCGAGCACGGTGAAGCGCCCGGTGGCCTTGTCGTAGCGCCCCGCTCCGCGTATGCCATTCTGCTTCGTGTGGAAGATTGCCGGCGCACCCGCGGGACCCTGGTCGACCCCGTCGAGGTCGTACCCCAGAGCCGCCATCCTGAAGAGGATCCTCTCGTGCAGGCGCTCGACGGCCTCTTCCTTGTACGGGTCGACGTAGGGCTTGGGCGTCGCCGAGTTGTCGGTCTCGTACGAGCCGTGGGTGCGCACGTAGTCGATGGCCTTCGCTTCGAGGACGTCCAGCGCATCCCTGCTGATGTTCTGGTCGTCATCGAGGAACATGATGGCCTTGTTCCAGAACTCCTTCTTTGCCTTGTGTACGTCGAGCCGGGCGATGCCCTGGGTCGTCTGTCCGGCGTAGACGCGGCTCACGTTGCCGTGGTCCTCGTCGAGCAGGTAGTAGATGCCGCACTGCGGGATGTTCGGCAGCGACTTCGCCTCGGCGAGGTCTTCCCTCGGAACGACGACGGTCACAAGCGACTCGCCGTCGATGCGGCAGATGCGGATGCGGTTCGGCTGCGCGTCTATGAGCTGGACGGTGAGAGTCTTGACCCGGATCATGCTCACGCCCCTTTCTTCGCGAGCTCTTCGATCATGCACGTGCGCACGAAGGCGGAGAAGCTCATGCCCCGCAGGGCCGCCGCCTCCTTCGCAGCGTCGCGCAGGGTGTCGGGGATGCGAAGGGTCACGGAGACCTGGTCACCGTCCACCAGGAAGCTCCTGATCTCGGTCTCGTCGGGATTGCTCTTGATGAGCTCCTTGTAGCTGTCGGGCATCTGCGCTCCCATCGCTCGAAATGCAATACAAATGCGTTCGCAACATTATACTGCGACAAGTTTTGGGGCGAAGAAGGGCTCAAGAGTTTCTAGACTCTTTGGCCTAAAACACCGAGACTTGCGTCGCCACAAGGCTTACTGTATGTAACGGGGTCTGCAAACTTCCCGAATTCAATTGCCCTGATGAAGTATTACGCAAGTGCATCGAGGGGATATACAACTACTTCTATGGCATGGACCGCGCGGCATAGTTGTTGGAGGATGCAATGACGATTGACTTGCAAAAGTGTTTAGATAACCGCGAAGGCTTTCTCGTTACGGGAACTCATGACGAACTGGCCGAGCTCGTATTCTCAGATGAGTCGGATGAGTACGCTTTTGTGGGCGCTCGCGGTTTCTTTGACACCGGTAAGAAGCGCAGTCTTATTCCGGATGGTTACATCCTGCGCGGCGCCTTTGAGCTCGGGGACATCCTGTCTGGGACTTCGCTTTTCCTCATGCTTTATGTTTTCGCACGACCCGGCTTCGGAGAGTGTCGATTTTCGACGCTCAAGCTCAAGAAACCGCTTGTCGCCAAGGCGCGTGGCTCGCGCAGGACTGACAATCTCTGCAAGATTCCGGCCGATCGATTCAGCGACGATTATCTCGCATATCTTCGGGCGGTCGAAGATTATGCAAATGGAGGGACTCCCGACTGCCCCTCTAAGTGCGGAGCTTTTTACGGTATGCCTCCAAGCGAACTTATAGAAGGAAGATTTACCCCCGCATTCTATTCTCCTCGAAATCGTAAGATACGTAGCACGCTTGCGAGTTCAAAGACCGTAGAGCTTTCGGAAGTCGCCAGCATTCTTTTGCCGCGAAAGGTTAGCGACGCCGCCAGAAACGTCTTGGTTCTCAGGCCAAGAAACATTAGATTCCCAGTTGATCTTGACTCGTTGGAGCGGGGCGAGGCAACAACGGTGCCCCTGCGCAAGGGTGATATTGTCATGTGCCTCATTGGCGAGGAGAATCACGCCATCGTCTTTGACCGCGATGGGCAAGAGCCCGTTTATGCGGGCACGAGTATGGCTGTTATTCGTGCCAACGGGATATCTCCGGAGTATCTCTGCTTCTACCTTTCCAGCGATATCGCAAAGCAGGCCCTGTCATCGTTGGCAGGTGGCGTCATCATGAAGCGTCTAGCGCTTCGCGACCTCAGTGTTTTTCCCGTTGTCGAACCATCGATGGACGAGCAGTACTATCTCACCGAATATGCCATCCTGTCCGGACGTGCGCCGAGGAACTACCAAGACCTCGAAGGCCTAAAGGGTGCGGAACCGTCTGCGGCGGAAGAGATCCTTAACGCCGAAATCGCCGATAGGATTCAGGCATATAACGAGGAACAGTTACGCGCTTTCCTTTCCTCGGACATCCGTGAGCTAAATACTTGTTTTTCGCACGGCGCTTATAAGGCGTCAATCATCCTTGCCGGTTCCATTCTTGAGGCGGTTCTTATCGACTGGATTTCTGAAATCAAGCACGTTAACTACTTTGCGGAAAAGTATATGGTGCGGGACAGGAAGAGCGGCAAGATGAAACCCGCGGCCCTTATCGACTACATCAACGAGATTAAGTATCTGGAGAGGCCTCGTTGGATGAAGGAGGCGGACATGGCTCACCAGATTCGCAAGAAGAGGAATCTGGTCCATGCGAAACTTTGCATCGCTGCGGATGAGGTGAACGAAGAAACCGCGCGTATGGTTATCGAGTATCTCGACAAGGTTCTTCGAACCAGAGGGGCACACTGTCTAGGCTGATTTCGCTGAACTACACTCTCTCGTACCAAGCATTCAGCCATCTCTCAGCAGCCCTTCCAAGCCGCATGTCGCTCGAAATGTCGACGCAATCGTTGCTGGGTGCCGGTACTTCGGCAATCAGGTCGCGGAAGGCGGGCATGTCGTGATTGGCGAGCTACCGGCCGCTGCATATGCCGTTGTGGTTGCCCAGTTTAGATCACTGACACCGTGTGGCCTATGTGGCCGCGCGCGACGGTGGCTAAGGGCTACGGTATTGTCGTTTTGGCGACAATGGGGTACGCAAGTCTATTTCCGCCCGTCTACATCCCCGCAACCTCGCGCGCGGCACTCAGCAGCTCGTACTCCCTCTGGCTCCACTGGTGCAGCCCGGCCGCGCGCACGGCGTCGCGGCACAGGTCCAGGAATACCTCGGCTTCCTCGTAGAAGCACTCGCGGGCAAAGGCGCCAGATCCGTCCGCAACGCACACGCCGTCGGCGAAGAGCATCCAGCTGGACGGCTCGCAGGAGTCATCTCCGAGCAGCTTGATCTGCAGTACGTGCGGGTCGCCGGCGGCGCAGAGCTCTTCCTCGAGCTTCTGTACCGTAAAGCGCATCTGGTGGGAGAGGCTGCTCTTAACCATGGCCGAGGCATAGCCGCTCGGTGCGTCCAGAAGATGCATTCGTTTTGGCTTGGCTGCCAGGTTGTGGAAGTTGCGCTCACTGCGCACGGAGAAATTGTCCATACGGACTCCTTTCATCGATGTTGGCAGGGCCACCGTGCCTCTTGGCCGGTTGGCGTCGGGATCGTGGAGCCAACTCTCTACCCCGACTCTGGATAAAACGCACCCGCTCCTTGCGGGCACGATGGAGTGTATCAGCGCGCGCGGACACAAATCAAGCGCGCCTGCGAAATGATGTGCAGACGGCGCTTGATTACGCGGCAATTATTCGGCCAACATTCGGAAAAGTGTCGAAATCAGCCGTAAGAAAGTACGGAAAAGTGTCGGAATCGGCACCTCAAAAGTACGGAAAAGTGTCGAATCTGACGGTCTCAACATTCGGAAAAGTGTAACCGGATAACAAAACAGCACGTAGAAGCTGGTGCTACATATGGACGTTTCAGCCGCCCTCAGCCCTCGCTACTCGTCCCCGTCGTTGGGGTCGCCCTTGAGGTTGTTGACGTCGAGGTAGTCGTTGCTCTCGTCCTCTTTTTGCTGCGTTGCCGATTCGGACTCAACGGGGCTGCGGAACAGCTGGAATCCCTCAAACGCAATGACGCCAAGTAGCACCACGACAATCGCTATAAAGACAATCTTTGCTACTGGATTGAAATCCAAAAAGCGCGGCGCCTCTTCCGCGGCATAGTAGTCGCCATAATAATCGTCGTTATCAGTGTGGCTATCGGTGTATGAGGATGTGGGTATAGCTTGCGCATGGTCGTCCGGCTCGTATTCGGAAGCGGACGCGGCGACAAGCGGATTTACCGGCTCGCCGAGCGTCGGCGCGCCGGCAGATGTTTCGTCCAGATCGGCATCAGCCCAGGAATCGAAGGCAAGCTGACGGGTCGCAAAGTCGTCGAGATCTGCAACGCGCGGTTCGGGTGCAAGATGCTGAGCCGCGGCGATAAACGATGCCGTCTCGGAGGGATCGCCTGCCGAATGGGTTCCGTCGCTCATGAGCTCGTCGGCGGTCCAGGGGCGATCGCTCATCACGTCGTCGAGGCTCAACGCAAACAGATCGTCTTCGCCCTCGTCAAACACGCGTTTCGCATGCCTGGCGGCAGAAGCGAAGCCTCCGTGGCCGTTGCGCGATGCGTTGCTCGACCCCATCTTGTTCCATCCTTTCGAACTGTATCGTCCTTCGATTATATGGAACTTGCCTTGCGGCCGAGTCTTGGATTCGTGCATTCCAGAACTCGCGCCCAAAAGGGGAGGGGCGCAGGCGCGCTGACTATTTTTCGCCGGCGGCAGCCTTTGCCTCGTTGAGGTAGCTATAGAAGCTGTACTTAGAGATGCCAAAGAACTCGCAGGCACGCTCGCTCGACTTGGAAATGAGGAAGGCGCCGCGACGGTCGAGGTAGCCAATGGCACGAATGCGCTCATCTTTGGTCATAAGGGCTGCGGGCTTGCCCACGTATTGCTCGCACTCGCGCAGCAGATCTTCGAGCAAGTCGCCGATGGTTTTGGTAATGGGCTCGGGCTCGGTGTAGTCCGTGCCGCCGGTGCCGGTAAAGGCATCGAGCGAGCGCTCAAAAGCCTTCATGAGCGTAATGTCAAAGTTAATGCCCAAAATGCCGACGGGCTTGCCCTCGTCGTTGCGGATAAAGATGGTCGAGGACTTAAGCAGCTTGCCATCGGCGGTTTTGGTGAGGTATGGCTCGCGGTCGTTTACGTCGGTGGTGTCCTCGTGCATGGACTCAAACACAATATGGCTGGGACCGTCACCCAGTTTGCGCCCGCTGACGTGGCCGTTTTCGATCACTACGATGGAGTGGTCCACGTCCTCGGTCTCCAGGTCGTGGACGACGACTTCGCAGTTGGGACCAAACTGGAGCGCCAGGCCATGTGCAAGGCGCTTATAAAACTCAATCTGTGCGGGGGTCATCGGTGCCTTCCTAAAAATTAGTTTGGGCACACTTTGCCATAAACCCCACTTGTTCGCAAATAACGAAAGCGTCGCTGCGTTATGAGCGCAACACCGCCCGTTGGTTCCAGGCCTAAAGCCGGGCTGAGGTAAACCATGTAAAGGGGGCGCTCTGCCAACCGGCGGGGTGCCCCCTTTTTGCATCGTGGGCGTGCGGGATAAGCGCTTTCGATGTAGGTGCCCCGCGGCGCGCGTTATGGGTACGATGGCTTCAGGGGAGGTATCGCCATGAAACTTGGATGTGTCATTATGGCTTCGGGCGAGGGCAAGCGGTTTGGCTCTAACAAGATGCTTGCCGATATCTATGGCGAGCCGCTGATCGCGCGGACCATCGATTCGGTTCCCCGGGGCTTTGACGTTGTGGTTTCGACGCGTTGGCCCGAGGTTGCTCAGATTTGCGAGGGCAAGCATTGCCCGTGCGCGCTGCATGATGGTGAGCTGCGCAGCGAAAGCGTCCGTGCGGGCCTTTCGTGGGGAGTCGATCACAACTGGAAAGGTTGCCTCTTTTTGCCGGGCGACCAGCCGCTCGTGAGTTCGGATTCTTTTGAGGCACTCGCCGGTGCTTTTAAGGCCAACGGCGGTGTCGCGCCCGTGCGTCTTGCCCTGAACGGCGAGCCGGCCTCTCCGGTGCTGTTCCCCGCGAGCTTCTTTCCTAACCTTATGGGGCTTAAGGGCAAGGACGGCGGATCGTCGCTGCTGCGCGGCCGTGCCGATATCCAGTTGGTCGAGGCACGTGCCTACGAGCTGTGGGATGTCGACACCGCCAAGGGCCAGCGCCGCGTCTCAGAACACGTTGCGGCCTGCTGCGCGCCTCGCTAGCAGAAAGGGCGCCAGGGTAGCTAATTTGGGACGGGGCTCTTTTAGCTACCCTGCCTACCTGATGATTTTTCTCTCAACATGGGGTAGCTAAAAGAGCCCCGTCCCAAATTAGCTACCCCTGGAGGGTGGTGGCGACGACGGGGCGGCCGAGGGCAGCCTCAAAGCGGTCGGCCATCGTGGGGTCGCTGAGCGTGTCGACTTGGTTGAGCATGACGCGTGCGGCGTCGAGCCTCAGCGCCTGCATCTCGGCATTGAGCACCTGGGCGACGCGCTCGGGCGTGGCGATGTCGGTGGGCTCGCAGCCGCAACGCTCGCAAAAGAGCGCGGGGCGGTGGACGGCTTCGTTGATGGGCTTGCCGAGCCCCGAGGCGCCGACGATCCAGACGATGTTGGCCGTGCCAGAGGGAATCACCGGCTCCCAGGCGGCGTGGGCTTTGAGCGGGAGCCGCTTGCTGCCGTCCGCCTCGGCCAAGACGTAGTTAAAGCGTTGTTCCAGCTCGCCGAGCGGCTCGGCGGGGGCGGAGAGCTTGCCCGTCTCGGGGTCCAAGATGCCCGCCTGACAGATGCTTCCCCGCGCAAGGCCCGCGCAGGCCTCGCAGGTGCAGCCGGGGACATGTGAGGCGCCCGGCTTCCAAGGTGCGGCGTCCAGGCGACGACTCGACCCGTCCCATGGCACGCCGGCGACGGGAAACATATGCGTGGTGGTGCAGAGGAGCACGCGGCCGCCCGCGCGCATAAGCTCAAGGCCGAGCGCCTTTAGCAAGGTCGACTTGCCACCACTGCCGATAATTGCGGTGATGCCCGGCTCGAGCTTGAGCGTGGAGGCAAGGTTTCCACTCGTCGTTTCCATCTGTTCACCGCCGTATAATACTGTGATAATAAATAATCATCAGAGTAGCGGTCGAACCGCTTTTGCTCTGTTCAAACCGTAGCACAGGGAGGTGCCCCGGAAATGCTCGTTTATGTTCGCGGCGCCGGCGATATCGCCACGGGCGTGGCTGCTCGTCTGGTGCGCGCCGGCGTGTCGGTCGTTATGGCCGATATCGCGGTTCCCACGTGTATCCGTCGCACGATCAGTTTTTGCGAGGCCATTCGCCTGGGCGAGGCCCAGGTCGAGGGCATTCGCGCTCGCTTGGCGCAGACGCCGGCAGAGGCGCTTGCAATTACCCAGGCCGGAGATGTCGCCGTCGTGGTGGATCCCCAGGCCAAGATGCTCGGCGAACTTAAGCCCGCTGCCGTGGTCGACGCGATCCTGGCCAAGCGCAACTTGGGCACCACGCGCGATATGGCGCCTGTCGTCATCGCCGTAGGACCGGGTTTTACCGCGCCGGTCGATTGCGATGCCGTGGTCGAGACCATGCGTGGGCATTTCCTCGGCCGCGTCATCACCCAAGGCTCGCCCCAGCCCAATACGGGCGTGCCGGGTGTCATCGCCGGGTATGGCAAGGAGCGCGTTATCCACAGCCCCGCCGCCGGTGTGTTTAGGTCCGACCGCGCGATCGGCGACATCGTGAGTGCCGGTGATGTGATTGGGTATGCGGGTGATGCGCCCATGGTCACGCAGATTGACGGCTGCTTGCGTGGCCTTTTGGCCGACGGCGTTCTGGTGACCGAGGGCTTTAAATGTGCCGACGTCGACCCGCGCGGCGACGCCAGCTATATCAACTATATTTCGGACAAGGCGACCTCGGTCGGCGGCGGCGTACTCGAGGCGCTCGCCATGCTCACCGACGTTTTTGGGGGATAGGAAGCGACGATGGAAAAGCTCGATGTGGTGAATGCTGCGCTTGGCGCTCTGAAGGCTGGTAGGACGTGCGAGCTGGTGGTAGTTGCCGGCACGGCAGGGTCATCGCCGCGCGGCGTGGGCGCTTGGATGGCTGTCTTTGCCGATGGCAGCCAAGCGGGCACCATCGGCGGCGGTAAGATCGAGCTCTTTGCGCTGGACGAGGCGCGCGAGCTGTTGGCCGCAGGGCAGTCGCGCCTGGTCCGCTACACCATGGGCGGCGAGAACTCCGATACCGGCATGATCTGCGGCGGGGCCATCTGCCTGTGTTATCTGCACCTGGATGCATCGCAGGCGCCGTTGTTCCAGTCGGTTGCCGACGTCTTGGCGTATCGACGCATCGGCGACTTCGTCATCGACTTTGAACCGTTTATCGCAAGCGCGCTCGAGGGCGATGTGGCCGAGTACCATGGCGAGGAGTCGCGCCGCACCATTGTGGGCTGCCCCGGGCTTTCGCTGACGGAAGAGGGGAGTAAGGTCACCTACACCAACGCCGCCTCCGAGATTCCCCCGGCGCACATCGAGACGCTCTGCCCCGAGGGCCTGACCTACATCTTTGGCTGCGGTCACGTGGGCGCCGCGACGGCGCGCGTGCTCACGGCGGCGTGCTTTGCCGTCGTGGCGTGCGATGACCGCCCCGGCACGTTAACACGCGAATGGGTGCCCGGCGTCTACGACCGTCGTCTGGTCGACTACAAGAACCTGGACGAGTCGTGCCCCATCGGTCCGCGCGATCTGGTAGTCGTCGCCACGGCGGGCCACAAGTCCGATATCGATGTGGTGATTCAGGCCTTGCGCGCCAAGCCCGCCTATTTGGGTTGCCTGGGTTCGCGCCGCAAGACGGCCTTTGTGCGGGCTCGCTTGGAGCAGGAGGGCTTTACGCAGGACCAGATCGACGAGCTGCACCTGCCGATCGGCGTTGCCATTCAGGCCGAGGACCCCGAAGAGATCGCCATCTCCATCGCCGCCGAGATGATTCATCTGCGTCGCACCAAACTCGTCCCCCGCAAGCGCTAGTCGCATCCCAGGGGTAGCTAATTTGGGACGGGGCTCTTTTAGCTACCCTGCCTGCTCGATGATTTTTCTGGGACGGGAAAAAATCATTAGGTACGCAATGATTTTTAAATCCCCGTCCCAGAAAAATCATCTCGAGGCGTTCGCTCACTGTTGGGTAGCTAAAAGAGCCCCATTACAGTTTGAGTCGTCCGAAAGGGCGGCTCTTTTCCGTTGCACGGCTATACGATTGAGCCGTACCGGTGGTCGCTGGCCGACCGCCCCGGACGGCCGTCAGCCCCTGCCCCGTAGAGGGCCC
>NZ_VUME01000010.1 GCF_009696325.1 Collinsella sp. WCA1-178-WT-3 (M1)
TACCCGATCGGAGCATAGTTCCGTTAGCGCAGTTGGTGAAAGTACGTTAGCGGGGTCGGCGAAAGCGCGTTAGCGCATTCGGCGAGATGCGTTTGCGAAAGTGGTCAATTTTAGATTAGCGCTAACACCACTCCGCCGGGCCCAGGAAGGACGCCCGGCTGGTCAAGTCGGCGTTCGCGACGCTCTCCTTCCCCATCTCGGACATCGAGGTATTCCACACGGACCGCGGCAGCGAGCTCGACAACGCCGAGATCGACCTGATGCTCGAGGCCTTCGGCATAGAGAGGTCGCTGTCGGCCAAGGGCTGCCCCTACGACAACGCCGTCGACGAGCCGACCGACGGGATACTGAAGGCCGAGCTCGTCCACCGCGAGACGTTCGGCACGACGCGCGAGCTCCGGGCCAAGCTCTCGGACTACGTGCACCGGTACGACAATTTCAGGATCCACTCGACGCTGGGCTACATGTCGCCGGTCGAGTTCAGGGAGGCGGGGCTGTCCCTCCCGGAATCGTCCAAATAGGTGTTGCCAATCCATCCGCCGCACCCCGGAGGCCCGGCCGGCCAGGCTTTCCCCGGGCACTCCGCTGCCTCCACACCGGAGCGCCCTTCCCCTTCGATTGGATACCCGTCTGGCCTGGGACCTATCGCGGGTTAGGCCTATTGTTCGCTTGGATATCCCAGGTCAGACGCGTATCCAATTGCCGAAAGTTCCCGGTCGCGAGCGCGGCCGTCTTGATCGGAGTATCTATGTACCAGCGTATTTAATTACTGCGCTGGAATAGAACGCATGTTTGATAAATTAATTTAGCATCAGACAGCGGGCGCAGTTTCAGTCGAATCCGTGCCCGCTGCTGTATGTGTGAGCAGTGTGAATAGGGGACGTAGCCCTGTTCACACCTGGACCCATGTCGGCACCGGTCAATGCCCACGATGCTTTTGCTTGCGCTTCAGCTTCCGCTGCTCGAGTCGCGCCGCTTGGGGCTCGGGTCGCTTCTGCCCATCAGGGATGCATTCACGAAGGTCCTCATCGCCCGCGCGGGAGTTCGAACGCGCGCAAATCGATCCGGACGCAAGCGAAGCCCCAGTCAGCTCCATGACTTATGGGAAAGCCGCCCTTTGCAGGCTTCTTGCCCTTGTTGTGGCTGTTGTTGTTTACGGTGTTGTTTGCGTTCGCATTGGCAGAGGAGCTGTCGCCGTTGCCCCCCCCCGTTTTCGTCAGTACCGGGCTGGGTGGTTGCCTTTCAGCCTGCATGCAAGGTGAGCTCGGGCCCAGCGCCGTCTTTTTATAAGCGCTTTAGCGAAAACGTCCTGCTTATCAGGAGGATTTAAGTCCCAATTAAGAAAGGAGCGGAAAGAGAGCCATATGCAATAGCAATGATTTTGCTATTGCATCTTTTGCTTGCATTTGCCTTAATAAACCCTATATTAGAATGAGGCACAATCGTATCCTTTTACCAAATCTGAGCAAGCGCATGCATGTCCCAGCTCAGATTCAAAAGACTTTGAAAGCGAGATGCCATGAGCAAAAAATGCAGGGTGCTAACCTTTATCGCTGCATTGACACTCTATGTATTGACTGTGCCGATATCGGCCTTCGCGACAACCACTATCCCAGTAAGCAGCGGAGCTGAATTCAGTCATGCGGCGCAGACCGTAAGGACTGAAGAAGACGATGAGTACATCATTGAACTCACCGACGATATTCAAACTGGGGATGTTACGTTCGGCTATCGTAAGCATGTAAGTGTAAGTATTGTTGGCAACGGACACACCGTGACGCTTAATCCGAACAGCATGATTGCCGTAAATCCGAATGCTCAATTGAACTTGGGCGCGGCAGACCGTAATGACACGCTAATAATTAGCGGTGGAAACGTGCAGTGCGGCCAAGGATATTGCCTGTTGCGTATCGAAGGCATATGCAATATGTACCCTGGCGTTACCATTGCCGACCGTATGAACAATAACGACTATGGCGGCGGCGTAACCGTATGGGGCGGCACCTTCCATATGTTCGGCGGCACTATCACAAACTGCGGCATTACCGGCGGATCCGTTTGCTATGGCGGAGGCGTTGCGGTTATCTATGGTGGCTCGTTCATCATGGACGGCGGCGAGATCAAGAATTGCTTCGCCACTTCTCCCTTCAAAGCCTCGGATAGCGGCGGGCTTATGCATCCCCTCAATATCGTTTCTGCCGGCGGCGGCGTATTCGTTTCCGGCGGATCTTCGTTTGTCATGACGGGCGGAACCATTTCGAACAACAAAGCAAACGAAATGGGAGGCGGTGTTGCCGTTGTTGCATCACTAAAAGAAATCCAAAAGGTCAATGAATGGGGCAACCTCGAGAGCTCCGCGCAAATCCTTGGCGGTACCATCAGCGATAACGAAGCACACGACGGCGCAGGCGTGTTCGCTTCCGCGTTTTACTTCGCCAACGCACAGGGCCTGTGCGCTCCCATCCCGAACGTAGGCGCCGACGAAAACCCGGGCCTGTTCCTTAATAACACCACCATAACCAATAACACAGCGAATCAGGACCAAGGCTATGGTGCCGGCGTGTATGCAGTGTGGATGAAATCACCTGCCAAAGCAGAAATTCGCGGCTGCACGATAACAGAGAACAGCGGTGCAATAGGTGGCGGCGTTGCATCGTACGGCTACTTCCCCAGCTTGACCATCGACGGATGCACCATCACGGGTAACAAGGCGTCAAATTACGGCGGAGGCTTTGCCGCAGAATCGAATTCCGGCGAAGGTGCGGGCACCACCATCACCAGCACCAAACTGTGCAACAACAGCGCGGGCAAGGCGGGTTCCGACGTCTACCTGAGCGGCTCTGTTGCAAAATTGTCAGCCGCAAAAGACATGAACGAGCTTTACCTGGGCAAACCCGATGACGTGACTAATAAAAAGATTGACGGTTGGTATCTTGACAACGAAGATGCCCGCTACACAACGCAGACAAAAGATCAGCGTAGCGAGTACTCCAACTATGACAACATCGGCTCCGATAGCGAGGTTTATCTGGTTGCCGCCGCAAAACCGTCTTTGGTGAAAATCACCTTCGCGAATGAAGACGGCACCACTATCTATAGCGAAACCTTGTACGAGATCGGCACGAAAGCAGACCAAATCACGGCACCCACTCCTACGAAACCGTCTGACGACAAGTACGACTACGTGTTCGATTCGTGGGACAAGGAAATCACCGACGCGACAGAAGACGTTGTCTACAAAGCCAAGTTCAAAAAGGTGCCCAAGAACAATCCGGGCAATTCCGATGCCGGCAAACCCGACGCGGGCGCCCCAGGCAACAACACCCCTGGCGCGGGCGGATCTCAAGCTAACGGCAGCAACGCGAACGCCGATAGCGCCATTCCTCCGGTGGGTGATCATACGGCAACAGTGCTTGGCGCTGCTCTGACCGGAACGGGTGTGCTTGCATTGGCAGCTGCAATCTGCGCGCGCAAAAGAAAGCGCATCTGATAAAACAAGGCGCTCTCTTTTCGCTTGCCGCAAGAAGTCGGTACCGCGCGGGTGCGAACTGCGGCCCAAACTTATACGGCTCAATAAATAAGCTGCAAGGGACTGGCCCCGGATTTTCTCCGGGGTCAGTCCCTTCAATTTGACCCGACCCCTCCGAGCGTTTCAGTGGGTTGCGTAGGCGTCGAGGTCAGTCATCCCTAAAGGGCCCGAAGTCGAATCACGTCCGCTCCGATCCCGTCCTCGATATGACCGAAGGCCTGTTCCGCCGGCTCGCTATCCAGGTAGTTGTCCTTGACGCCTATTCCGAAGGAGGCATGCGAGCGATATCAAGTCGTCGCGATTCCCAATGCTCATCTTGACCGCCTGCCATCTGGGCAGGCGGCGCAACCATGGCTCCCTTGTTGGTTTTCGACGTTGTATAAGGCAATCGCAATCGTCTTGAGCTTCTTTAGGGAACTTGAACAAGAGATATGGCCTGCTGGCGATTGATTAAGTCCATACGTTTTGGTTACAAGAAAACACACTGCGCGCCTGCAGCATGAAGAAGAGGGAATCCATATGAATATCGTTGTATTGAGTGGTAGCCCGCGCAAGGGCGCCAATACCGACATTATGGTCGAGGCGTTTGCCGAGACCGCGCGCGAGGGCGGCAATACGGTCGACGTCGTCCGCGTTGCCAGCAAGAAAATCGCTGGTTGCCTGGGGTGCCAGTATTGCTTCGCCCACGAGGGCAATTGCGTGCAGAAGGATGACATGGCCAACGTGATCGAGTCGCTGCAAGACGCCGACATGGTCGTCTTCGCTTCGCCAATCTACTGGTTCGATATCACCGCGCAGGAGAAGGCCGCCATCGACCGCCTGTACGCCTTCGGTGCTACGGGCTTCCCGTTCACCAAGACGGCCCTTTTGCTCGATAGCCACAGCGAGGGCGCCTATGATGCGGCGATCGCTATGTACAAGTCAGCCTGCGCGTACTGCAAGTGGGAGAACCAGGGCATTGTCACCATCAGCGGTATGACCGAGCGCGACAGCATGGCATCGTCGCCCAAGCTGGAAGAGGTGCGAGATCTCGCTCGCAAGCTCGCCTAAGGACAAGAAGAACGCATGGCAATCGGTGTTATTTGAACTGCTTGCCGTCCTTGCCAGGTGAATCGTTGATTGCCATGCGCCGTTGCCCTTGCGGACAATCTCGGCGTGCTAGGAGGCCTTCTCACTCAGGAACTCCCTGAATGCGGGGATGTCAAAGCCAACGAGACCACGCCCGCGCTCTCCGATGACGCCGTCCTCGAGGAGACGGCGTTTATATTGGCTTGCATAGTTGCCGGCAACGCCCATGCGTTTGGCTATCTCCGAGACCCTGCTGGGGCCAGAGTCGGGCAGCATCGCGAGCAAAAACTCAATGTCTTTATCGGAAAGCTCCCGATAGGTCGTTTCGAGAATTCGATCGCGCAGCTCCATACGGGCAAGCAGAGAACCCTGCTGGACATCAGGTGCGCTGATTTTGGGCGAGTTCTCCGAAACATCCCATGTGCGATATCCGACGAGCTGCATCATGTAGGGGAATCCGTCGACGGCCTTCACAGCATCCTCGAGCGCTTCTGGTGTGATTGAACGTCCTCCGGCCTCAACAGTTTTGCGAAACGCGTTTGCAATTTCAACGTCAGTGATTCGTCCTAACTGATGATATTGGGAACGCCTGAGGAACGAGACGGAATCGTTACGCAGCAACGCCGATACTTTGTAGGGCAGTCCTGCCATGAGTAGGGCAACTTTTTTACCTTCGCGTACAAAGTGCTGGTAAACAGAGGCAAATTGAAGCATTTCTTCGAGATCGACGGTGACTTCATCGATGGTGATGAGAAGTCCGATGTCATGTTTTTCGAGTTGCTTAAAGATACCATTCATGCGTGTGCGCCAGTTGCCCTGGGCCTCTTGAGCATATGTCCAATCGATGCCCACTGGACCAATTTGAACGCCGTTTATGCGCGCGTGAGGCTGTGAGAGATAGCTGTCTGCGGCTTCTTTGGTTCGCTCGATAATATCTTCGAGCATGCCTGGCATGGCGGAGACATTTGCTGCGATCCAGCCGTGTTCAAGCGCCGTTTCTGAAAGGAGCGAGAGAAGCGCCGTCTTGCCCGTTCCCCTTGCTCCCGTAATAATAGTCGACAGGTTGGGATCTCCCGGGCCGTTGATAAAGCCACGGTTGATGTCGCGCAGGATATGCTCGCGACCCGCTAGAAAGGGAGGGACGCTTCCAAATGTTGGGGTAAAGGGGTTCTTGCTGTACTCCATGGTAGCTCCTTTGCAAGTTTTGCTAATTTTTGCAAGTTTTGCTAACTTTTGCAAGTTTTGCTAACGACAGACCAAAGGGCATCGAAGCAGTGGCGCTGACATGTTTTACGCAGAAAAATAAGCAGAAATCAATTTATCTGCGTTAAAAAATAGTTGAGAAGAAAAACGACGAGTCCCGGGCGCAATGCCGTTGCGTTCCGGGCCTCGTCGCTTTGCGAAGTGTCTAACGATCTCGTTGCCGTCGTCCTAGTCAAACAGACTCGGCATGTCGTTTTCTTTCATGAGGGCACCGGCGGAGGGTAGACTCTGCGCGGTGAACTTCTCGGCCGAGACGCCGGCGCCAAGGATTTCCTCGGTCGTGCCGACGGTGGTGACCGAGCGACCCTTCTTGGCGGTAAAGGCCTGGACGCCCTGCGTGTTGGTGGTCGTCTTGGTCTTGAGCAGCGACGTGTTGAAGTTCATCAGGCGGTAGTCGCTCGAGACCAGCGCGATGTCGCGGTCCTCCTTGAGTACCTGAGCATACAGCAGTTTGCTGCCGCCGTAGATGGCGTTCTTGAGGCGCTTGCGGTTGGTCTTGGTAACGTATCCGGCAAGTGCGACACGCACCACGCGGCCGTTCTCAAAGACAAACAGCACGTCGGCCCTGTAGTCCTCGGGGTCAATGACCCAGATCACGCTCTCGTCGGGTTCCATCTCGAGGTCGGTGGGCAAGTACGAGCCCAGCTGGGCCGACTTGGTGTCCTCAAACGCTGCGACCTTGCACTTGTACACCTGGCTCTTGTTGGTAAAGACCAGCAGCTCGTGGGTGTTGGAGGACGGGAACTCGATAAAGGGTTTGTCGCCGTCCTTGTATTTGAGCGTCGCAGCCTTCTTGAGCACGCGGTCGGTCATCTTTTTGAGATAGCCCTCGCGCGAGAGCATGATGGTAACCGGGTACTCCTCGAGCTCGGGCTCCAGGCTTACCTCGATAACCTCGTGGGGCTCAATCCTGCCCGTGCGGCGCGGCATCACGTACTTCTTGTTGACCGCAGCCAGCTCGTCGCTGATGACCTTCTTGATGTTGTCCTCGCTGGAGAGGATCTCCTCTAGCTCGGCAATCTCGCCCTCAAGCTTAGCGATGTCCTTGGTACGGTTGAGGATGTACTCCTCGTTGATGTTGCGGAGCTTAAGCTCGGCAACAAACTCGGCCTGGGTCTCGTCGATGTCGAAACCCTTCATAAGGTTGGGCACGACCTCAGCCTCGAGCTTGGTGCCACGGATGATGGCGATGGCCTTGTCGATGTCGAGCAAGATCGCCTCGAGGCCGTGCAGCAGGTGCAGGCGCTCGGACTTTTTGCCCAAGTCAAAGTTAATGCGGCGACGCGTGGACTCAATACGCCACTTGACCCACTCGTGCAGGATCTGGCGTACGCCCATAACGCGGGGGTAACCATCGACCAACACGTTAAAGTTGCATGAGAACGAATCCTGCAGCGTAGTCGAGCGATAGAGCTTGGCCATGAGCTTGTCGGGGTCAACACCGCGCTTAAGATCGATGGCGATACGCAGGCCCGAGAGGTCGGTCTCGTCACGGATGTCAGCGATCTCCTTGACCTTGCCCTCTTTGGAGAGCTTGACGATGCGATCGATGATGACATCGGTCTTGGTGGTGTAGGGGATCTCGTAGACCTCGATAATGCGCTCTTCGGGAATCCAGCGCCAGCGGGAGCGGATCTGGAAGCTGCCAAGGCCGGTCTCGATAATCTTTTCCATCTCCTCGCGGCGGTAGATAATCTCGCCGCCGGTCGAGAAGTCGGGCATGGGCATGTACTCGAGCAGATCGCAGTTGGGATCCTGCAGGTAGTGCATGGTGGCGGTGCAGACCTCGTTGAGGTTGAAGCCGCAGATGTCGGACGCCATGGCGACGCCGATGCCCTTGTTGGCCGACACAAGGATGTTGGGGAATGTGGTAGGCAGCAGGCGCGGCTCCTTCATGGCGCCGTCGTAGCTGTCGACAAAGTCGACCGGGTCCTTGTCGATGTCCTTGAAGATCTCGGCACTGATGGGGGCGAGCTTGGCCTCGGTGTAACGCGAGGCAGCGTAGCTCAGGTCGCCCGAATAGTACTTGCCAAAGTTGCCCTTCGACTCAACGAAGGGGGCGAGTAGCGCCTCGTTGCCGGTGGCCAGGCGCACCATCGTCTCGTAGATCGCGGCGTCGCCGTGCGGGTTGAGCTTCATGGTTTGGCCCACGATGTTGGCGCTCTTCTGGCGCTCACCTTTGAGCAAGCCCATCTTGTACATGGTGTAGAGCAGCTTGCGGTGCGAGGGCTTAAAACCGTCGATCTCGGGGAACGCACGCGAGACGTTGACGCTCATGGCGTAGGGCATGTAGTTGACCTCGAGCGTCTGCGTGATCGGCTGATTGGTGACCTCGGAGTGCAGGCCGATGACGTTCTCGGCGTTGACCTGCTTTTTCTTTGGCTGGTTCTTCGTCTTCTTCTTTGCCACGATTTCCTCTTGAACTTCTTATGGGCCGTCGTTATCGATTTGCTGCTACTGCAGGTCCAGCTGGTCCAGGTATTCCTTGCCGTGCTCCGAGATATGGCGCTTGCGGCCCGCCTCGTCGCTGCCCAGCAGAAGGTTGAACATGGTCTCCATCTTGGTGACGTCTTCGGACTCCACCTTGATCAGACGACGCGTCTCGGGGTTCATGGTGGTGAGCCACATCATGTCCGGGTCGTTCTCACCAAGACCCTTGGAGCGGTTGATGGAGCACTTCTGGTCGCCGATCTCCTTAAGAATGCCGTTCTTCTCGAGCTCGGTGTAGGCAAAGTAGGTCTTTTCTTTGCAGTTGATCTCGTAGAGCGGCGACTCGGCGATATACACGTAGCCTTCGTCGATAAGCGTGGGCACCAGGCGATAGAGCATGGTGAGCACGAGCGTGCGGATGTGATAACCGTCGACGTCGGCGTCCGTACAGATGATGACCTTGTTCCAGTTGAGGTTGTCCAGGTCAAAGGCACCGAGGTTCTTGATGCGCTTGTCCTTGATCTCCACGCCGCAGCCCAGCACGCGCATGAGGTCCATGATGATGTCGGACTTAAAGATGCGCGGATAGTCCTCCTTTAGGCAGTTGAGGATCTTGCCGCGGACGGGCATAACGCCCTGGAACTCGGCATCGCGCGAGGTGCGAATGGCGCCTGCTGCCGAGTCGCCCTCTACGATGTAGATCTCGCGGCGGCTCTTGTCCTTGGAGCGGCAGTCGATGAATTTCTGCACGCGGTTGGCCATGTCGGTCTTCTGCTGCAGGTTGGTCTTGATGCTCTGGCGCGTCTTCTCGGCATTCTCGCGCGAGCGCTTGTTGATGAGCACCTGCTCCATGATCTTGTTGGCGGCATCTTTGTTCTCGATCAAGTAGGTCGAGAGGCGCTCCTTAAAGAATGCCGTCATGGCCTGCTGGATAAAGCGGTTGTTGATGGCCTTCTTAGTCTGGTTTTCGTAGGACGTCTGGGTGGAGAAGCAGTTGGTCACCAGCACCAGACAGTCCTGGACGTCCTGCCATTTGATGCCGCTCTCGTTTTTGTTGTACTTGCCCTGTTGCTTAATGTAGGCATCGATGGCGCTGGTCAGGGCGCTGCGGGCCGCCTTTTCGGGTGAGCCGCCGTTCTCGAGCCAGGAGGAGTTGTGGTAGTACTCCTGCATCGTGAAAGTGCGCGAGAAGCACATGCAAGCAGTGATTTTTACGTTGTAATCGGGCAGATCCTCGCGATCGCGACCGCGACGGTCGGCCTCGATAAAAAAGGGCTCGGTAAGGTAGTCGGCACCGACCTTCTCGAGCACGTAGTCCTCGATGCCCTTGGGATAGCAGAAGTCCTCTTCGGAAAACTCGCCGTCGTCGCCCTCGATGCGCAGCCGGAAGGTCACGTTGGCGTTGACCACGGCCTGGCGGCGCATGGTCTCGCGATACCAATCGTGGGGGATGCTGATGGAGGTAAAGACCTCAAGATCGGGGCGCCACTTGATAGTGGTACCGGTGCGGTCCTCGTCGCTGGGCTCAACCTCGAGTGCTTTCTTTTTGGCGCCGACGACCTTGCCCTTCTTAAAGTGCAGGGAGTACTTGTTGCCGTCGCGCCAAACCGTGACGTCCATGTATTCGGAGGCGTACTGGGTTGCGCACGAGCCCAGGCCGTTGGTGCCGAGCGAGAAGTCGTAGTCGCCGCCCTGGTTGTTGTTGTACTTACCGCCGGCGTAAAGCTCGCAAAAGACGAGTTCCCAGTTAAAGCGCTTCTCGGAGGGGTTCCAGTCAAGCGGGCAGCCGCGGCCGTTGTCCTCTACCTGAATGGAGCCATCGCGAAAGGCGGTAAGGGTGATGAGCTTGCCGTAGCCCTGGCGCGCCTCGTCAACGGCGTTGGACAGGATCTCGAAGGCGGCATGCGCGCAGCCGTCGAGCCCGTCCGAGCCAAAGATGACGGCAGGGCGCAGGCGTACGCGCTCCTCGTCCTTGAGCTGACGAATACTGTCGTTACCATAGTTTGCGGTGTTCTTTGCCATGCTCGCTCTCTCGATGCTCCTTTGCTGCGTTTTAGTCATATAGATAGTCAAGGTAGCATAGCCCAGCCCTTGGGCGATTCCAACCAACACGAAATCCATCGAACAATCGTTCGGAGTTCGATAAGGTTTCGTTTACTCGCACAAAACCGAGTCGGTATTGTGCGAGTAAGTTTGAATTGCGAACCGAAGTTGTAATGTCCGCATAGCGATGACGAATGAGCCGAGTCGGCGTCTCTCACAAAAGCAACTAGGAGCTAGCGGGGCCTATCCGAATTGACCTCATTGGCGGTGTCGGTTTCGAGCGCCGTGCGGCGGGCGCTGTAGGCGACGAGGCTGGCGCCTGCCGCGGCGAGTGCTGCAGCGGCTGCCGTAAGGGGAGCGCATGTATCGCCCGTGCCCGCAAGCGCGCCCGCTTTTCCGGGGCGCTTGCTATTGTTGTGGTCCTTGCCGCTGCTGGAGCTGCTTCCGCCGGAGCCGCCGCCCTTGTCAGTACCGCCGCCACTCGAGCCGCCACCGTCGTCCACCGTCATCGGTGCATCGTGAAGCCCCGTCGTATCCGCGCTGTCGCATACGCCGACCTGAACTTCTGAGCGTTCGCATGCCGCGTCGGGCACATGAAGCTCGTGCAGTACGGCACCCAGCGCCGAGTTTGCACCCGGCCGAATTTCCTCGAGCGTTACGGGATCGAGCGCCACCAGATTATGCGCCTTCGCATACAGCGTTACGCGTTTGCCCACATCGTCGCTCCAGCTCTCGGGGATGGCGAAGCTCATGCGGAACTGTGCCGTGCAACCCGGTGCCAGCACGGCGTTGCCGTTGTCGGCTACCAGCGGGTGCGTTGCAAAACGTGCGCCCAGCGTCTCGAGCGCGTACTTCACGTGTGCCATGTCTTTGGCCGAAGCATCCTCGGCAAGCTCTGGATCGTAGATCGAAACCATGCGTGCGTTCAGTCCGAATCCGATGGATGCGCTGGAGAACGGCTGGCTGGAGCCCTCTCGGTACAGATCGATCGTGCCGGCGGTCAGCAAGGTGTTGCCGTCGTTTCGCACCGTGACCATGAAGGATTCGCCTGCTGCTCCGGGTACCACCGCGCCCGAGGTAGCGACCGCGCCCGTCGGAGTGGCACACGCCACCAAGGGCACTTCGATGCCGTGCAGCTCTGCCTCGCTCTTCTCCGCGCTCACAATGTGCGTGGCGAGTGCGGAGAGCATGCCTCCCGACGTCAAAAATGTCGTTATCTGATCGACGGGATGGTCCAGCTCGCACATCACGAACGGCTCCGTGAACAGATCGCCTGCCAAGGTGCTGGCGAAGATGCGGAAGTGCTTGCCCATCACTGCTACCGGGTTGCCTTCTTCGTCGTAGGTTTGTCCCACCTTGCCATCGGTGTTCTCTACATAGAGCACGCACCTGCCGTTGTTGCTTACGCTAAACGATGCCGGGCCACAGCCTGCGGCACCCACGGGCTGCGTTGCAAATGCCGATGCGCCACGCGTCCAAGTAATATGCTGCAGTTGCTCGTTGACGGTTGCCAAAAAGCCCGAATGTTGTGGCCATGGCACCGCATGGGGTACCGTGGCGTCTGGTGACATAACGTCCCAGCACGCAATGGACTGGCCGATCACAGCGTACGATGCGCAGCCGCAACCGTCTGCGGTCTCGTACGCAACGGACACCACCATTTTGCCGTTGATATTCTCGGGCTCGCCCAGCTCGATACTCGACGGTGCTTGCGGAAAGCGGAGGACCTGACGGAACGTGAGACTGTCGCCCAAATCATCCGACCACAAGGTAAAGCATTCCAGCGCAACATCGGCCTCGCTGCCGAGCGCCTTTTCTGCGGTGGTTCCGCGGCGGTGGAGGTAGGCACCCGACAGGCGCCCGTCGACGATCGTCTTGCCCACCGTGATACGCGGGCACTGCAGACAATGGTATCCATCCTCCTGAAGGCGGCCGCGCGAGATGCTGCGCCACGACGTATACGACACCACGCGAACTTCGCTATTACTTATGCGCAGGCGCACGACGGACAGTATGCCGGCTGTGCTTGCCGTATCGAAAAGGGTGTTGTCACCGGCGGGGCGCTCGCCCGAGATCAGCAGCACGTAGGCGTCCTGGTTTCCTCTTCCGTCCGTATATTCCACCACGTCGAAGTCGTAATCGAATATGCCGTCGCGCTCCACGTCGCCCTCGCCAAACCCAAGGGGAAAGTCCACGGGAGTGGGAGCGGACCACGTGCCGTTTGCCTTTGTGTGCACCACCAGGCGCGAGCGGCCATTGTCGCCGTAGCGCACCGAGGCGATACGGAACTGGCATTCTACGCCGGCAATCATTGCCAGCTTCATGTGAGCTTCGCTGAGCACGCCAGTAAACAGCACGTTGTCGCTCGAGGGTTTTATGCCGCCACGCTCGTCCTCCGATACACCAGCAGAATTGGCGTTGGGGTCCGCAACGGCGTTCGTCGCCTGCCCGATATAGGTGTACTTATACATCGGCGCGGCGTTTTCTATCAGTGTATGGACGAAATGCTCGATCTGTCCCGTGTCGTCGCTTTCTGCATCCGCCTCGAGCTCAATGCGCGTGACCGCTTGATCCCAATCGCGCACGACAGGCGCGACGTTTACGGCGGTGGCCTTAACCTCGGCGCGTGCGAGCAGCTCGGCGTTGGTGACGATGGTGGCCGATGCGATAAATTGCGGCACGCCGCCTGCCTCGGCGTTGTCGGCCGTGCCGAAGCAGGCATCCAACGTGTAAGGCGTATCTCCACCCAATGCGAGCTCAGAGCGCTGGAGCACATACTGGTTGCCATTGTTCACCGACATATTCCACGAATCGAGGAGTGTGGGCCACGACCCCGACCAAGCCTTGGTGGTCCACTTGAACATTACGAACTGGAGTATCACATCGACATCGACGTCTGCACCTACGCGCAGTCGCGGAAGCTGGTGTCCATCTGCCTTCTCGTACCCAATGAACAGCGTGAGGGATGCGGCGCCGCGCACGGCAGACGAAGCGACGCCTGCAACGCCGGCGCCAAAGGTGACGGCAAGACCGATCTGGATGGTGAAGGAGCCCGAGGTGTTTGAATAGTCGAGCGAAATGTTTTTAAAAAACGCCGCGCCGCTGCCGTGCGTGTGGGCACCCACGGCGAGCGCCAGCTTCGCCAGCACCCAGGGGTTGACGTTTAGGAAAAACGGCACCGGTCCTAGGGTAAACTGCTCGGTCCAATTGAGGTCGGTTCTTACCTGGAAGAGGGCCTTAATATTGCCAAATGCGGGGTCGTTGTTGTCACCCCAGGTTTTGCCCACCCAGTCGTAGGCGAGCGATCCGTACAGCTGTGTGGCGATATCCATCGTAAAACGCGGCGTGCAGTGGTGACGAAGCAGCTTAGTGTTCCTTGGATCGGTGCCCGAACCGGCACTCATACTTTTGTACTGATTCCACTTCCCCTCCATCTCGTCGAGGTAGCGGTTTGCCTGCTTGGCGCCCGACTCGCGCGGTGACTTCTTCCAGTACTCCGGATCCGGATTGCCCGAATCGTTCCTGTAGCCGACTGGTTTGTATCCTCCGCCAAACAGCACGTATCCGGCAAAAGAGAAATCGAACAAAATGGGGAACGAGGGCATCCAGCACGTGAACTTATTGCCGCCGATGCCGGGAAACGCCGCCGGGAAATCAAACGGAGTAATCTCTTGGTCCATGGTGGTGGGGACGATAGTGGTCGAGCCCGATTCTGCCTTTGCGGCCGGCGCGGCGACAACGGCCATGGGGGAGGAGAGTGTATAGGTCTTGCCCTGATAGTCGAGGACAAAGCGCAGCTTGCATCCTTCCTCCAGAAGGCCCGAAGCTGCATCGAGGAACGTGTCTTCGAGTGTGAACGTTGCCAGATTATCCGAACCCGATGCACTGGCCTTGACTTGGCCAATTTGCGTGACGGTTTCGGATGAGCTGCTCGTGGCGGGCATTACCTTGTTGATGCACAGCGTTGCCTGTCCACCCTGTGGCAGATGTGCCTGCACGGTAAAGGCGTGCGTGTCGGGTTGGTCGTTTCCGGCGTCGTCCTTCGGCAGTGCCATGAACGTGGCGTCGGCGTACTGGATGTCCCACTCGTCGAACGTAAGCTGGCGAAAGTACGGCTCACCGTCGGAAAGCGGACGTGTGGGCGCGGTAATGGCGGTGCCGCCCTGGATGCGCGTGAGGGGGATCTCGACATCACGGTAGCCCGCCATGCTGATGGAGATGCCACCGTTAAAGTCGTACGCGTCGAGAAGCGTTGCCTCGTCCACGTAGCCTTCCGAAAGCGGCGCGACCTCGAAGATGGCCGTGCCCTCGTCGTCGGTAGTGGCGGAGAGTTGCTTGCCCGCGGCATAACGCGACGCGAGCGTGACCTGGGCTCCTTTGATGGGCATATTCTTGTTGGCGACGTCGACCACGACCACACCAAACACGGTGCGCGAGAGAACGAGCACCTTGAAGGGGTCTTCTTCGTCGGCATAGGCCTCGGTGGGGGCGAATGGCAGTATGAAGGCGTTTGCGCTGCTCGGCACGCGAGGCAGCATGATGCCTGCCAGCGAGGATGCTCCGGCGATAAGCAGCGAACGACGATCAAGCATTTTGGGCTCCCATCCCGCAAATATCGGAGGAAATAATCCTATTTTGCGAGAAGGTGCCCCGTGGCGGTAGTGCCGTTCAAGGGTCAAAATGTCCAAATTGATCGAGCGAAGCGCCGGGTTCCGGAACGCGTTCGATGCGCTTGGCAGCTCGGTCGCTAACGCAACATATGCGCGACCAGCTCGGCGCGAGTTCCGATACCAAGCTTGGCATACACTCCTGATAGGCGGTTTTTAACAGTGCCCGGCGATACTTCCATGTGGCGTGCGATTTCGGCGTTGGTCCATCCGCGGCAGGCGAGCATGGCCATGGTGAACTCCGTGGTCGTTAAATCGTCGGCCACGTCCTCGCCCGAATCGGGGTTGTGGATGCGCCGCCAGCCGTAGCTGAATCGATACGTAATCTCGATGATGCGTGCGAAATCGTCAGGGTATTGCGCTTTTAGGCACGCCTCGATGAGCCCCTGTAAAAGGCCGTGGTGCGCGCCAATGAGCTCGATAAGGCCGTCGGGGCGCGCAATGTCCCAAGCGGCTCCGAAATGTGCCTTTGCGGCGTCGATGTCCTTGAGGCTCATGCATGCCATGGAAGCCGCCAAGTGCAGGAACAGTTCCGAGATGGGATAGCTTCCCTGTTTCATGATCAGGGCATTTTCCACCATGCCAAGGCTGCGGCCGTATTCGCCGCGCAGATACAAGGCGTGCGCCATCACGTAGCTGGCGAACAGGCGCAGGCCTTCGGGCAAATGCGCCGCAAGCGGATAAAACTCTTCGGCGGAATACGGGGAAGGCAAGTGCAGCAGGACGCTCGCGGCCGAGGCGAACAGGATGTGCATGGCGTGGACGGCAGGCGATTCCTCGTCGGCCGGCGTATCGAGGATGCCAGTAAGGCACCGGCGGGCATCGGCGATACGGTTGAGCGACAGACTGGCGTATCCGCAGATAAAGCATGCGGAATAGCGCAGTGCGGGGTCGGTGGCGTCAAGATAAGGGCGCGCCGTCTTGGCAGCGAGGGTGGCCTGTCCGCGAAAGTACAGCGCTTCTGCCGTGGCAATGGCGCGCGAATCGGGGTCGGAAATGCCTGCAACCGCAGCGTCAATCTGCCCCGGCACAAAGGCGGTGCACATCAACGGCATGGGAACGCATGGGTAGCCATCGCAGTCCATCTTCCATCTCCCAACAGTTGGCAACAATAGCAGCAATTGTACTCCTGTTACTCGGGACTGGAATTTGCGGGTATGGCATACGATTACGAAGAACGTATAAAGGAAGAGTCTATTGGCGATGCTGCAAGGTGGCTACCGAAGCCTAGCTGACCTTGGAATATAGAAAAACTGCCACCCCTGTAAAAAGCTCTGACGCAGCGATGGGAAACGTATCTCGTTCTGCATATAATGATGGCATATGACGGTGCGTCTGCATACGCGCGACGCATTTCCATCGAACCGAGAAGGAGGCCCGCAAGGTTGGCGACGAGGTCAGCTTCCTCGCCCAGGGCACCATCTACCCCGACATCCTGGAGTCCCAGGATGGCGTGAAGGCCCACCACAACGTGGGTGGCCTGCCCGAGGACCTGCAGTTTGAGCTTTGCGAGCCCGTCAAGCTGCTGCACAAGGACGAGGTCCCCGGCATCTGCCGCGTGTGCTACGACCTCACGCCCAAGCCCGTCGGCACCGTTGAGTGGGAGTAAGCTTTTTGGGCTGCTTTGAGCATAGTTCCATGAATGGGGAGGCCTCGCGCGATTGCGCGGGGCCTTCTTTTTCGAAAAGGGCTGCCGTCGTGGTGTTGCCACTGTCCATCGTGCCTGCCATCGCCTCTGGTGTTGCTCCTGAGCAGGGCTGATTTGCGACGAGAACTAGCAGGGCTTGTTAGCGGCACGAGCGAAGCAGGTTGTTTCGCATTGAGCGCGCCGGGCAGAAGAAGGCCATAATGGAGTGCGCGCACAATTTGTTTTAGAGGAGGATGCCGCATGGCAAAAGACGAACAAACAAGCTGGATTGTTGAGATGCTCATGGCCAGTACGTCGGTGGCGCCCGCGGCTCTTTTGGAAGAGGTTATGGCAGATGAGCGCAGCGTGGCTTTTGGCCCCATCCACCATTTTATTGTGGGCGCGGTGCTGCTTGCGTGCTGGCGCAACGCCGAAGCATCTGGGGAGCGAGATGCGATGCTCAAAGACGATCTTGCCGATTTGATGTCTCGGTCGGATTGCGTGCCGGGGGCAACGTGTGCCCGTTGGGGCGTGTGCGGGGCAGCTGCGTCTGCGGGCATGGCATATGCAATCGTGCGCGGCAATGCGCCGCTGCGCAGTGAAGGCTGGCAGGAGGGGCAGCTTATGGTTTCGGAGCTGCTTGCCGCCATCGCGCGCTCGGGAAGCCCACGGTGCTGCAAGCGAGATGCGCGCGTGGCGATTCGTGAGGCCGTTTCGTTTTTTAACGCGCTCGGCGGACCACAGCTTAAAGCATGGGAGAAGACGCCAGCCTGCGATAGCTATGCGGTCAATACAGTGTGCATGGGCGAAAAGTGTCCGTATCATCCTGCGATGCTGAGCGCTGAGGAGAGATTGAAGGCACAAGCGACGAAGCCAGAATGACCGACCTTGCGGCGCCACAAGTTGGCGCCCATATGCAACGGACGCCCGCTGTCGAGTAGGCGTCCGCTAAGTTAATCAAATGTAGATGGGATTATCGGGGCATTAGACCCTTGTCGTCCTCACCAGATGGGCCATGTTTTCCCCGAGCTGGCGCAGCATGTCCTCGCCAAAGGGGTCGTCGCCGCTGTTAAACATCATGTTCCAGTAGGTCGACGAGGCCACTGGCATGCCACTGAATGTAAAGCAGCGGTTCAGTTCATCGAGTGTTGAGGTGGACCCCGCCCGCCAAAGCGTCGTCACCGCGCATGCCGGCTTGCCGGCGAACCGTCTTCCGTGCACGCTCGCGGCGTAAAACGCGCGGTCGAGCAGCGCGAGCAACGCGCCGTTTGCCCCTGCAAAGTAGACCGGCGTACCCACCACGAGCTCCTGGGCGAGCGTCTCGGATATCGCCTTTACCGCGCGCTTGGTGGCACAGTACACGCCCGAGAGCGGTCCGACGTTGTAAGCGCCCAAGCTGCTCACGTTGAACACGTGGCCGGAGCGGCGGGCCCTCATACCGGGCAG
Source organism: Collinsella sp. WCA1-178-WT-3 (M1) (assembly GCF_009696325.1). Taxonomy (GTDB): domain Bacteria; phylum Actinomycetota; class Coriobacteriia; order Coriobacteriales; family Coriobacteriaceae; genus Collinsella. The sequence goes on from NZ_VUME01000010.1 coordinate 18,074, forward strand.
CACCGCGCGCACGGCATGGCGTTGGTTCTGTGCGCATGGGCCCCTTGCTTTTGTGTGCGCGAAAGGGGCAGTTATTCGTCACATTCCCGCGCAACGTGCTCGTTAAGCTCCTCTTGGCTTACCGGACGCCCCTGATTAAGCATCAGGTATTCCATGATTCCCGTTTCCTTGCGCGTAAGAGATAGAGCCTCACTGTCCACGGAAGCGATGCGCGCCTTGGTGTCAAAGCTGAGCTTTCCGCAGGTTAAAACTATGTCGCTTTGTGCAAAGCGTCTGAGGGTAAGGCTGCGGATCCTTGCCGCAAGCTCGTCCAGATGAAACGGCTTGGTGAGGTAATCGTTGGCGCCGGCATCGAGTCCGGAGACTTTAACGGATACTTCACCACGCGCGGACAGAATCAGTACCTTGGTCTCGCAGTCGGGCAAATACGTCTGTCCGCAGGGTGTGCTCGAGGGCGCCATTCCGCTGGCCATTGCCAACGCCGGTATTTGATCTGCGCTGGGGTGGCTCTTTATCTGGAAACTTGTCGTTCTCATTGCCGTGGTAGAGCTGAGCGTTTTGTTCTACCGCCTCTTCTGCAAATGGATTTGTTCACTCGGCGCATTCTATGCGCTCATGAATAAGGTGTCCCTATTGGGGATTCGGGTTGACGCATGCAAATGTGTCTCGTGCGGCAAGTGTTCAAAGGTTTGTCAGATGGACGTCGATGTGGTCCGCGCGTCCAATCATGCCGAATGTATCCGGTGCGGAAAGTGCATCGGGGCCTGTCCCGTCGATGCCATCAGCTATCGCTATGGCCTGGATGTGTCGGCAGCAAAGCTCCCTCTGACCGCCGATAAAAAGTAAACAAGCTTCGACAAAACGGAGGAATGACCATGAAGCTTTCTAAGATTGCGGCCTTGTTTATGGTGCCGGTGCTGGCCTTGTGTCTTGTGGCATGTCCGGCGCCCGGTGGCAACGCGAGCGAATCTACGAGCTCCGATCCTAAGATCGCGGAGCTCATCGCGCAGGAGCCGACCAATGCCGACGAGGCCGCCGAGCTGTATGCGAAGCTCATGCAAAAGGAGAACGATATCCTTTCGAGCGATAGCGCACTGTGGGAAAAGGTGTTTCTTGCCGCCAATAAAGATATGCCGATGATTGAGGACGGCAGCAATTACGGCGATTTCCTGCTCAAGACCATCGACGGCGCCAAGGTAAACATCTGATCCTGCCATGGAGGGACTCCATGGCAGGATCAGATCATTGATGTTGATAAGACGCGCGAAAGTGGCACTTAGCGGTCAATCACAAAATTGTCCATCTCGACGAGCTCACGAGCCTTCTCCTGACCTTCGATGGCCTCGCGGAGACGCTTGGCGTAATATGTCATGCCATTGGCGATGTCGATGCGCAGACCGATTTCGGCGCGTTGATAGAGCGCCAACGCGCGCAGGGGATTACGGTCGATGCCACAAGAGGGGGCGTCGGGGTCAATGAGCATAGAGGCTATGCGAATGGCGGGCTGGGCGAACTCTGCATCGTCGCGGGCAAGCTCAAGACTGCGTTCGTACAGGCGGTATGCTTTTGACCTATCTTGCGGTACGGCGCGACCGCGGCTGAACATGTCGCCGAGTTTGTACACCGCCTCGCTGGAGGGCGCAAGCGCTGCGGCAAGCGAATACCACTGATAGGCTTTGGCATGGTCGGGCTTGCCAGTCCTTCCGTACTCGTAGATATAGCCGAGGTTGATGATGCTCTGGAAGCAACCTGCGTCGGCCGCCATTTCGTAGAGTTCCGCGGCCTTGGCGTAGTCCTGCTCAACAAGGTCTCCCATATAGTAGAGGGCGCCTAAATCGTTCATACAGGCTCCGCTGCCGGACGAAACTCCCAGCCTGTAGCCCAAGACGAGCATTTCCCTAACTGCTGAAGACATACGGGCCGCACGGTAGACGCGCTCTCTGTTTTCGGAGATATACTGGGCATAATCATCGCCAGGCGTGGAGAATGCAACGTTTGCCATCTCGGCGAGGAGGTCTTTTTCCTGCTCGGGCCCATAGATAAGATCTTCGGAAGGAAAACCCTCGTTGTATTCGTCCTCGCCATGGTCGACAAACTCCATGCCGGCAAGTTCTGCCATGCGCGCGACGTCTTCCTTTTCGACTCCATATGCGTTGTTGGGATTAAGGTCCATCGTTTGCTCCTTTCGGATTGTCTACTGTTTTGTATCGTATCAAGTGATGGAGACCGCGGAATTCCCATTTCGCTGTACGGCAGGTCAACGCGCTTACCGCTTTTCAAGCTCACCCACAAAGACGGGTCAAAGTGCCTCCGCAGGCTTAGGCTCGGGTGAATACAGTTCTCCTTGGGGGTTTACGCCGATGGGGTCTGAGCAACAATCGGGCCATTCTTCGGATGCTAAATCGCTGATGGGCTGCTGTTCGCATACGGCACTGAAATTGATGCGTATGGCATCAATTTCAAGTTCGGGTGCTGCCGGCACCGCATCGATAAAGTAACGCCAGCGTTCGTCGTCCAAAAGATGCAGCAGCGTAATTTGTGTCTTTCCGTGGTATTCGTACGCATCGAGCACTAAAAAACGAGACTCCGACGGGGTCGCACAGTGTCCTCGATCGGCGTCTTGCTCCAATTCGGTTAGATCGATGATGCGGTTCAACAGGATGAGAAGACGATGCGATGTGCTCATGCCGCCAATGTGGGACGATATGTCAGCGGGGTTCTTGCTGCGAAAGATTGTGCCGGGCTTGTAGAGCGCGGCGACCTGAGGTGAAAGATCGGTGTCTCGTACATAGGGATTCAGCCCGGACAGCATGTAATCGAGGGCACTTTTATAATCCTTCGCACTGGCGCTGTCCTTAGGCGTGCCTGTTTGGCCGCAATCGTTCATGGTCGCCTTCCGTATTGTTGCCGCGGAGAAGATTGCGGCATGGCTGCTCTTTATCGGCGAGCATATCAATCAGTGTGGACATCTTTTTGATTATCACGGCGGCTTGCGCTATTCGGCAAAGGTTCTCATCAACCGCGCCGCCACGGGACTCTTGAAGTGGTGGATGTTTCCAACGCGATTCTTGGCAAACCACTGCCCGCCGTCAGTACGATCGACAGCTCGGATCTTATCCTCGAGAAAGGTGGCTTACAGGAAGGCTGGCACGGCGTGCTGGCGCTGGGCAGCGAGGTTTCGGATATCGCTCCAGGGGATGCACTCACAATTGACTAATGTGACAAAGTGACAGTTCCTTTGTCACATTATCGACGGTATGCGCGGGATGGTGCGCCACGCGGCGTGCCGTCCCATTCGTTTTTTTGGTGCGGTTTGTTACATTCCTCACTGGCGCCGGTAAAAAATGGGGATAGAGTAGGACAAACACGTCGAATACGAACGGCGGGGGAGAGCGGGCAAGGTGCCTGCGCAGGAGAGGCTGCCGTCCATGCTGGAGCTCAAAGGAATTTGCAAAAGGTACGTTACGCAGTCGTTTACGCAGGTGGCGCTCGACAGCGTGAGCCTGTCTTTTCGGGATAACGAGTTCGTGGCCATTCTGGGGCCCTCGGGTTCGGGTAAGACCACGATGCTCAACGTTATCGGCGGACTCGACCACTTTGACTCGGGTGACCTGCTGATCGACGGTATTTCGACCAAGGACTTTCACGATCGCGATTGGGATGCCTATCGCAACAACCGCATCGGCTTTGTGTTCCAAAGCTATAACCTCATTCCGCATCAGACCATTTTGGAAAACGTGGAGCTGGCGCTTGCGCTCACGGGCGTGGGGCACGCCGAGCGCCGCCAGCGTGCGCGCAAGGCGCTCGAGGCCGTTGGTCTGGGCGAGCACGTGAACAAGCGCCCGAGTCAGCTTTCGGGTGGACAGATGCAGCGCGTGGCCATCGCCCGCGCCCTGATTAATGATCCCGAGATTGTGTTGGCAGACGAGCCGACCGGCGCTTTGGATTCCACAACGTCCGTGCAGGTCATGGACTTGCTCAAGGACGTCGCGCGCGACCGTCTGGTTATCATGGTCACGCATAATCCCGATCTGGCGTACGAGTACGCCACGCGCATCGTCAACCTGGCGGACGGCAAGATTACCGACGATTCTGATCCTTTCGATGTCGCTGACGCCACGCGCCGCGAGGCCAAGCCTACGCGCAAAACCTCGATGAGCTTTGTGACGGCGCTGGGGCTTTCTGCCCGAAACCTTATGACCAAGAAGGGCCGTACGGCCATGACGGCCTTTGCGGGCTCGATTGGCATTATTGGCATCGCGGCGATTTTGGCGCTGTCCAATGGCGTAAACGGCTACATCAAAAAGGTCGAGGAGGATACGCTTTCGAGCTACCCGCTTACCATTTCCAAGCAGGATTACGACCTGTCGTCCATGATGGGCGAACAGGGGGCCACGGATGACGATACGTCCAAGAACGAGGGTTCGTCCGACGACGGCACCGACGGCAAGGCTCAGGGAACCAAAAAGATCCCCGTGGTCACGGCCGTAAAGGATATGTTTGCAAGTGTTAAGTCCAACGACATGACGAGCTTTAAGGCATGGCTCGATGCCGGCGGCGACGGTATCGACAAAGAGGTCAACGCCATCCAGTACGGTTACGGCGTGACGCCGGTTATCTATCGTGCCGGCAAGGGCGATGAGAAGCCTGTCCGGCTGGTGCCCAACGCTATGACCGAGGCCATGAGCGGTGGTGCGAGCTCGGCGGCAACGGTGAGCATGGACTCCATGGGGACCTCGGTCTTTAACGAGATGATCGACGATCAGAGTCTGCTCGACAGCCAGTACGATGTCGTCGCCGGCCATTGGCCTACGTCTGCTCACGAAGCCGTAATGGTGCTTTCGAGCCGTGGAACGGTGGGCGACTATACGCTTTACAGCATCGGTGCGCTGGATATCGATGAGCTCAACGACCTGGTGAACAGTGCCATGGCCGCCGACGGTAAGATTGAGACGCCTGAGAGCGGCGCCGACTTTACTTACGACGATGCGCTGTCCACGACGTTTAAGGTGTTGTCGCCGGCCGATGCTTATCGCAAAAACGAAGAGACCGGCATGTGGACTGACATGTCCGGCGACGCCGACTTTATGACGGCCAAGGTTGCCGACGGTATTGACGTGCACATTGTGGGCGTGGTGCGACCTAACGAGACGGCCAATGCGAGCGCGTTGTCTCCGGGCATAGCCTATACGCATGCGTTGACTCGCCAGCTTATGGAGCGCGCCGCCGATTCGCAGATCGTGCAAGAGCAACTTGCCCACCCCGAGACGGATGTCTTTACGGGCAAAACCTTCGACGAACTGCAAGGCGAGGCCAAGCAAGGCGTGGATCTGGGCAGTATGTTCAGTGTGGACGAGGCGGCGCTCAAGAGCGCGTTCTCGTTCGATGCGTCTGCACTCTCGGGTGCTGCCGGTGGCATGGATCTTTCGGGCATCGATTTGTCGGGCCTGGATATTGACCTCTCGGGCGTTGGCAAAGACATCGACTTAAGCGACATCATGGCCAAAGCGCCGACCCCCGATTTCTCGGGCATCTTTGACGGTCTGGAGCTCACGCCCGAGCAAATGCAACAGGTGGGAACGCTTGCCAACCAACTATTTGAGGGCTTTTTGGAGTCTGATCAGTTTAGGGCGCTGTCACCCGAAGATCTCAAAGACGCGTCAAAGCTTGCTGCCGCATTCTCGGCGTATCTCGAGAACGATGTTGTGGCGCAGCTCAAGGCGCTCGGCGGCGATGCCCTGGTCGAGCGCCTGCAACAGGCGATGACCGACTATGTCCAAAATCAGTTGGCTCCGTATCTGCAGCAGGCTATGGATCAGGTGATGAAGGCGATCAGCGAGCAGGTGGCAACGACCGTGTCGACCCAGCTCAAGGCCGGCGCGGCAGGGCTCATGGACCAGATGGTGACGCAGATGTCTTCGAGTTTTGCCAACCTGGCGAGCGCCATGCGCGTGGATGCGAGCGCCTTTGCTCGTGCCATCCACTTCAACATGGACGCCGAGGACCTGAGCTCGCTCATGATGAGCTATGCCAAGGCGTCGAAGCTCACCTACGACAACAATCTGACCACGTTGGGCTACGCGGATGAAGCGGATCCCATCTCGGTCAAGATTTTCCCGCGCGACTTTGAGGCCAAGGAGCGCGTACTCGACCATATCGATGCGTACAACAAGCAGGTCAAAGCCGCCGGCCACGACGAGCAGGCAATCTCGTACACCGACTACATGGGCATCATCATGGGCTCGGTGACTGATATCGTGAATACCATCAGCTTGGTGCTCATCGCGTTCGTGAGCATCAGCCTGGTCGTGAGCTCCATCATGATCGGCATCATCACCTACATCAGCGTGCTGGAGCGCAAAAAGGAGATTGGCATCCTGCGCGCGATCGGCGCGTCGAAGCGCAACGTGGCAAACGTGTTCAACGCCGAGACCTTTATCGAGGGCCTCATTGCCGGTGTCTTTGCTATTGTCGTTGTGGTGGCCGTGAGTTTTCCGGTTAATGCCTGGGCGCTTGCTGCCAAACAGGTACCCAATCTGATGAGCTTGCCCGTGCAGGATGCGCTGGCGCTCATTGCAATTTCGGTGCTGCTGACGGTCGTTGCCGGCCTGCTGCCGGCCCGCAGCGCATCCAAAAAAGACCCCGTGGAAGCCCTGCGCTCCGAATAATGTGACAAAGGGACTGTCCCTTTGTCACATTGAGTGACATGTAAAGCGAGGTCTAATACTTTTCCCGAGAAGTGAACGAGTCAAATTGGACCCCCGAAGCATCGACACTTATTGAAGGCGGTTTCCTGCGGTTTTGCCAGCCAAATCCTGCGGGTTTGGCGTCTAAAAATGTCGATGCTTCGGGGGTCCAAATATAGCCGTTCACTTCTCGGGAAAAGTATTAGACCTTGAGATATAGACGGCGTTTGCGAGCGTCAATTAGAGCGTAAGTTGCTAGTCCTCCTTTGCGGAGAGCATGAGGCTAATTTCCGGATGGGTGTACTTGTCGAACTCTTCTTTGGGCTCGGTGTCAAAGGTGTAGTACGACTCGATAGATTCGTTCTCCGTCTTGATGCTGATTTGTTCAGACATGGCGGTCAGCAGCGTGCTGTTGGTGATCGATTGATCGCGAACGTCCTCTTTTGGACAAGGAAAAAGTGGCGAGTGAGGGAGCTGCTGTGGGGTGGCCCTGCTTGCTGTTTGTGGGCACCATTCACCTTCGTTGCACAGGGATGGTCGGAGGGCTGGTTGACATCAAGCAACCGCCTCCGCCTTGTGGGCCGCCTCGGGGACAAGGCATAATGCATGTGACAAAGGGGCGGTTCCTTTGCCGCATTGATTTGAGAGTAGATGTTGATGATTCTATCGTTGGCCCCCATGGAGGGGATTACCGGGCATGTGTTCCGTCGCGTGCATGCGGAGTGCTTCGGTGCGCTCGACTGCTATTACACGCCGTTTTTGCCGCCGCCGCGGGTGGGCAACCGCTTTGGCGGCAAGGCGTTTAAGGAAATCGATCCGGCTAACAACCAAGGGCTTAACGTGGTGCCTCAGCTGATGTCCAAGAACGCGGATGAGTTTGTGTGGGCGGCACAGGTGCTCGCCGACATGGGCTACCGCGAGGTTAATCTCAACCTTGGCTGCCCCTCGGGTACGGTTGTTGCCAAGGGTAAAGGATCGGGCTTCTTGCGCAACCTCGATGGGCTCGAGGTGTTCTTGCTTGATGTGTGCGAGCGATCGCCGTTGCCGGTGTCGGTAAAAACCAGGCTGGGGCTGGAGAGCGACGACGAATACGAGCGCGTGCTCGACCTGTACTGTCGCATGCCGCTGGCAGAGTTGATCGTGCATCCGCGCGTACAGAAGGATCGCTATACGGGCTCGCCGCGCAAAGAGTTTTATGGCGAGACGTTGGAGCGCGCGCCGTTTCCGGTGGCATACAACGGCGATATTTTTGATCTTGAGGACATGGAGGCGCTGGTGGAGGCCTATCCCGGTACACGCCATGTGATGCTGGGGCGTGGCTTGCTTGCGAACCCCGCGCTGGCTCGCATGGTCAAGGGCGGCCCTGCTGCCACGGCAGCCGAACTGCAGCGCTTCCACGACACGCTGTTTGCGGCATATGCAGAAGAGATTGGCGGCAACGCGGTCTTTCGCATGAAGGAGTGGTGGTTCTACGCTAAATGCGCCTTCGCCGATCCTGCTACCGTTCACAAACTCGTACGCAAGACTAAAAAGGTCGACGAATACCGTGCCGCCGTCGAGCGCGTCTTTCGCGAGCAGCCACTTGCGCCCATAGCCCGCTTCCACGGTTAGCTAGTCATTGGGGACGTTCTTTAACGGCTAGTCATTTAAGAACGTCCCCAATGACTATGTTGCAAAAGCTGTACGTCAGCATCCAAAGATATCGAAAAATGTCGACTTTGGATGCTGGCGTACATGTTTGGATTCGGTGGGGGACTAGGCAATCATTGCGTCAAGGGTAATGAGTTCTCTGAGTCGCTCTGTGCGTGTTTGCCCATGGCGCTTTGCCTTCTCGTCAAACGCTTCAAGAACCGATTCACCCACACGTGCCGATAAAACAACGCTTGGCTCATCAGAGATCGACGGCCTTCCCAGCTTGATGGTGCGACCCTTCGGCCACTCATCTTTTTCGTATGCCTCCGCGGCTTTCTCCAACTCTCCGGGGGCAAATCCGATCATCTTTTCGAGTTGCTTAGCGTCCATAGTGCCTCCTATCGATCGATCCCGATTTCCCTGAGCACCTTGCGCGTAGGAGGGACAAGGGCGTGGTAAATGATGTAGCCATCTCGATTGGAGCAATATCGAGCGATGAGCTCCATGAGACGGCTTCTTCCATCAAGTCCAACGAGAACGTAATCGATACCTCCGTTTTCAAGATCACGCCTGAACCATGCAAAAGCGGAGTTCCAGGCGCAGGTGATATCCGTCTCCGTCAGCCCGTGTTTGAGGGCGTGGGGGTGGATTGCGATGAGCTCCATAAGGGCCTCTCTTTTTGTATACAGTTTTGTAAACAAAAATGCAAGCAGTTAATAGGCTTAAGCGACTTGTTTTGATTGGACTTTTCGATGTAAAGCCGACATCGGAGGCTCCACTACTCCTTCGCTTTTTAGTTCGGTATGTGAACGTCCGTTGAACTCCCAGAGGGGAGCGTTTTCATAGATTATCGAGAGGAGCTTGGAGACTTCGGCTGTTTTCTTGCGTTCGTAAAACTCGGGCCGTACGACAATCAATAAGAAAGCTGCGTCTTCGGTAATTTGCTGTGCTGTCGGCATACCGTTGAGTCCAACGGAACGCAAAAGCTTTGTCATGATGAAATCGAACTCATCTTCTCTTGCATGGAGATCGGATGCCTTAATCTCAGGGTCTCTCAGGACGTACTGCTTGAGTCGTTCGACAGATCGACTGCACTTTATATGCCCGCAGATGACTTCGTCATAACTGAGCCTTTTGATTGGGAGACGTTCGTGACCGGCGAAGATGGCTGCCACTCTGATGCCAACGCGCCGTTCGCGCAGCGCGCGCATCTCACCGGTGTATTCGCTGCGTCGTTCATATTTTCGATAGGAGTATCCGTAGTCATCGTAGTAATAAGGGGCTTCATCGACAGCGTCATCGAGCTCAGGCGCTATGAGATAGAGTTTTCCATCTCTGGATATGACGCAGGGATTGTCGATTTGCCCCGATTCGTTCCTGATTTGCCAAATAGTTTCATTTATCTCAAATCTCGAGACTGGATTGGGGGCACAGGAGTTGTAGAGCTCAATAAGTTCATCGAGTGAAATGATTCCACAGGCATCTGTGTAGGCGCGGGCGAAGCGCCGTACTTCTTGATTTGATTCAAGCGCACGGCGCTCCCAAGCATCCAAAACGTCCTGCGGACTTCGATAGCGGGCATGACGATCGATGCGCGATGCGCTCCAACGGTTATCAGCGGCAACGTTCATCAGATCCAAGCGCAGATCTTTGTCGGCGATGCGAGCGAGCGACTGATAGTGTTCTAGATCAAGCTCCGGTCGAAAACTCATGTCTTCCGGAACAGTTCGTGCGAGCTTTATGCAACGCTTGAGATAGGTCGGGCCCAGGCTTGGGCTAAAGTGCTGCTTGAGGTGGCAAGCGATGGGCGAGAGTAGGCCATTTAGATTGGAAATGGGGTATCCGGCAATCTCTTGCTCGAGACGGCGCCCGATGAGCAGAGCCCCTTCCGAAGAGGCCTCATGGTCGGTGCCTTTCTGGCCGAGGTGTTTGGCCTCGACAATCCTGCTGATATCCGAGCAGGTGTTTGAAATAATGTCGGGTGAAAGGGTTGGTATCTTTTTTGCCATAGCGATGCGCTCCTGTGTGACTCACGGAAAAGAAACAGTCTGATTGTGAGTGCCGTTCTTTGATGGCGACGGCGAACAGGAGCGCAGCCTGTCTGAGATGGGCGAGTGCGGTAACCACCGATCTTACTTACCGAGCTCGCTCCAGCGTGTCATTGGGGACCTCCGCAGGAGCTCTCGACCAGTCTCATGCCTTGGGATGAGTATAACACAGAGAGCAAACATATGTTCTATAAATTTGAGAAACCGAATTCCTACCCACTCATTTAAGTGCGTCCCCAATGAGTACTCGCACGCTAGAGCAGGTTCTCCTGTACCCATGCGATGATGTCGCTCGATTCGTAGAGTGGTTTGCCGTCGATGAACAGACAGGGAACCTGGCGTTTTCCGCCGACGGCGATGAGCGTCTGCTCGGCATCGGGGTCGGTCGAGATGTTGCGCTCAGGGATGGTCACACCGTTATCGGCAAGGAAACGCTTGACCTTCATGCAATACGGGCAGCCGGTCATAACGTACAGCGTGAGCTCATGATTAGTAGCCATAGGTCTCCAATCGGTTGAGGTTTTGATTGAAATACCCAAAGCCGCCGCGGTCTATGCATGAGCTGACGACGACTCGATGGCCTGTACCAGAAACGCCGTGGCTCCGGTGCCGCAGGGCTTGTCGTAGTAGTCGATAAAGCGCTGGTCAGCAAGATAGCCGTGGGCGAGGCCCAGGTATGCTTCGTCTTGGGGCTTGTGCCCCCAGTTAAGGCCAATCCATCGACGGTGCATCGCGACAAGTTTGCGGGCCTCGCTTCCATCCGCATCGCCGTCGCCCATGGCAATCGAAAGCTGACCCAGAATAGCGCGTTCAAGTTCCTTCATGTCGTTCCATGTCTCGGGGTCCATGTCCAGCAGTGCTTCGTTTGCTGCGTCGATCGCCTCGTCGCCATAGCGCGCCCGCGCCTCGGCACCGTAGCGCTCCTCGTTTTCCTGCACGGAGCGCCAGCGCTCCAGTTGCGGCAGGACGGCGCCCATGAGCGAGACGGCTTCGTCGAGCGACATGCCGGTGTTTTGCGCCAGCCGCGGGGCACAATCCTCGATCATCGCCTCCATGGTGGTGTCGTAGGTGTACTTGCCGTGGTCGTAGCACCACTTGCAGTAATGGTCGGTCGTGGCGCCCACAGCATCGGTGCCGCAGTCGTCGGGTGTGAGTATCATGCCGCAGCTCTGGCAATAGTGCTCGGGCATTTCGAGCAGGTGGGACAGCGGTTCTCCGGTTACGGCGGCAATGAGCTTCATCATGTCGATGCCCGGGGTGACTTCGCCGCGTTCCCAACGGCTGACGGCTTGGCGTGTGACGAAGAGCTTGGCGGCGAGCTGCTCTTGGGTAAGGTGATGGGCGCGGCGAATGGCAATGAGCTTTTCTGCAAAGGCCATAGCGACTCCTTTCTGCTGGTTGATGGCTTAAGCATACGCGGCGGCCGGCGCCCTTCCAAGCAACCGTTGGTTGCACGACGGGAGACCGCGGCGAAGAATTGCGCGCTGCACCCCGCACCTCCATGCCGTACAATGACCGGCATGGAACCTATCGCACACATACATACCGACCTGCCGCAGAAGTTCGGCATTCCGCGCAACAGCTTTTTGGCGCCCCACCTGCAGGGACGCATCGTCTTTGAGCCGGAATTTGCCTCCAACGCAGCAGTTGAGGGTCTGGACTCCTTCTCTCACCTATGGCTGCTGTGGCGCTTCGAAAACGGAACGCCCGGCGGCACGGCTAAGGATATAGCTGCCGATGCCAAGACGCAGGACAGGTCCGGCACCAACGTCAAGTGGTCGAAGACTGTGCGCCCGCCGCGTCTGGGCGGAGCCGAACGCGTGGGCGTGTTTGCCACGCGGAGTCCGTTTCGCCCCAATCCCATCGGTCTTACCTGCGTCAAGCTCAGCCGCGTTGAGCGCACCGACGACGGCCCCATCATCCATGTGCTGGGGGCCGACCTGCGTGACGGCACGCCCATCTACGACATTAAGCCCTACATCCCGTTTGCGGACTGCCACCCGGATGCGACCGGCGGCTGGATTGAGGGTGCTCCGTGGCAAGAGCTCGATGTTGAGTTCCCACAAGCGCTTCAAGACATGGTCCCGCCCGCAAAGCTCCCCGGCCTGGTCGAGGTTCTTCGCCAAGATCCGCGCCGCGCGGGCAGCAAGCACGAGCCAAACCGCGTTTACCACTTGGCTTACGCCGGACTCGACATATCGTTTACGGTTGACGGGGCCAGGTTGACGGTAACCGCAATCAACGACGCGCGAGACTAGTCAGCCATTCGTCCGCACCCATCAAATTAAGCGCCAAACCCCATGCCAAAATCGCCTACGCTGGTGGACAATAACGCTTACCGAATCATTCCGCTCTGCACGGGGGCTCAGCATGAAATACGACTTCACTTCAATCATCGACCGCCACGGCATGGACTCCATCGCCGTTGACTCTTGGGGTGAGATCCCCGGTATGGCTCCAAACGCACCCGACGAGGGCTTCGACCGCATTCCCATGTGGGTGGCGGACATGAACTTCGCCACGGTGCCTACGGTCCAGGAGCACATCATTCAGCGCGCCCAGCACCCCATGTTTGGTTACTTCAATCCGCGTTCCGAGTACTTCGACCGCATCATCGAATGGCAGAGCCGCCGTAATGGCGTCGAGGGCCTGGCGCCTGAGCATATCGGCTACGAAAACGGCGTGCTGGGCGGTGTCGTGTCGACGCTGCGCGCGTATGTCCAGCCGGGCGATGCGGTGTTGGTCCACAGCCCCACCTACATCGGCTTCACCAAGTCCATCGAGGCCGCGGGCTATCGCATTGTCCACAGCCCGCTTCAGCTCGACGACCAGAGCGTGTGGCGCATGGACTTTGAGGATATGGAGCGCAAACTCGCCCAAAACCACATCCATGCCGCAGTGTTCTGCTCGCCGCACAATCCCTGCGGCCGCGTATGGGAGCGCGACGAGATCGAGCGCGCCATGGACATTTATCGCGAGCACGATTGCGTGGTGATCTCGGACGAGATTTGGTCCGATATCATTCTGCCGGGACACAAGCACATCCCGACGCAGTCGGTGAGCGAGGATGCCCGCATGCGCACGGTTGCCCTCTATGCGCCGAGCAAGACGTTTAACCTGGCGGGTCTGGTCGGCAGCTACCACATTGTCTACAACGAGACACTGCGCGACCGCATGTGCGCTGTGTCTAATAAGACCCATTACAACGAGATGAATGTCCTTTCGATGCATGCGCTTATCGGTGCCTACCAACCGCAGGGCTACGAGTGGGTGGACGAACTCAACCAGGTGCTTGCCGACAATATCGAGTACTTCTGCGATTACGTGGACGAGCATTTTGAGGGCGTGTCCTATTCGCGTCCTCAGGGCACGTACATGGTGTTTCTGGACTGCACCGAGTGGTGCCGCGAGCATGGCCGTGATATTCAGTGGTTGCTCGACGAGGGGGCACGCGTGGGCGTGGGGTATCAGGATGGACGTCCGTTCCATGGCCCCTGCCACATTCGCGTGAATCTGGCGCTGCCGCTTTCGCGCGTAAGGGAAGCGTGCGACCGCCTAGACCGTTACGTTTTTGGGGTATAGGGGTCGCACGATTCGGGTACTGCGGCTTGCGCCCGTGTCGTCAACGTGCGTGGGCGCATAGGGCGCAGAGGGTTGCGAGCGCGTTTTTCCACGTTTGCTACTTTTCTTGAATTTGCTTGCCGCAAAGGTGTTCAACCGTAATTTCATACAGCTGGACGCCCCTGATACTTTGCTTGATCTCCTCTTCGACCTCTTCGGCAGAAGGATAGTACTTGAGGGCAAACTGTCGGACTTTGTCTTCGACAAACGCCGGGTCATCGTTCACGAGGCGGCAACGGCCGAAAACCACAGTGCTTTGAACATAGGGTGCCCAGTCGTCATCTTTGTACCAATCGTTGCCATAGACGGTAAAGCAGACTTTGTCGCTGCGTTTGAGTGCGTCGACCTTATGCCCCGCCTTGGCTCCATGAAAGTAAATTTTGTCGTGCTCGGGGTCAAAGTAGTAGTTAACGGGAATGGCGTAAGGATAGCCGTCGTCTCCGTTGACGGCAAAAATGCCGCGTTTGCAATTAACAAGCAGCTCTCGTGCCTCTTGATCGGTGATAGCACGCTTCTTTCTACGAAGAGGTCTAAACATCGTGGGTTTCCTTTCTTTCCGCGTGTTGCGTGCACGGCGGTGGGTGGTATGTCTATATCAAGATACTAGTTCAGGCTGCGAGACCGACGGGAACATCCTATTTGTCGCGGATTGAAACGCACTTTTTTGTTGTGGAAGGATTGTCCCTCACAACTCGTCGTCTAGGGGCATTCTCGATGGCTGGTTCCGTTTGCGGGGGAGGCGTGGGACAATACCGACCAAAAGCGATTGCTTGTCCTGAAAAAGGGGGTCTCGATGAAAAAGCTGAGGACGCTGGCCGATGTGTTGCGTCAAGCCGGTTTCGTGCGCATCACGGGCCTTTTTCTCGTCTTTTATCTTCTGTGTTCAATGGCTGTTTGGCTCTCTGAGCCAACAACTCTTACGTTTGGCGATGGCCTTTGGTTTAGCTTTGAGACCGTATCGACGATCGGCTTTGGCGACATTCCGGCCGAGACGCCGGTCGCCCGTGTCATCACGGTCGTCCTGAGCGTTATCAGCATTTTTTACATTGCCATGCTCACGGGCGTGGCGGTGAGCTACTGCAATATGCTCATCAAGATGCATCAAAAGGACACTATGGCGCGCTTTATGGATGATCTTGAGCATTTGGAAGAGCTCGATCGTGACGAGCTCGCCGATCTGTCGCGCCGCGTGCGCGAATATCGCCGGCGCCAGCGCTAAAACGGGCGCCGCGCGTCACGATGAGGGGGACTGAATTTGAATATCACCGTGTATCTGGGTGCCAGTATCGGCAATGACCCGGCGTTTCTGTCTGCGGTGCAGGAGCTGGGCAACTGGATTGGCGCCAACGGGCACGCGCTCGTGTACGGCGGATCCAAATCGGGCCTGATGGGCGCGCTCGCCGATAGCGTGCTTAATGCCGGCGGGCACGTGACGGGTGTGGAGCCGAGCTTTTTTATCGAGGCCGAGTTTCAACATGACGGTATCGACGACCTCATCGTGACGAGCGATATGGCGGAGCGTAAGGCAAAGATGATCGAGCTCGGCGATGCGTTCATTGCCTTTCCCGGTGGGACGGGCACGCTCGAGGAGATTGCCGAGGTTATGTCCGCGGTGTCGTTGGGGCACCTGAGTGCTCCGTGCATCCTGTATAACCTGGACGGTTACTACAACGACCTCAAGGCGCTGCTCGGACACATGATTGATAAGGGTTTATCAAGCCCACGGCGCCAGCAAGGCATTTACTTTGCCGAGGATTTGTACGAAATCGCATCAATTATCAACGGATAAGCCTTGAGCCTGTCCCGCTGTGGCCCCCGGTGGCTCCGTTTGCAGCGCAGACGGTTGGCTCGTCTGGGCCACACTCGCTCTACAATAAAACGTATCTATGTCGACTTTGACCGCGGGAGGACCCGATGGATAAGCTCGCTAAACCCACAAACCGCGCGCTGTTTTTAGTTAGCGTTGCCGTGACCGGTGCGTTCGCAGGTGCCGCGGTCTGGCTGTTCTTTTTTGTGATGGAGCACGGCATCGACTATCTATGGACCGAGATTCCGCACGCACTGGGCGTCGCTTCGCCCGAGCTCGCCAGCGGCCCGTTTGGCTTTCTGCCGTACCCGTTTTTTGTCTGCCTGCTGGGCGGCCTGTTAATCGGTCTGTACGAAAAGATGACAGACACCAAGACCGATAACCTGAATCAGGTGATGGCTAAGGTCAAGCAAGATGGGCGCTACCCGTACGACAATCTGGGCAAGCTTTCGCTTGCGGCATTGCTGCCGCTGCTGTTTGGCGGAAGTATTGGACCGGAGGCCGGCCTGACCGGCGTTATCGCGGGCCTGTGCAGCTGGGTCGGCGACCGCATGCGTCGCTTTGGCGCCGAGTTTAGGGAGCTCACGCTGCTAGGTACCCAGGCTGCCCTGACGGCGCTCTTTACCGCGCCTGTCTTTGGCTTTGTGGCGCCGCTCGCCGGTAGCGCCGACGGCCAGGGCGAAGATGCCGACGATGAGTCCGCGTCCGACGAGATCACCATCAAGCTGCCCAAGGCGCAAAAGACCGTGGTCTATGGCATTGCGATTGCCGGCGGTCTGGGCACTTACCTGTTGCTTGGCCAGCTCGTGGGCGGCGGCATGGGCATGCCCAGGTTCGAGTCCGCCGAGGTGGGCAACCTGGAGCTTGCCTGGCTCATTCCGCTGGCGTTGCTCGGCACCGTTTGCGGTTGGCTGTACTTTGTCTCCGAGCATGCAAGCGAGGCGCTGTCCCATGCAATAGGGGAGCGTCCTGTCGTCAAGGCCATGATGGCCGGTCTGGCGCTCGCCATCTGTGGCACGCTCCTGCCCTACACCATGTTTGCCGGCGAGACGCAAGCCGACGTGCTCATGGAAACCTATCTGACCATTCCCGCCGGCATGCTTATCGCGACCGGTCTTGTCAAGGCCATGCTGACCCCTGCCCTCATCAATATGGGCTGGCGTGGCGGTCACTTCTTCCCGGTTATCTTCTCGGGCGTAAGCCTGGGCTATGGTCTTGCCATCCTCACCGGCGCCGATCCGGTCTTTTGCGTCGCCGTCTGCACGGCCTCGACGATGGGCGCCGTCATGCGCCAACCCGTTATGGTCGTGGGCCTGCTGCTCATGTGCTTCCCGCTCAAGGGCATCGTCTGCATGATCATCGCCGCAGCCATCGCCGCCGGCATTCCGCTGCCCAAGCCGCTGCGCAAGTAGCATATTGCGCTTTGCGTTTGTTCAGAACTCGTTTTGAAGAAGCCGCGCGAGATACCGAGCGAATCGAAGAACGCACGGTTTTCGACGGGGTCGCTCCACAGATCGACAGCGTAGGTGTCAAACCCGTATTCGCGGGCGAGTAGGGCGCTGGTGATACCGGTGCCCGATCCAAGGTCGCAGACGCGGACGCCGCAGGGGATATGCACATCGCGAAGCAGCTCTTCGCAGAGCTTGAGGGGATTGGGGCCCATAATCTTAGAGCGTACGAGTGTCGCGCCGAAGCTAGTTGCTTTTGGGAAGGGTTGAGATTCCTGGGTTTGCATTGTTCTTTCCTATCAGGTGCAAAAATGGCAGATGACGGAGGCGGAACGGCGCAACAAACCACGGCCGTTGGACGGCCGTTTTCGTGGTTCTATGCGATTGACCGTTCCCTAAAGAACAATGACCAAAAAGACATCCCCTTGGATGATCGAGACTGAGCCGAGGCCCGTGACGTTTATATTGTAAAACGTCACGGGCGTGCCGGGATATGCCGTTTGTCACGGATTTGCGAGCGTCTAGATCTCGCTTGGCATCGGCGCTATTTCCAAATCGCGAGCGCGGCGGTGCCCAGGACGATGAAGGCGAGACCGATGGCGCTGCGCCGTGAGAGTTTTTCGTTGAATGCCAGGCGCGCAAATAGTACCGATACGACAATCGATAGTTTGTCGATCTGCACCACGACGCTCACCTGGCCTGTGGCGATGGCGTAGTAGCACAGCAGCCACGATGCGCCAGTCGCAATGCCCGATGCCGCGAGAAATACGAGTTCGTAGCGGTCTACGTGCACGGCTTGGTCCATCTTGCCTTTAGCTGCCACGATTGCCCATGCCATAACCAGTACCACACAGGTACGGATTGCCGTGGCCAGGTTGGACTCGACGCCTTCGATGCCAACCTTGGCAAGGATGGACGTGAGCGCCGCGAACACGGCGGCGCCGAGGGCGTAAGCGAGCCAGGTCCGGTCTTGCTGCCGCTCGGATCCGGCAAACTGCTTCTTCTCGATCATTAAAAACGTACCGAGGGTGATGACAGCGGTTCCCACGAGCTTAACCGCAAGGTTGCTCGTCTCGCCAAAAAGCACGATGGCGATCAGTGCAGCGAGTACGGTGCTCATCTTGTCGACCGGTACGACCTTATTGACGTCTCCGATGCCCAACGCCTTAAAGTAACAGATCCACGAAGCACCGGTAGCGAGTCCCGAGAGGACGAGAAAGAGCCAAGATCTGGGTTCGATGCTGCCGATGGTTCCAATGGATCCAGAAATGCCCGCCATTGCCCAGGCGAAAACGAGCACCACGCAGGTGCGAATGGCCGTCGCGACATCGGAGTCGGTCTGCTTGATGCCGCATTTGGCCAGGACTGATGTGACGCCGGCAAAGAACGCCGACACAAATGCTGCTGCGACCCACGACACGGGTGAAATGCCTCCCCAAAGAACGACCGCGCCAGATTTACGGCGCTCGTCCGATGATACCGTCCCGCCATGAAGCTTTGATATCGCTGTGGTGAGACAGGGGCCATAGTTCGAGAGGGCATTTGGTTAAGGCTCGAATCGAAGGTGAATGATTTTCCGCGAAGTGAACGAGTAAATCTGGACCCCTGGAACATGCACACTTTTTTCGAACAAAACTGCAGGATTCTTAGACAAAAACCGCAGGAATTGAGTCCTTAAAAATGTCGATGCTACAGGGCACTGTTTTTACTCGTTCACTTCTCGGAAAAGTATTCACCTTCGATATGCTGACGGTGTCTTTTTGGTTGCCAAGAACTAGACGGCCTGCTGTGAAGGGCGGTGGTGACGCTATGCCGCCTCGTTTCATTGAAAAAATAAGCGGGGTACCACCTAAGCTTTTTTAGCCGTCGATTACAGATCGCGTACTCGATAAACCTTGGTGCTGACAGCGCAGCTGATTACACATAGTGCGAGCGCCAGTACTGCAGTTCCTGCACACAGACAGCCAAGGACGGTGGGATCGGGATTCGCCCCGGCAATCGACATGAGCCAGTTACTGATGGGGTTGGAGGAGCTTAGCGTGGCCATGGCAAGGCATCCGAGCAGGGCAAACAGGCCAACGGATAGGCGCAGCGCCTCCATGTGTCCAAATCGAAAGAACAGCGGCTGCGCCAAGAATACCATCATGAGGGAGATAAGCATCGATGCTGCCGAGGCGATTGCGATTTCAAAGACCGTCTGTCCCGTCGAAGGAATGCCCGCGCTGTTGAAGAGCGGGATGGAGGCGATGCTCAAAAGCGTGGCGGCGCACGTCATGACGGCCGAGAAGACAACGATGCTCAGGTAGCGTGCGCAGATGATGTCTTTGCGCGAGAGGGGCAGCGTTGCCCGATAACGCTCCCATCCGTTTTGATTGTCGAAGCCTGCCAGCGAGCTCATGACCATGATGGGTGACATGGCGCTGAGCGCGCAGGCGCCGGCACTCATGCCGGAGTCGCCACCTGACGTGTTGGCGAGGGTCAGCACAACGAATATGAACAGGCCGACGCCCGCTATGCTCGGGACAAGCGTGCGAACGATGGCGAGCTCGGACATAAAGGCGCGTTTCATTTCGAAGCCCCTTTCAGCGTGAGGCGTAGATAATCGTCAATGGTTGCCCGATCGCAGGGAATCTCGGGGAAGGCCTCGAGCGTTTCGCGACGGTTGGGCACGAGCACGTCCACGCTATAAGCGTGGTGGGCGGCACGGGCGCCTTCGACGCAAGCCATAAGCTCGGCGGCCTGCGCTTGGGTACAGTGGGCGATGCCGGCGCGGTCGGTAATGTCCTCGCGCGGCAGGTCAAACACAATCGAGCCGTTATCGATGCAAATGATGCGGTCGGCAGCGCGATCGAGGTCGGACGTAATGTGACTCGAGAGCAGCACGCTGCGTTGGCCGTCGGCGACAAAGGCAAGCAGCTCATCGAGCAGCTCCTCGCGTGCCATGGGATCAAGACCCGCGGTGGCTTCGTCCAAAACGAGCAGCTTGGCCTTGTGACTGAGCGCACAGGCAAGCTGCAGCTTCATGCCCATGCCGCGGGAGAGGTCCTTGACCTTCGCCTTGGGATCCAAGCCAAATCGGTCGATGAGGCTGGCGAAGGTGTCGTGGCTCCAGGTGGGGTACGCCGGGCTTACGAGTGCCTCAACTTCGGTCACCTTGAGTGTGGAAGGGAAGGGGCATGTGTCCAGCACGAGGCCGACACGAGTGCGCAGACAACGCTGCGCTTCACCGGGCGCGTCGGCGCCGCAGTGCTGCCCAAACAGGTGCACCTCGCCGGCATCGAGTTTGATAAGCCCGAGCGCGGCGCGAATGGTCGTTGTCTTGCCGGCGCCGTTTGCGCCCACAAAGCCAACAATCTGGCCGGGCTCCACGGCGAGCGTGACATCGTGTAGTGAAAAGCGGTCGCTTACAGCGCGTGAGATGCCTTTGAGTTCAAGCAAGTTTTGCATGGTATAGCCTTTCTTGCAGATGGCTACTGCATGGTTTCGGGGGCTACCAGGTCGAGCATTTCGTGCAGTTTGTCGCGCGTGACGCCCAAGGCTTCGGCTTGGCTCGCCGCTTTCGCAAGCAGGTCTTCGATATGGCATAGCTGGTTTTCGCGCAAGAGCTCCTGGTTGCCCTCGGCGACAAAACAGCCCTTGCCCTGCACGGTGCAGATAAACCCGAGTTGCTCTAGGTCGGCGTAGGCGCGCTTGGTGGTGATGACGCTCACACCTAGGTCGCTCGCGAGTGCACGGATGCTGGGGAGTTTGGCTCCCGCAGCGAGCGTGCCCGATAAGATCTGAGCTTTGACTTGCGAGGTTATCTGCTCGTAGATGGGCTTGTCGCTCGAATTGGATAGGATGATGTCCACAGCGGCTCCTTAGCTGTTGGGCTACACGTGTATATAACCGGTAAGCACAGTATATATACACTATGCACAGTTATGCAAGAGGCAAATAAGGATTGTCCGCTCGTTCATTCATCTCAATCTGTAACATCTGGAACCGATTTGGACGGCTACCTGTTACAGATTGAGATTTTGCTGGTGGGCCCCACCTGGTTGTCTCAATCTGTAACAACTGGAGAAGTTTTTGGCTGCTAGATGTTACAGATCGAGATCTTTCTGGGACGCCCACCTGTTTGTCTAAATCTGTAACAGGTAGAGGTTCAAAAACCGTCTAGATGTTACAGATCGAGACAAACTGCTGCGGAGTGCCGTCATCGACTGCTACACAGGCCCCAACTGATGAATTTGTCCTGATAGGCGCCCTAGAGCGGAATTTCGCGGCTACAATAATGCGGTTACAACGACGTAATGCACTCAATGCAAGAAAGGATCCGCATGGCAAGCCTGTCGGATGAAATCTCGTCGCGCCGCACATTCGCGATCATCAGCCACCCGGATGCCGGTAAGACCACGCTTACCGAGAAGCTGCTGCTCTATACCGGCAGCATCCAGACCGCCGGCTCGGTCAAGGGCAAGAGCTCGGCCAAGCATGCCGTCTCGGACTGGATGGACATCGAGAAGGAGCGCGGCATTTCCGTCACCTCCTCGGTGCTGCAGTTCACTTACAACGGCGCCTGCGTCAACATCCTCGATACCCCCGGTCACCAGGACTTTTCGGAGGATACCTACCGTACCCTTATGGCCGCTGACGCCGCAGTCATGGTCATCGACGGCGCCAAGGGCGTCGAGGCCCAGACCAAGAAGCTCTTTAAGGTCTGTACGCTGCGCCACATTCCCATCTTCACCTTTGTGAACAAGCTCGACCACGAGGCTCGCGATCCGTTTGAGCTCATGGAAGAGATCGAGAATGTCCTGGGCATCAATACGTATCCCATGAACTGGCCGATCGGCAGCGGCCGCAATTTCCGCGGCGTGTTCGATCGTCAGACTCGTCGTGTCATTGCCTTTGAGGGCGACGGTCATGCCAACGCTACCAGGAAGGTCGCCGAGGTCGAGGCCGAGCTGGGCGATTCTTCCATGGATGAGCTCATCGGCGAGGAGAACCATAAGAACCTGATGGACGACATCGAGCTGCTCGATGGCGCCGGCGACGAGCTCGACTTGGATGCCGTGGCCTGCGGCAAGCTGAGCCCGGCGTTCTTTGGCTCGGCGCTTACCAACTTTGGCGTGGAACCCTTCCTTAAGGAGTTCCTGCGTCTGGCCCCGACGCCGCGTGCCTATA
The DNA here is from genome assembly GCF_009696325.1 of Collinsella sp. WCA1-178-WT-3 (M1). Taxonomy (GTDB): domain Bacteria; phylum Actinomycetota; class Coriobacteriia; order Coriobacteriales; family Coriobacteriaceae; genus Collinsella. The sequence goes on from NZ_VUME01000010.1 coordinate 40,485, forward strand.
CCGATACGCTTACCAGTGAACCGGTCGATCCCTGCCGCGACGACTTTAGCGGCTTTGTGTTTAAGATCCAGGCCAACATGGACAAGAACCACCGCGACCGCATCGCCTTTGTGCGCATTTGCTCGGGTAAGTTCGAGCGCGGCATGGATGCCTTCCACGTGCAGGGCAACCGCAAGCTCAAGCTTGCCACGGGCACGTCGATGATGGCCGACGACCGCGCCATCGTGGACGAGGCGTACGCGGGCGATATCGTGGGCCTGTTCGACCCGGGTATCTTTAGCGTCGGCGACACCGTGTGCTCCGGCAAGCGCCATGTGCAGTACCCGCAGATCCCGACGTTTGCCCCCGAGATGTTCGCTCGCATTACGCAGGTCGACACGCTCAAGCGCAAGCAGTTCGTCAAGGGCATGGAGGAGCTTGCCCAGGAGGGCGCCATCCAGATCTTCCGCGAGTTGGGTGCCGGCATGGAGAGCGTCATCGTGGGCGTGGTCGGCGTGCTACAGTTTGAGGTACTCGAGCGCCGCCTCAAGGCCGAGTACCGTGTTGAGGTTCGTCGCCAGCCGCTGCCCTATACGGACATTCGCTGGATCCAGAACGACCCCGACACCATCGATATCCCGGGCCTTTCGCTCACGCGCGACACGCTGCGCGTCGAGGACATGCGCGGTGGCAAGCTGTTGCTGTTTACGAGCCCGTGGAACGTGGATTGGGCAACCGACCACAATCCCGACCTTATCCTGTCGGAGTTTGGCAACGTAGTCTTTTAACGCATCGGCGCGGTGGCCCTGCGGGGCTGCCGCGCTGCCTGCTTGCCTGATGCCGCGTGAGCGGCTATCATGCCCACCGTCGTCTCAAGACCGGGGCGTCCGAGCAGTTCGGGTCCGATATCCTGCTCGTTAAACCTAAAACCAAAGGAGTACATAATGATCAAGAAGGTCATGGAGGACTACAAGGTCCTGTTGCGGAGCATTCCCGCGGCAACGGTTTCGCTGTTTTTCGTGAGCGTTATCATGATGAACCTGCTGGCCAACAAAGAGCTCATCAGCCTGCCGTATCTGGCACTCGATTGCGGCTTTGTGGTGAGCTGGGTCTCGTTTTTGTGCCAGGACATGATCTGCAAGCGCTTTGGCGCCAAGGCATCCATCAAAATCTCTATCCTCGCACTGGCGGTCAACCTTGCCGTGAGCCTGTGCTTTTGGGCATGCTCGCTCACGCCCGGCATGTGGGGCGCCTACTACGACACGGGCATGATCGAGGTCAACACCGCCCTTAACGCCACCATCGGCGGCACCTGGTACGTGGTGCTGGGCTCTTCGCTGGCAATGTTCGTTTCTGCCGTGGTTAACTCCACGCTCAACCAGTCGCTCGGCCGTATGCTCAAAAAGAATAACTTTGCGAGCTTCGCCTTCCGCTCCTATGTGTCCACGGGTGTTGGCCAGTTTATCGACAACCTGGTCTTTGCCATTGTAGTGAGTCACACGTTCTTTGGTTGGACCTGGGTGCAGGTCCTTATGTGCTCGCTGACCGGCGCTGTCGCCGAGCTGCTGTGCGAGGTCTTCCTGAGCCCCGTGGGCTACAAGGTCGTGCGCGGCTGGGAGCGTGAGAATGTGGGCGCCGAGTACCTCAAGCGCCACGCAACCGCCTAAGGAGCAAGTATGCGGGTTTTGATTACGGGCGCTTCGGGCGGTATCGGAGCCGCGTGCGTGCGGCGCTTTTTGGACGAGGGCCACGAGGTCGTGGGCTTTGATCTGCTGCCGGCGGTGATCGAACACGAGCGCTACCGCCATCTGATTGTTGATGTCCGCGAGCCGGGCTCGTTTCCAGGCGACCTTGAACCCCAAGTGATCGTGAACGTTGCGGGTACGCAGGATTCGGTCGACGATATCGCCACCAACCTGTGTGGCACCATCAACGTGACCGAGCGCTACGCCTTTGTGGGGGAGGGGCTTGCTGCCAAGCCGGCGCCCGCTATCAAATCCGTGGTCAATGTGGGGTCGGCGAGCGGGCATACGGGATCGGAGTTTCCCGCCTATGCTGCCAGCAAGGGCGGCGTTATCGCCTACACCAAGAACCTTGCAAACCGCCTGGCACCGCAGGCCATCGCCAACAGTGTGGACCCGGGTGGCGTTATCACGCCGCTCAACCGTTGCGTGATGGAAGACGAACACCTGTGGAACCAGATTATGGAGCTTACGCCGCTTAAACGCTGGGCAACCGCCCAAGAGATCGCCGAGTGGATCTACTTTGTGGGCGTGACCAACCGGTTTATGACCGGGCAGAGCCTGCTCATTGATGGTGGCGAGGCCGGCCGCACACAATTTATTTGGCCCGAATAGGAAACGCGCCCGATGGAAAGCCGTCGGGCGCGTTTTTGATGTATCGATTTTTAGCCGAGACAAGTCCAGTTGACGGGGGTCGAGCCGTGCTGTTCGAGTAGCCGATTGGCTGCCGAGAAGGGTCGCGACCCCATAAAAGCGGGGAGTTCTGCCGTGGCACGGTTGGCCGAAAGCGGCGAGGGGTGCGTGGAGGCAAGGCAGAACTTGCCGGTTGTTTTGCCCGCGTCGATTGCGGCGAGCTTGCCCTCAACCATCTGCTGGGCAAAGCGGCCCCATGCCAAAAAGACTACCGGTTGGGGTAGCTGGCAGCAGCGTTCGATAACGTAGTCGGTGAGCGTACTCCAGCCCAGCTTGGCGTGTGAGTTCGCGGCATGCTCGCGCACGGTAAGCGTAGTGTTGAGGAGCAGGACGCCCTGTTGTGCCCATGGCGTCAGATCTCCCGTGGCGGGAATGGGACAACTCAGATCGGCTTTGAGTTCCTTATAGATGTTGCGCAGGCTTGGCGGCAACTTGGTTTGCGTCGCGGGGACCGAGAACGATAACCCCATGGCCTGGTTGGGCCCGTGATAAGGATCTTGGCCCAAGATGACAACTTTGACCTGGTCGGCCGGCGTGTAGGCGAGGGCATTGAGGATGTCGTCTTGTGCCGGGTAGATGGTCTGCTCGGCACGCAAAAGGGCGATGCGCTCGAGCAGCTGGTTCGTAGTGTCACGTACCGGCTGCGGCGCATCGTCCAACCAAGTTGCTATGTTGCGGTCGCGAGTTGCGGTGTCCATGGAGCTCCTTTATGGCAAATGCTATGTTGGCATCTATTGTAAAGGCGCACCGGTTGCCTTTATGCCGCGGCTGCATGAAGAGCGGGGTCTACGAGACGTGCTCGATGCATTCGCGGCGCATGGGCTGTCGCCGCACGTGACGAGCGAGGTGACCGACGACTACACCATCATGGCGATGGTGGAGGAGGGTCTAGGCGTGAGTATGCTCTACCGTCGTACTGTGGAGGGCATGCGGGCCGATATTCGCGTACGTCCCATCGTGCACGCCCCCTCACGCGACGTAGTGGCGGCCTGGCGCAGCTGGGACACCATGCCTATCGCCACGAGGCGCTTTATCGACTATATGAGCTCGCATATTGTCAATTAATGACTGGCGTGGCGTTGAGTGCGGTGTTTAGCAGGCTGTCGCTTTGGCTTGGGTAGCGCGATGGGTGCGTGCCGGGTGGCAGAGTAGTACCGCCACGACCATAAAGAACGCCGTGGTGCCCAGGCTGATGGGGTAGACCATCATGATGTTCGCAAAGGTGCGGAAGTGCGGGAACACGCAGAATACCCAATAGAAGCGGATGCCGCAGACGCAGATCATGGTGATAAGGGCGGGCATGAGCGAGATGCCAAAGCCGCGCAGGTAGCCGGACATGTTCTCGTAGAGCATGATAAAGGCGTATGCAGGGAAGATAGAGCACACGCGGATATAGCCGATTGAGACGATGTTGGGATCGCTGTTGAACAACGACAGGATCTCGCGCCCCAGGCCGACAATAACAATAATCGTGGTGAGCGCGACGACACCGCCTTCGACCAGGCAGACCTTAAGGGTCTTGGTGCAGCGGTCGATCTGACGGGCACCGTGGTTTTGTCCCACAAAGGTGGTGCAAGCCTGGCTAAAGCTGTTGAGCAGGTTGTAGCACACGCACTCCAGGCTCATGGCGGCGCTCGAGGCCGCCATGACCTCGGTGCCCAGGCTGTTGATGGCGGACTGGATGATGATGTTGGCGACGGCAAAGACGGCGCTTTGGATGCCGGCGGGCAGGCCGATCTTGACGATGCGCTTGAGGGCGACGGGGTCGATAGCAAGGTCGCGCGGGGTGACGCGGACGACGGAGTCGGTCTTGAGCAGGCGGATAAAGAGTGTAGCGGCGCTGACGGTGTAGGCGATGACGGTGGCGATGGCGACACCCGCGGCGCCCCAGTGGAGTACGGGGACAAAGATGAGGTCCAGGCCAATGTTGAGGACGGTGGACACGGCAAGCGCTTGCAGCGGCATGCGGGTGATGCCGACGGAGCGGAAGATCGCGGCCTCAAAGTTGTAGAGCAAGATTGAGGGCATGCTGAGCAAAAAGACGCGTAGATAGAGCGAAGCGAGCGGCATGGTCTCGGCGGGAACGTTGAGCGCGGCGAGCATGGGCTCGGCAAAGATCTCGCCCAGAGCGATGACGACAAAGCCCACGAGCGCCATTAAAATCGAGGTATGGACGGCGCGTTTGACCATATTCTGATCGTTGCGGCCGATAGCGTTGGCGATGACCACGTTGGAGCCAAGCGACATGCCAATAAACAGGTTGAGCATAAGGCTGGTAAGCGGAACATTGGAGCCGACTGCCGCCATGGCGAGGGTTCCCTGGTCGCCCGAGAAGTTACCGATAATGACCGTGGCGATGAGGTTTGACAGCTGCTCCAAGATGCTCGTGGCGGCCACGGGCAAGGCGAACAGGGGGATATTGCGCCACAGTGAGCCGGTGGTCATGTCGATGTGCTTAGATGCGGTATCAGCCATACGCTCTCAATCTCTAACGTGCTATTTCGTGCTTATTTGCGCAGACGATGATACTCCTAATCACCTAGTCATTGGGGGCGTTCTTAAACGACTAGTCATTCAAGAACGCCCCCAATGACTAGGTGGGGAAGGCGTGCGACAATGGTGTACGTTGTATTGTTCGCGCTAAGGAGTTGCCATGTTGTTGTGTCCCGTTTGCCATGAGCCGTTGGTGGACGACGAGCGCGGTGCTGCATGCGCGGGCGGACACCGGTTTGACCGTGCGCGCGAGGGTTATCTATATCTGCTACGTTCGTCCAAGAGCGGCGACTCCATGGGCGATCCCAAGTCGCAGGCACGCAGCCGTCGTGACTTTTTGAACCGTGGCTACTATGCGCCGCTGCGCGATGCAATGGTCGAGCTGGTGCGCAAACGGGTTTCTGGGCGTGCTGCGTCTACAGGCGGTCCCATGACGCTGCTCGATATTTGCTGCGGTGAGGGTTACTACACCAGCGCGATGGGCGCGGTACCGGGCGTGGACGCTTATGGCTTTGACCTGGGCAAAGAAATGGTACGCCTGGCCGCCAAGCGCGGCGATGCGACCTATTTTGTGGCCAACATGAAAGACATCCCAGTGGCCGATGGCGCCTTCGATATGGTGACCGAGCTCTTTGCTCCCTTTAACGAGCGTGAGTTTGCCCGCGTGTTGGCGCCGGAGGGTTCGCTCTACACCGTGGTGCCGGGTGCCCGTCATCTCTTTGGGCTCAAGGAGGTGCTCTACGACACGCCGTACCTCAACGACGAAAAGCTTCCGAAGACGATGGAGCTTAAACTGGTCGGCACGCAGCGGGTGTCCGCGAATATTACGCTCCAGACCCAGGCCGACATCGAGGCGGTGTTCCAGATGACGCCGTACTACTACCGCACACGCCCTACCGACAAAGAGCGCCTGGCAAACCTGGACACCCTTAAAACCGACATCGACTTCATCATTGCCGAGTACCGCCACAGCTAACCAACCTGCCAAAAAGGGACAGGTTTATTTTGGCAGGTTTTATCTGGGCAAATGTAAAGGGCCGACCGCGTTACTGCGCGATCGGCCCATGTTAGTTGCTTGGCTGCAGGGGTTATGAGAAGCGAGTGCCTACAGGCGGTCCTTGTTCTCGGCCTTAACGGCGTGCGCCTGCTGAACAAAGAACAGGTCGTAGACCACGATGACAAAGGCACCGATATTGACGGCGCTGCCGCCGAGTGCGGGAAGCGTGAGCACGGCCTGCGCAATCGTGGCGATCGCGGCAACGATGCCAAGCTTAAACGCGCTATCCACCTGCGAGGGCTTGTTGGCGCCCTTGATGCCCGCAACACCTGCGGAAAGATCGACAATGCCCTTGACGACAAGCACGACCGCGGCGAGCATGGCGTTCGACCCGTACGTGGAATCGAGGCTGCCCCTGGCGATACCGATGCCGGCGATGACGAGGCTGGCGATGCCCAAAACAAAGTAGACGAGGGCAAGGATTTTGAGAGTCTTGCGAGCGGAGCTCATGGCTGGTCCTTTCGATACGAGTACGCCGATCTGGCGTAGCCCATGTGCTGCACATATGGTGAAGCACATTGTAGTTCAACGCAGCGATGCGTGCGCCTGAAAGCGCTTTGAGCCCGCGCAGCCCAATTCGACCTTTCAAAAAGGAAAGCTGGACGTAAGCCAAATCGATGGCAGCTCATGTGCGGCGCTGCGATGATGAGACCGTAACAAGGAGCTGTTCTTAAGGAGGAGCCATGATGTACGGAGCAGGGCGAGTGCATGAGCCGCGGTCGTTGGGAAGGCGCATGGGCGATTCTGTGATCGCTGCCGTGTGCACGGGATTGATGGCGGTGCTTTGCATTGGGATGCTGTGGGCCATGTCGCATGTGGGACAATAGCGGACGGTTGGGTGCCGGCATAAACGGCGCTCACGTATTCATTTTGCTTGTTAAGGAGTACCCATGGGCGTCGTCGATCCCTTTTCTGTTGCTCGGGCCGCGGGGCTTGAGCTGATCGGGAAGTCCGCGGGCCTCACGCTCACCGACGGCACGATGGAGTTGCGTGCCGATTTTGTCCGCATGCTGCCACGGCTCAAACAGGGCCGTCTGCAGCAAGAGCTGTTGGTAAAGGCTGCGCGCGCAAAAGGCGTCGAGTGCCCATGGGCGATTGATGCCACGGCAGGCTTTGGCGAGGATTCGCTGCTGCTGGCGGCTGCGGGCTTTACTGTCGATCTGTATGAGCAGGATTGCGTGATCGCGGCGCTCCTCAAGGATGCCTTGGATCGCGCGGCAGATGATCCGGCGCTTGCGACTGCCGTGGCCCGCATGCGCTTACATGCGGGCGAGGACAGCATTGCCGGCCTTCACCATATAACTGAGTTGATCGGGCAGGGCGAGCTCACCGCTCCCGACGTGGTGTATCTGGACCCCATGTTTCCCGAGCGCACAAAGAGCGCGGCGGTTAAAAAGAAGTTTCAACTCTTGCATCATCTGGAACAGCCGTGTGCCGATGAGGAGACGCTGGTCGAAGCTGCGCTTGCGGTGCGCCCGCGCAAGGTCGTTATCAAGCGGCCGGTGAAGGGGCCGCTGCTTGCCGGCGTTAAGCCGAGCTATCAACTTGCGGGCAAGGCCGTTCGTTACGATGTTTTGGTGCCGCCGCGCCCGTAGCTTGCGTGCGATGGTTGGCGCTCCGTCGGTGTCGTGCCGATGCGGGGGTCTATTTCCAAGGGTGCGACGTCAGGTGCCAGCCGCCGCAGTATTCGCATTTGTAGCAGGCCAAACCACGCCGCCCGCGGCTTTCGCAGTCGGCCATAACGGCCTCGGCCTCGGCGCGTGTGCCGTAACGGTTTTTGCGCTCGCACGACTTGTAGCGCCAGGCTTCATCGCGCTCGGCGTTCAGGGCGTCGCGGCGCTCGTCCTCGCGCGCAAACAGGTCGCTCATAGCGCCACCGGTGGCAGCGCCCAAAAACTCGCTTTTGGCCTTTGACCAGGCGGCTCGCTTTTTGCTTCCCATCTGCTTCTCGCCCCTCTTCAAACGCTGGTATCATAGCTCAATCAAAGTGATACCAATAAACGTGAGGTCGCCGCGTGATGATCAGAAAAACCCTCGATACCGACATTCCCGCCGTCATGGCTATCTATGACGCGGCCCGTGCCTTTATGCGCGCGCATGGCAACGCCACGCAGTGGCCCGAGGGCACGCCTTCTGCCGAGCAGCTGGCTGCCGATATCGCCGCCGGTGGTAGCTATGTGTTCGAAGTCGACGGCCGCGTGGTGGCGACGTTTGCCTTTTTACCGGGCCCGGACGAGTGCTATGACGTAATTGAGGACGGGCAATGGCGTAGCGACACTCCGTACGCCGTGCTGCACCGTGTGGCGTCCGACGGCACCGTGCACGGTATCGCGGCTGCGATGTTCGCCTTTGCCAAAGAGCGTGCCGACCATCTGCGTATCGATACGCATCGGGACAACCTGCCCATGCAGGGCGCGAGTATTAAAGCGGGGTTTGAGCGTGCCGGCGTCGTATATGTGTCGGACGGCACGCCGCGTGTTGCGTTTGACTGGCTGCGCGAGGCATAAGAGCGGGGGCGCGTATCTACGCTCCAAGTAAGCGAAAATGGCCCCGGGTGGGGCCATTTTTGATCGCTGCGCTGTTTTGCAAGGTGGTAGATGTCGCTCGCTGTCGGCTCTAAGGCACCTACGCTCGGGGCAGCTCGCTTCCGCAGTGGCAACACTTGGTCGCGCCTTCGTGCACCTCTTCCAGGCAATACGGACAGACGGGCGCCGGTGCGGCTTCCTCGGCGGTGGCACCGGCGAGCCTGTCGCCGATTTCCTGCGCCTTGTTGAATGCCTTGACGATGGCAAAGACGATTGCCGCCACAATCAAAAAATTGATGCACGAGCCGATAAAGGCGCCAAAGTCGATATTAGTGCCCGGCACCACCAGCCCCGAGATCTCGGTAGCGCTACCGCCGGCAATCACGGAGATAAGCGGGTTGATGATGTTATCGGTAAGTGAGGTCACGATGGCGGTGAATGCGCCGCCGATAATCACGCCGACGGCCATGTCCATCACGTTGCCGCGATTGATGAATTCCTTGAACTCGTTGAGCAATGTCTTCATGGTGACTCCTCGCTGTTGTGGGGTTCGCGTTGTTGCCGCCCCGGATGAGCCCGTGCAGGCAAAAAGGGGAGGTGCCGGCTTTCGCAAGGCGCGAACCTACGAAAATCGCCGCACGGCAACGCGGGGCGATGAGCTCGGTCGGGGGATAGGGCCCGCTTCGCCCGCCGGCCTGTAAATTGTATCATCCAGTGTGGAACGAGAGCGCCCGTTGCCGCGTGCGACGGGCTTGCAATAAGAGGAGAGCCATGTCGAAGCAAGCGGTCGTTGGAATCTTGGCGCATGTCGATGCTGGCAAGACCACGCTGGCCGAGGCCATGCTGTTCGATGCGGGTCGCATTCGTAAGCGCGGCCGCGTGGACGATGGCGATTCGTATCTGGACACTGACGCGATCGAGCGCGAGCGCGGCATTACGATTTTCTCGTCGCAGGCCGTGCTCGACCACGGTGATACCCGCGTCATGCTCGTGGATGCACCGGGGCATGTCGATTTTTCTGCCGAGGCGGAGCGCACGCTGCGCGCACTCGACTACGCGATTTTAGTTGTGGGCGCCAACGACGGCGTGCAGGGGCACACCGAAACCCTGTGGCGCCTGCTTGCACGCTATGACATTCCGACGTTCATCTATATCAACAAAATCGATTTGGAGAATCCCGGCCGCGATGTTTTGCTGGCACAACTTGGGCGGCGTCTTTCCGAAGGCTGCCTGGATGCCAACGAACTGCTGGAGGGCGGCGCCGTTCAGGAGGACGCTGCAGCGTTGGACGAGGCGGCGCTCGAGGAGTTTCTTGAGGCAGGTGAGCTTTCCGTCGCAACGCTGTCGCGCATGGTTGCCGAGCGCAAGCTCTTTCCCTGCTTTGCCGGCTCGGCGCTCAAGGACCAGGGCGTGAGCGAGCTGCTGGATGGTATATGCGTGCTGATGCGCGAACAGATATGGCTTCCGGAGTTTGCCGCGCGCGTCTATCGTGTCAGCCGCGGGGATCGCGGCGAGCGTTTGGCATGGGTTAAAGTGACCGGCGGCACGCTGTGTGCAAAACAGATGATCAGCGGACGTTCCGGTGCCGAGGCATGGGAGCAGAAGGTCGATCAGGTGCGCATCTATAACGGCGAAAAGTATGAGCTTGCCCAAGAAGTTGCTGCTGGCGGTATTTGTGCCGTGACGGGTCTTGCGCACGTTCGCCCAGGGGACGCCTTGGGTGCGGAGCCCGTGTGTGATGCGCCCGTCATCGCTCCGGTCCTCACCTATACGGTGCTTCCGGGCGAACACGATGTCCACGCGGTGTTTAAAGCGCTGACTGAGTTGGCGGACGAAGATCCCATGCTCGGCGTAAGCTGGAATACTCATCTGGAGCAGATTCACCTGCAGCTGATGGGCGCCGTGCAACTCGAGGTCGTGCAGCGGGTGTTGGTCGATCGCTTTGGCCTTTCGATTTCGTTTGAGCCCGGCGGCATTCTCTATAAGGAGACTATTTCGCAGCCGGTCGAGGGCGTGGGCCACTTTGAGCCACTGCGCCACTATGCCGAGGTGCATCTGAGCCTGGAGCCGTTGCCAGCGGGTTCGGGCGTGCAGTTTGGCACCGTGACTTCGACCGACGAGCTCGATCTTAACTGGCAACGCCTGGCGCTTACAAACGCCATGGAGCGAGATCACCTGGGCGTGCTGACCGGCTCGCCCATCACCGATGTGCGCATTACGCTCACAGGTGGCCGTGCGCATGCCAAACACACCGAGGGCGGCGACTTTCGCCAGGCCACGTACCGCGCGATTCGCCAGGGGCTCATGCAGGCGCGTGAGGCCGGCGCGGCGGTGCTGTTGGAGCCGTGGTATCGCTTTGAGCTCGAGGTGCCGGGGGAGTGTGTGGGCAGGGCGTTGTCAGACGCCACGCGTATGGGAGCCGACTACGAGCCGCCGACGATGGCGGGCGAACGGGCAAAGCTTGTGGGTCGCGTGCCGGCATCCGAGGTCCAGGATTATGCGCTGGAGGTGGCCGCCTACACGAGCGGTCGCGGGCATCTGTACCTGGAGTTTGCCGGCTATGCGGCATGCCATGATGCCGAGCGCGTCATCGAGACTGTCGCCTATGAGCCCGAGGCCGATCTACCCAACACGCCCGACTCGGTCTTTTGCTCTCACGGCGCCGGCTACACGGTCAAATGGTACGACGTCCCCGAGGCAGCCCACGTAAAGGTCGATCCCGCCACCTTCCGCCCCTGGCGAGCGGCGGACGTCGAGTTTTTCCGCCATAGGTGATAGAGGGTCAGTCTCTTTGTCGCATCCTGTTGGTATAACTCGGTATAAGTTGGTATAACTGTTACCAGGGTTTGCCAATCCGAGGAGGCCGACATGAATCCAAATCCCTTTAAGCCCACGGCTGGCAAGCGGCCTCCGATACTCATCGGCCGCGAGTCGGTCATCGAAGATTTCGAGGAAGGGCTCGATAACGGCGCCGGAGCGCCGGGCAGGCTCATGCTCATTACGGGAAACCGCGGCTGTGGCAAAACAGTTCTCTTGCGGGAGCTGCAGCGTTTAGCTAGCGAGCGCGGATGGGCGGTTGTCTCCGATTCCGCCTCGCTTGGCCTATGCGGCCGCTTGGCCGACGCGCTTCGCTCGAATAAACCCGTTGTGACGTCAATGGAGTTTGGTCCGTCGTTTGGCCGAATGTCGGTCGAGGCGGCGCGGGCAAAAGGCGAGACGTTGCGCGGGTTAGTCAACGAACGCCTCAAGAAACTCGGGCCGGGAAAGGGCTTACTGTTTGCGATTGACGAGGCCCAATCGGCATCTATCGAGGAGCTGGCGGCGCTGGCCGTTCTCTATCAGCAGGTGCTCGGAGACCAGGATGCTACGGGCTTGCCCGATAGCGACCAGCGCGGTCTTGCGCTGGTTTTTGCCGGCTTGCCCAGCATGGTTGATGACTTGCTCGAAGAGCCGAGCGTAACGTTTTTGCGCCGCGCCCAGCAGCGTACGCTGGGGGCGATTTCTTTGCCCAAAGTGCGCGATTCATATATCCAGACGGTCAAAGGCACTGGTCTTTGCGTTGATGCGGAGACGGCGGACCTTGCGGCGCGCAAGAGCATGGGGCATCCCTATATGGTTCAGCTGGTGGGATATTACATGTGGAGGTCTGCTGTCCGGCGTGACTCGCGGGTCATTGAAGTGTGCGATGTCGAGGCTGGCTACGCCGATGCCATCTCCGAGTTCTATGAAGCAGTGGACGCTCCCTTGTATTACGGGTTGCGCAGTCCGCAGCGCCTCTTTATCGAGGCCATGGCGGCTGATGGGGGCAAGCCGACGCGCATGGCTGACATCATTGAGCGCTGCGACCGCACCCAAAGCTGGGCGAGTAAATATCGCGCAAGCCTGATTCGCGAGCGCGTCATCGAGGCTGCCGGATACGGCCTCGTCCGGTTTACCGTGCCCATGCTGGGCGAGTACATCCGCGACCGCGTTTTATGGCATGAGTAGGGTGATAAAGGTGACGGAACAGAAGATGAGCCCGCAGGCTATAGAGGTACGTGGCGCGCGTGTGCACAACCTCAAGGACATCGATATCGATATTCCGCTGGGAAAGCTCGTGGGTATTGCTGGCGTATCGGGTTCGGGCAAGAGTTCGCTGGCACTGGGCGTTCTTTACGCCGAGGGCTCGCGTCGCTACCTGGAGGCGCTTAGCACCTATACCCGCCGCCGTCTGACGCAGGCCGAACATGCCCAGGTGGACGAGGTGCTGCACGTACCGGCGGCGCTCGCATTGCATCAGCGTCCCAGCGTGCCGGGTGTGCGCTCGACCTTTGGTACCATGACCGAGCTCAACAATAGCCTGCGTCTGCTCTTTAGCCGTTGCGCCCATCACGTGTGCCCGCATTGCGAGGCGCGCGTGGAGCCGAGCCTTAACGTGGCCGCGGGTCTGTCGCTCACGTGTCCCGAGTGCGGCCGTGAGTTCTACGCGCCGGGTGCCGAGGACCTTGCCTTTAACAGCAGCGGCGCGTGTCCCACCTGCGGCGGCACCGGTGTCATGCGCGAGGTGGACGAGGCGAGCCTGGTGCCCGACGAGTCCAAGACCATCAACGAAGGTGCGGTGCTTCCTTGGGGCACGCTCATGTGGGACCTGATGAAGCAAGTGGCAGGCGAGATGGGTGTGCGCATCGACGTGCCGTTTAACCAGCTCACGCCTCAAGAGCGCGACATTGTGTTTCACGGTCCGGCGGTTAAGAAGCACATTCTCTACGTTCCCAAAAACGGCGAGGGCGCTACGCCGCTCGACTTCACCTATTACAATGCCGTCTATACCGTCGAGAACGCGCTCGCCAAGGTCAAAGACGATAAGGGCTTAAAACGCGTGGCGCGCTTTTTGCGCGAGGGGCCATGTCGTGACTGTGGCGGCATGCGTCTCTCCGAGACCGCCCGCCAGCCCCAGGTGCGCGGTATCAATCTGGCGCAGGCCGCGGCCATGACGCTGGGCGAGGCGATTGAGTGGGTGCGCGGGGTGCCCGCATCCTTGCCGGCCGAGATGCGGCCCATGGCGGCGGATATCTGCGATTCGTTTTTGAGCGCGGCCCGTCGCCTGGTCGATCTGGGTCTCGACTACCTTTCGCTCGATCGCGCCGGTGCCACGCTCTCCACGGGCGAGCGTCAGCGCGTGCAGCTCGCCCGCGTGGTGCGCAACCGATCGACGGGCGTGCTCTATGTGCTGGACGAGCCCTCAATCGGCTTGCATCCTGCCAATGTCGACGGCTTGGTGGGCGTGATGCGCGATCTGGTTGATGACGGCAACACCGTGGTTGTTGTCGACCACGATACACGTGTGCTGGCGGAAGCCGACTATCTGGTCGAGATGGGCCCCGTTGCCGGAGCTGGCGGCGGTAATGTGATTGCCGCTGGCACGGTGGACGAGGTCGAACAATCGCAGGGCAGCCGCATCGCCCCGTTTTTGCGCGCAGACCCCAAGCGTATGCGCCCGCAGGTGACTGACGACGAACTGTTCGACCAGGGCCACATCCGCATGGCAACCGATGCCATCCATACCGTCAAACCGCTCGAAGTCGATATGCCGCGCGGTCGCCTTGTCGCGGTGACGGGCGTTTCGGGTTCGGGTAAGACGACGTTGGTGCTCGAGACACTCATCCCGGCGCTTAAGGCCCAGGCAGCTGGCGAGCGCGTGCCAAGCCATGTGCGCTGGGTCGACGCCGAGGGTATCGCACGCGCAAACCTGATTGACGCTACACCTATCGGCGCCAACGTGCGCTCGACGGTAGCGACCTATGCCGACATCCATGATGAGCTGCGTCGTGCCTTCGCCCGTACGCCCGAGGCCAAGGCAGCCGGCTACAAGGCGGGTGCCTTTAGCTACAACACTGGCGCCTTGCGCTGCCCTACATGCGATGGCACGGGCTCGATATCGCTCGACGTGCAATTTTTGCCCGACGTCGAGATCATCTGCCCAGCATGTCGAGGCTCGCGTTATGCAGACGCGGCTTCGCATATCCATCGCGAGGGCAAGGACGGGAGCAAGCTTACGTTGCCGCAGCTCATGGACATGAGCGTGGACGAGGCTCTCGACGCCACGGTGGGGCTCAAGAAGGTTCAGGCGCGCTTGCTGACCTTGCACGACCTGGGCTTGGGCTATCTTACACTCGGTGAGCCCACGCCGGCGCTTTCGGGCGGCGAGGCGCAGCGTTTAAAGCTTGCGAGCGAGATGGGCCGCGTGCAGGACGATGCCGTATTCGTATTCGACGAGCCCACGATCGGCCTGCATCCGCTCGATGTTCAGGTGCTGCTGAACGTGTTTGACGGCCTCGTCGCCAAGGGCGCCACGGTTATCGTGATCGAACACGATCTCGATCTTATCCGTAACGCCGATTACGTGATCGACATGGGCCCGGGCGGTGGCGACGCGGGCGGGCAAGTCGTCTGCGCCGGCACTCCGGCGGATATCGCTGCTTGCTCCAAGAGCATTACCGGCCGCTACCTATAGGCAAAGCGACAAAGTGGCAGCCCTTTGTCGCTTTGATGCCAAAACCAATTTCTCAAGGGTTAGAGGGTTTGAAAGACTACCATTTCTGCCCCGTCCCCTAATGGCAGGTTATTACATGCCGGCAAAGCCTGTCTGGCGCAGGGCTTCGTAGAGGACGATGGCGGCGCTGTTGGAGAGGTTGAGTGCGCTGATGCGGTAGTCGTCCGGATTGACGAAGTTGCCGCAGATATCCTGCCGAAGGATGGCCTCATGGCCGTTCTCGGTATGTCCGAGCGATTCCTCGTGGGCTTCCCAGGCCTCGGCGTTGCCAAGCGAATCGCAATCGCGCAGCATGGGGATGCGCTCACAGCGCTCGGGCGCTGCGGCGAGCAGCCCTTCGGGAATCCCCGAGCTTTCGCTGCCAAAGACCAAATAGTCGCCGTCACGGTAAGTGCTTTGCGCATAGGTTCGGCGTGCCTTT
Organism: Collinsella sp. WCA1-178-WT-3 (M1); assembly: GCF_009696325.1. Taxonomy (GTDB): domain Bacteria; phylum Actinomycetota; class Coriobacteriia; order Coriobacteriales; family Coriobacteriaceae; genus Collinsella. Next base: position 55,927 of record NZ_VUME01000010.1, read on the forward strand.
TTGGTCAGCAGATGCAAGCGGTCGTCGGCGGGGGAGAGGTCATTGCGCGCAAGGAAATCCTCCCAGCTGGCATAGGTCGTCACGTCCAAGTTTTGCCAGTAGCCCAGGCCGGCGCGACGCACCGTTTTGTCGTCGAGCGAAAAGCCCAGTGGCTCCACCAGATGCAGGCGGGCGCCGGTAACCACGCAGGTACGGCCGATATTACCCGTATTGGCCGGAATCTCGGGAGCATACAGCACGATATTGAACATGAATCTCCTTGGCATAGAACGAAAAACCACCACGAAGGGTACCTTCGTGGTGGTTTGGCGGTTACGAAGGCAGAAAAACGCCCACTTGGATAGCCTAAGCGCGGTGCCAGTCGGTCAGGCAGGCATCAAGGGCGGCGATGAGCGCATCCTTGTCCATGTGACGGCCGATGATGCACAGGCTCGTCATGCGGTCGCCCGTCTCGTCGTCCCAAATCTGCATGATCTCGGGGTTCTCGTCGATGATCTTCTGCTTCTCGCCCTCGGGCGCCGAGTCAACGAACAAGCCGTTCTCCATCAGGCGCATCTGGCGGCCGGCCTGCTCGAACATGTAGCACATGTCCGGATCGCCGGTCTGCCACAGCGGACCCTTGACGCGAATGACCTCGTCGGGCCACTCCTGCTCAACAAAATCGGTGAACTTCTGCAGGTCAAACGGCTTACGGCGCGAGTACACAAAGGTCTCGATGTCGTACTCGAGCACCTCGGGATCGTCGTGCTCCTCGGGATGCTCCATGGCCTCGATCCAGGCGGCGGAGTTGTAGGCGCGCATAAAGTCGAAGCGATCGGTATCGAGCAGCTCCTCCATGGGGACCTCGCCGTTTTGAGCCTCGACAATCACGGCGTCCTTCTGCAGACTGCGCACGATGGCCTTGAGCTCGGCGATCTGCTCAGGGCTCACGGTATCGGTCTTGTTGAGGATCAGCGTGGAGCAAAACTCGATCTGCTGGATGAGCAGGCTCTCGATGTCGTCCTCGTCGATATCCTCGGCCAGCAGGTCGCGACCGCCGTTGAACTCGTCGTACATGCGGGCACAGTCGACCACGGCAACGATGTTGTCGAGCGCGAGCTTGGGTTCGCCGCCCACTTTGGCCTCGTCGCAGAAGCTCGAGATGGTGTAGGCGATGGGGATAGGCTCGCAAATACCGGAGGCCTCGATGATGATGTAGTCGAAATTGCCCGAATCGGCAATGCCCTGCAGCTGGTTGGCCAGGTCGTCCGAAAGCGTGCAGCAGATGCAGCCGTTGGTGAGCGGGATGAGGTCGTCGGTCTCGGAAAGGCCACCGTCGGCGATAAGGCTGGCGTCGACGTTGATCTCGCCGATATCGTTGACGATCACGGCGGCGCGGATAGCGCCGTCGTTGGCGAGGATATGGTTGAGCAGCGTGGTCTTGCCGGCACCGAGGTATCCGGTAAGCATGATGATCTTCACGGGTTTGTTGGGCATGTGCCCTCCTTTGTTAGACATGGCTTACAGCTGAATCTTATGCCAAACGCCTGCTCTTATACCCACGCGCCGGCAAATAACACAGGCTACTCCCAGGCTCCCCATACATCGGGGCAATAACCGACGGTGGCCTTTTTGCCGTTGCGCACGATGGGCTCGGCCAGTACCTGCTGATTCTCGAGCAGCTTATCAAAGCGCTGGCTGGGAGTGAGGTGCTGGATAAGTGCGAGTGTCTCCTCGTCCTTGGCTTTGGGGTTGAGCAGCTTGTCGATGCCGCCGACCGCCTGCATCACGCTCGTGAGCTCGCCTTTGCTCATCTCCTTTTCCTTAAGGTCAATAAACTGCACCTTAATGCGGCGCTCCTTAAAATAGCGCTGGGCCTTCTTGGTGTCGAAAGACTTTTTGGTGCCGAAGATTTGCACGTTCATGTATCTGTTCCGCCGTTCTAACGAACGGCGGTCACCTCGACGCTGCAAAGCCATCTGATGGGCAATCTGCCTTTCAATCGTCGGGCGCGGGCAACAGCCCAGCGCCCTCCTCTTTCAAGGCACCTTGCCTCATCAGCTGGCTTTTCGCTGACATTGATAGAACATCGAGGTGACCACCGCTGGACTTATCGAATGAAGTTGGTGTGCTCGCGATCGGCTTCGGGCGCGCTGATGCCGGCGGCCTGTCCTGCTTCGATACATTGCAGGAGCCAGGCCATGTTCTTGCCGATGTTGCGCATGGTGGCAAGGCCCTCGGCATCCCCATCGGCGTCGCCGGGCACGCGACCAAAGACGTTGTTCCAGTACGTGGAGGCGACCACGGGCATCTGGTTGATGGTGAAGTACTTGTTGAGCACATCGAAGGTGGTCGACGTGCCACCGCGACGGGCGACAGCGACCGCGGCGCCGGGTTTGTGCGCAAAGGCGTGCCCGCCCGCATAGAAGGCGCGATCGAGGGCCGAAAGGATGCGTCCGCTGGGGTGCGCATAGTAGACGGGTGAGCCAAAGACAAAGCCGTCTGCCTGCTCAGCGGCAGCGATGAGCTCGTTCACCACGTCGTCGTCAAAGGTGCAGCGACCGCCAAGCTTGCCACACTGGCCGCAACCGATACAATCGCGAATGGGATTGGCGCCCAGCTGAAACACCTCGGTATCAATGCCTTCGGCATTGAGCTGCTCGGCGACTTCGGCGAGTGCGCGGGCGGTATTGCCGTTTGCCTTGGGACTGCCATTGACCAAAAGAACCTTCATCACAAACTCCCTCTGCTGTCGGTGACTTCTGCGGAGGATTATCGCACGAGAGGGCAGATGGCGTGGGGAGCGATGTGAAACGGCTTGTGTTTCACATCGCTCCCCACGACGCTAGTCCAGCTTGGTGCCCGGTACTTGCGGCGCCTCTTCAAGCAGCGCTTTGAGCTCGTTCAAAATGGAAACGGGCTGTCGGTCGACAGCGTCTAGATGAAGTGTCGCCACACGAATGGGCGGCTGATATTCAAATGAGCCAAAGAGCACGGGCGACCCCAAGAATCGCTCGATTTCGTCTGCGATCGCGTCGGTCTCTTCGGGATCAAAGTCGTCGAAAAGCGCCACGAACATTGGTCCCGTCGAGCGGAACAGACGACCCTTGCCGCGCGAGCATTCCATAAGGCAGGCGGCACTTTCTGCCAAAACACGGTCGCCCGCATCAAAGCCAAAGCGGGCATTGACCTGAGCGATATCGTTGATTTTAATGGCAATAAAGCCTGCCTCGCGCGCCACGCGACGCATTTCACCAATGGCGTTGACCAGGGCGTGAATATCGCCCAGGCCAGTCACGGAATCTGTCGTATCTGCCAAGCTTCGGTTGATGATAATGCCCACATACATGCTGGGCTCGGTATCGGTGCCGTCCAAGCGGTAGCCCGTGCAGTCGCAAAGCGCGTATTTTCCGGTGGCATCCATTACGCGATACTGCATGTAATGGAAGTGCCACGTACCGTTTATCACCATGTCGAGCTCGGCGCGCACGTTGTCGCGGTCCTCGGGATGAACGCGGGCGAGCCACATGTCGAGTGAGTTAAAAGGGTGCTGGGAGGGCAGGTCAAAATCGCGCACGGCGTTAACCGACCATTGCGATTCTCCAGTATCGAGGTTAAGGATGAATGGATAGCGCGTCTCGGAGCTCATGGAGATCGCTTGGAACACCCGGTCGTTGCAGGGAAGCTGATCGACGATTGGGCGTTGCGGCGCGTCATTGTCTTTCGGTTGCTGCACACGATGCATAAGCTTATAGCGATACATCTTGCGATCGGCATCCATCGTCATCTGGCGACGCGTGTCGCCGGCAAGCGGATCGACGCGCGAGCAGCCAAAGCTAAAGCTGGCGATCATGGGCGCCTTGCCACCTGAGCTCGCCTCGATCAGCCCGGCACGTACCTGCTCCAAGCGCTGCTCGAGTTCAGTCTCGTTTGCGGAGAGCGAGATAAGCACAAACTCGTCTCCACCGATACGGAACAGCATCTCATCGTGCTCCATGGTTTCGGAGAGTGTGCGGCAGATACTCAGAATATAGCGATTGCCTTCGGCGTGGCCAAACATATCGTTGCAATGCTTGAGATGGTCGATGTCAATATAGGCGCAGGTGAAGGGGTCGCCTTTGCGCCAGAGCTGCTCGACGTGACGGTCGAGTCCGCTGCGGTTGCCCAAGTTGGTGAGCGGATCGATATAGGCGTTGCGCTCAAGCAGCTGGCGCTCTTGTTGCAGGATGGCATACGTCTTTTGCAGTTGCTCACCAACGGCGCGTAGCCCAGCGGGCAGCGCGGCAACATCGAGTTCGGCGGTCGAGATGCCATTCGCAAGTCGCTGAAGATAGGCAATAATCGATTGCTCGCCCATGCGGTACGACTCGTTCATGATGGATAACCTCCTTGGGCAGGACAACGGTTTGTATCATATCCCCAATTCGGCTTGGATTGGGGATATGAGTTAGCCAATGGGGACAAATGCTTCCTTCGACGGTGGCGTTTTGCGCGCGAGCGTATCAGTTGTTATTGCCGCCATCGAGCAATGCCTCAAAATCCTTTGCCTGCATGGGTCGGTAGTAGAGGAAACCCTGAGCGTAGCGGGCGCCCATGTGGCGTAGCATGTTCGCCTGCTCATTTGTCTCGATGCCTTCGATTACAACGGGCAGATGGAGTGACTGCGCCATCTCGAGCATCGATGACACGATCCGCGCGCTGCGGCCTTGATCGCGGTCGGTGGGCACAAAGGTGCGGTCGAGCTTGATGACGTCAACATTCACGTTTCTGAGCATCGCGAGCGTGGACTGGCCGGTACCAAAATCGTCCATATAGGTCGAGAAGCCGCGGGCGTGCAGATCCGCGGTCAGCTTATCCACGGCCTCGGACTCTCCGGTATAGGCGGTCTCGGTGATCTCGATACGCATGAGCTCGGGCGGCAGGTTGTATTGGGCGGCGAGCGCCCCCATATGTTCGGCAACGTCGCAGGCAAGAATGTCCACGCGCGACACGTTGAGGGAGATCGGAACCACGCGAAGACCGCGATCGAGACGCTCGCGAAGCCATGTGGCAACGCCCTGCCAAACATATTTGTCGAGCGTTACCACAAAGCCGCTTTCCTCGAGAGCGGGGATAAAGGTGACAGGTGAAATGAGGGATCCATCCTTGTCAATCCAGCGTGTGAGCGCCTCGGCGCCAATGATCTCGCCGGTTTCCATATCGACCTGGGGCTGCAGGTAGTAAGTGATGCGGCCGTTTGAGAGCGCATACTGGAACTCGGTTAGCGTGTGGTGGAACGCAACCTCATGCTCGTATTCCTCGGGGCGGAAAACGGCAATGCGCTCCTTAAAGTCGTTTTTGGCGCGTCGATTGGTAAACATGGCCTTGGCCTGTGCATCAATGGTGATTTCCTCGCTCGCGTCGATGGGGCATACGCCCATGGACGGCCAAAAGCCTACGCCGTCGTCGTGCTTGGCTACAGCCTCGCGCACGCGCGCATAGACTCGGTGAACGAAATCGCGCTCAAAGGGTATGAGCAGACAAAAGTCGTCTTGCCCCCAGTATCCCGCGACACCCATGTCGGCGTTCTCGATATCCTTGAGCACCGTGCCCACATCGGCAAGCATACGGTCGCCTTCGGCCTGTCCATACCATTCGTTAAATAGGCGCATGTGGCCCATGTCGACGGTGGCAATACACCAAGCGCCGTCGCGCTTTGCCTTGATGAAGGCATTGGCACGGCGCATAAACTCGCTGGGTCGGCAGAGGCCGGTGAGCATATCGATGCGTTCGGCGATTGCGCTTTTGCGCTCGACCTCGGGTATAGGGAGGCTGTCGTTGGGGACAAGCCCGCCAGCCGTGCGAAGGCGACGGTCGAGTTCGCGCAAAACAGCAGATGTTTGGTAGTCCAGGCGCTCGTAAAAGACCGGGGCGACAATGCAAACGGGAGTGATGGTGTCGCCCGCGATCTGAACGGGGGCAAAAATGGTCTCTTTTAGACGATGGGTCAGGAGTTCAAATGCCCCGTGGTCCAAAGCGTTGCTGAGCACGACGAACTGGACACTTCGTGAACGGAAGACGCGACTCCTACCGCGGGTGATCGACAGCATACGGCTTGCGTATTCGGCAAGCATGCTGTCGACCGCCTCGGCTCCATAGAGCTCGTTGAGCTTCGTCGTGCCGCGAACGCGCACGGCGATGAGTCCTGTTTTGCAGCGGTCACGGCGACAGGAATCGATAGCGTTGACCAGCATACGCTGCGTTCCAAGCCCCGTGGCGGCGTCGACGGTCTCGGCAAGGGAATGATTGACGAGCTCGCCGACATAGAGCGAGGGCTCGTTTTCGCTCCCATCGATGCGAAAACCGCGAGCACGGCAGAGCACGTAGTCGCCTGTGGTGTTGCGTACACGATACTGCATGACTCGATGGTGCTTGGAGCCGTTGTAGACTTGGTCGAAGTCGTCGGTAAAAGCCTCAAGGTCATCGGGATGGACGCGCTTTTTCCAGTAATCGAGACAGTTGTCAATGTGCTCTGAAGGAAGTCCGAGATCGCGCAAGGCACCTTGTGACCAAAGGGTGCGATGTTTGTCCAAGTTCTCGATAAAGAAATAACGACCTTCGTTGAGCATCGAAAAGGCGTCGAAAACGCGGTCGCTTATTTCGAAGTCGTCGGTATGGACTTGCGTGATATTGCGTCGATCGAGGTGCAAGGCATGGCGTAGTTTGTAGTCGTACATGCGATGGTCGGCATCGAGCGTCATGCGATTGGGGGCTTCGCCCAGGGCGGGGTCGGCGTGGGACACTCCGTAACTAAACGAGTGGGGCATCCCGGAATCGTTGTTGTTGAGCAAGATTGTTCGGCAGTGTTCCAGACGATCGGCGAGGTCGTCCTCGGTTGCAATCGTAGAGAGGATGGCGAACTCGTCGCCTCCCAGTCGAAACGCCGCCTCGTCCACCTTCATATACAGCTTGAGATAGAGGCTTACCTGCAAGATGTAACGGTTGCCCTCGTCATGCCCAAAGACGTCGTTGCAGTGCTTAAGGTTATCGATGTCGATAAAAGCCATGGTGACGGGCAGTTCCTGCTCCCAGAGCTCCTCGAGGGAACGGGCAAAGGCGCCGCGGTTGCCGAGTCCGGTAAGCTGGTCGGTAAAGGCGGTCCTGATCAGATCGTCCTGACGTTCAAGAAGGTCGCGGACGGTCTTTTCGAGCGTCTCGGTGTAATTGCTGACAGTATCCATGTCGTAAGCGGCTTTCTGAGGTCGGGCGAATTGCGTCGGGCGAGCTCGTTGTGCACACGCGTTGTTGTTCGGCGCTTTGCGTGTATCCAGGCCCCCGCCTCGCTGCGTTGTTGGATTAATTTACCGGCTAATGTTTGCAGTTGATAACTGCTGAGTAGTATAAACAACAGCGCAGAATTATATATGGGTGCCCATGCTGTGCGCGGCCATTATTCGCTAAACGGTACCGCAATGATGAGATGTCCGATAAAAATGCGACTGAGACGCTATATGTTGACGGGTATACTTGTCCCGGTTTTAAACGCAGGAACGGAGATGGTCGCATGGTACAGCCGGATACGACGCGCACGGTGGGGCTTGCGCTCGAGGGAGGCGGCTACCGCGGTATGTATACGGCGGGCGTACTCGATGTCTGGATGGAGCACGGCTTAACTTGCGACCATATGGTGGGTGTCTCGGCGGGTGCGGCGTTTGGGTACAATTTTAAGTCGCGCCAGATCGGTCGCGCCATTCGGTATAACAAGGCCTATTGCGCCGACAAGCGCTATGCGAGCGTGACAAGCTGGTTGCGAACCGGTGACATGTTCAATGCCGATTTTGCCTATCATGAGGTGCCGCTTGAGCGCGATCCTATCGACTTAGAGGCGTATCGTGCCTGTCCTATGCGGTTTACGTGTGTGTGCACCGATATCGAGACGGGTGAGGCCATCTATCACGACCTGCCGTATGGCGATGAGCGCGATATCGAGTGGATTCGGGCATCGTCGGCGATTCCCGTGGCGACCAAACCCGTTCGGATTGACGGACATCGATATCTGGATGGCGGCGTGGCCGATTCCATTCCCAGTGCGTGGTTATTCGAACAGGGGTATGACCGCAACATCGTGGTGCTGACGCAGCCGGCAGGCTTTGTAAAGCAGCCGAACGGTTTGATGCCCATGCTGCGACGTGTGTTCCGCCACTATCCGAAGTTTGTCGAGGCGCTTGAACGCCGGCACGAGGTATATAACGCTGCACTCGACGACCTGGCGCGTCGCGAGGCCAGCGGCGAGGTTTTCGTGGTGCGTCCGAGCGAATCGGTGAAGGTGCCATCGCTGTGTCGTGAGCCAGAGGAGCTCGAGCGTATCTACCAGGTCGGTCGGCGTGATGCGGCCGCGACCTTGTCGGCGTTGGAAGCATATCTGGCAGAGTAGGGCAAACTGCAGAGCCCTCGGCGGAAAGTGCGTCCCAGAATTTGCGTCTGGAATGGGATGCAGTTTCCCAATGGAATCGCATGCGGAAAACGCATCCCAGAATGGAGGGGGACTGCGGACAAAAAGTTGGACCGTTGAGGTCCGGAACGGAGTCCGCATGGCATACAGTAGGAGAATGGTGGAGAGGGCCAGGGCGCTTCGCGGCGCCGGGCTCACCGTCATGGAGATAACCGAGATACTCGGCGGGCCCGGCAAGACGTCCGTCTGGCGCTGGATCAGGGACGTGCGCAAGCCCGCGGGAAGGGCCGGTGGAGGAATGGACCTGCCGCGACTCGTCGGGGACGGCCCCGACTACCCCGACATCGACCCGGAGGACAAGGACGCCCTGATCGAGCGGCTCAGGCTCGAGAACGCGGTGCTGAGGGCGGTGCAGGACGTTTTAAAAGCCGAGAGCCTCGACGGGATGTCGAACAGGGAGAAGACCCTGGTGATAGACCGCCTGAGGCCGTGCGGGAAGTGGTCCTTGAGAGAACTCACGAGTTCCTTGGGGATATCAAAGAGCTCCTATGAGTACCAGCGCCGCGCGATCGCGAGGCCCGACCGGCGCGCGCCCCTGCGCGCGCTCGTGCGCAGGATCTTCACCGAGGACGGCGAGGGGGCGCGGGGGTACCGCTTCGTGACGGCGCGCCTGCGCGAGCTCGACGAGCCCGTGCGCGCCTCGGAGAAGGTCGTCCTCCGCATCATGCGCGAGGAGGGCCTGGTCCCCAGGTGGATGAGGAGGAAGAGGAGGCCCTACAGCTCCTATGCGGGCGAGCCGACGCCGGCCCCGCCGAACCTCGTGCGCCGCGACTTCCGCTCGGCCCTGCCGAACTTCCTGTGGCTCACCGACATCACCGAGTTCAGGCTGCCCTCCGGCAGGAAGGTCTACCTGTCGGCCATCAGGGACTGCTTCGACTCCTCGGTCGTGGCGTGGAGGGCCGGCGAGAGACCGGACGCCGCGCTCGCCAACTCGACGCTCGAGGACGCCTGCGCGCTGCTCGCGCCCGGCGAGCGCCCCGTCATCCACTCCGACCGCGGCGGCCACTACCGCTGGCCCGGCTGGATCTCGATCTGCGAGGGGCACGGCCTCGCCAGGAGCATGTCCGCCAAGGGCTGCAGCCCGGACAACGCGGCGATGGAGGGCTTCTTCGGCCTGCTCAAGAGGGAGTTCTGGCACGGCAGGGACTGGTCGGGCTGGACCCCTGCCCGCTTCATCGAGGAGCTCGGGGGCTGGATCGGCCGATACAATACGGAGAGGCGCAGCGATGCGCTCGGCGGCCGCACGCCGGCCGAGTTCCGCGCCGCGCTGGGAAGGGCCGCGTAACGGTCCAAGAAATCGTCCGCAGTCCCAGGTCCAAACTGGGATGCGCTTTCCGCTATTGAAGATATGAGGCTGCGAATCAGCTGCTCGGCCTATGCCTATGCCTGCTGCCAGGTGTCGACAAGCTCCTTGGCTGCGGCGTGGGGGTCGTCAGCGCTGCAGACGGCGCTCACCACAAAGAAGCCGTCGACGCCGGTGGCCTTGAGCTGCGGCAGATCGGCTTTTTTGACGCCGCCGCCGACCACGATGGGAACGGGGCTTGCCTCATGGAGCGCGGCCAGGTCCTCAAAGCTCTTGGTGATGATGGAGCCATCTGCCGCGCGTCCACAGTCGCGCTTGGTCTCGGTCTCGTGGAGCGGGCCGATGCCCAGGTAGTCGACTAGGCTCATGTCGGCGGTCTTGACGTACTCGAGCATTTCCTCGCAACGGGCCGAAAGGCCCACGATGGCATCGGGGCCCAGAAGCTTGCGGCAGACCTCGACGGGAATATCGCTCTGGCCCACATGCACGCCGTCGACGGCGATACCCTGTTCGCGTGCGGCGAGTACGCAGTCCAGACGGTCGTCGATAAGCAGGGCGACCTTGCCGGTCTTGCCGGCGCGAGCGATAGCCTGCGCGGCGTCGCCCGTCAGCGCGATGATCTCGCGGGCACTTGCCACCTTGGAGCGCACCTGGATGCAGGTAAAGCCGGCATCGAGCGCCTGCGCTACCACATCGCCCACAGGACGTCCCAGCGTGTTTTCGGGGCCGAGTACCAGATAGGCCGAGATATCAAGGTTGTCGCGGATGCTCATCGTGCTTCCTCCTGCTTTTTGATCTGCGCTTCCATGCGCTCAAGTTTGCCGGTCATGGTGTCGGTAAAACCGGGTCGAATATCGGCTTTGAGCACGACTTCGGTGCGGATGCCCTTGCTTGCCAACACAAAGGTTGAATCGCGTACGACCTGCATGACCTCGTCCCAGTCGCCCTCGATCTCGGTGAACATCGAGGTGGTGCGGTTGGGAAGGCCGCTCTCGCGAATGACGCGCACGACCTCGGCGACCTCGGCGGACAGCTCGTCGCCTGTGCCGCACGGGGCGATGGCTACGGCGACGAGTGTGTTCATGTCGGCAGCGGTTGCGGGTTCGGACATGGCTTATGCCTCCTCGAGCTCGAGGTGGTTATTCGCAATATCCTGAGCGGTCGCGCGGTAGAGTTCGTCGATAAAGGCGACCTTAAAGCTTGCCGGGGCATCAGCGACAGCGGCGGCACGCGTGCCGGCAACGTTGTAGACAGCGGTACCGCAGATGGCTGCCGTAAACGGATCGGCGGCGCAAGCGTACACGGCCAGGACGCCGCCCTGCGAGCAGCCACAGCCGGTAATCTTGGACATGAGCGGGCTGCCGCCGTGGGACTTGGCCACGGTCGTGCCGTCGGTAATCAGGTCGACTTCGCCCGAGACCACTACGGCGCCGCCGGTGTAGCGGGCGAGTGCCACGGCGGCGCCGCGGGCGGCGTCGACCGTATCGGTGGTATCGACACCGCGCACGCGGCTCAGGTCAGCCGCCTCGCCTTCAAGACCCCACAGGCCGGCGAGCGCGATGATCTCGGAGGCGTTGCCGCGCACGATGGCGGGCTTGTACTGCTTGAGCTCGTTTACCAGCTGGGTGCGCAGGCTACCGATGCCCAGGCCCACCGGATCGAGCACCCAGGGTTTGCCGGCGTCGTGTGCCGCTTTGGCCGCACGGGGAATCGTCTGCTCGTAGATGGGGAAGAGCGTGCCCATGTTGAGATAGATGGCGCCGCCGCCGGCAACGAGCGCCTCGCCCTCGTCGGGCAGATAGACCATGGCGGCCGAACCGCCTACGGCGAGCTGCGCGTTGGCGACAAAGTCGATCGTCACCGTGTTGGTGATGGAGCCGGCCATCGGGTTGGTGGCGCGAATCTCCTCCACGGCCTTGACCACATTTTGTTTAAGCTGTTTCGAATCAATCACTGCACATGCCTCCTTGGCATAGAAAAGGGGCGCTGTGCATAGACAGCGCCCCTGTAAAGGCGGCATGCTCCCTACGCCAGCATTAACTGACAGGTTCAAAGGATTGGGCCCCATGCCCTCTCAGCCTTGTGGTTTGCACCGCCGGCACTCCCGCATCGAATCTGTTGTTACCTATACTAGCGCACCTGCCAAAAAGGGACAGGTTTATTTTGGCAGGTGGCAACGGGGGCGTCGCATTTTCCCAGATAAAACCTGCCAAAATAAACCTGTCCCTTATTGGCAGGTCGCTACAATGGATACGGTGAAAATGACTGGGGGCCTTATGATTAAACTTGTGCTGACCGATATGGACGATACGTTGATTCCAGCCGGGCATGACGGCGCCAGCGACTACGCCATCGAGGGCATTCATGCCATGCAGGCGGCGGGCCTGCACTTTGGCCCGGTTTCGGGCCGTCAGCCTTCCGCGATGGGCTGGATGTTTCGTAATCGTTCCGAGTGCTTCTCGACCGGTGCGTTCTGCAACGGCCAGGTCATGTTTGTCGACGGCGAGGTGGTAACCTCGCATGCGACCGATAACGCCGCCCTTATTCGCTTGGCTGACTACTTGGAGCAAGAGACCGATGATACCTATCTGAAGGTCTACAGCTTGGGTGATGACTTTTGGGACAATGACGCCTATTGCGTGACGAGCGATCCTGAGCGCGTGCGTCGCGCTATGGAGTCGGGCGGCAACGCGTGGCTCAAAGGCGAAGAGGCCCCGTGCCGTCCCGTTGTCGGTGACGCGCCGGTGTTCAAGGCGAATATCTGGAGTGCCCGCTCGCGTGAGGGGCTCGCGGAGCTACGCGAGCGCGTTGCCGCCGAGGTGCCGGAACTCTCGCTTGTGTTTCCCAACAACCGCGTGCGCCTTTTCGATATCTTGCCGGCTGGTTGGGACAAGGGCTGCGCTGCGCTGGAGCTGGCGCGTGCTTTGGGCCTGACGCCCGACGAGGTGGCGGTGTTCGGCGATTCCGATAACGATCTGCCCATGATTAATGCCGTTCCCAACTCCGTTGCAGTCGCCAATGCCAATGAGGCCGTCACGGCTGCCGCGCGTTGGCATATCGGCGCTGCGGCAGACGATGCGGTTGCCGGGGCTCTGCATCAGATTGCCGCCTGCGCCGCGACGGGGGAGATGCCGTCGTTTATGCGCCAGATGGACGCGACGGGTCTTGGCGTCACGAACGTCTAGGGAGAAAGTCATGAAGCTTCAGCAGCTCAGGTATGTTGTTAAGGTTGCCGAATGCGGCAGCATTACCGAGGCCTCGCGCCGGCTCTTTGTGTCGCAGCCTTCGATTACCGCGTCGATTCGCGATCTCGAAAACGAGATGGGTGTGCACATCTTTGAGCGCACCAACAAGGGCGTCATTGTGTCCGAGGAAGGCGAGACATTCTTGGGCTACGCGCGCCAGGTACTCGATCAGGCCGACCTGCTCGAGGGCAAGTACAAGGGCGCATCCGAGCAAGTGCCGCACTTTAGTGTGAGCTGTCAGCATTATTCCTTTGCCGTTAATGCGTTTGTCGACGTGATCCGTGAGTTCGATGCCGCGCGCTACGACTTTACCCTGCGCGAGGAACAGACTCACGAGATCATCGAAGATGTCGCGCACATGAAGAGTGAACTGGGCATTCTGTACTTATCCGAACATAACCGCGAGGTTATCGAGCGCATGCTGGCGGCCAACGAGCTCGTATTCGAAGGGCTCTTCTGCGCCACGCCGCACGTCTTTGTATGCGCCGACCATCCACTGGCGGACCACGCCAGCGTGACGCTCGAGGACTTGGAAGACTATCCGTTCCTATCCTATGAACAGGGCAGCTACAACTCGTTTTACTATTCCGAGGAACTGACCTCGACGTTTGAGCGCCGCAAGAATATCCGCGTGCGCGACCGTGCGACCTTGTTCAACCTAGCCATGGGTCTCAACGGTTACACGGTGTGTTCGGGCGTGATTAGCCACGAGCTTAATGGCCCCGGTATTATCTCGATTCCGCTCGATGTGGATGAATACATGGAGATTGGCATTATCACGCGCAAGAATACGACGCTCACGCGCTATGGACAGGCTTATATCGAGGCCATCCGGAGGCATATCTAACCGGTAGCGTTTGATGTTGCTGTCTTGGGCTGTCGAAATGGATATAGGAAAACTATATGGCAAACATATATAAACGCATATTTTACGATAACCAGGAGTGCGCTCATACTCTTTCTCGCCAAAGCAGTCCATGCAAAAGGAGATTCCTATGAGCAATTCCACCCAGCTCAAAGCGCCGTTTCGCGCCGATATCGTCGGCAGTTTTCTTCGTCCGCAGGCCGTAAAGGACGCCCGCGCTGCCTATGCGGCAGGCGCGCTTGATGCCGAGGGACTTAAGGCAGTCGAGGACGAGGCCATTCGCGATTTGGTGGCAAAGCAAAAGGCCGCCGGCCTGCAGGTCATCACCGACGGCGAGTTCCGCCGCAGCTACTGGCACCTCGATTTTATGTGGGGTCTCAACGGCATCGAGCGCCGCACCTCGCGTACGGGCTATATGTTCCACGATGAGGAGACTACCGCCGACACCGCCGTGGTGACCGGACCTATTAGCGGCGAGAACCATCCGTTCGTTGAGCACTTCAAGTTTGTCAAGGCGCTTGAGGGCGAGGGCCAGGTCGCGCGACAAACCATTCCGGCGCCGATCCAGACGTTCTCCGAAGTCACGCTCGACCGCTGCGATGGCCAGCAGGAGAGCCTGCGCGCCGTCTACAAGACCGACGAAGAGCTCGCCGATGCCATCGCCGCAGCATACCGCACCGTGATTGCCGATCTGTATGCCGCGGGTTGCCGCAACATCCAATTTGATGACTGCACCTGGGGCATCTATTGCGATACTGACTTTGTGTCCAAGACCGGCATGAGCCCGGTTGACCTGCAAAAGGTGAGCGAGCTGGGCGTGGCGCTCAACAATGCTGCCATCGCGGGCAAGCCTGACGACTTGGTGATCAATACGCATGTATGCCGTGGCAACTACCACTCTACTTATGCCTTTGAGGGCGGCTATGATCCCATCGCCCCGTACCTGTTTGCGCATGAGGACGTTGACGCGTTCTATCTGGAGTTCGACACTCCGCGCGCCGGTGGTTTTGAGCCGCTCAAGTACGTTGCGCCCGGTAAGAAGGTCGTGTTGGGTCTGGTGACCACCAAGGCAGCCGAGCTCGAGGACGAGGACGCGACCGTCGAGCGTATTCATGAGGCAGCAGAGTACGTGCCGCTTGAGAATCTGTATCTGTCTCCGCAGTGTGGCTTTGCCAGCTGCGAGATTGGCAACAAGCTGACCGAAGGCGAGCAGTGGGCAAAGATCGCGCTGGTCAAGCGTATTGCCGAGCGTGTTTGGAAATAGCGGTTGATTTCCGATCTCAGCCGAACACATTGAGCTGATGGCTCGCTCCCGCAGTTAACCGAACGCCCCCGCGGCCCCTCTCGGGCCCCGGGGGCGCCATTTTCCCAGTTGAAGGAATGGTGGAGATG
>NZ_VUME01000011.1 GCF_009696325.1 Collinsella sp. WCA1-178-WT-3 (M1)
AGCCCCATCGCGCCGAGAGTACTGCGGGGCCAGCCCGTGGGAGGCCAGGGCGCCGCTGACCGGTGGACGGCACCGAGCCGTGCGCTTGGACTGAGAAGGGGGAGGCCTCGCGGCCTCCCCCTTTTTTCGTTTGGGCGTTGTAAACTTAAAGCCCCTACGGCTTAATTGTCTTTTCTATTTGAAGAAAATAAAACGAATGACCAGCGCGATTGCCGCGATGGCAATGATCAAGAGCGCGATTTGGAGCCGGTGCTGTTTGCGTCGTCTGCTAGACGATATAAATATCGATTTTCCTTGCTTCGGCGTCTCTAAATAGCGGGCAGAATGCGTTAGGGTCTGCTTAGGGCGAGGCTCTCTTCGTTGTTGCTTAGCGGGTGTTTGGGCCTGCTCCTGGTTGCATGCGCTGTTTTTGGATAAGGGGGCATCTTTGAGATACGCCGATTCGCTCGGTGCGACGCCCATATGTTTGCGACCTGATTGAGATTCTTCAAGGGTTTGATAACGATTGCGAGTTACATATTCAGGCTCTGTATCGTCAATAGGCTCTTGGGAAATATGGGGACGATGGTAGCGTATGGTCTGCGGATAGGTTGATTTATCGTTCTGCATCTGATCATACGAATTGTCGGAGGCTTGATCGTCCATGATGCCCTTAGGTTGTCATTAATATTGTGTATACGCTCATTGTAAGCCCCAGCTTTGTTTAGCTAGGGCACATTTGGTATTTAAGGCACGGTTCAAAGAACCTTGACCTCATTAAATCTTAGTCACATAGACTTAGATATGCTTATAGATAGAGACTCAAAAAACTTTATATCAAAATGTATATATAAGAAATGGATGGGCATATATTAAAGCGTCAAAAGAAGTCCCTGCCACCTAGAAGATGGCTCGGCAGTCCCTTAAAGGAGTGGTAGTCATGGCAAGCATGGTTCCTTATCGTTCGGTTTTTGGTGTTCGTCCCTCTGCTAGCTCGTTGTTCGATCTGTTTGATGATATGACCGATCTGGCAAACAACTCGATCGCCTCCAAGGCGTTTCCCGTTGATGTTGAGGACAGGGGCGACGGTTACGAGGTCAAGGCTTATTTGACCGGCGTCGCGAAGGACGACATCGACGTTGAGCTCAATGAGGGTCGTCTTTCCATTAGCGTGAATGTTGAGGAGAGCGAAGAGAACAAGGACAAGAACTACCTGCAGAAGGAGTTTTGCTCTTACAGCGCGACGCGCGGTGTGTACCTGAAGGATGCTTCGAGCGAGGGCCTTTCTGCAAAGTATGCTGACGGCATCCTTACCGTTACGGTTCCTAAGATTGTCGAGAAGAAGAACGTTACGAAGATTTTCATCGACTAACGTTATCGGCTATTAACATCGGTTCCTGAGTTAAGGGGGCTGGGAAGCGATTCCCGGCCCCCTTTTCTATTTGAGACGGCCTACTGAATGGTCATGGGCCGATATTGCCCGGCGGGACGTATTGTGAGTTTATGTGGCCCCTCAACGCGGGTGGCGGTGCTACCAAGCTCGTTGTCGAGTGTTGCCCCAAGTGAGCTTGCGTAGCTTTTGACGGTAAGGCTTGGGCGATTGTTGTCTTGGCTAATGTGCATCGCGATAAGCTGCTCGGTGCGATCGGTTACCAGCGCGCGTGCGGCATCGGCGGCCTGATCGTTGGAGAGATGCCCTTTTGCAGACAGGATGCGCTCCTGAAGAAAGCGAGGATAGTCTCCTTGACGCAGCATGGCTACATCGTGGTTGCTTTCGAGCGCGAGAATGCGACAGTCCTTGAGCGTATCGATGGCATGCTTCGACAACTCGCCGGTGTCGGTGGCAAAGCCAACCGAATCACCCTGGGCATCAAAACGGTAGCCGACAGGATTGACGACGTCGTGCGATGTCGAATACGTTTGAATGTGGACCCCGGCAATAGAGAGGGCGTCACCTGGGTCGAATTCCTCAACAGACAGATGTGCGAGGCTTTCCTTTGATGCGAGCGTGCCCCTGCTGGAAAAGACCGGTCCGTTCCAATGTTTACACCACACCTCAAGCCCCTTAATGTGGTCGCTGTGCTCATGGGTGACAACAAGGGCGGACACGTCGTCTGCCGAAAGGCCGAGCTCGGCCATGCGTTTGAGCGTTTCGCGGCGGGACAGTCCGTCATCGACCATAATGAGCCCCTGCGGGCCCTCGATGAGTGCGCAGTTGCCTTTAGAGCCGCTGCCGAGGATATGAAGGTGCAGGCGAGACATAAGATTCCAAAGGATACAATGAGTGCTGACGAATAGAGGAGGAAGCGAATGCCAACGGTATCACAGCATTACGGACACCATGCCGTACCCGGGGCAGTCGATGAGACCCGGACGAGGCAGCAGGCTGCTCCTGTGGTGCTCATGGTATCAGGCGGTGCGGACTCGACGGCACTGCTTCTTATGGCGTGCACATCAAAGCTGGATATCCAAGATGGACGCGGCGTTGCCCCCATTGCTCGCGAGCGCCTACATGTGCTTCATGTAAACCATCACCTGCGAGGCAAGGCATCCGACGGCGACGAGGCCTTTGTGCGCGAGCTCTGCGCACAATATGGCTTGCCGCTGTGCGTGGAGCACGCCTATTTTGATGAGGAGTCGGGCAATATCGAGGCGGCTGCGCGCGAGGTGCGTTATGCCGCGGCGCGAAGGTATGTTCGCGAGCTTTGTGCCAAGATGGGGGTGCCGAGAACGGCGGCGCGCATCTGTACTGCCCATACCTCTTCAGACCGCGCGGAAACATTTTTGATGAACGCCATTAAGGGGTCGGGCCCTGCTGGGCTCTCGAGCATTCCCCGCCGAAGGAATATTGTGGTACGCCCCTTGCTCGACCTAACTCATGGCGAGCTTGTGGGCTATCTGCAGGTGCATGGTCAGCCGTGGCGCGAGGACGAGACCAACGAAGATATCTCGTATCTGCGAAACTACGTTCGCCACCGGGTAATGCCAGTGCTGGCGCAGCGTAATGCGAGCGTGTGCAAGACGATTGGTGCCGCCTGTGAGATCTTGGGTGATGAGGATGCGTTTCTATCCCAGTTGTCGGCACAGGCGTTTCGAAGCTGCCTGCGCAAAGAGGCAGCGGGCGCGCTGGTGCTCGATGCCAGACGCCTTGCTGCGGCCGAGGTGGTAATCGCGCGGCGCATCGTGCGACTGGCGATTAAACGCATCGATCCGGACGCTCGCCCAGAGATGCGCCATGTGGAGCGAGTCCTCTCCTGTGTTGCCGAGGGTGCGGGTTCGGTTACGCTTCCGGCGGGGATTGACGCACGTGTTGAGTTTGGCATGCTGGCGTTTAAGGCACCGGCGGCTCGTGAGGGCTTGGTTGCGGACTGGATTACCATACCCGGCCGTATGTCGTTGGGCGGGGGACGTATGCTGGTCACAGAAGCGATAGCCGTTGAGCCGGGATGCGATATCGTGCGCCGCGCCCGTGAGTTTGCGGCTGCTGGGGAAGTGGCAGCTTTGGTGGACGCGGCCGCCCTGGGTTTTGCCAACAGCGATAGCGAGCGGATCTTGGCGGGCTCGCGCGGCGAGGTTCCTGCCGAGGCGCGATTGGCGCGCCTGTGGGTGGACGGTCCCGCGCCGGGAGACGTGATGTGCCCGTTAGGCATGAGTGGCCGAAGCAAGAAGGTGTCCGACTTGTTGTGCGAGGCTCGTATTCCCGTTTCCGAGCGCACCGGCGTGCCCATGGTAAGGACGGCACCGGGGGGTGTCGTGGTGTGGGTCGCCGGAGTTCGCGCGGACGAACGCTTTAAGTGCACGGCGGCGACGCGTGTGGCCTATCTGCTTCGCGTGGTTGACGCGGATTAGCCCCTCGCACCAGTTTTTCTGTGCGGCGTTGACGGTATTCCCGCGCTGATGGTGCACGGGCTGGAAAATATACCCCGTGCGCTGCTAGAATGTGTAGTTCGCGTCCATACGGCGGTGTGTGGGCGATTAAGCACAAGAAAGGGTTGTCATGGCTTCTCAACATCCGGATATCGAGAAGGTTCTGTTTACGCAGGAGGATATCGACGGTATCGTCTCTCGCCTGGGCGAGGAGATTACGCGCGACTACGCGGGTAAGGATCTGGTGCTGATTGCGGTCTTGCGCGGCGCCGTGGTCTTTATGGGCGACCTGATGCGCAAGATCGAGCTGCCGACCAATATCGATTTCATGGCCGTTTCGAGCTATGGCGACGGTGTGAAGTCCTCGGGCATCGTGCGTATCATTAAAGACCTTGATATCGATATCCGCGGTCGTGACGTGCTGATCGTTGAAGACATTCTGGACTCGGGCCTGACGCTCAAGTATCTGATGAAGAACCTTGAGAGCCGCAAGCCCGCTTCTCTGGAGGTCGCCGCCTTCCTGTGGAAGGACGTTGAGGATCGCATCTCGGCCATTACGCCCAAGTATGTTGGAACCCATTGCCCCGATGCCTTTGTGGTGGGCTACGGCCTCGACTATGCCGAGCGCTATCGCAACCTTCCGTATCTGGGCATTTTGAAACCGGAGGTTTATTCGTAAGATGCCCGACGACCGTAACGACTACAATTCCCAGACACCCCGGGACCCTAAGATTCCAGGGATGCCCGGAGGCAAGAAACCCACACGTACGGGCTGGCTGTATTTTCTTTTGGCTTGCGCACTTCTGGGCTACGCCTTCTTTAATATGGGCTCCGGCTTTGCCAGCTCCAGCAATACCGTTAAGCTCGCGACGAGCGAGATGGTGAGCGCCATCAAGCAGGATCGCGTCGAAGATCTGACCTATACGGTTCAGGACGGAAGCGTGACGGGTCATTACTGGAAGGCGAAAAAGGACAAGGGCGACACGAGTGAGCTCAAGAGCTTTTCCTCGACCTATGTCGGCTCCGATTCGCTTGCCGAGCTCATGGCGGAGCATCCCGACACTAAGTACATCGTCAACACCAACGACCCCGATTTTTGGGGCGACTTGGCGATGAGCGTACTGCCGACGATTGCCCTGATCGCCATCATGTTCTACTTTATGCGCCAGATGATGGGCGCCAATAATAGGAACATGCAGTTTGGCAAGACCAACGCCAAGACCAACGAGGCTACGCGTCCCAAGGTCAAGTTCGAAGACGTTGCCGGCGTGGACGAGGCTGTTGAGGAGCTCGAAGAGATTCGCGATTTCTTGAGCGATCCGGACCGTTATCGCAAGCTGGGTGCCAAGATCCCGCGCGGCGTTTTGCTGGTGGGCCCTCCGGGTACCGGTAAGACGTTACTGGCCAAGGCCGTTGCTGGAGAGGCCGGTGTCCCGTTCTTTAGCATCTCGGGCTCTGACTTTGTCGAGATGTTCGTGGGCGTCGGCGCCAGCCGCGTGCGCGACCTCTTTAAGGAGGCCAAGTCTCAGGCTCCGTCGATCATCTTCATTGACGAGATTGATGCCGTGGGACGTCAGCGCGGAGCCGGTCTGGGCGGCGGTCACGACGAGCGCGAGCAGACGCTCAACCAGCTGCTGGTCGAAATGGACGGTTTTGAGGAAAGCGAATCGGTCATCCTGATCGCCGCGACCAACCGCCCCGATATTCTGGATCCGGCATTGCTGCGCCCCGGTCGTTTTGACCGCCAGGTTACGGTCGACCGCCCGGATGTGAAGGGGCGCGAGCAGATCTTGCGCGTGCATGCCGAGAACAAGCCAATGGATGAGGACGTTAAGTTTGAGAAGCTCGCCCAGATGACCGTTGGCTTTACCGGTGCCGACCTGGCAAACCTGCTCAACGAGTCCGCGCTGCTTGCCGCTCGCCGTCATCGCTCCGTGATCTCGATGGACGAGGTCGAAGAATCGATGGAGCGCGTGATTGCAGGACCGCAGCGCAAGGGGCGCGTGATGACCGAAGCCGAGCGCACCACGATTGCCTACCACGAGAGCGGTCATGCTCTGGTGGGTCACATCCTGGAGCACTCCGATCCGGTTCACAAGATTTCGATTGTCAGCCGCGGTCAGGCTCTGGGCTATACGCTGCAGCTTCCGCAGGAGGATCACTTCCTCAAGACCAAGAACGAGATGCTCGACGAGCTTGCCGTGTTCTTGGGCGGTCGCGTTGCCGAGGAGCTCATGTGCGATGACATTACATCGGGCGCGAGCAACGATCTGGAGCGTGCGACCAAGATGGCGCGCGAGATGGTTACGCGTTTGGGCATGAGCGAGGAGCTGGGCACGCAAGTGTTTGGCGAGGCGCAGCATCAGGTGTTCCTTGGTCGCGATTATGCCGATCACCAGGATTACTCCGAGGAGACGGCGCGCCGCATCGATATCGAGGTTCAGCGCATCATGCGTGAGGCCCATCGCCGTGCTGTTGAGATTTTGGATGCCCGTCGCGATCAGCTCGATCTGATGGCGAAGGTGCTGCTTGAGCGCGAGACCGTCGAAGGCGACGCCGTGAACGCCCTGCTCGACAACGACTGGGATGCCTACCTTGAGCGCGAGGGCGACGTTCTGGCAGCCAAGGAGGAGCGCAACGCCAAGGCGGGCGGCGTGCCGACCAAAAAGCGCACGCCTCGTATGAGCGAGGAGGAGCTGGCAGCTGATGCCGCAGCTTTTGCGCAGGCGGCCATGCAGGAAGATGCCGAAGTCGCATCCGATAGCGCTGACGATGTCGAGGCTGCTGACGCAAAAAAGGCCGATGGCGACACCGAGGCCGACGAGTAGTCTTTGTCGCGAGAGCCTCCGCGGGGAAACCTGCGGAGGCTTTTTCTTTTGAGCGATATGGGGCCATCTGTTGATTGGGGACAGACTTAAATGAGCGTTTTCACGCATTTAAGTCTGTCCCCAATTAACATTGCTGCGGTACTTTGCTTGACTAAAGCGTACAATACCGCCTATGCGAAAGGGGAACAGATGATCAACGAAACCATGTTTGCTCGCGGCGCGGAAAGCTCTATTATCCGCGAGATCTTTAGCTATGGACTTGAACGCAAGGCACAGATCGGTGCGGAGAACGTATTCGATTTTTCGCTGGGCAACCCGAGCGTTCCGGCGCCCGCTGCCGTGGCGGAGTCCATCAAAAAGGCCTTGGAGCTGCCGAGCGACCAACTGCACGGATACACGCCCGCACCAGGCCTGCCGCAATGTCGTGTCGCTGTGGCCGAGTCGCTCAACCGTCGTTTTGGCACGAGCTATGAGGGTAAAGATGTCTTTATGACCGTGGGTGCGGCGGCTTCGCTCACCTGCACGCTCAACGCTGTTACCAATCCCGGTGACGAGGTCATTGTTATCGCCCCGTACTTTCCGGAGTATCGCGTGTGGATTGAGAAGGCCGGCTGTACGTGTGTCGAGGCACCCGCCGATGAAGACACGTTCCAGCTGAGCGTGGGCAACGTGCTCAAGGCGATTACTGATAAGACGGCGGCCGTCATTATCGACTCGCCCAACAACCCGACCGGTGCCGTATATACGCGCGACACGCTGACGCGACTGGCCAATGTTCTGCGCGAGGTCAATGCCAAGCGTGATCCCGAGAATCCGATTATGCTCATCTCGGATGAGCCGTACCGCGAGATCGTGTACGGTGCCGAGGTGCCCTGGGTACCCTCAATCTACGAGAACACCGTCGTGTGCTATTCGTATTCCAAGTCGCTGTCGCTGCCGGGTGAGCGTGTGGGTTGGATTTTGGTTCCCAACACCAATCCTCAGGCTGCTCGCCTTATGCCGGCTGTCGCCGGTGCCGCCCGTACACTGGGTTTTGTGTGCGCACCGGCGCTCTTCCAGCGCGTGATTATCGACTGCATCGATGAGCCGAGTGATGTCGAAGCCTATGCTCGCAACCGAACGGCGCTCACCGACGCATTGGCGGAGTACGGCTACACCTACGTTGAGCCGGACGGCGCTTTCTATCTGTGGGTGAAGGCGCTCGAGCCCGACGCAAACGCTTTTTGCGAGCGTGCAAAGAAGTACGAGTTGCTCGCGGTGCCTTCGGATAGCTTTGGCATGCCGGGTTGGTTCCGCTTGGGTTATTGCGTGAGTTACGAAACGATTATCAATTCGCTACCCGCTTGGAAACAGCTGGCGGACGAGTATCGTTAAAAGCAGAGCGCTCTGCCTACAATGTTTTACGTGAAACGGGGTTTGGTGTTAAACCGGACCCCGTTGTCATGGACGTTGTGTCTTTGGGATGGAGCGGTTTTACGACTATCGAAGGCTATGCGTACAATGAATATACGCGACGGCCATACCAGATAAGGAGACCTGATGCCCTACCTGCTTTCCTGTGACATTCATACCCATACGATGTTCTCTGCGCATGCATATTCGACCATTGAGGAGAATGTGTACTGGGCGGCAGAGCGTGGCCTGCAGGTGCTTGGATCTGCCGACCATCTGAGCTCTATGGTTACGGCTTGCCCCAATGACCTGCGCAGTTACCAGTTCTTTATCAACCAGGATATATGGCCGCGCATTTGGAGCGGCGTGTTGGTGCTGCGTGGCGCCGAGGCCGATATCGTTTCGCTGGACGGAAGTCTGTTTGGTGAGGACACTCCTGTCACGCTCGATATTGCCGGCGATTCGTACAGCCGTCAGCATTCGCTGTTCGATCGGGTTACGCGTAATTTGGATTATTTGGTTGCAAGCGTGCATAATCCGCAGTTCGCTGAAGGCGCGACGCTGGCCCAGACGACCGAGATGTATATCAATGCTCTGGAGCACCCCAAGGTGTTTATGCTGGGGCATACGGGTCGATCGGGCGTGCCGTTCGATATCGACGAGGTGTTGCTTGCTGCTAAGGCTAAGCATAAGATCATCGAGATCAACAATCACAGTCTTGAGCATGGCGCGGATGCCGAGCATTGGGACGTGTGCCGCAAGATTGCCGAGCGGTGCGCCGAGCTGGGCGTGGGGATTGGCGTCTCGACCGATGCGCACATTGGTATGGCAATTGGTAAGCTCGACCAAGCGCGCAAGATGCTCGACGAGATTCACTTTCCGCTGGATTTGATCGTGACGCGCGACCGCGAGACGCTACTGCGCGAGATGGCGGCAGCCGGCGTGTGTGACCTGCGCAAGAGGATGTAGCGGAGTTCATAAACCAAGTAAGGGGGCGGCCCAGACGGGTCGCCCCCTTCTTGTACCGGTGGATTAGCGGCGCTCGAGGACCGCTACAGTTTCGGTGTGGTCGGTATGGGGGAACATGTCGACGGGCGTGATCTTGAGCAGGCGATAGCCACCGTCGAGGAGCTGGTGCAGGTCACGCTCTTGGGTCACAGGGTTGCAGCTGATATAGGTGATGCGGCGAGGTCTAAGCGCGCAGGCGGCTTCGAGGAACTCGGGGGTAGAGCCGGCACGCGGCGGATCGATGGAAAGGACGTCGATGCGCTCGTTGTTGTCGGCGGCATCTAGGATGTAGTCGGTGGCATCGTCGGCCATAAACCAGGCGCTGCGGGTAAGACCGTTGAGCTCGGCGTTGCGGCGTGCGTCGGCAATGCCCGCCGGGTTGCGCTCCACGCCAAGCAACATGATGCCGATGCCCTTGTTCTGAGCTTCTTTAGCTGCGCAAAGACCGATGGTGCCGCTGCCGCAGTAGGCATCCATGAGAACATCGCCCTGGTGCAGATCCATGCCGTCGATAGCGAGCTGGTAGAGCAGCTCGGTCTGCTGCGGGTTGGTCTGGTAGAACGCGGTGGGGGAGATATCGAACTCGCAGCCGAGTAGCTGGTCGCGCATGCATTCAGCGCCATACACGATGTGGGTTTCCTCACCCAGGATGGCGTTGCCAGGGCGTCCGTTGATGTTTTGGGCGACGGTGACGATACGCGGATCGAGTGCGGCGATGGCCTCAAAGAATTCCTGCGCATGCGGCAGGTCGCGCTGGGCGGTAACGAGGGTGATCATGATCTGGTCGGTGCGCCAGCCGCAGCGAACGACGGCATAGCGAAGCAGGCCCAGATGTTTGTCCTCGTTAAAGGCGGGAATGTGCAGGCGCTCGGCCTCACGCGCAATGCCGTTAAGAATCTGACGGGCTCCCGGTGCCTCGACGGGGCATTCGGGAACAGCGACGATTCTGTGCGTGCCGCGCTCAAAAAAGCCGCAGCGGACAGCGCCCCCTTTGCCGGGGGCAAAGGGAGTGGCGGCCTTATGGCGAAAACCACGCGGCGCAGGATATTTGCCCGGGTCGCCCAGGGTAACGTCCATACCGCGAATGGGATCGACGGTTATGCCCTCACGCTCGCAAAGAGCAGCAAAAAGTTCATCCATAGCAGCCTGCTTGGTCGCCAGCTGCTTCTTATAAGGCCTGTTGAGCGCCGTGCATCCACCGCAAGCTTTCATGATGGAACAAGGCGACTTGGGATCAACGGCCTTATGAGCGGACCGGGACGACTCATTATGCGAGCGCTTGGAACGAGCTTGAGGTGCCTTACCCTCGCTCCGACGAGGGCTGGGACGCTTGGTCTTAGCCTTGCCCTTGGCCGGCCTGCCCTTCGCATCCTGAGACGACTTGGATTTCTTGGAAGATTTTTTCTCCTCCGACCCCTCAGCCGCCTCGATCAAAGCACGACGAGCCTTACGCTCCGCACGAGATTCTGCCATGAAGTAACCCCACTAATTTATAAATTGAAATCTGAAAGCATTGTACCGTGCCAGGCTAGCAGACGATATGCAAGCGTCCACTTCACGTTAGTGATAAGTCCAACGACGTTTGCCCGGCGCGGGCGGGGAGCGGCGCGTAATTAAGTTTATCGCGAGTTCCGCACGCAAAGGAAAGCACTTAATGTGCTTTCCGTCTTGCGCAGGACTGTAGAGCAGGAAACTTAATTACGCGCCGCTCCCCGCCCGCGCCGGGCAACTTCTCCCTTGTACTCTATCAAGGTAAAGTGTATGATTCTGGGCGTTACATGAATCACTTTACTTAACTAAAGTGCCATCAAGGGGGAATACCATGAATACCGATATGTCTCGTCGTCAGTTTGTTGGTCTAGCCGGCTCGCTCGCCACGGTGCTTGGCCTTGGTCTTGTCGGCTGCGGCGGTGGTGCCGACAAGGGTTCCACTGCCGGCTCTGCTGCGGCAAAGGACGCCAAGGGCGCTGTGGAGTCTAAGAAGCTCGTGGTGGGCTTTGACAAGTCCTATCCTCCGTATGGCTTTGTGGGCGACGATGGCGAGTACACCGGCTTTGATCTCGATTTGGCCAAGGCAATTGCCGATAAGCAGGGCTGGGAGGTCAAGTACGAGGCCATCGACTGGGACGCCAAGGATACGCTGCTCAACTCGGGTGCCATCAACTGCATCTGGAACGGCTTTACCATGGAGGGCCGCGAGGACGACTACACGTTCTCCGAGCCGTACATGCTCAATGAGCAGGTGCTGGTGGTCAAGAAGGATGCGGGCATCAAGAATTGGGACGACCTTGCCGGCAAGACCGTGATTACCCAGACCGATTCTGCCGCGCAGGATGTGCTAGAGGGTGACCAGAAGGATCTGGCGGCGACGTTTGCCACGCTCGATACCATCGGCGAGTACAACACGGCTTTTATGCAGCTCGAGAGCGGCGCGGTCGATGCGGTGGCTTGCGACCTTTCGATCGCCCAGTATCAGCTTGCCGCCAAGCCCGATGCCTATACGCAACTTGACAAGCCGCTGTCCAGCGAGCACTACGCCGTTGGCTTTAAGAAGGGTGACACCAAGTCGGCCGACGCCGTGAACGAGTCGCTCAAGGCGCTCTATGAGGACGGTACAGTCAAGGACCTGTGCGACAAGTATGCGAGCTATGGCCTGTCCTTCGATAACTGGGTGCTCAAGTAATGTCTATCCAAGTCATGATGCAGATGCTTGGCCAGGGTTTCTTGGTCAGTTTGCAGTTGTTTGTGCTCACGCTGCTGGGCTCGATTCCCTTGGGAATTCCCGTGGCGTTTATGCGTATGAGCAGAATCGCGCCGCTGCGTTGGATTGCGCGCATCTACATTTCGGTCATGCGCGGTACGCCGCTCATGCTGCAGATGTTTGCCATCTACTTTGCTCCGTATTATGTCTTTGGTATTTCGCTCACGCCCGATTCCAAGTGGACAGCGTGCGTTGTGGCATTCATCATCAACTATGCCGGCTACTTTGCCGAGATCTATCGCTCGGGTTTGCAGTCTATCCCGCGTGGTCAATATGAGGCCGCCGAGGTGCTGGGTTACTCACGCCTGCAGACGTTTTTGTACATTGTGATGCCGCAGGTCGCCAAGCGCATTTTGCCGGCGATGGGCAACGAGATCATCACGCTGGTCAAGGACACGTCGCTGGCATTTGCCATTGGCGTGGGGGAGATGTTCTCGACGGCCAAGGCACTGGTTGCCTCTCAAGTGAGCATGGTGCCGTTTGCGATTGCGGCACTGATCTACTGGGTCTTTAACTTTGTGGTCGAGATGCTGCTGGGCGCCGCCGAAAAGCGACTTGACTACTACCACGACTAGCCTGTTCCGTCGTGCTTTTCAAACACATGGAGGTTCCCGTGTCCGGAACGGTAATGAATATAACGAGCGCGCGCAAGGCGTTTGGTGGCAATGAGGTGCTCAAGGATATCTCGCTCGAGGTAAAGCGCGGCGAGGTCGTGGCGATTATCGGACCTTCGGGCGGCGGTAAGTCAACGCTGTTGCGCTGCGCAACGCTGCTCGAGACGCTTGACGGCGGCTCGCTTTCGTTTGGTGATCTAGCCGTTGCGACGGATGCGGGATCGGGCACGGTGTATGCGAAAGGCGATGTGCCCAAGCAGGCGCGCTCGCGTTTTGGCCTGGTGTTTCAGAACTACAATTTGTTCCCGCACTATACCGTGATGAAAAACATTACCGACGCTCCGATCCGCGTGCTCAAGCGCCCGCGCGAGCAGGTCGAAGCACGTGCGCGTGAGTTGATCGCGCAGATGGGGCTTACGGGCAACGAGAACAAGGTGCCATGCGAGCTTTCGGGCGGTCAGCAGCAACGTGTGAGTATTGCGCGCGCCTTGGCGCTCGATCCAGAGATCTTGTTCTTCGATGAGCCGACCTCGGCACTCGATCCCGAGCTAACGGCCGAGGTGCTGCGCGTCATTAAAGACCTTGCCGCGCAGAATATGACGATGGTGATCGTGACCCATGCGATGCAGTTTGCGCGCGATGTTGCCGATCGCGTGGTCTTTATGGACGGCGGTCGCATTGTAGAGGAGGGTCCTGCCGAGCAGGTTATCGGCCATCCGCGCGAACGGCGCACGCGCGAGTTCCTGAGCCGTATCGAGGGCTAGGCTCAAGTAGACATTGAGGCGAAACCGCTGCAGGTCTTATGGCCTGCGGCGGTTTTTATTTGCGCCGATGGGGCTTAATAACCGCCTCAGGCGTTTGCCCCCTCCTCTCGCCGCCCGTATTCATACGTGCGCCGAAAGGTGTGCATGGACAGTCGCCCGCGAGGGTAGGGTGGTGGCATAGGACATTTGGAGGGTGAGCCGGATCGGCTGCCGACCATGCTGCTCCCGGGACGGCATCGACCGCGAACTCTCCCCGTTGGCGTCGCGCATTGCGCGCGGCCCTGCAAGGAGGTCATCATGGGTGCTCCCAAGACCGGTAACGTAAGGAACGTGGTGCTCGTAGGCCAAGGTGGGGTGGGCAAGACTTCACTCGCCGAGGCCATGCTCCACCTTTCCGGCAAGACCGCCCGCCTGGGCGGCCACGACGGCACCAAGCCCACGCTCGACTATGACCCCGAAGAGGTCAAGCGTGCGTTTTCCATCTCGACGACCATTGCGCCGATCGACTGGAAGGGTGCGCGCATCAATGTGCTCGATGCCCCGTGCTACCCCGATTTTATCGGCGACGCCTTTGCCGCGATGAGCGTCTGCGAGACGGCTCTGTTTGTGGTCGACGCCGAGGCCGGCCCGCAGCCTACGACGGTTAAGCTCTGGTATGCCGCCGAGGACCTGCGTCTGGCGCGTGCGGTGTTCGTAAACCGCCTGTCGCGCTCCGAGGCCAGCTTTGCGACCACGATGGACCTGCTGCAGGAGCGCTTTGGCACGCGCCTGGGCGCCGTGACCCTTCCCTGGGGCGAGGGCGAGGACTTTGACGGTATCATCGACCTGGTGCGCATGAAGGCGCGCCATTGCAACGGCGCCGAAGCCGTTGAGTCGGAGATTCCCGAGGAGTATCGTGCCCAGGCCGAGGAGGCCCATGACCATCTGTGCGAGCTGGTGTCCGAGGCTGACGACGAACTGATGATGAAGTACTTGGAAGGCGAGGAGACGCTGACGCAGGAGGAGCTTGAAGGCCTGCTGTCGAAGGCGATCGCCGAGCGCATCTTTGTGCCGGTCTTTGCGGGCGATTGCATTAAGGAGCAGGGCGTCAACTCGCTGATGGACGACATCGCCACGTACTTCCCGGCGCCGACCGACTATGGTGAAATGCCGCTCATCGACGGTGATTCGCTCAAGATCTCGAGCGACGATGACCGCCCGGTGGCGTTTGTGTTTAAGACCCTGGCCGATCCTCAGCAGGGTCGCATCAGCTTCATCAAGGTGCTGACGGGCACGCTTGAGCCGGGCCTTGAGCTGATCAACGCGCGCACCCGCAAGAGCGATCGTCTGGCTCACCTGTATGTGATGTGCGGCCGCGACATGACCGAGGTCGGTCACGCCTATGCCGGCGATATCATCGTGGCGCCCAAGCTGGCGGCCGAGACGGGCGATACGCTCTCGATTACCGGCAAGGTCGAGGCTGCGGCGTTTAAGTTCCCCAACTCGCAGTACCGCATCGCCATCGAGGCCGAGAATCGCGGCGACGAAGAGAAGCTCTACACGTTTATCGAGAAGGCATGCAAGGCCGATCCGACCATGAGCATCGACCGCGACGAGGAGACCGGCCAGACCATCATTTCGGCGGTGGGCGAGGCGCAGGTTTCGGTCCTGCTCAATCGTCTTGAGGACCGTACCAAGGTCGCGGCCAAGAGCGTGCCGATTCGCATCCCGTATCGCGAGACCATTCGCCGCACGGCAACTGCCCAGGGCCGCCACAAGAAGCAGACCGGCGGCGCCGGCCAGTATGGTGACTGCTGGCTGCGCGTAGAGCCGCTCATTGGGCCCGACGGTACGAGCGACGGCTATGAGTTTGTGGACGAGGTCGTAGGCGGCCGCATTCCGCGCTCGCTCATTCCCGCCGTGGACAAGGGCGTTCAGGAGACCATGAAGGACGGCATCATCGCCGGCTACCCGCTTACGGGCATTCGCGTGGCTGTGTACGACGGCTCGTATCACAGCGTCGACTCCAACGAGATGGCGTTCCGCGCGGCGGCTCGCATCGGCCTGCGCAAGGCATGCGCCGACGCCGACCCGGTGGTGCTGGAGCCCATCGAGGAAATCACGGTGACTATTCCCGAGAGCTACGCCGGCGCCGTGATGGGCGACATCTCGGCCTCGCGCGGTCGCGTGACGGGTATGGAGACCGATGAGCGCGGAGACACCGTGGTCATCGCTCAGGCGCCTCTCGCCGAGCTGACGGATTACTCGACGCGTCTGCGCTCCATCACGCGCGGCACGGGCGACTTTACCATGAAGCCTGCGGGCTATGAGCAGGTGCCTTATGACGTTCAGGCCAAGCTGGTCGAGCGCTATGAGGAGGGCCGTGCCAAGTAGCGTTGGGCGTTGCCTGTAACATACATGCCGATGCAAGGGCCGCTCTGGGCAATCCAGGCGGCCCTTTTTGATCCCTGGGGGATGGAGGAAAACGGTCCACTTAGGTTTTGGGGCAGCTTGGCCAGCCCTAGTCTCCCGAGGCCTGGTTGCGGCCGGTAGCGTAGTCGATCTGCACATGCGGCTGCAGATTGTAGCAGTACACGTGGAAGCAGAGGGTTTTGCCGTGGTCCTCGACCGATTGCGCCTCAAGACGCACGCCACGGCAGACGAGTTCCTCTTCGTTGTACATAGGCGTGACACGGTAGAGCACATGGTTGCCCGTCTCGCGGATGTAGCCGAGAATCTGCTCCTCAAATGGCAGCATGCCCGTTTCATTGAGATAACGCGTGCCGGTGAGGAGATTCTTGCGGTTGGCGTTTTCGCCGCAGAGCGACCAGGCGATGAGGTGACAGCGATTGTAGAGGCTCTGGCCCGGAATAAAGTCGTAGCGCTGCTGGCGCCATCCGGCGGGATGGATACGCGAGATATCGCCGCGCTCGCCTTGACCGAGCGATTCGGGGCCCACGCAAGCGAGCGCTTTGCGGGTGCGGCCCAGGCTGTCGAGCTTGGAGAACTTCTTAAAGCAACCTTCTTCTGTAGCGAGCTCGTATTCATCGAGCGTGAATGATGGTGTGCCCAACGGGTGCGTGCTGTCGGCTCGCAGGGCAACATAGGGGTTGCCCGCGTAGTCAGGAATGCTGCTGAGGTATACGCCGCGGGCGCGGTCGAGATTGGGGTTTTCGACCTCGTCGATGGGGGTGGCGGCGCTGTCCGCGGAAGCGTCATCACCGGTGTCGGGTGCGGCGGAATGTGGCTTATCGCCAGAGTTCGGGCTGTTTTGGGAGTCTGTGGAGTTTGCCGTTCCCGATTCGAGTCGGGCAACCAGGTCTGCCTCGTCGTCGGTGCGGCTGGGACTCTCGTCTTGCTTCTCGGCCAGAGCCGCCGCCTGCTCATCACTTTGCGGCGAGAGCAGTCTGGGCGCCCCGTCGAGCGATCCCGTAAACAGCGCAAACCCCAGCACCACAGCGGTGCCGATAGAAAGTGCTTGCTTGTAGGCGGACTTGCGCGACATGGTGACTCCTGGACGGACGGTTGGGAATCTACCAGTCTAGCAGGAGACGCCGCAGGTCGTTTCCCAGATAAAACCTGGCAAAATAAACCTGCCCCTTTTTGGTAGGCTATTGATTCATGTAGCGAAAGCCAAATATGATATATACGTTATATACAAGCTGTAAAGCGCGGTAGAGTGACGGTAACGAAGGCCGTGCAAGCCGATGAAGGGACCGATATGATCAAGGCTGTCATTTTTGACATGGACGGAACGTTGGTCGATACCGAGCGTTTGGACGTGAGGGCATGGAAGGTGGGCGCTGCCGAGCTGGGGATTGCGATTGATGATGCGCTGGTCCATCAGTTTATCGGTCGCTCGATGCCTGATGTCAGGGACATCCTTGAGGAGCATTACGGCAGCCGCGAAATCGTCGAGACGGTCGAAGCCCACTACAGGGATGCTCTCGACGAGATGGTCAAGACCGATCTGGAGCTTAAGGCCGGCGCCGCCGAGTGCCTGGACGAACTGCTGGCTGCGGGCTATCACGTGGGCCTTGCGACGTCGTCGCGCCGCGTTGCGGCCGAGCGCAACCTTAAGACGGTCGGCCTCTTTGATAGGTTTGAGACGGTGACCTGCAACGAGGATACCCTGAACGGCAAGCCCGATCCCGAGATCTACCTGCTCGCCTGCGATCGCGCGGGCTTTGCTCCCGAGGAATGCGCCGTGGTCGAGGACTCACGCAACGGCTGCGTCTCAGGCATCACGGCCGGCTGCCATGTCTTTGCCGTTCCCGATATCGTGCCGTTGCCGCAGGACGTGGCGGACGGCTGCGAGGCCGTGCTCGATACGCTGTTCGATCTGACGGCGGCGGTCAGGGCCGTGCGCTAAAGGTATGCGCCGAGGCTGATGACGGTGGCTTCGGCGTGGCCCCGCTTGCGTTTTCCCAGATAAAACCTGCCAAAATAAACCCGTCCTCTTTTGGCGGGTTGGCGGGGTAATGCCCGCCGCAACTTATGGCACGGTTGGGATGTGTACGCTTTAAAGAGCGGAGCCCATGGTTAGAGAGATGCGCTCGTCTCTCTAAACGTCTCTCTAAAGAGAACGTCGGTTAGAGAGATGGCCTTAGGTAATCTAGCAGTGAATTCGATACATCTCTCTAAATTTCTCTCTAAAAGAAGGTGCTCATCTCTCTAAAGTTAGAGAGATATACTAAGCTTTAGAGAGATAAATCTATTGTTTTAGAGAGACGGAATGCCAATGCTGTTGGATGAACCTCTTGGCCTTATCGTTGAGCGCCTTCGCAGGCGGGGGACCGATGACGCATCGGTAGAAGTTAAAGCCTGCACGAATAAATTGAGTGCAGACGTATGGGAGACAGTGAGTGCTTTTGCGAACACTGCGGGCGGGCTCATTATTTTGGGCCTGAACGAAGCCGAAGGATTTGTTCCTTCTGCCAACTTTGCTATCGACAGGGTGCGCGACCAGTTTGTTTCGGGTATCGGAGACGGAGGCTCAGCGGCGGTGGTGACCCATGCGCCACGGTATGAGCTTGATCGAGGCGAGGTCGACGGGCTCCAGGTACTTCTGGTGCGCATCTTTGAACTTGAGCTCAAAGCGAAGCCATGCTATATCGGCGCGCGCGGCGTGCAGAACGGTAGCTACAAGCGCGTGGATGATAAAGATATCAAGATGTCGCCCGCTGAGCTATATGAGCTACAGAGTGCGTTGCTTCCGAGCGATGCAGACGGTACGGTGGTTTCGGAGGCAACAGTCGAGGATTTGGATCCAGATGTCGTGCGGTCCATTATCGCAAATCGCCGGCTGCAGACCCCGCGCGTTTTGCGCGGGGCCGATACGCTGGAAAAGCAGCTGGCCAGACTCAATATCACTACAAAGGATGGAGCTGTGAAGCTCGCGGGGCTGCTGTCGGCGGGAATCTACCCCCAGCAGTTCTATCCTAAGCTGATGATCGATGTCGCCGTTCATTCCGATGTGGAAAAATCTGCTCCTGGGCAACCCCGGTTTATTGACCGCCAGTTGTGCGATGGCCCGATTCCGGCTTGCATCGAAGATGCCCTCGCTGCGATCGGACGAAACTTGCGCAAAGCGGCGATAGTGCGAGGCGCTGGTAGAAGGGAAGATTGGGAAGTACCCCAGGAGGTTTTGCGCGAGGCCTTGGCGAATGCCTGCATCCATCGAGAGTATTCGCCCATGTTTGTGGGGCAGGCCGTGAGCGTCGATATCTACCCAGACAGAATAGAGATCAAAAACCCCGGCGGGCTTTGGGGCGGAAAGACGGTGGACAATCTTGCGGACGGGGAATCGCGCTGCCGAAACCCAAAGCTCATGAGTCTGATGGGGGCGACGCCGTTAGAGCATGCTGAGGGGGCTGTTGCGGAAAGTCAGGGATCTGGCATCCCGGCTATGATTCGCGAGATGGAGTCTCGTTCGCTTGGCAGGCCGAAATTTATCGTTAAGGCCGATTCGTTTACGGTGCTGCTTTCCCGGCACGGGGCGGAGCTTGCTGAAAACCGCATGTGGATTCAGGGCCATGTGGACACCGAACTGACGCATCGCGAGGAAACATTGCTCATGTTTATGCGGGAGCATGGGTGCGTATGCGATGTTCAAAAAATACGAGAGGCTTTGAAGTGGGATTCGGATGACATTCGCCTGATCTGCGGGGGCCTTGTCGATAAACATGTCCTGTCAAAATGTGGCAAAGACACGTTTGAAATTATCGATATGAGCAGAGAATTGTCAGCTTCGACGGCGGATAGGATCCTGGAGGCTCTCAGCGCCGGAATGGATATGACGGCGCGAGAAATAGCGGTTGCATCGGGGGTTAAGATTTCGTCCGTCCGTTACCATCTGCCAAAAATGGCGGATAAAGGACTCATTGAAGTAATGGGTTCATCGACGAGCCGCAACCGCCGCTATCGGAAGAGGTAGATGCGGCTGAGTCGCCTCTCTTGTGTCTCTCGAAGTAGATGGGTGCTAGAGGGGCGACTGCCTCGTGATATTTCCCCAGATAATACCTGCTAAAACAAACCTGCCCCTTTTTGGCAGGTCAGTTAACGCAGTGCAGGTTGAGCATATGCGAGCGAGCGGGCTCCGGGTGCGGTAAGGTGACGTGAAACAAGCGGGCGCTGACCTTTTGGTCGCGCCCGTGAAGTTGAACGTCAGATTGCCGTGCCCGGAGCCCGCGCAGCGCCGAGCAGTTACGCCGTTTGTAAAACGGCGTAACCTAAAGGTTCATGTTGCCGTGGATGTAGGGGGTGACCTCGGGGGAGATGTGGGCGCAGCCCAGCTCGCGCAGCGCGGACTCGATGGCGGCGGGCAGCGGGGTCTTGCCCTCGGCATTGACGGTAGCACCGCCGAGAGCGGCAATCTTGGCGACATCTGCGTGAGCGGCTTCAATACGCATGCAGCCGCCGACCAAGCGCGCGCGAACCTGCGACAGACCAAGATCGTGCAGGTAGCCCTCGCAGGCGCGGATTAAATCGACCTTCTCATGCGTAAGCTCCTCGCCTGTGGGGACGCGCGTGGCAAGACAGGCTCCCGCCGGCAGGTTCCAAACGGGATAGCCCCATGCGCGCAGCAGCTCGCGCTCTTCGTCCTTGGTAAAGCCGACCTCCATAAGAGGGGAGCGTACGCCGAGCTCTTTGGCAGCGCGCATGCCGGGACGGTAGTCACCGCGATCGCTTGCATTGCTGCCATCGATGACGGTGGGAAAGCCGAGCGACTTAGCGTGGTTGACGATGGCGGTAAAGCCGGCGTGCTTGCAGTGGTAGCAACGGTTGGCGTCGTTGCAGGCTACTTGGGGGAGCTGCAGCTGATCGACCGAAAGATTGAGCACGGGGAGCTTAAAATGCGGTCCCTCATTGGTTTGCCTGTCAACGGATCGCTCAAACGAGGTCTGTTCGGGCGTGCCGATGAGCGGCGTGGTGAGGTGAACGAGAAGCGTGCTGGCAGGCATGATGCGGGCGCAGACCGCGGCCAAAAAGCTGCTGTCGACGCCACCGGAAAAGCCGATGGCGACGCGTCCGTATGCCAAAAGCAGCTGTTCGAGCGCCGCGAGTTTGTCCTGAAGCTCCTTTGCAGGTGCGGTAGTGTCTGAAAGCATAAAACAATCCTTACCATTGAGTACTCGGTCGAAAACTATAATCCTATCGGACTGCTCGTCATATGACTTCTGGCTATGTAACGATAGTGCAATATGCTATATACGTTATATACAAGTTTGTAAAGTGCGCTAGAGTGGCCGTAATGCAATCCGGTGAGGGGACCGATATGATCAAGACTGTAATTTTTGACATGGACGGAACGCTGGTCGATACCGAGCGTTTGGGCATCAAGGCATGGAAGGCGGGCGCTGCCGAGCTGGGGGTCGCGATTGATGATGCGCTGATCCATCAGTTTATCGGCCGCACTCTGCCCGATGTCATGGACATCCTTGATAAGCATTACGGCAGCCATGAAACCACCGAGGCGATCTATGTTCGCCACAAGGAGATTCGCGACGAGATGGTCAAGACCGATTTGGAGCTTAAGGCCGGTGCCGCCGAGTGCCTCGACGAGCTGCTGGCTGCGGGCTATCACGTGGGTCTAGCGACGTCGTCGCGCCTCGCTACGGCCGAGCGCAACCTTAAGATGGTCGGCCTTTTTGACAAGTTTGAGACGGTGACCTGCGGCGAGGACGTCGTGCACGGCAAGCCCGACCCCGAGATGTATCTGCTTGCCTGCGAGCGCGCGGGCTTTGCTCCCGAGGAATGCGCTGTGGTCGAGGATTCGCGCAACGGCTGCGTCTCTGGCATCACGGCCGGCTGCCATGTCTTTGCCGTCCCCGACATTGTGCCGCTGCCGCAGAATGTGGTGGATGGCTGCGAGGCCGTGCTCGATACGCTGTTCGACCTTACGGAGGCGGTCAAGGCCGTGCGCTAGACAGCTGCGGCGTTGAAACGGGCAATTGCCCACATTTACGCTTAAGCATAAGGGGTCCGGCAATGGCCGGGCCTCTTATGCTTAAGCTGCGTTTTGGCATACTGGTCGACGTGCTATAGATACGCGCCCAGGTTGATGGCGGTGGCTTCGGCTTGGCTGCTCGCCTGGGTACTGGCGCGCTCGAGCAGGAACGGCCGCACGAGTTCCTGACGGTTGATGTCCTCGGCGGCTGTGACCTCGGTGACGGTGCGTGCGGCGGAGCCGATACGGACGCGTTTGGTTTTTGTCGGCGCCTTGTTCTCGATTTGCTCCACGAGCAGCTGCACGCCCTTGCGGCCAATTTCGTAACCCGGCGGTGCCACTGTGGTGAGAGGGACCGACCCGCTCCATGCAAGCGGGTTGCCGTCGCAGCCGGCCACGCGAACTTGCTTGGGGACGGAGATGCCTTTGTCGATCAACGCCGAGATAACACCCGAGGCTAATACGTCGGTTAGGCCGATGACAAAATCCGGACGCTCGTCAGCAGAGCGCTCGGCAATCTGGGCGCCGATGCCGTAACCGTCGGCAGCGGTATTCCATTCTCCGGCGTCAATGACCTCAATTTTGATATCGGGATACAGGGCGAGGGCCTTGTGAATGCCAAGTACGCGCAGGGTGAGCTGCATAAATGCCGCTCTGCCCACAACGGTGATATGGCGCGCGCCGCGGGCGATGGCGAGCTCGGCGATAATGCGCCCCTGCGCCTCGTTGTCGGCGGCCACGTAGTAACCGGGCTCGGAACAGTGGATGTCCAGATGGACAATCGGCACGGGCATCTTGGCCATGGCGGGGTGCCAGTCGGGGGATGCCATGGGCTGAACCATGACGCCGGACATCTGGGTGCCCATAAAGTAGCGCAGGTAATGGTCTTCGAGAATATCGTCGTTATCGGCGTTGGCGATGAGCAGGTCGTAACCGTGCTTGCGGGCCTCGTTATGGGCGCCGCTGGCAATTTGGAGCGAGAAGCCGTGGTCGAGACGGGGGAGGACCAGGCCAAAGGACTTGGTGGTGCCTCCTGCGAGCTGGCGGGCGCTTTGGTTGGGCAGGTAGCCAAGGCGATTGATGGTCTCGTTGATGAGTTTGAGGGTCTCGGGGCGCAGCTTTTCGGGATGGTTGAGCGCGTTGGATACCGTGCCCAGCGAGACCCCTGCCTCGCGCGCGACGTCGCTGATTTTTACCTTTGCCATAGCGGCCCCTTTGATGCGTTTCAAGTACAAGCCAGATTGTAGCATCGCCCGTCCCTAGGGTGTCAAAACCTGCCAATTAGGGACAGGTTTATTTTGGCAGGTTTTATCTGGGGAAACGCTATTGCCAACGCGACCACCACGAAGGGGACGGGCACCTTTGTGGTGGTTTGGACCGGCTGAACGTGTGTGTATCGGGTGGTATCTAAGTTGAGATACCACTTCTGGTATATCAGCTTGCGCTTGCGTGAGTACAATACTCAAACGTTATACGTCTCAGCGCCCCTTGTGCGTGGACGTTTTACAGTCACGCGAGCGAAGGGATTTATCCTATGTGCGGAATTGTCGGCTACACCGGCTCTGATATTGCAAAGAACATCCTTGTCACGGGCCTTAAGCGTATGGAATATCGCGGCTATGACTCCTCGGGCGTCGCGCTCGAGGTGGGCGAGGGCACGGCGGCTCACCTCGACGTCATTCGCCGCGTGGGCAAGGTCGCGGGCCTGGAGAGCGAACTTACCAATGTCGACAGCGACGCCACCTGCGGCATCGGCCACACCCGCTGGGCTACCCACGGCAAGCCCTCCGTTGTCAACGCCCATCCCCACACCAGCTGCGACGATCGCATCGCCATCGTCCACAACGGCATCATCGAGAACTTCGCCGAGCTGCGTGAGGAGCTGGAGGGCCGCGGCCATCACTTTAAGAGCGAGACCGACACCGAGGTCTTTGCGCACTTGATCGAAGAGGCCTATGCCGAGACACACGACCTGATGGCTTCTGTGCGCGAGGCCTGCACCCACGTGGTGGGCGCCTATGGTTTGGCCGCCGTTTCTGCCGATGAGCCCGGCGTGATCGCCGTGGCCCGCAAGGACTCCCCAATTGTGGTCGGCGTCGGCGAAACCGGCTCCTACGTTGCCTCCGACGTGATCGCGCTTATCGATGCTACCCGCGATGTCGTGGTGCTCGAAGACGGTCAGTTTGCCAAGCTTACGCCCGCAGGCGTCGAGTATACCGACGAGGCCGGCAACGTGATTGAGCCCAAGCTTACCCATATCGACTGGGACCTGGATATGGCCGAAAAGGGCGGTTATCCCGACTTTATGCTTAAGGAGATCCATGAGCAGCCTCGCGTCGTGCGTGATACCCTGGTGGGCCGCATGACCCCCGCCGGTGAGCTCGATATCGACGAGCTGGGCCTTTCGCTCGAGGAGCTCAACGATATCGACCGCGTGTATGTGATTGCCTGCGGCACCAGCTACCATGCCGGACTTATCGCTAAGAACCTTATTGAGGGTTGGGCTCGTATTCCTACCGAGGTCGAGGCGGCAAGCGAGTTCCGCTATCGCAACCCCATCATCACGCCGACGACGCTTGTCGTGGCCGTGTCCCAGTCGGGCGAGACGGCCGACACCCTTGCCGCCATTCGCGATGCGCGCATCAAGGGCGCCAAGGTCTTTGGCATCACCAACGTGCTGGGCAGCCCGGTGGCGCGCGAGAGCGACGGCGTTATCTACACCAAGGCCAACAAGGAGATTGCAGTTGCCTCGACCAAGAGCTTCATCGGTCAGGTCGTGAGCCTTACGCTTTTGGCCCTGCTGCTGGCGCAGGTTAAGTACCGTCTGACCACCAAGCAGGCGCGTATGCTGTTCCGCGAGCTTTCCGATACGGCCGAGCAGATCCAGTGGATCCTGGATACGCAGACCGAGGCCGTGCACAAGGCCGCGCTTGTCTGCAAGGACGCGCAGTCTGCACTGTTCGTGGGTCGCGGCATGGGCGCCGCCATTTCCTACGAGGGCGCGCTCAAGCTCAAGGAGGTCAGCTACCTGCATGCCGAGGCATATGCTGCCGGCGAGATGAAGCACGGCCCTATCGCGCTGATCGACCCGGGTTTCCCCGTTATCGCGGTTGCAACCAAGAGCGCAACATACGACAAGACGGTGTCGAACCTCATGGAGTGCAAGGCGCGCGGCGCCAAGGTCATCGTCGTTGCTACCGAGGGCGACGAGGAAATCAACAAGATCGCCGACTGCATCATTCGCGTGCCGGCCGTCCGTGACGTATTCAGCCCCATTACGGCGAGCGTTCCGCTGCAGCTGCTCGCCCGCGAGGTTGCCATCCTGCGCGGTTGCGACGTTGACCAGCCCCGCAACCTGGCCAAGAGTGTCACAGTAGAGTAATCGAGTTCCTACATCCTAACAACTAAGGCCCGGCTTCGTTGCAGCGGAGCTGGGCCTTGTTGCATTTGCCCAGGTAAAACCTGCCAAAATAAACCTGTCCCTTTTTGGCAGGTTAGCGGAGCTTGCTGGTCTCGAAGTACTCGGGATATTGGTCCAGGACCTCGGTCTGGTTGCGGAACATCATATGCAGGTGCTTGCTGACCAAAAAGCTTGCCTCGATAGGATCGCGACCGGCGATGGCGCGGCGGATTTGCTTGTGCTCGTTAACAATCTCCTGATTGTCGAGCGCCTGCGTAGCGGCGCGCAGCCAGCGGAAGCGCTCCAGGTCGGCATTGGTCGCCTCGAGCCACGACCACACGGTGCTGCGGCACGCGATGCTAAAGATCATGCGGTGCATGAGGTTGTCGCTTAAGAAGAAGCCGATGCGGTCCTCTTCGGCCATGGCTTTTTCCTGCAGCGCGATGGCTCGGTCGAGCTGCTCGATGCCTACCGAGGTGGCACGGGCGCAGCACTCCACAATCACCTGCTTTTCCAGGTGTTCGCGAATGTAGCAGGCACTCTCGGCAAAGGTGAGGTTGATGGGCGAGACATAGGTGCCGCTTTGGGGCACGGTGCGCACTAGGCCCTCTTGCGCCAGACGCACCAGTGCCTCGCGCACAGGGGTGCGCCCCATATCTAGGTCGTCACAAAGCTGCTTGACGCCCAACTTTTCGCCCGGCTTGTAGTCCAGGTAGACTATTTTGCGTCGAATGGTGTGGTAGGACTGGTCCTGTAGGCTCGTTTCCTGCTCGCCGACGTGCATCGATTCTTCCATAGTGCCTCGCAACTGTTCTATCACACTCATATGTCAGTTGTTAATTATGCCGCGAATCAGCTCTCCGCGCTGGGTAATTCGGTTGTTGCCCGAGAACTATTGCGGCATCTTAGTCTGTTTTTGCGCATGGCTGTGCTCGATGTTGCCGTATCATAGGCCGTCGCAAGCGTGAAATAGAAAGAAGGAATCCCATATGCAACTGGTAAATATCGTACGCGAGCGCTGGAAGGGTGTCTTGTTCTGCCTGATCATCGCCATCCCTGCGTCGTTGCTCGGCAAACAGATTGAGGTGGTCGGTGGGCCGGTATTTGCCATCCTCTTTGGCATGGTTTTGGCGCTCGTCTTTCCCAAGAATCGTCGCGAACAGCTCGCCGCCGGCGTCACCTATACGTCTAAAAAAGTCTTGCAGTACGCGGTTATCCTGCTTGGCTTTGGCATGAACCTCTCGCAGATTCTGTCCAAAGGCGCCCAGTCGTTGCCGATTATCGTGGCTACGATCTTGACCTCGCTCATCATCGCCTTTGTGCTCTGCCGCGTTATGAACGTGCCGGGCAAGATCGCGACGCTTGTGGGTGTGGGTTCGTCGATTTGCGGCGGTTCCGCCATCGCCGCGACCGCGCCCGTCATTGATGCCGACGATCGCGAGATTGCCCAGGCTATTTCTGTCATCTTCCTGTTTAACGTTATCGCGGCGCTCGTGTTTCCAACGCTTGGAGGCATGCTTGGGCTGACCAACGAGGGTTTTGGCCTGTTTGCCGGTACCGCTATCAACGACACCTCGTCTGTAACGGCTGCGGCGAGCGCCTGGGACAGTATGCATCCCGGCGCCAATGTGCTCGAGAGCGCTACGGTAGTCAAGCTCACCAGGACGCTGGCTATTATTCCCATCACGTTGGTCCTCGCATGCTGGCAGATGCATCTGGCGCGCAAGGCCGGCGGCGACGCCAAAAGCACGTTCTCCCTTAAGCGCGCGTTTCCCATGTTTGTGTTGTTCTTTGTGCTGGCGAGTGTGGTCACCACAGTGTTTCAGCTTCCCGCGTCCGTTACGGCGCCCATCAAGGAGCTGTCGAAGTTCTTTATCGTGATGGCCATGGCGGCTATTGGCTTTAATACCGATATCGTCGAGCTGGTCAAAAAAGGCGGCAAGCCCATCGCATTGGGCTTTTGCTGCTGGATTGGCATTGCGTGCATGGGTTTGGGAATGCAGCACGTGCTGGGAATCTGGTAGAGAAGTAGCCCATTTACGTGCTGGTTGCTGGTGGCCGCATCCTCGCGGTGGAGCGATAGGAGCTCTTGCGGGTATGGCTTGTCCGCAGGTTAATAGATCCCGAAGAGCTCTTATCGCCCCGCCAGGATGGCGATGCGGGGCAACACCTATACTCGCAGGACGGCGCTTTCTGCCCTATAGTGTTTGGTGAGCAATATCGTTCAATTTTGAAACACTCGGTCGTGCGACCGTTGGCGGTTGCACGTCGCCGCAGACAGGGGCAAATCATGGATAGCGATGCCAAGCTGAACATCTTGACCGATGCCCTAGCTGCTGCCGGGGCCTCGGCATTGGCAATCGATGCGCGTGGGGACGTCGCGATCTCGACCATGAATGACGCGGCGCTTGAGCGGGATGTGGCGGCTTTTGTCGCTGAGCGCCTCGACCGCATAGGAGACGGCGCGCGTCTGGTTATGGGG
This sequence comes from Collinsella sp. WCA1-178-WT-3 (M1), assembly GCF_009696325.1. Classification (GTDB taxonomy): domain Bacteria; phylum Actinomycetota; class Coriobacteriia; order Coriobacteriales; family Coriobacteriaceae; genus Collinsella. The sequence continues at coordinate 27,524 of NZ_VUME01000011.1, forward strand.
CGTGCGGGTACGCGCCTGAGCCTGACCGTTCGCCCCACCGACAAAGCGGGCGGGGGGCTTTGGGTCATCGTGGTCCGCGAGGTGCGCGCCGCCGCGGCGCATGCGGGCATCGAGTGGCTCAACGCCGACGAAGTTGAGGCCCGCTACGAATCGAGCGCGTACGGCATCGTCGAAGACGCAGCAGCGGTCGCTGCCCCCGTACGGGAGAGCTATGCGCGCGGAGTGCCCCTTATGCTCGAGGGAGAGCTGGGCGCGGGACAGGATCAGATTGCAAAACGCCTGTACCTGGATGGACCCTATGCCGACCAGCCCTTTGTGTCCGTTGCGCTCGATGAGCTTACGGATCGCGGTTGGCGCCATCTGCTCAAAAGTTCCGAATCGCCGCTATTCCAAACGGGGCTGACACTTTGCATGGGCGGCTGGCATGCTGTTGGCCCCCAACGCCTGCGCGAGCTCGTGTCCGCAATGATCGACACGGCGCTCGCAACTCGTTGCCATGTGGTGTTGACGGCAAACGACATGCCAGGCGGCGGCGAAAGCGATCAGGCTGCTTTTGTAACCGAGCGTCTGGCCTGTGCAGTGAGTGTGGCGCCGGCGATTGCCGAGCAGGGCAGCGCGTCGGAAAAGGTAGCGCGCTATCTGGAGTATCTGGCAGATATGTTTGAGACGGCAACACCCGCCTTGTCGTCCGGGGCGGCAAAGACACTCGATGCCTATCGATGGCCCCGTAACTATCTACAGCTTCGTGAGGTTTCGGAACGACTTTATATATTAGTGAGGATGGGTACGGCCGAGCGGGCGGTGGCGGAGGAGGTGCTCGCTCAGGAGGACGTTATCAAGACCGCGACCTTTGGTGCCCCGACGCTCGATAGCGATCTGTATATCTTGCGCCCACTGGCCGATACCGAACGCGATATCGCACGGCTGGTCGTAGGCCACCTTCACGGCAACAGGACCCGAGCTGCCGAAGTACTAGGCATAAGCCGTACGACCCTGTGGCGCCTGCTGAAGGACGACGACCGTTAAGCGAGGCGCCCGTGACCGAGCGCGGCGCGTGTGATACAGTCCAAAGCAGTATTGTTTCGACTGTGTTACGGCGTGCGGGGAGTATGGCGGAGACTTCAAAAACAAATCGGGTTCGAAAGCCCGCGGCGCCGGTCAACCGTCGCACGACTTCACGGACGTGGGGCAAAAGCGCCTCGGGGTTCGACGGCTCGTTCAAACGCACTAAATATGGTTATCCTTCGGCAAGCGCTCGCTTGGCCATGCAGGCCGAATCATCGCTGTGGGGCCGTAAACGTGTGGTGGGGTCAAAGCTCAAGCACGATGGAACGCTCGGCTACATTAGCCGTGGCGCTGCTCGCCGTAGCGGCCTCAATCCCGCAGGCTGGCATCGCTATGTTCCGATCGCGGTCGTTGTCGCGGTGATTGTCATCGCGCTCGCGGCGCTCGGTTACGCCGGCGGCGGGGCCAATCTGGATGCAATGTTTAAGTCGCCCGAGCTCGCGCATGCAGGCACAGAAGTTGTCGAGGGCGTTCAGACCCAGACGGGCGTCGCGCCCCAGCGCGGCATGGTCGCAGCCGCTGCCACCATTGCCGATGCTCAAAAGGATGAAGGCGAACAAAAAGCAGAGGGAGCGGCACAGGCGAGTGATGGCGGGGCGAATTCAGCTCCAAATCAAACGGCATAGACCTGACGGAACATAAGATAGTCACGGTTAGGTGCCATTTTGAGCTATAGGCGAACAAAAATCTGCAAAATCGTTTCATGTAGAGCTCTTTAGTTACAATTTGCAGAAAAAGGCTATACTACTATAAACTTGAAAATTCGTAAGCTGCAAGTTGAGGAGTACCCAACATGAAGAAGAGATTCATGGCAGCGCTGAGCGTGCTCGCTCTTGCCCTGGCTCTGCCCGTGGCTGCTTTCGCCGCCAACAGCCCCGAGAAGGTTAGCAGCCAGCCTGTCACGTCCAATGGCGTGACCGCAAATGCTACCGGCGTTGTCACCAGCAGCGATGCATGGCTTAATGTTGTCGGTACCGGTACTGCCGCCAACAACGTCCCCTCTGGTTCCAATGTGGTTGCTTCTTTTGTGGTCACCCACTATAACACGAGCGGCCCGTACAACTTCACCTTTGCTCTTGGTTCTCAGTATGCAGGCGCCAAGGTGACCGTCTACATCCAGCATGATTCTGGTTACCCCGATGTGAAGGAGCTTACCGCCGACGCCAACGGCAACGTTTCCTTCACGATGGACCAGCTCTGCATCATCTCTCTGGTTGCTCAGCCCACGAGTGGCGCCTCTGCTGCCGCTAGCACGACTGTGACTGCCGACAAGGGTGCTAAGTCCCCGGCCACCGGTGTGAACACCACCGCCGTTGCCGCCGTGGCTGCTGTTGCCGCCGCTGGTGCTGCCTGCGCTTTTGTTGCTCTTCGCAAGAACAACTAGCACACATACGGTTTCAACCGTAAGATTTGAGGACCCGTACTTGTGCGGGTCCTTTTTTTAGCCGATTTACAGGGTAAGGGAACACCATGGCACAGCAGCCACAGGGCAAGTATATGGACGTTCAGCATATGGACGACTCGGACAAAAAGCGTCGCGCCACGATACTCAAGGGCGTTTTCGTGGTGTTGTTACTGATCGCAGTCGGCTGCGGCGGCTACGTGCTCTATATGAACCATCTGGAGCAGCAGCGCGCGCAGGAGATGAGTGCAACGGGCAAGCCTGCCACCAAGGTCGAATCGAAGGACAGGGAGCTGGCAGACAATCCCATCGACTTTTCCTCGCTTATCAAAGAAAACGCTGACATTTACGCCTGGCTCTATATTCCGGGCGCCGACATCAACACACCTCTACTGCAGAGTGCGACCGACGACCTGTTCTATTTGGATCACGACAAGGACGGCAAGTACGACCCGTATGGCACCGCCTTTAGCCAGATGGCCAATGCGCGTGACTTTAGCGATCCCGTGACGGTGATCTACGGCCACGTGAACGGCGGCGTGTTCCATAACTTGCATAATTTTGAGGATACGGACTTCTTTAACGAGAACACCGAGTTCTTCATCTACACGCCCGGTCATATCCTGAAGTACCAGATCGTTTCGGCCTACCAGTACGACGATCGCCACATCCTCAACTCATTTAACTTTGCCGATCCCGCTGTGCGCCAGGAGTATTTCAATACCGTCTGCAATCCCGACGCGCTCCTTAAAAACGTACGGGAAGGTATTGCGCTTGATGCGGATAGCAAGGTTGTGCAACTGAGCACCTGCATGCTCGATAGCTCGCAGGGCAACTCGCGCTATATTGTGAGCGGTGTGTTAACAAACGACCAGGAGACAAAATAGTCATGAACCCCCGTGGCAAGCACTTTATCGATGCGGTGGATCCCGACGAAAATAGCCAGGAGAACACTTCCCAGCAACTGGTTTCCGATGTGGCGGAGCCTGCCAGCACGCAGCAGGGTGCCGATGTCGATTTGGCATCTGACACACAAAATGGGGCGTCGAGCAAAACCGTGGGCCAGGCCGAGACTTCGGCGCAGGTTGCGGATGATGCGCCGCAGCCTGCTGATGGGACCGAATGGCCTTCGCTCGATGAGGCGCCACCGCAGCGCCGTCGCCGTTCCCAGGAGTCGATTAAGCGCATCAAACGTCGCCGCCGCATCCGCACACTCGTGATTGTGTTGCTCGTGATCGGCGCGATTGCTGCTGCCGGCTGGGGCTTTGTGAACCACAGCGTGAACCAAGGCAAAAAGAAGATCGAGGAAAAGGCCGAAAAGGTCATTAAGGCCAAAGGTGACACCATTACCTATAACGGCAAGAAGTATGCACTCAACAAGCATATGGCTACGGTGGCGTTTATCGGCTTCGATAATCGCGCGTCTGATGATGGCACCAAAGAAGGTCAGTCGGATACCGTTATGGTTGTAGCCCTTAATACCGATACAGGCGAGGCCCGCGGCATCGTTATTCCGCGCGACAGCATGGTCGCCGTCGATACGTATGCGGGTGGTTCGTTTTCGGGTCAGGTGACCGAGCAGCTCTGCCTGCAGTTTGCCTACGGTACCGACGGTGATAATTCCTCGCAGCTGACGGCTGCTGCCGCTTCGCGTGTGCTCGACAATATTCCGGTCGACTATTACTACACGCTCAACATTGAGGGCGTGGCGCCTATCAATGATTCTATTGGCGGCGTGACGCTCGTGCCGACACAGACCGTGCCGGGCACGGCAGTGGTTGAGGGGCAGGAGACGACGCTGTTTGGAATCTCGGCCGAAAAGTATGTGCAGTGGCGCGATACCACGGAGCTGACCTCGTCGCTCGATCGTACGGCGCGTCAGGTGAGCTATGTGCAGGCGTTTGCGGCCAAGGTGCTCAACAGCGCCAAGAGTAATCCGGCTGTGCTGATCGACTTGTACCAGACGATGGGCGACTATACGTGGACCAATCTGGGCCTCGATGAGTTTAGCTATCTGGCGACCACGATGCTCGAGCACGGCCTGACCTCGTTTGATGTTGTGACGCTGCAGGGAACCATGCAGCAGGGCGACACCTTTGCCGAGTTCTACTTAGACCAAGACAACGTAAAGCAGACGGTCGTCGATACCTTCTACCACCCGGTCGACTAATTTGTTCCGGTGTTCGGTAGAACGGCAGAACAAATTACCTAACGTACACCACGTTGTCGCGGCGCGGCTTTGCCTCGGGTAGCGTGTCCTCGGCATAGCCCAGAATGCAGTTACCGACACCGCGCAGGCTGCCGTCGGCGGGCAGGCCCCAGCTGGCCAGCAGCTCCAGGCCCTCGGGCGAGTCAAAGACCTCATGCGCGCGATGAATCCAGCACGAATCGACACCCAGTGCATAGGCGGCGTTGAGCAAGTTGCCCATGGCGAGCGAGCCGTCTTCCAGATATGTGGGCACGCTGCGGTCAACCAGCACCACCACAACGGTCTTGGCGCCATAGAAGGGGTCGCTATTGCTGCCCATGACCTTGGCGTTGAGCTGTGAGAGACGCTCGATGGTCGCGGGGTCGGTGACGGCGACAAACGTCACCGGCTGGCGGCCCATGCCGCTCGGTGCATATTGGCCGGCTTCGATAATACGCGCAAGCTTTTCGGCCTCGACGGGACGATCGCTGTATTTGCGGCAGCTGCGGCGGTGAATGAGCGCTTCGATAGTCTCCACGGTGTCTCCTTGCGGTGGCGTTGTAGATGCCCCGTTCATACCCGTCGGGTTCAACGATAAACGGTCAATTGCCCGGCAAAAGGATGGATTCCAATTGGGAAAGTAGGTTTGCATAAAAGTACCTTCAAAATGTGACAAACCAATGGGATGGTTAAACGTTTTATCCCGTCTGCCCTGCGGTTTTTACCACTTGCCTAAATGACGAACGCATAACCTCTGATAAAGGTTTTACTAAAGGAGCACCAACGTTTATCAACGCGCCGTGGTGGCGCCGGGCCAGGAGGTAACTATCATGTTCCAGGCTGGAGATGTCGTCGAGACCGATTTCGAAGGATTTCTGAAGCTGCTGCGTTCCAAGACACGCGCTTTTGTGACGATTGACGATCACGAGTACTACATCACGCACACCGATGGCTATTGGCGTGTTCAGGATTGCGAGGCCCTCAACGATAAGGGCCACTTTACTGACTGCTCCGAGCTGGTCAACACGCTCTGCGAGGTCGTCGAGCTGCCTTGGATCTGCGGCAAAAGCCTGCACGATAGCTTCTCGGGCGCTACGGTCTACGAGGCCGTCGCCGCTTAACAGGCAATGAAACCCGATTTTCACGTGACCGCTGGCGCCGCCCCCGCGCCGGCGGTTTTTTTCTGCCGATAGACCATAAAAGTGTAGGCAATTGAGGAGAGCCTGTTGACGATAGTCAAAACTCGGACTAATCTAGAGACACGAAATTGGTCAAATATCGGACAATCGAATGGTGGGATAGATGAATAGTGCGGTTACGCCGGTCGACTTCGACCGGTTGCTCAATGGACTCGACCATATCTATTCGGAGTTCTCGCGCGCCTGCGGCCTTTCGGACTGCGCTTACTGGATGCTCGTCGATACCAGCACGGCAGGCGGCAGTATTGCCGTAAGCCGTCTGACAAGCGAATGGTTCTACAGCAAGCAGACCATCAACTCGGCAATTAAAACCTTGACGGCGCGGGGCTTCGCAACGTTGGAGTTTGCCGAAGGCAGCCGTAAGAACAAGGTTGTGCGTTTGACCGAAGCGGGCATGCGGTTTGCCGAGCAATATGCGCTGCCGGCGCAAGAAGCCGAGCAACAGGCTTTCGAAGTGCTCGAGCCCTGGGAACAGCGCGAAATCATGCGCCTAATCGAAAAATTTTCCCATGCGCTCGGCGATGAGTGCGATGTCTTTAAGCAGCATATCGCTGCCGAGAATCAAGGTGAGGATGAGTCGTGCGACTATTAATGAGGTTTTTGAAGCCCTATCGAGGGCTTGTCGCAGTGACGCTGCTGGCGCTGCTGGTGGATAACGTCGGTACGCTGTTGGTTCCCACGATGCTGGCGAACATGGTCAACACCGGTATTACCACGGGCGATGTCGACTACATCTTATGCAACGGCCTATACATGTTTATCGCGACGAGCATGGCTAGCGGCGGCACGGTGCTGGGCTGCTATCTTTCGGCGCGTCTGGCGGCTAACGTGGCCTGCGACATCCGCAATGCCGTCTACGACAAATCACTCGAGCTGTCCGCCAGCGATTTTGAGCGCTTTGGCACCGGATCGATGATCACGCGCTCACTCAACGACATCAACGTGATTCAACAGGCTGTCCTTCAGACGATTCAGCTGGTGCTGCCCGTGCCGTTCTTGGCTGTGGCAGGCATCATCTTCGCCTGGTTTATCGATCCGGCCATGGGCGTGCTTCTGGGCGTCGTGGTTGCGATCGTGCTGGTTGCGGCGGTCTTTACGGTTGCCAATGCGGCACCGATTTTTATGCGCCTACAGGGCTTTATCGACCGCATGAACGTGGTGCTGCGCGAGAATATTGTGGGCGTGCGCGTTATTCGTGCTTTTAATAAAGAGCATCACGAGGAGCGGCGCCTGGACGAGGTGTTTAGCGACTACGCCGCCAACGCCATAAAGGTCAACCACCTGTTTGTGGGTCTCGACAGCTCCAGCTTCTTTTTGATCAACATCGCCGAGGTAGCGGTGCTGTGGGTGGGCGGTAACCGGGTGGGCGCCCATGCCATGCAGATTGCGAGTATCTCGGCGGTGCTGGAGTATGCAATTCTGATCCTGTTCTTTGTGATGATGGCCCAGATGGTGGTGCTGACGCTTCCGCGTGCTGCCGCGTGCCTGAACCGTGCGCAGCAGGTGTTGGAGATTGAGCCGAGCATCGTGGACGGCGAGCGTACGCTGGGTGACGGGACGCCTTCGTCCGAGGACGATGCGGATGCTGTTGCCGTGTTCGACCACATGTCGTTTCGCTTTGACGATGCCGACGAGGACACCCTGTGCGACCTGAGCTTTGCCTGTCGTCGCGGTCAGACGACCGCGATTGTGGGCTCGACGGGCTCGGGCAAGTCGACGGTGGCAAAGCTTCTGCTGCGCTTCCACGATGCCACCAAGGGCGCCATTCGCCTGGACGGCATCGATCTGCGCGAGCTTTCGCAAGATGAGATTCGCGGGCGCATCGCCTATGTGCCGCAGAAGGCGTGGCTGTTCTCGGGCACCGTGGCAAGCAATCTGCGCTTTGGCAACGAGGACGCGACCGAGGCGGACATGCTTCATGCGCTGCAGGTTGCCCAGAGCACCTTTGTGCTCGATCAGCCGCAGGGGCTCGATACTCCGGTTGCCCAGGGCGGTACGAACTTCTCGGGCGGCCAGCGCCAGCGCCTGGCAATTGCCCGTGCGCTCATGAAGCATGCCGATCTGTATATCTTCGATGACAGTTTTTCGGCCCTGGACTTTAAAACCGATGCGGCCTTGCGCCATGCGCTGCAGGACGAGACGCGCGACGCCGCGGTGCTCATCATCGCGCAGCGCATCTCGACGATTTTGCGTGCCGACCAGATTGTCGTGCTCAAGGATGGCGAGGTCGTGGGCCTGGGCGCGCACGAGGAACTTATGGAAACCTGCGAGGTGTACCGCGCCATCGCGGAATCGCAGATGAAGGGAGGTGAGTAGCATGACCGAGGAGCTCAAGAAGCAAGGCGGCGTTGATGACGACGCTGCCGCGGGGCTGGTCGAGGAAACGGCTGCCGCGTCGACCGAGCAGGATGCCGCCGCCAGGGCCGCGGCCGAGCGCGAGGCTCGTCGCCAGGCGCTGTACGAGGAAAACGAGCGTGCCGAGGACGAGCGCGCCCGTGCCGAGGCAGAGCGTATGCGCGACGTGGACGACGAAGAAGAGGACGAGACACCCCGGGATACCTGGGCGACGGTGCGCCGCTTGTGGAGCGAGGCCGCCGGCGACCATTGGCGCTTCTATATTGTATTCGCGAGCATTGTGTTCTACGTCATCTTTAACACCGCCGCGCCGGCATATAGCGCTCATGTTATCGACGAGCTGTGGGGCCATATACAGGTGGCGTTTGCCAGCGGAACGACCTTCAGCATCACCTGGGACCAGTGCGGTAAGACCATCTTTGTCTACTTTTTGATCTGGACGGCCGCCGGATCGTTCTATGCGCTGCAGAGTTTTTTGATGTCGAGCGTCGCCGAGCGACTCAACCTGCGTCTGCGCAACCGCATCGCGCAGAAGCTCAGCCGCCTGCCGCTCGCCTACTTTGACGCGCATCGCCCCGGTGAAGTGGTCAGCCGTGCGACCAATGACTTGGACAAGATGTCCGAGAGTATGCAGCGCGGATTGCTGCAGCTGCTGGTATCGATCGGTACTGTGACGGGTGCCATCATCATGATGTTTGTCTATAGCGTCAAGCTCACGTTGGTCTTTTTGGGCTTTACGGCGGTATCGCTGCTGGTGACCAAGGTGGTTTCGCGCCGAACGCATGATGTGACAGGCGAGCGTCAGGAGTGGGTGTCCAAAATCACGAGCGCGGTCGAGGAAGGCTATTCAGGCCGTTTGGTGATTCGCGCATTCAACCGCGAGCATCAGAGCTCTGCCGAGGTGCACGAGGCCTCGAGGGAGCTAGCGCGCGTGAGTACCAAGGCCGACTTTATGATCAATGCCGTCGGCCCTGCGGTTCGCTTTATCGGCCGTTTGGCGCAGATCGTGATCGCGCTGGTGGGCTGCAGCATGCTGGTCGCCGGCCACATGACCGTCGGCGTGTTCCAGGCGTTCTTCCAGTTTATCTACGGGGCATCCGAACCCATGACGCAGCTGTCGTTCACTTTCAACTCGCTGCAGAGCGCGCTGGCGAGCGCGGAGCGCGTGTTCGACCTGCTCGATGAGCCCGAGATGGAAGCCGATCCGCTGCCGGGTGAGGCTGCCAGGCTGCCGGGTCGCATTGAGGGCCGCGTCTCCTTTGAGCACGTGCGTTTTGGTTATTCGCCCGACAAGCCGCTTATGCGTGACGTGTCGTTTACCGCCGAGCCGGGCCAGAAGATCGCCGTGGTGGGAACCACGGGCGCGGGCAAGACCACGCTCATCAACCTGCTCATGCGTTTTTACGAGATCGATGGCGGCCGCATTACGCTCGACGGCGTGGACACGAGCTGTATGGACCGCGGCGAGCTGCGCCAGCAGTTTGGCATGGTGCTGCAGGACGCCTGGCTATTCGATGGCACGATTGCCGAAAACATCGCCTACGGCTGTCCCGAGGCGACGCGCGACGAGATCGTGGCGGCTGCGCGCGCCGCGCAGGTCGACTTCTTTGTGCGCACCATGCCGCAGGGTTATGACACGCGGGTGGCCAACGATGCCGAGAGCATTAGCCAAGGGCAGCGTCAACTGCTGACCATCGCACGCGTGCTGCTCAACAACCCGGCGATTCTCATCCTGGACGAGGCGACGTCGAGCGTGGATACGCGTACCGAGCTCGCCATCGGCCGTGCTATGGATGCGCTTATGCGCGGGCGCACGAGTTTTGTGATCGCGCATCGCCTGTCGACGATCGTGGACGCCGACCTGATCTTGGTCATGGATCACGGCAACATTATCGAGCAGGGCACGCATAAGGAGTTGCTGGCTGCCGAGGGCGCCTACGCCGACCTCTATCTGAGCCAGTTCGCATAATGCGACATGGGGACGGCCCCCTTGTCGTATCGGAAATAAAGCGCGCCGGGGATAGATTCCCTGGCGCGCCTTTGCGCTGGCGTGAATGTTGTCATTGGCCGTCCACGTCTAGCGTTCGTCCACAAGTTTGGCAACGAGGGCTTTGAGCTCGGCTACCTCTTGCTCGAGTTCTTTGACGCGGCGGGCGTTCTCGGTGATGCCCTGACGGTTGAGGGCGGACTGCTCGGCGGCATCGTCAGGCATGTACTCGCGGTGCTGCTTGGCATCGAAGCTCTCCTCGAACACGCGGCAGCCGTTGCGCTTGATGATGCGTCCCGGCACGCCCACGACGGTGCAGTTGTCGGGCACGTCCTTGACGACAACCGAGTTGCCGCCGATTTTGACGTTGTTGCCGATGCGAATGTTGCCGAGCACCTTGGCGCCCGTGCCCACGGTGACGTTGTTGCCCAGGGTGGGGTGGCGCTTGCCGGTCTCGTTGCCGGTACCGCCGAGCGTGACGCCCTGGTAGAGCACGCAGTTGTCGCCCACGATGGTGGTTTCGCCGATGACGACGCCCATGGCGTGGTCGATAAAGAAATGCTTGCCGATCTGTGCAGCGGGATGAATCTCGACCCCGGTGATGTGGCGGGTGATTTGCGAGAGCACACGGGCGAGCGAGCGATGACCGTGCTCCCACAGCCAGTGCTCGGGCACGTGGTTCCACTTGGCGTGCAGGCCAGGATAGGAAAGGAAGATGACCAGACCGTTTTGCGCGGCGGGGTCCTGCGTCTGGACGGTCTTGATGTCCTCGCGAATGGTATTGATAAAGCTCACCGGCCGCCCTCCCTTAGCGCCATGGCAATGCGATTCAATAAAGTATAGCGATTCGCTAGGGATTAGGAAGAATAATCTTGGCGGCTTTGCATGACAGGTGTCAGTTATGCAAACTTGCTGGTAATGGAGTCATGCTTTTGTGGGGTTGTGCACGAGGGGGCACCGCAACCGTATACTGGTCAACTTGGACGTATCCGCGCCCACAACTGAGAGGTTTTACTTCATGGGTTTCATCAATTTTATCGCCGAGCTACTCAAAGACCCGCGCACCGCGATTGCCAGCTGGATCGCCGCCGGCCCGCTTATGGCCTACGGCTGCGTGTTCCTCATTATCTTCGTTGAGACAGGCGTGGTGTTCTTCCCGTTCCTTCCCGGCGATTCACTGCTGTTTGCTTCGGGCTTCTTTGCCCATAACGGTGGCTTTAACATCGTGGCCCTGCTGGCCGTAGCATGGGCCGCTGCCATCCTGGGAGACCAGTGCAACTTTATGATCGGTCACTTCTTTGGCAAAAAGATCATCGCTTCGGGCAAGGTCAAGGCCATGACGCCCGAGCGTATCAAAAAGTCCGAGGACTTCTTGGACAAGTGGGGTCACCTGGCCATCTTCCTCGGCCGCTTCTTCCCGTTTATCCGCACCTTTGTGCCCTTCATTGCCGGCATGGGCGGCATGCACTGGCGCAACTTTGTCATCTACAACGTGCTGGGCGGCATTACCTGGTCGACGGTCTTTACACTGCTGGGCTACTTCTTTGGCGGCATCCCCTTTGTGCAGGAGCACTTTGAGTTGCTGATCATTGGCATCGTTGCCGTGTCGATCATCCCGACTGTAGTCGGCCTGGTTAAGGCTAAGCTGGGCAAACAGAACGCCTAGTTCGAGCTGGCGCACAAATCGCGTCGTTGAGGCCCGTCACCGTTTACGGTGGCGGGCCTCTTTAGTTTCGGTCAAATGAAAATACTTTACTTAGTTAAAGAAAAACGTTTTATCTGACGCGCGCGGGGAGTACAATCTCGTCCATGCGAATCGACGTGCCATCGGCTTCGATGTTGCCCGCGTGTCCCGTCCGGCTCTACGCTCCGGGCGTGCGACGTTGCGACACGGTCGGCCTCGGTCCTTGCGTGCGGGTTCGCGAGTATGCAACTGTGTATGTAAGGAGCGACATATGACTGTCGAGAAGAAGGATATCGATTGGGGTAGCCTCGGCTTTGGCTACATGAAGACCGATTACAGCTACGAGGCTCATTGGAAGGATGGCGAGTGGGACGAGGGCGGCCTGACCACCGACCACACCATGCATGTCTCCGAGTGCGGCGGCATCTTCCATTACTGCCAGGAGGTCTTCGAGGGCCTGAAGGCCTACACCGCCGCGGATGGCAGCATCGTCTGCTTCCGTCCCGACATGAACGCTGAGCGCATGTATAACTCTGCCCAGCGCCTCGAGATGCCCCCGTTCCCCAAGGACAAGTTCGTTGAGGCCGTCAAGCAGGTCGTTTCTGCCAATGCTGCCTGGGTTCCGCCTTTCGGCTCCGGTGCGACCCTGTACGTGCGTCCGTTTATGATTGGCTCTGGTGACGTGATTGGCGTGGCTCCTGCTCCTGAGTACACGTTCCGCATTCTCGTGACCCCGGTCGGTCCGTACTTTAAGGGCGGCCTTAAGCCCGTTAAGCTGCGCGTTTCCGAGTATGACCGTGCAGCCCCGCATGGCACCGGCAACATCAAGGCCGGCCTGAACTACGCCATGTCCCTTAAGCCCACGATGGAGGCCCATCGCGAGGGCTATGCCGAGAACCTGTATCTTGACTCCGAGTCTCGCACCTATGTCGAGGAGACCGGTGGCGCCAACGTCCTGTTCGTGAAAGAGGACGGCACCCTCGTCGTTCCGCAGTCGCACACCGACTCGATCCTGCCCTCCATCACCCGTCGCTCGCTCGTTCAGGTCGCTCAGGACCTGGGCATGACCGTTGATCAGCGTCCCGTCGAGTGGGCCGAGGTCAAGGCCGGCACCTTTGTCGAGTGCGGTCTGTGCGGCACCGCTGCTGTTATCTCCCCGGTCGGCGAGATTGACAACAAGGTTTATGGTGCCGACGAGACCGTGACCTTCCCGGCTGGCTGCACCGAGATCGGCCCTGTTATGAAGAAACTTCGCGAGACCCTGACTGGTATTCAGTCTGGTGCTGTTGAGGATAAGCACAACTGGGTTTACACCGTCGCGTAAGCTGTCTTGTATGTTCGGCCCGAGGGCGACCTTCCTTTTCGGCGCGTCCTCGGGCATGAAAGAACCTCCGCTGCGCACTTCGTGCGGCGGAGGTTCTTTCGTCCTGCGGAGTGCGCCTGGGTGTGGGCTCCATAAGGAGCTTGGCCCTAGTGACCCCGCGCAGTTCTGTAGGAAAACCGCGCACCAGGAAGAGGTGCGTGCGCGGTTTTCCGGTTGCCGCTCGCCTGGGGTGGGACGGGGCGTACATTTTTGGGAGTTTTCAGCAGCCGGGTGTGCATGCATACGGGATTTTGGGCGAAAGTCAGGCGTCGTGAGCCGCATCCTGTAGAAAATGAGTGATCCCTGAGGTGCTGAGGGCTCAGAATCAGGGTTTTCAACGCGGTTTTGTGGGCCCGTTCCTGTTTCTTTGGGCTCCGGGATGCTGAAAACTCCAAAATTTGCACGCCGCCCTCTGGGGTACCTGTGGGCAAAAAGCAACCGTCCCGCCGAAGTATGCATTCGACGGGACGGTTTATGCGGTTTATGTATATAGCCGATTCAGGATGCGTTGCCAACTTGTTAGAACTTGACGGTCGGTGCCTGGCGGGCAGCTTCGGCGGCCTCGAAGCCCTGGCGCTCCTTAAACTGGAAGATGCCGGCAAAGATAACGGCCGGGAACGTCTGGATGGCGTTGTTGTAGCTGAGCACGCAGTCGTTGTAGCTCTGGCGCGCGTAGCTCACCTTGTTCTCGGTGTCCTCGAGCGTAGCCTGGAGCTGCATAAAGTTGGTGTTCGCCTTAAGGTCGGGGTAGGCCTCGGCCACGGCAAAGAGCTGGCGCAGTGCACCGGTCAGCACGTTGTCGGCTTCCATTTTGGCCTCGGGGGTGGTGGCGCTTACGGCGGTGTTGCGCGCGTTGATCACGGCGGCGAGCGTGTCCTGCTCGTGCTTGGCGTAGCCCTTGACGGTCTCGACCAGGTTGGGGATCAGGTCGTTGCGGCGCTGCAGCTGCGTGTCGATGTTCTGCCAGGCGTTATCGATGCGATTGCGCTTGGTAACCATGTTGTTGTAGATGCCAGCGATGGCGCAGACGATCACAACGACAACAACGATACCGATGATGACGGGGGGAAGCATGATGTCTCCGTTTCGAATGGCAGCGGCGTTTTGCGCCGGCCGTTGTTGGTATAACGTATCTAGTATACCCGCAACCTTTGGCGGTGCCGAACTTTCCGGTAAGCGTTTTGTTTCAACCAGGGAGGGGGCGCCAATATCGAACGGTTGGTACAGGTGTAAGATATGCGACAAATTACGGAATGCTGTCTACGCCTTGAGGATGGCGATACGGATGGACCTTCGCATCAAGAAAACCTATCGTGCCCTGTTCGACGCCTTTACCGAGCTTTTGGAAGAGTATCGGTTTGAGGATTTGACGGTTGCCATGCTTTGCGACCGGGCCCTGATTCGCCGCACGACGTTCTATAAGCATTTTCGCGATAAAAACGATTATTTTGCCTTCTATATCGATGAGCTTATGACGGGCTTGCCGCAAAACCAGACCGACGCAGCGGACGCGGAGCCGCTTGTGGATGTACAGGCGCTTCGCCATGAGGTCTTTGACGATGCCATGAATATGGTTCTGGCGCATGAGCAGCTCATGGATAACCTTTTGGCGAGCAGCATGTCGGGCATGCTGACCGGCATGATTTGCGACCGCATCGCGCATTCCATCCGTGAGCGCGTGATGAGCTCGCTTGCCGAAGACGCCCTGGCGCCCGTTTCGCTCGAGACGACATCGGAATTTATCGCCGGTGGCATTATTCGAGTGTTCACAAATTGGTGGGAATCGGGCCACGATCTTGAGCGTCGACCCGAGATGGCCGACGTGGTCGATGCGCTGTTTGAGCGCACCATGACGCCGGTGAATCACTAAGGTGGCGGAGAGAGGGGGATTCGAACCCCCGGAACGCTCTCGCGCTCAACGGTTTTCAAGACCGCCGCATTCAACCGCTCTGCCATCTCTCCGTGAGTCGTAATGATAGCATCGTTTTGAATTTGCAACAGGGAAGGCGAACGATGACGATCACCGAAATCGACGAGAAGTTCATGCGCGAGGCGCTGGCGGAGGCGCGCGCCGCTGCGACAGTGGGCGAGGTGCCGATTGGTGCTGTGGTGGTGCGTGCGGGCGAGATTGTCGCGAGGGCGCATAATCGCCGTGAGCTCGACCAGGACCCTTCGGCACATGCCGAGTTTTTGGCCCTGTGCGCCGCCGCTCAGACGCTTGGGCGTTGGCGCCTTTCCGATTGTACGGTCTACGTGACGCTCGAACCCTGCTGCATGTGCGCGGGGCTTATGGTTAACGCGCGCGTGGGGCGTTGCGTGTATGGTGCGGCCGATGCCAAGGCGGGCGCGGTGGGCTCGCTGTATGACCTCAATGCCGATTCGCGCCTGAACCATCGGTTTAATGTGACCGCCGGCGTGCTGGCAGACGAGTGTCGTGAGGTGTTGAGCGGCTATTTTAGTGGGCTGCGTGACACCGATGGTGCTGTCTGCAGTTGTGGGGCCGATCTTGAGGCGCATGCCGCTCATGCCAAGGCACTCGCGTGTGCCGAAGATATTGCCGTTGAGGCGTTCGATTTTGGTGTCGCGTGCCGCCGGCCCCGCCGTGTGCTGTTGGCGATCGATTCCTTTAAGGGCAGCGTTTCGAGCGCGCAGGCAGAGGCGGCCGTTGCCGAAGGCGTGTGCCAGGTGTGGCCCGATGCCGAGCTGAGCGCTTTGCCGCTGGCAGATGGTGGCGAGGGAACGCTCGATGCCGTCGCCGCGCGCGGCGGCGAGCTTTTGACCTGCGAGGTTGCAGGGCCCTTGGGCAATCGCGTGTCTGCCCGGATGCTGGTGGACGGCGAGCACGAGTCGGCTGTAGTTGAGATGGCCGAGGCGGCGGGCATCGGGTATTCGCCCTGCACGGAATCGGCGGCGTTGGCGGCCACAACCTATGGCGTGGGCGAGCTCATGCTCCGTGCGGTCCGTGCCGGGGCAAAGACTATCTATATTGGTTTGGGCGGCAGTGCCACCAACGACGGTGGCGCCGGCATGCTGCAGGCGCTGGGCGCGAATCTTGTCGATGAGTGTGGCTGCAATATCGCCCCCGGTCTTGCGGGTCTCGAACACGTGGTGAGTATCGATTTGGCGCCAGCGCTTCGGGCGCTGAATGGCGTGCGTATCGTGGTGCTTTCCGATGTTGAGAATCCGCTCGTGGGGCGCCGAGGCGCCCTGACGGTGTTTGGCGGGCAGAAAGGCCTGCCGACGGGTGACGTCGAGGCGCTGCGCGGGTACGACGGCTGGATGGTCGGCTACGGTCGTCTGCTCGATGCGGCGATTTTCGAGATGCGAGCCCAGAAGCTTCTGCGCGCGCCCGAGGGCGCACGGGCATTTGGCTCGGTGCTCGGCGTGCCCGGCGCGGGCGCGGCGGGTGGCTTGGGTGCCGCGCTGCTGGCGCTCGGTGCGGAGCTGCGCTCGGGCGTGGAGACGGTGCTCGATTTGATTGGGTTTGACGAGTGCGTTCGCGATGCCGATCTGGTCATAACGGGCGAGGGCAATATGGACGAGCAATCCGCCGCCGGTAAGGCGCCGGTGGGCGTGGCCCGTCGTGCGAAGCGATATAGCAAGCCGGTGGTCGCCGTCGTGGGCGGTCGTGCCGACAACCTGGATGCGGTGTATGGACAGGGTATCGACTTGGTTCTGCCGGTCTGCCGCAGACCCATGCCCCTTGACCAAGCGCTCGACCCCCAGGAAGCCACAACCAACCTCATCTGTGCCGGCGAGGCAGCCGCTCGAGCCTACGACCTCGGCCGTATTTAAGTTTATCCAGGCAAGTCTCAATAAGTTGCGGTGGAATAGTTTCTGTTTTTGGCCTTGGGCCGTAAAGCAGGAACTATTCCACCGCAACTCAAAAGTAGTCTTTTTGGCCCCGTCCCAAATTAGCTACCTTGCCCCATCGGGCAGGAGCGGGTAAGATATACCGAGCGCCAAGCGCGCTCGATGGGTTCGGATGACGACATGTTCCGAATCTGGTCAGGTCCGGAAGGAAGCAGCCATAAGGAGCCTCTGTCGGGCATCCGAATCCATCGAGCGCACGGGCGCTTTTTGGTGCCGCGATGCGGTCCCGGTGCCGGCGGGCTGTTTGGTGTCTCGCTGGTCCTCGGCTTTGCCTGCGGGATCGCTCGACTACCAAACAGCCCGCCGGCACCGGGACCACTTCGTCCAAAAATCACCCGTAGAGGGCGCATTTATCTGAAGAATTGAATCCCGTGTCTTGCGGCGCTCGCTGGCGTTGCCAAAACATCGGCTGCTACATGCCTTGGGCGCTAGGACCGTCGCCCTTACATCTGTAACGAGTTGCTTACGCATCTCCAGGGCGCTCCGTACTATCATGAATCAGATTGAAGAGAGATGATGATAGGGAGCGCCTTTTTATGATTGAGCTGCTCAGGCGTTTTGGTGGTAAGTTTCGCCGGTATATGGTGATTGGCCCTGCGTGTAAGTTGATCGAAGTGATTTTTGACCTACTTACGCCGCTCGTGATTGCCCAGATGATCGATAAGG
Organism: Collinsella sp. WCA1-178-WT-3 (M1); assembly: GCF_009696325.1. Taxonomy (GTDB): domain Bacteria; phylum Actinomycetota; class Coriobacteriia; order Coriobacteriales; family Coriobacteriaceae; genus Collinsella. The sequence goes on from NZ_VUME01000011.1 coordinate 45,306, forward strand.
GTATTGGCGCACGCGATGTCAACGCCGTCGTCCACTACGGTATGGTGCTCGCCGCCATGGCTGTGATCGGCATCTCGTTTACGCTCGTCTGCCAAAAGATGGCGGCGCTCACCTCGCAGGGCATGGGTACTGACATTCGCGGCGCACTCTACCAGCACATCAACAAGCTGAGCTATGCCGAACTCGACCGCTTTGGCACGCCGTCGCTCATTACGCGCATCACCAACGATGTCAACCAGGTGCAGCTTGCCGTGGCGCTGGGCGTGCGCATGCTCATTCGCTGGCCCTTCTTGGCGGTGGGCTCTATGTGCGCGGCCCTTGCCATCGACCTTAAGCTCGGCATCATCTTTTTGATTTGCACGCCCGCCATCGGCTTGGTGTTTTGGTTTGTCATGGCGCGCTGCATTCCGTACTACAAGCAGCTGCAGGCAAAGCTCGACCGCATCGCACTCATTTGCCGCGAGGGGCTTTCGGGCGCCCGCGTGGTCCGCGCCTTTGTGCGCGAGGATCACGAGCGTGAGCGCTTTGCCCAAGCCGCCGACGACCAGGCCCATACTGCCATCGCGGTGGGCAAGCTCTCGTCGATTCTTAACCCCGTCACGTTTTTGGTGATGAACCTAGGCGTGTGCGCCATCCTGTGGGTGGGCGGCATCCAGGTCAACGTGGGTGAGCTTACGCAGGGCCAGGTCATGGCGTTTGTGAACTACATGACGCAGACGCTCACCTCCATCGTGTACGTCGCCAACCTGGTCGTGGTCTTTACGAAGGCGAGCGCCAGCGCGTCGCGCATCAACGAGGTGTTCAATTGTGAGCCGAGCATCACCGATGAGGGCAACCAGCCGGTCGCGCTGCCCAAGCCGAGCGAACTGGCGGGTGGCTCGGCTCCAGTCCCCGCGCTGAGCTTGAGCCATGTGAGCTTTTCGTTTGGCGCGGGCGCTGCCAACGCCGTCAACGATGTGACCCTGGAGCTGCCGGTGGGCAAAACGCTCGGCATTATCGGCGGCACGGGCAGCGGCAAGTCCACACTCGTCTCGCTTATCCCGCGCCTGTACGATGCGAGCGCCGGCAGCGTGAGCGTGATGGGCGCCGACGCGCGCACCTGGCCGCTCGACCAGCTGCGCCATGTGGTTGCGACCGTTCCGCAACGTGCATCGCTGGTGAGCGGCACTATCCGCAGCAACCTGACCTGGCGCGACGAGGCGGCAACCGACGAGGAGCTTTGGGCGGCGCTCGATATGGCGCAGGCCAGCGAGTTTGTGCGCAACAAGCCGCAGGGCTTAGATGCCCCGGTCGAGGCAGGCGGTAAGAACTTTAGCGGTGGCCAGCGTCAGCGCCTGACTATCGCGCGTGCCTTAGTGGGCTCGCCGCAGGTTCTGATTATGGATGACTCCGTCTCGGCGCTCGACTTTAAGACCGACGCAGCGCTTCGCCGTGCCATTCGTGAACGAAGCGTGTGCGGTACCGCCGAGGGCGGGCTGCCGCTGACGACCATCATCGTGAGCCAGCGCGTCTCGACCGTGCGCGACGCCGACGTGATTTGCGTACTCGACCACGGCTCGGTCGCGGGCTTGGGCACGCACGATGAGCTGTATGCAAGCTGCCAGCTCTACCGCGAGATTTGCCAGTCGCAGCTTCGCCGCGAGGAGCTCGAGGGTCAGCAGGGGAGTACGGCGCCCACGCCCGCTCCAAGCCCCGCGTCCGCCCCAGGCGCCCCGACCGCCCCCGCATCCGTCTGCGCAAAGGAGGGCTGCTAAATGAATCCCTACACTTCCTCCGGTTCGGTCGCCACGATGACGGCCAACGTGTCCGGCAACGATAACCTCAACGACCTGGGCGACGGTCCGCGCCAGCCCGGCGATCCCGAGCGCTATCCCGTGGGCGCGGTAACTCGCCGCCTGCTGGGCTATGTTCGTCCGCACCGCATTTCGTTTGTAGCGTCGTTTGTGAGTGCCGCCGCTTCGGTGATCTTGCAGCTCTACACGCCCATCCTCGTCGGCGAGGGCATCGACCTGATCGTCGCCGCCGGGCAGGTGGACTTCGGCGCGCTGCTGCCGCTTGTCACCAAGCTCGCGATTGTCGTCGTAGGTGCTGCGGCTTTCCAGTGGCTGCAGGGCTACTGCGTCAACCGCCTGTCCTACGAGACGGTGCGCGACATGCGCGTGGAGGCGAGCGACAAGCTCAGCCGCATGCCGCTCAGCTTTATCGACAGCCACGCCCACGGCGACCTCATGAGCCGCGTGGTTAACGACGTCGATCAGGTGGGCGATGGCCTGCTGCAGGGCTTTACCCAGCTTTTCACCGGCGTTATCACCATCGTGGGTACGCTCGCGTTTATGCTTTCCATCAACCTGACCATGACGCTCGTGGTGGTGCTCGTCACGCCGCTTTCCATTTTTGCAGCCGGTGCTATTGCCAAGCTCTCCAACAAGAGCTTTACGGCACAGCAGCGCATCCAAGGCCAGCTCGGTGGTCATATCGAGGAGTACGTGGGCGAGCAGAAGCTTGTCGACGCCTTTGCCTATGGCTCCAACGCGCAAGCGAGCTTCGATGCCCTCAATGCCGAGCTCTACACCGCGGGCGAGCGCGCGCAGTTTATGGGTTCGCTTTCCAACCCCGGCACGCGCTTTATCAATAACATCATCTATGCCGTGGTCGCTGTGATCGGCTGCGTGGGCGTGATCACGGGCGTGCCCGCGGCGCTTACGGTGGGCGGCGTACAGATCTTTCTGTCCTATGCTAACCAGTACACCAAGCCGTTCAACGAGGTCACCAACGTCATTACGCAGATTCAGACGGCGTATGCCTCGGCGCGCCGCATGTTTGCGCTGCTCGATGCGCGCGAGCAGGAGCCCGACGCGTCGGACGCTATAGAGCTTGCCGCACCGCAGGGAGAGGTCGCCTTTGAGCATGTGGACTTTAGCTACGTGTCCGACCGCAAGCTGCTGCAGGATATCTGCATCGAGGCCAAGCCCGGCATGCGCTTTGCCCTGGTCGGCCCTACGGGCTGTGGCAAGACAACGCTCATCAATTTGCTGCTGCGTTTTTATGATATCGATGCCGGCCGCATTGCGGTCGATGGCCGTTCCTCGCGTGAATACACGCGCGCAAGCTTGCGCCGCGCTTTTGGCATGGTGTTGCAGGATACGTGGCTGTTCGAGGGCACGGTGGCAGATAACATCGCCTACGGCTGTCCCGATGCCACGCGCGAGCAGGTTATCGAAGCTGCCAAGCGCGCGCATGCGCACAAGTTTATCGTGCAGCTGCCACAGGGCTACGACACGGTGATTGGCGAGGACGGCGGCACGTTTAGCCAGGGTCAAAAACAGTTGCTGTGCATCGCGCGCGTCATGCTCACCGACCCGGCGATCTTGCTGCTGGACGAGGCGACCTCGAGCATCGACACCCGCACCGAGCTGCAGGTGCAGGCGGCATTCGACGAGCTCATGGCCGGTCGCACAAGCTTTGTGGTGGCGCACCGCCTGAGCACCATTCGCAACGCCGACTGCATTCTGGTGATGCGCGACGGCGAGATTATCGAGCGCGGCACACACGACGAGCTGCTGGCGGCAGACGGCTTCTATGCCGATCTTTACCGCAGCCAGTTTGCCCAGTAGGGGCCACCGATTAGCGGCAGGTGGTTTACATCTGTCACGTTGGTACTAAGATATTCATCTAATAAATTGCATTAGTGGCTTTAGTTTTGGGGGAAACGAGGCAACGTGACTATGACGTGCTCTTTGGTGGTTAACAGCAAGAGCGGTAATACCAGGATGGTTTCGGGCGCGATCAAGCGCGCTCTGCAGGCTGCGGGTGTTGAGTTTGTCCATGCCGCGGCGTTGAGCGACGATGCGGATGCAGATCAGGTTGCGCTCGAGGCGCAGGGCGCCTGTGCGGCCGACACGGTGCTCGTCGGTTTTTGGTGTGACAAGGGCGCGTGCACGCCTTCGGTCGCGGCGTTGCTCTCCACCTTGCACGGCAAGCGCGTCTTTTTGTTTGGCACCTGCGGTTTTGGCGCCGACCAGAGCTATTATCAGCAGATTATCGATCGCGTGACCTCCAATTTGGCCAATGATGCCGAGCTTGTAGGTTGGGCGATGTGCCAGGGCAAGATGGGCCCTGCGGTCAAGCAGCGCTACGAGGCCATGCTCGAGCAAGATCCCGACAACGCCCGCGCTAAGATGCTGCTCGACAACTGGGTTGCCGCGAAGGACCATCCGACCAAGGAAGATCTGGACAACATGGCGGCAGCCGCCAAGAAGGCCGTGCTGGGCGAGTAGGTCTATCGCTGCCGCGCGTGCGAAATAATACAGAAGCGAAAGCCTCGAAATCCTCGAGGCTTTTTCTTGACACTCGCGGGAGCAACCGTGGCAAGCGTGTGGGGCGACATTTTCCATCACCCCGATGACGAGGCCGTCCTGGACGACACGCTCAATGCATCCGTTGGATGTATTGAGCGTGGGACGGGCTTTCCAGATGGGCAGGGTTTCGGAAAGTGCGTCCCAGAATCGGCGCTCAGACTGGGATACACTTTCCGCTTTACGCCTTGTCCGGAAACTGTGTCCCGGAATTAAGGCTTGGAATGGGATGCACTTTCCGGTTGAGAGCCTTAGCGGAAAGTGCGATCCGGAATTTACTCTTGAAGTGGGATGCGCTTTCCCAACAGGCCCTCAAGCGGAAACTACATCCCACTCCGGACGTGAATTCTGGGACACAGTTTCCGCGATTCGCATGACAGGCCACGCTTCTACCATGAGGTGAGCGCAGTTTCTTTATCAGCCCACTCAACCCGCAACGGGTGAGGGGCGGCGGCAGGCGAAGGCACGGGAAAGGTCTGTCGCGAGTTCCGCACGCAAAGGGGGCCACTTAATGTGGCCCCCGTCTTGCGCAGGACTGTTTGAGCAGCAGACCTTTCCCGTACCTCCGCCTGCCGCCGATTCGGGCCCCCGACCCCGTTACTTGATCCCCGCTACTTGATCTTGGTCGTACCCGGCGCCAGGTTGGGGTCGGTCTCGTTGGCCTCGGTCTGGAGGTGCTCGGTGTACACGTTCTTGCCGTCGCGGAACATCTCGTAGTACTGCATCTTGGCGTAATCCTCGCGCGCCTTGGTGGCCGCCGCGGCGACGGCGTCTTCGCCGGTGACGTTGGAGGAGAGCGCCCAGCGCAGGCTAGCGTCCTCGTAGCCTACCGAGTTGATGGCGGGCAGCGACTTGCGCAGCGTCATGTGCGCTTTCTGGTAGTCGGTCAGTGGTGCGCCGATCAGCTGCATCAGCTGGGTAGACAGGTAGTTGGTGGACAGGTCGTCGACCTCGCTCGCCTGGTCGCAGCCGGCAACGTCGTAGTTGGCCCAGATGATGTAGTCGGTCTGCCACAGGCGCTCCTGATGCGTAGCGTCGTCCTCGCCGGTAAACCACCTGTCGTTGAACTTGGATGGGAAGAACGGCTGGTGGTCGCCCCAGAACACCACGACCACCTTGCGGTCGAGATTGCGCAGGGCATTGAGGAAGTAGCGCAGCGCCTGGTCGGACTGCTCGATGCACGAGACGTACTCGTCGACATCGGAGAGTGTGCCGTCCTCGATGGTCTTGGCGTCCAGATCGGTCGTGTCGATGTTCAGGTGCATCTGCTTATCTGCCGGCAGCAGGCCCGTATCGTAGCCCGAGTGGTTCTGCATGGTCACGTCAAAGATGAACTGCGGGTCGGCGTTCTGGTTGAGCAGCTCAAGGATTTTGTCGTAGGTTGCCTGGTCGGTCACCATGCCGCGCAAGGTGTCGGCTCCCTGGAAGTCGTTGATAGACAGGAACTGGTCAAAGCCAAAGTCCTTGTAGACGTTCTCGCGGTTCCAGTTGGTTGCGTGGTTGGGGTGCATGGCCGTTGTGGAATATCCGAGCGACTTGAACTGCTCTGCCAGGTTCCCGGTCGTTTCCATGTTGTAGATGGTGTAGGGGTACACGCCCGAGCCCAGGTTGGCCATGGAGTTGCCGGTCATAAACTCAAACTCGGTATTGGCGGTGCCGCCGCCGTAGGCGCTCACGTAGAGCTTGCCGCGGCTGAGGCAGTCGGACAGGTTCTTAAAGTACTGTGGGCCCTCGTAGCCGGCGTACATCTCCTGATAGATCGAAAGATCCGAGAAGGTTTCGTTCATAATGGCGATGACCGTGGGCTTCTCGCTATCGAACTGCTCTTGGGCGGCGGTACGGGCGTCGCTTGTGGCGGCATCGGACTTGTCATAGGCCTTGGCATACTTTTTGAGCGTTGCCTTGGCGTCGTCGGCGGAGTAGTTGGCGGGTTTGGGCGGCTTGATGGACTGTGCCGCACTAATAAAGGCAGGCAGATAACCCTCGCGCCAGTAGCTCTCGAGCGGGCGCCAGGTGTAGACGGTGATGCCGAGGGTGTTGTAGTAGTCGATAAGCGTGACATGCGCGGTCACCCCGCCCAGGCACAGCACCGCCACGAGCAAGTTGGTGAGCAGCATGCGCTTGGCGTTGACGGCACCCTTCTGACGGTGCGGTGCTACCAGGCCGGCGTACTCGCATAGCAGCATGGCGATGGCGGTAAAGCCCATGGACAGCACGCAGAACAGCGAGATCGAGTAGGTGTAGCCGTTGCCGGCGACCGCGGCGGCGGTGGAGATGGCCGAAAGGTCGCCCGGCTGGATGGGCATGGATTTAAACGTGATGACGAAGAACTCGGCAATGCCCAGGATAAAGAGGGCGAAGGCCAGGACGGCGGGAGCTGCGCCGCGGCGCTGGAACAGGAAGAACAGGCCGACCATGAGCGTGGTGATGATGGCCCACTCGAGCAGTATGCATAGGGGGTAGACCCAGGTAAAGTCGTGGTTGGACGAGACCTCCATGCCCAGCAGCGCAAAGACGCCGGCGAGCAGCAGGCACAGGACGGCAGCGACGAGCGGTTTGCCCACAAAGGCGCCGCGCAGACGGGCGAGCTTGCCGGTGGGCGCGGGAGCATCGGCGGAGGCAAACGCAAAGACGCGCGGGGCGATGTGGTCGCGTGCGATGCTGGCCCAGGCGCAGCCGGTGAGGATGGCGTTGGTCAGGATGAGCATCACAAAGGCGAGCGGCTCGTTTTGGGCGACGAGGCCCATGGCGCCCCAAATGGTCAAAAAGACCTGGAACAGACCGAAGGCGACGCTCCAGGCAAGAGCGCCCTTGGCAACGGTGCCCGACTGCGCGCGAATGGCTTTGGCCTCGCGCAAGACAAGGAAGACGGTCGCCGCAAGACCGACGAGCGAGATGGCGGCTGCGAACATGCTGAGACTCCTCACAAACTTAAAACTACGAAAGCGGGGGTTTACCCGATTGTTACCAAGATATGCGCTGCGATTGGTGGTTGCGCACAACAACCAGCCATATTAGCGCGCATGTGTGGCGGTGTGGCGCAATGTAGTGGCGACCTGCGCGATAATGGACGGGAATTACACGGAAACGTAAAGGCTTCTTAAAGAAATGGCGAGGTTAAGGCGATGAACGAGCAGGTTTGTATGACGAGTGCGGGCGACGTGGGCGCTGGCATGGGCGCGGGCGGCTATCCGGTCGAGACCACGGGCAACGCGGTGCTGGACATTTTGGAGCACCGTTCGTCCACGCGCGCTTTTGCGCGCGATGACAACGACCGTCCCGTAGCGGTGACCGACGAGCAGCGGGCGGCGATTCTGCATGCGGCGAGCCGCGCGCCGTCGGCAGGCGCCATGATGATGTATTCCATCGTGAGTATCCGCGAGCAGACAACGCTCGATCGCCTGGCCGACCTGTGCGACCACCAGCCCATGATCGCCAAGGCGCCCTGGGCACTTATATTTGTGGTCGACTATGCCAAGTGGATCGATCTGTTTGAGCACGTGGGTTGCTTTGAACCCGAGTTTGTCGAGCGCACGGGCAAGGCGCCCCGCCGCGCGCCGGGTTTAGGCGACTTTGCCATCGCGGCGCAGGATGCCGTGATCGCTGCCCAAAACGCCGTGGTCGCCGCCGAGGCCCTGGGGCTGGGGAGCTGCTATATCGGCGATGTCGTCGAGAACGCCGAGGAAGTTGCTGCGCTGCTGGACTTGCCGCCCTATACCATGCCGCTGTCGATGCTCATCATCGGCACGCCCCGCAAGGAGCGCCCGGCGATTGCGCATCCCGTGGTGAACCTGGTGCACGAGGAGCGCTATCGCCGCGCCGATGCCGCGACCATGGATGCGCAGGTGGCCGAGATGGACGCGATGTTCCGTCCGCATGCCCGCGAGGTGGGGGAGCGCGTCGTGGATATCTACACCCGCAAGCACACGAGCCCCTTTATGGCCGAGATGAGCCGATCCATGGAGTGGTGGTTCAAAAACTGGCTCGGAAAATGACGAATGTGACAAAGGGACAGTCCCTTTGTCACATTCCATATCGCCGCGGTGGCCTAAAGGCCGTATAAATGTTTATCTAGCTGGGAAAACAGTGCATTAAAACATGGGACGATTATCTATAATCCCCTCGAACGTTAAAGTTGGGAGGAAACCGGCTTATGGAACAAAAGGCCAAGGAGGCAGCCTCGCACGCTGCGATTCCTGTGAGCATCTCGGCGATGCTCGTCACGCTGGGCGTGGTGTATGGCGATATCGGCACCAGCCCCATGTATGTAACCAAGGCGCTCGTTGCCGGCAACGGCGGCATCGGAAGCGTCACGGAGGAGTTCGTGCTCGGCGCACTCTCGCTCGTCGTGTGGACGGTCACGCTGCTGACGACCGTCAAGTACGTGCTCATCTCGCTGCGCGCCGACAACCATGGCGAGGGTGGCATCTTTGCTCTGTACAGCTTGGTTAAGCGCTGCGGCAAATGGCTCATCATCCCCGCCATGCTGGGCGGCGCGGCACTGCTCGCCGATGGCATCCTCACGCCTGCCGTTACCGTGACTACGGCTATCGAAGGCCTGCGCACCATTCCGGCAGTCCATGCCGTGCTGGGCGACGATCAGGCCCGCGTCGTGGCCATCACGCTTGCCATCATCATTGCGCTCTTCTTGGTGCAGCGCATCGGCACGGCCAAGATCGGCCACGCCTTTGGCCCCATCATGACGCTGTGGTTCCTGTTCCTGGGCGGCACGGGTCTGTTCTTTGTCTTCCAGCACCCCGCCGTGCTGCTGTGCCTCAACCCGGTGCGCGGCATCGCCTTTTTGTTGAGCCCCAACAACCATGCGGGCATCATGATTCTGGGCAGCTGCTTCCTCGCCACCACCGGTGCCGAGGCGCTTTATTCCGACATGGGCCACGTGGGCCGCGGCAACATCTACGCAACCTGGCCGTTCGTTAAGTGCTGCTTGCTGCTGTCCTATATGGGCCAGGGCGCTTGGCTTATCAACAACGCCGCCAACCCCGAGCTCATGGGTATCGCCGACCTCAACCCCTTCTACCAGATGCTCACCCCGGGCCTGCGTCCCTTTGCCGTCGGCCTTTCCACCGTCGCGGCCATCATTGCCTCGCAGGCGCTCATCACCGGCGCTTTCTCGTTGGTGTCCGAGGCCAGCCGCCTGGACCTCATGCCGCACATGCAGGTCTTCTATCCTGCCGAGACCAAGGGCCAGCTCTATATTCCCATGGTCAACAACGTCATGCTTGTGGGCTGCGTCATCGTGGTGCTGCTGTTCCAGAGCTCGGCGCACATGGAGGCCGCCTACGGCTTGGCGATCACCCTGACCATGATGTGCACGACGCTGCTGCTCTTCTTCTACTTGCATGTTGATCGCGGCCTTAAGGTCGTCCCGTATATCTTCGTTGTGTTCTTCCTTATGCTCGAGGGCTTCTTCTTTGTGAGTTCGCTCACCAAATTTTTCCACGGTGGCTATTTCACTATTCTTATGGCCATGCTCATCATGGGCGTTATGCTGTGCTGGTACAACGGCACGGCGGTCGAGCGGCGTCAGTTTACGCTGCTGCCGCTGCGCAGCTATCTGCCGCAGCTCAAGCGCCTGCGCGACGACGATCGCTATGAGCTTATGAGCGACAACATCGTGTACCTGACCAAGGACACCAATACCGACTACATCGACCGCGATATCGTCTACTCGATTCTGGACAAGCATCCCAAGCGCGCCCGCGCCTGGTGGTTCGTGAACGTCGAGACCATGGATGAACCGCATACCTTTGCCTATTCGGTCGAGACGTTTGGCACCGACTATGTTTTCCGCGTGCATCTGTACCTGGGCTACAAGGTTAACCAGCGCGTGAACGCCTACCTGCGCCAGGTTGTTCAGGATCTGGCCGCCACTGGCGAGCTGCCGCCGCAGATGCATGACTACTCGGTCTACAAGGATCCGGGCAACATCGGCACGTTTAAGTTCGTCATGATCCGCAAGCTCCTGGCGCCCGAGAGTGACGTGGAGCCGAGCGAGCGCACGGCCATCACGCTCAAGTACATCATCCGTCGCTTTGCCGGTACGCCGGCGCGCTGGTATGGCCTGGAGAACTCCAACGTGAGCTTTGAGTATGTGCCGCTGTTCACCAAGTTCAAGGCTGTGAACAAGATGCAGCGCCTGGCCCCCAACGAGCGCCCGTAGTCGCCGACAGGTTGCATGGAGTTGGCCTTCGATGGACAAGAGTGTGCGCCCTGCTCGCGCACGTGCTGTTTGTCTAACGACCGCAGACTGCAAAGGCTATACACTTGGAACCACCACAAGGGAAACCGCCACAAAGGTGCTGTCCCTCTGTGGTGGTTTTTGTTTTTAAGAGAGGGGCGGGGTGCCGATGGACGTCCGTGCGGACGGCGATATTGCCGATAGCTTTTGGTGGCGGCGCACAACGCTGACACGTCGCAGCCCTCTGTATGACGCCTGCGTATCGGCGGGGCTGCTGGTCGCGGCGACGATTGTGGGTGCGCTGCTCGACCATCCTGGTCTCGCGCCGAGCATCATGATCGTCTATGTGTTCGCCGTGCAGCTGTGCGCATTCTTTACCTGGAGCCGCCTGTATTGCTTGCTGAGCTCGGCTGCCGCCGTAGCGCTCTACAACTTCTTGTTTGTCGACCCGCGCTGCTCGCTATCGTTTATCGACCGCGTCTATCCCGGCATGTTCTTCATCATGTTTGTGGTCTCGCTTGTGTCGAGCTCGATTGCGTTGGCCCTGCGCCGCGCCTTGGCACAGGCTGCCGCCAGCGACCGTCGCACGCATATGGTGCTCGAGACCAACCGCATGCTGCAGCGGTGTTCCGATCAGCAGCAGATTGTGCATGCCATGGCAACGCAGCTGGCGCGTCTTTCGGGCTGTCCGGTCGTGTGGTACAGCGCCGACGCCGACGATGATGACTTGCTGCCGCGTGCGACGTACACGGCCGTGGGTGACGCCTCGCCGGTGCACCAGCTGACGCCCCAGATGCCGCCGCGGCTCTCGGCGTCCGCCTATGTGGGAACGCCGCTCGATGCCACCTATGGCGGCTCGGCGTTTTATGGCGTCTACCTGACGGTTTGCGCAGGCGACAGCTTCGTGCGCTCGGGCGACCCCGCCTCGGTGGTGGGCGTGCTGGCTATCGTTGCCGAGCCCGACGTGCTGACGCATGAGGAACGGACACTTGCCGACGCCATCGTGAGCGAAGGCGAGCTGGCACTCGATCGCGCTCGCGCCATGGAGGCCCGCGAGGAGGCGGCGGTGCTCGCCAAAAACGAACAGCTGCGCGCCAATCTGCTGCGCTCCATCTCGCACGATCTGCGCACGCCGCTTACCAGCATTTCGGGCAATGCCGACGTGCTACTCGACCAGGGTTCGACCGGCACGGCCGTGCTCGATAGCCAGACGCGCCGCGGCATGCTCCTTTCCATTCGTTCGGATGCGCAATGGCTCAACGCCACCGTCGAGAATTTGCTCGCCATCACAAAGCTCGAGGGCGGCGGCATGCATCTGTCGACCACGCTCGAGCTCATGGACGATATCGTCGAGGAGGCGCTGCGCCACGTGAATCCGGCCGTACGCGAGCACGATCTTAAGGTGGTGCCGTGCGACGAGCCGGCGCTCGTCAACGTCGATGCGCGCCTGATGGTGCAGCTGGTGGTGAACCTGGTGAACAACGCTATTGCCTATACGCCGCCCGCCTCGCATATCGTGATCTCGATTATGGCGAACGATGGACAGGTGGCATGTTCCGTCGCCGATGACGGTCCCGGTATTGCGCCCGAGGAGCAGGGCCGGATCTTTGAATCGTTCTACACTGTCAACCATGGCTTGGCTGATAGCCATCGCAGCGTGGGCTTGGGACTTTCGCTCTGTCGATCCATTATGTTGGCGCATGGCGGTAGCATAGAGGTTGCCGCGGCGGACCCGCACGGCTCGGTCTTTACGATTGGGCTTCCCGCCGCCGACGTTTCGTTTGATAAGGAGTAACGCTGTGTCGAACTCTGCCATGAAACCGCTTATCTTGGTCGTTGAGGACGACCCCGCCGTCCGCAACCTTATCGTTGCCGCGCTCGAGGCGCACGGCTTGCGCCATATGGCCGTGGAGACCGCCCATGCCGCCATCGCCGCCGCCTCATCGCAGGCACCGAGTATTGTGCTGCTCGATCTGGGCCTGCCCGATATGGACGGCGTCAAGGTGGTGGAGTCGGTGCGCGCATGGTCGGGCATGCCGATCATTGTGGTCTCGGCGCGCAGCGAGGATGCGGACAAGATTCGCGCACTCGATGCCGGTGCCGACGACTACCTGACCAAGCCGTTTTCGGTCGAGGAGCTGCTCGCGCGCATTCGCACGACGCTCAGGCGCCTTTCGTATGCGCAAACGGGTGGCGTTGCCTCCGAGGGCTCGTTCGATACCGGTGAGCTGCATATCGATTTTGATGCCGGCATCGCTACGATGGATGGCGAGGAGCTGCATCTGACGCCGATCGAGTACAAGCTCTTGTGCCTGCTGGCGCACAACGCCGACAAGGTGCTGACGCACCAGTTTATCCTGCACGAGATTTGGGGCACGGCAACTAAGAGCGACCTGGCGAGCCTTCGTGTCTTTATGGGCACGTTGCGTAAGAAGATCGAGTCCGATCCGGCGCATCCGCGCTATATCCAGACGCACGTGGGTATCGGCTATCGCCTGGTCACCCAAGGCTAGATCGCCAACCACCATCCCAATATGAGTTGCGGTGAAATACGGTTTAAATTTGCCTAATTCCAGGCAAAACAGTCCGTATTCCACCGCAACTTGGTTTATCTGCCCTTGGGCTTGCTGGCGTAGAACTTCTTCTTTTTGGGCTTGCCGGCGCAGGCAGGCTTGCCGTCGCCGCGCGACCCTCGGTCTCCGGCCTGCGCGTGCGCGGGCGCCGTTGCGCGGGGCTTGCGGGCCTCGGGGTTGCGCAGCTCTTCGGTTCGCTCTGCAATCTCCTCGGCGCTAAAGCCGACTTCGGCCATGGCGTCCTCGATGGGCAGGCGGCGCACGATATAGCAATGGTGCACCTTCTGGTTGCGCGCAAAGTCCTCGGGGATGGTCTGCGCCGTAATGTCCTCTAGCACGACGCCCGCGCGCGCGAGCTTGCGCGTCTCGGGGCGGAAGCCGCGCAGGTTGCAGCTAAAGATGGCGTGGCCGCCCTGTGCGAGCAGGCGCGATACGCCGGCCAAAAGCTCAACATGGTCGCGCTGGACGTCCCAGGTGCGGCGGCCCATCTTTGATGAGTTCGAAAACGTGGGCGGATCGACAAAAATCAGGTCCCAGCGGTTGCGCGTCTGGCGCTGGACGCGAATCCAGGCAAGCACGTCGTCGCGCACAAAATGATGCTGCGGACCAACAAAGCCGTTCTGGCGCATATTGCGCTCGGCCCAGTCCAGGTAGGTGTTGGAGAGGTCGACCGTCACAGTTTCCTCGACGCCGCCGTCTGCCGCATAGCAGGTAGCGGTGCCGGTATAGGCGAACAGGTTGAGAAAGCGCCGCGCCTGCTTGGCGTGCTCGCGCACCAGGTTGCGGGTGACGCGGTGATCCAAGAAGATGCCGACGTCCAGGTAGTCGTCAAAGTTGACGGCAAAGGTAAGGCCGCCCTCCTCGATGAGCGGCAGACGACGGCGTGCGATATTGGCGCGCTCGCCCGAGCCGCCCTTGCCGGCGCCCTGCTTGCCGTACTGCGAGCCGCCGCGCGAATGCATGCGGGCCTTGGCGTGCACGTGCTCGGCGGGAACATCTAGGATGCGCGGCGCGATCGCCAGAATGTCGAGCATGCGGGCCTGGGCAAGCGCGGGATCGATGGTCTTGGGCGCGGCGTATTCGGCGATGACGAGCCAGCGGCCCGGCGTCTGCGGGCAGCCCTCGTACAGATCGATGGCGGCGGAGTAATCGGGTAGGTCGGCATCGTAGACGCGGTAGCAGCTCACGCCCTCGCGCTTTGCCCACTTGCGGCGCAGACGGGCGTTCTTGCGCAAGCGGTTGGCGAACTGCTCGGACTCGGGGATGAGCACGGGCAGCGGCTTGCCGTCGCCCAGGTCGAGCGTGGCGGCAGGTTCGGGCATGGGGGTGCTGGCGGCTTTGTCGTTGACTTCGTTGGTATCCGCAACCTCGGCCTCGGCATCTGCACTGGTCGCAGCCTCAAACGCTGTGGCGGCGTGGTCGAGCGAGGGCCAGACTTCGACGGTCGCCTCCTCGTTGTTGGGCATGACGGCGATCGAGCGCTCGGGCTCGGCGTGGAGCGAGCGGGCCAGCAATCCATCGCGGGTGAGCGCGGCGACCGGCGCCGCGGCAAGCTCGGGCGCGCGGCGCAGCTCACCGACCAGCGTCATGGCGTCGTGAATGAGCGAAAGCGGGGTCTCGGTGGTGTCTGCGACCACGGCGGCGCCGGCGACAGCGCCTGCATGGTCCAGCACGGTGGCTGGCTTGGCAGCGCAAAAGTCGACAAAACGCTTGTAGCCGGCGCACTTGATCATGCGCTCGGCAGTCTTGCGGGCGGCGGGGTCAATGTCTACAGCCACGATGTGTGCCTGGCGCTCGCGTGCTGCTGCCTCGCGCTCGCGTGCCTCGGCGAGCAGCTGCTCCCATAGGGCGGCGTCGTGCGGCTGCCAGCCCTCAAAGCCCCAGCGCTCGCGTGCAGCGCCCGGGGCGCGGTCGGTCAGAATGTTCACGGCTTCCAGCAGCAGGCCGCCGCCGGCGCACGAGGCGTCGATCAGCGTGGGCAGGGCTTCGTTCTCGTAATCATCGGCCGTCAGCTCGCGCTCGCATAGTGCGGTCCAGCCGACCTGCGCCAGCACCAGGGCGGCGTAGTCGGGGCGCAGCACGTGCGCGCCCTCGCCGGCGCGGGTCGCTGCGGGCGGCAGGCGCTTGAACAGCGGGTCGCCCGAAAGGTCCAGGCTGATGCTCGCGCGGCGCTGACGCAGCGAAAGCAGCAGGTGAACATCGGGGTCGGCGGCGTCGACATCGGCGCGACGGCCCGTGGTCTCGGCCAGACGGTCGCACAGCGCGTCCTTGGCGCGCAGGGCCGAGAAGCGCGTGTTGCGCAGCTGCTCGGTCACGCCGCGGGCGGTGATGGCGATAGTGGCGCCGGGACGGATGATGTTCTCCCAGGCGATGTCGTAAACGCTATCGTACAGTTCATCGGCATCCTGCGCCTCAAAGCGCCCAAGAACCACGAACACGCGGCTCGCCAGGCGCGACCACAGACAGGCGCGGTAGCCTTCTTCGAGCTCGCCCTCAAACGTAGCGCGGCCCTTCAGCCGGCGGACATGCGAAAGCCCGAGGCGTTTAAGCTCATCGGCGAGTGCGGACTCAAAGCCCTCGGGGCAGCTTGCGTAAAATTCCATGGGTGACCTCTCTGGTTGCGTCGCTCCATTATATGATGGATGCTTCGTTTGCCCTCATCCCCGAAAGGAACCCATATGATTGATGCGTGCCCCGATTCCGCCGTGCTCTTTTTTGACGTGGACGGCACGCTGACGTCGTTCGATCCCGACGATATGACCGATAAGGACTTTTCGGCGGTTCGCCCCTCGCAGACGGTGGTTGAGGCGTTCCGTGCACTGCGCGATGCAGGGCACAAGGCATTTATCTGCACGGGTCGCCCCCTGTGGCTTATCGCCGATAGCCTGCGTGCGCTCGACCCCGCGGGTGTCGTGGCCATGGCAGGCGCCACGCTCGAGGTCGAGGGACGCGTGGTACACGAGGACTGCTTTGACGAGGACGTTGTCGAGGAGCTTGCGCGCCGTATGGCCGCGGCAGGGATTGAGGCCTTTTTCGAGACCAACGTGGCTACTTTTGCCCTGGAGCCTGTGGGCGTTGAGCAGTCGTCTCTGATCGGCACTTCTGTGGTGCACAGCACCGAGGAAATGCGCGTCGACGGCAGTCTGCGCGTGGGCAAGGTATGCCTCAGTGTGCCCAGTTTGGCTCGCGTAGCCAATGATGACGGCTTTATCGATTGCGAGTTTGAGCTGTGCAACACCGGTGGCCAGAATCGCGAGCTGAGCCCCAAGGGTATTGACAAGGGCGTGGGCGTGGCGCGAGCGCTGGCGTATCTGGGCCGCGAAGGAAATGCGCGCACCTTTGGCTTCGGCGATTCGGGCAACGACCTGGGCATGCTCGCTTCGGTCGAGACGGCTGTCGCCATGGGCAACGCCATGCCCGAGGTCAAGGCGGTCGCCGACTACGTGACCGACGATGTCGCACACGACGGCACCGTCACAGCGATGCAGCATTTCGGGTTGATTGAATAAATGGCCGGGTCGCCCGCAGGGGGGGGCGACCCGGCCATTTGAGCTATTTTGCAATATAGAGCTTGGGATGGCTGCGACTGCTCTCGATCGCCGCCGTCATGATACCCTCGTCGTCTCCATCAACGATGATGCCATCGAGGTCATCGATCTGCGCGGACTGATAAAAACTGGTCTTGTTGAACTTTCCCTGGTCAACCATCATGTAACTCTGGTTTGAGTTGGTCAGGTACATATGCTTGATCATGGCTGAGAAGTCGTGCTCGACGGTAAAACCGTGGTCGGGGTGGAATCCGTCGGCACTGACAAACGCCTTGTCGGCATGGAGTTTGCTCATGCAGTCGAGCGTTAGTGCGCCCGCGAGATAGAGGTGGCCCTTGCGCACGGAGCCGCCCAGCAGCACTACCGAAGCATTGGGGAGATTAAAGCTGGCATAGTTCGCGATTGCAAGATCGCCGGTGATAATGGTGATCTCACGCTTGTCCATGAGGGCCTTAGCGAAGTAAAAGCCTGTGGTGCCGATATCAATTACCAGAACATCGCCATCATCAACAAGAGTTGCCGCGGTTGCGGCGATGGCCTCTTTGGCCTCGACTTGGACATTGATACGCTCCTCGGGATACGAGATTGCGTTGGAGCGAGAAAGCGATACCGCTCCGCCGCGTACGCGACGCAGCTTGCCTTCGGATTCCAGCGAGACGAGGTCGTGTCGTGCGGTGACTTCCGAAACCGAAAAACGGCGAACGATGTCGGATACCGAGATATTTGGCTTTTCGGCCAGCCAGTTCATAATAAATCGCTGACGCTCGGCCGGTGAAAGGTCTGAAGTAGATGCCATATGCCGCTCCTTTTGAACGAAAGGCAAAAGATACGCCTTTCGTAATCGAAATATAACGTATCGATATGAAAAGGACAAGGCAAAATCGAATGAATCAAATGAACGGAATGGCATGTCCCAAATGCATGCGTAGCAGATAGTTTGCACTTAAATAGCGTGTAGAGGGTCTTGTTCTGAAGGTGCCGACCAAAAGAAGTACGTTCACACCCGATATTCGACCGTTCACGGAAAGATGACAATTGAGCTTTCGATAGCTTTTGAAATGGTTTATAAAAGAAAACCGAAAAGCTTTTGAAACAAAGAAGAAGGCTTTCGATAGCAATAGTGCTAGATGAGAAAGGACCGAACATGGCGATCAAGGTGTTTGCCGACGGCGCTAACCTCGAAGGCATGCTTGACATGCATGACAATGGTAACGTTCAGGGTTTCACGACCAATCCTTCCCTTATGAAGGCCGGTGGCGTGACTGACTACCGCGCTTTTGCCAAGACGGTTCTTGAGCACATCACCGATGTGTCGGTCTCTTTTGAGGTATTTGCCGACGACGAGGCGGGTATGGAAGCCGAGGCCCGCGAGATTGCAACCTGGGCAGACAACGTCTACGTTAAGATCCCGGCACTCAACACCAAGGGCGAGTCCACCGCCGCGCTGGTCAAGCGCCTTTCTGCCGACGGTATCAAGGTGAATGTCACTACCATCTTCACGCCCGAGCAGGTCGACGAGTTTGTCGATGCCGTCTCTGCCGAGACCCCCTCTATTCTGTCCATCTTTGCCGGTCGCATTGCCGATACCGGCGTCGATCCGCTGCCCCTCATGGCGGAGTCCGTAAAGAAGGCTGCCGTCAAGCCTGCTGCCGAGGTTCTTTGGGCGTCTACGCGCGAGGTCCTCAATATCTTCCAGGCGGAGTCCGTTGGCTGCCAGATCATTACGGTTCCCAATGCCCTTCTTGCCAAGCGCAAGAATTTCGGAAAAGATTTACTCGAGTACTCGCTTGATACGGTCAAGGGCTTCGCCCGCGACATTCAGGCACTTGGTTTCCATATCCTGCCCGAGGAGTAGGGGGCGAGCATGCTGACCGATCTTCTTAAGCCCGAGCTTGTTGCCTGCCACGTCGAGGCCTCCGATTGGGAGGAAGCGATCAAGGCGTGCGGTAAGCTGCTCGTTGACGCCGGCAAATGCGACCAGAGCTATGTTGACGCCATGATTTCGTCGGTTCACAAATTCGGTCCCTATATGGTCTTGGAAGAGGGCATTGCCATGCCTCACGCTCAGGCCGATGGCAATGTGAGCGAGGCCGGCATCTGCATTGTCACGCTTGACCCTGCCGTTGCATTTGGACATGAGGATTTCGATCCGGTTCACGTGCTCGTGGGTATTTGCGCACCCGACCCCAAGGCTCATCTTGGCTGCTTGGCGGAGCTTTCGCAGATGTTCGAGGACGAGGACTGCGTTGCCAAGCTCAGCGCATGCGATACGCCCGAGCAGGTTTTGGAGACCATGCGTTCATTCTTTTAGGCCTTAATGGCACGGCGATGCGTCGCCGCTTTTGGATAGACGGAAAACCGTCACGTGTAGGAGAGGAAGGTTGCCATGCATATCATCACCGTATGCGGAAACGGCATCGGGTCTAGCCTGATGCTCGCTGGCAAAGTAGAGGAGCTTTGCGAGGAGGAGGGCATCAAGGCCGACGTTGAGTCTATGGACCTGAACGGTGCTTCTTCCGCAAATCCGGATCTGTTCATCACCGTTAAGGAGCTCGCCCCCGAGCTCCACGGCAACGTTGTGATCGTTCGCAGCTATGTGAACAAGAAGAAGATCCGCGAAGACGCCCTTGAGGCAATCAAGGCGGCCGCTGCTAACGCCTAAAGCGGCATAAAAAAGGGCGGTTCCCTGTGGAAGAGGGAAACGCGCCCACGTTAGAGAGAAAGGAAGCGCAGATGCAAGCCATCCTTCCCATACTTGAGTTTATCCAATCGATTCTGACCAAGCCAGCGTGGATCATGGGTCTGTTTGCCTTTGTGGGCCTTGTTGCGCTCAAGCGCCCTGCCCACAAGGTGATGACGGGAACCCTGAAGCCCATTCTTGGTTACATCATGCTGTCTGCTGGCGCCGCTGTTGTTCAGGAGAACCTTGCTCCGCTGGGTACCTTCATCGAGACCGGTTTCCACATCACCGGCGTCGTGCCTAACAACGAGGTCGTCGTTTCGATGGCTCAGAGCGTCCTTGGCGTTCAGACCATGATGATCCTGATTCTCGGCTACGTCGTAAACATTATCATTGCCCGCTTTACCAAGTTTAAGTACATCTTCCTGACGGGCCATCACAGCATGTTTATGGCTTGCCTGCTGTCTGCCGTTCTGCAGGCATCTGGCTTCCAGGATGTCCAGCTTGTCATCGTGGGCGGCATGTTCCTGGGCCTCGTGAGTGCTATGCTTCCCGCCGTTGGTCAGCGTTTCACCGAGAAGGTTACCGATGGCGATGAAATCGCCATGGGCCACTTCGGTTCACTCGCCTATTACATCTCCGCTGCAGTCGGTACGCTTTTTGCTAAGGACGCCGAGGAGAACAGCACCGAGAAGATCGAGGTTCCCGAGAAGTTTGCCTTCCTGCGCGACACCACCATCTCCACGGCTCTTACCATGGCCTTCTTCTACCTGGTTACCGCTTTTGCCGCTTACATCGCAGACCCTGCGGTCGTTACCAAGACCGCTGGCGGCGACAATGTGATCGTCTATGCCCTGACTTGTGCCCTGTCCTTCGCCGTCGGTGTCACTATCGTCTACAACGGCGTCCGTATGATTCTCGCCGACCTGGTCCCGGCTTTCCAGGGCATCTCCAACAAGCTGATCCCCGGTGCCATCCCCGCCGTCGACTGCGCTGTCTTCTTCCCCTATGCTCCCACCGCCGTCATCCTCGGCTTTGTCGCTTCCTTTATCGGTGGCGTTGTCGGTATGTTCATCGTGGGCGCTACCCTGGGCATCTTCATCATCCCGGGCATGGTTCCCCACTTCTTCTGCGGTGCTACCGCCGGTATCTACGGCAATGCGACCGGCGGTCGCAAGGGCGCAGCTCTTGGCGCTTTCGTCAACGGCCTGCTCATCACCTTTGCCCCGGCCCTGCTCCTGCCCGTTCTTGACGTCTTTGGCTTCAAGAACACTACGTTTGGCGACTTCGACTTCTCCGTCATTGGTATTACGCTCGGCCGCGCTGCCGAGGCCTTCGGTACCACCGGTGTCTACGCGATTCTCGCTGTCCTTTTGGTCGTCGCCTTCGTCCCCAACTTCATCCACACCAAGGGTGCTGTGATCAATCACGTTGAGGAAGAGTAATCTAGGCATACGTTAGGCCCTAATCGGGCGGAGCTCCGATAACCGGCTCCTACACGGAAGCGGTGACGTCTCAAATGAGGCGTCGCCGCTTTTTGTTTTGGAGCGGTTGCGAAAACGCGCCGGTGAAGCGCTGTCTCTGAGCCGCCAACGGAATCAACCGCGATGATTGGCAAAAACGTTTTGCCGCTGGAATGTCGATATAAAAATGGTAAATCTGCAAAACCGTTCGCCGAGAAGATAAAAAACCGCAGTTCACGCCTTGATAAACGTAGGTAAAGTGTTTAGCAGTTTATCGGCCGTATGCAAACGAAAGGAATCAGGCAGATGGCAATCAAGGTGTTCGCTGACGGTGCAAACCTCGAGGGCATGCTCGACATGTACGAGAACGGCAACGTTCAGGGTTTCACGACCAACCCGTCCCTTATGAAGAAGGGCGGCGTGACGGATTACCGCGCGTTTGCCAAGGAGGTTCTGGCCCACATCACCGATGTGTCCGTCTCGTTTGAGGTCTTTGCCGACGACGTCGAGACCATGGAGGTCGAGGCCCGCGAGATTGCTACCTGGGCCGAGAACGTCTACGTCAAGATCCCGTGTGTGACCACCAAGGGCGAGTCCACCGCCGAGCTGGTCCGCAAGCTTTCGGCCGACGGCATCAAGGTCAACGTCACTACTATCTTTACGCCTAAGCAGGTCGATGAGATGGTCGAGGCCGTTGACTCCGAGACGCCGTCCATCATCTCGCTTTTTGCCGGCCGTATTGCCGATACCGGCGTCGATCCCATTCCGTTTATGACGGAGTCAGTCAAGAAGGCCGCTGCCAAGCCCAACTGTGAGGTCCTGTGGGCGTCCACGCGCGAGCTTATCAACATTTACCAGGCCGAGGCCTGCGGTTGCCAGATCATCACGGTGCCAAATAGCATCCTGGCCAAGCGCAAGAACATCGGCCGTGACCCGTACGAGGTCTCGCTTGATACCGTGCGCGGTTTTGCCAAGGATATCGCCGCTTTGGGTTTCCATATTCTGCCCTAAGCAAGGGTACCCCCTGCAGCGACGTGCAAAATCGCGAGTTTTCAGCATGGTAAAGACTTTTACCAGCTGGTTGAAGCGCGGAACGGCCCCCGTTTTGGCCCTAAAACGCCAAAACGGGGGCCGTTTTTGCTTTTATGGCCCTCTGAAGCGCCGCGGGGCTATCGGGGGATGCTGAATACTCGCAATTTTGCACGCCGCGAAGAGGGGGACGTCCGCTTTGGCGGCTATTTGCCCTGAACCATGGTGAGCGAGATCTTCTTGCGGTTGCGATCGACCTTTTCGACCCACACCTTGACCGTGTCGCCGACGCGCACCACGTCGCTGGGGTGCTTGACAAAGCGGTTGGCCAGCTTGGAGATATGCACGAGGCCGTCCTGGTGCACGCCCACGTCGACGAAGGCGCCAAAGTCCACAACGTTGCGCACCGTGCCCTTGAGCTCCATGCCGGGTTCCAGGTCGTCGATGGAAAGTGCTGAGCGGCTAAAGACCACCTCGGGCGCGTCGTCGCGCGGGTCTCGGCCGGGCTTCTTGAGCTCGTTGACGATGTCGATGAGCGTGAGGGTGCCGCAGCCCAGGTCGCTTGCCAGCGCCGAGATGCTGCCGATGCGCCGCTCGATGTCGGGCACGCCGCCGCGGCTGAGCTCGCTTGCCGCCACACCCGCACGCTCCAGGACGGCCGTGGCCACCTCGTAGCTTTCGGGGTGGACGCTCGTCGCATCGAGCGGGTTCTTACCGCCGCTGATGCGCAGGAAGCCCGCGGCGTTGAGATATGCCTTGGGTCCCAGCTTGGGGACCTTCTTGAGCTGGCGACGATCGGTAAAGGCGCCGTTCTCCTCGCGGTAGGCCACGATGTTTTTGGCTACGCTCGGCGTGATGCCCGATACGTATCCCAGCAGGCTCGCACTTGCGGTGTTTACGTCGACGCCCACGCGGTTGACGACGTCCTCCACCACATGTCCCAGGGTGCGCGAAAGCTCGGCCTGGTCAAGGTCGTGCTGGTACTGGCCAACGCCGATGGACTGGGGTGGAATCTTGACGAGCTCTGCCAGCGGGTCTTGCAGGCGGCGGCCCAGGCTCATGGCGCCACGCACGGTGACGTCCAGGTCGGGATATTCCTGGCTGGCGAGCTCGGAGGCGGAGTACACCGATGCGCCGGCCTCGTTGACGATGGTGTATCGCAGTCCAGGCGCCTGTTCGGCGATGAACTCCGAGACGACTTCCTCGGTCTCGCGGCTGGCGGTACCGTTGCCGATGACAATGGTGTTGACGCCGTCCTTCTTGACGAGGCGGGCGAGCTCACGCTTGGTGCCGGCGACGTCGTGGCGCGGCTTGGTGGGGTAGACCACGCCGTGGTCGAGTAGCTTGCCGGTCTCGTCCATGACGGCGACCTTGCAGCCGGTACGGTAGCCCGGATCGAGTGCGAGCACACGGGCGCCGCGTACGGGGCGTGCCGAGAGCAGGCCCTCGAGATTCTTGGCAAAGACGTTGATGGCCTCGGTCTGCGCTCGGACGGTGAGTTTGGCGCGGGCCTCGCGCTCCAACGAGGGGGCCATGAGGCGCTTGTAACCGTCGGCGATGGCGGCATCAAAGACGGGCGCAAACACGCCCTGGCGTCGGGGCCAACGGCTGCCGAGGCGCGCCGTGGCGGCAGTGCCGTCGACGTTCACGCGCACGCGGAGCTTGCCCTCGCGCTCACCGCGGTCGATAGCCAGCACGCGGTGGTTGGGAATACGGCGCAGCGGCTCGTCATAGCTGTAGTACGGCTCGTAGGGAGTCTTCTCGGTGGGGTCGGTGGCCTCGACGACGATGTCGGCGGTGTTCTGCGTAAAGGCGCGCAGGTCGGCGACGTTCTCGGGGTCCTCGGCCACCGTCTCGGCCACGATGTCCGCCGCGCCGGCAAGCGCCTTTTCGGGCGTGTCGAAGCCGGCCTCCTCGTTGACGTATGCCGCGGCGGCGTCGAGTGCACTGCCCTTGACCGAGGCCTGCATGATGATCATGTTGGCGAGCGGTTCAAGGCCTGCCTCGCGGGCCTTCTGCGCGCGAGTCATGCGCTTTTTGCGGTAGGGCTTGTAGAGGTCCTCGACACGCTGGAGCTGCGTGGCCTCGCGAACCTGCTGCTCGAGTTTGGGCGTGAGTTTGCCCTGGGCGTCGATGAGCAGGATGACGTCCTCTTTACGCTGCTCAAGATTGCGCAGGTAGGACAGGCGCTCGTCGAGTGCGCGCAGGGCGACGTCGTCCATGCCGCCCGTGGCTTCCTTGCGGTAGCGCGAAATAAAGGGGATGGTGTTGCCCTCGTCGATGAGCTTGACGGCTGCCTCGATGTTGGCGGCCTTAAGGTTGAGCTCGTGGGCAAGCTGGGCGATAAGATCCATGGGACTCCTTGCGTTTAAGGTGCGTTTGCAGCACAGGGCTACCAAGGATACCACCCGACGTTCTGCCAAAGCAGTCTTTTTGGGACGTGTCTCTATAGTTTTGTCAACCGCGTGCTTCGTGCCATTTCGGCATGACGCATCCGGGCGCCTGGCGCCCCCGCTCGGTTTCCTCTTCGGTTGATCCCGCCGCCCGCTA
>NZ_VUME01000012.1 GCF_009696325.1 Collinsella sp. WCA1-178-WT-3 (M1)
CGAGGGACGGGCCCGTCAAGCCGTGACCGGAATCGGTGAAAATACGTTAGCGCAACCGGTGAAACCGCCTTTGCGCGAACGGTGCGCCTGTTTAGCGAAACTGGTGAAAAATAGATTGACGCTAACAAGTGGCCGACGATCTCCCTGTTGCAGGGGTCGACGAGCAGGCAGACGTAGTTCCACGAGGCCCCGACGCGCACGTAGGTCAGGTCGCTGCATATATGGGTGCGCGGCGCCCTGCCGCCGAAGCCGCGCGCGACGACGTTGGGCGCGTCGGCCTCGTTGACCGCCCCGGGGTGCACCTTGAACCTCTTCCTGCCGTATGCGCTGGCCAGGCCGTTCTCCCTCATGATGCGACAGACCCGGCGCCGGCTGACGGTGACGCCCGACCTCCCGAACGAAGCCTTTATCTTGCGCGAGCCGTACCGGCCCTTGCTGGCGGCGTGGGCCGCGACCACGGCCGGCGCGGCGGGGTCCGGCGCGGCGGGCCGGTCGGCCCGCGAGCGCATGGAGTAGTACGTCGACCTCGCGACGCTGAGGAGCCTGCACTGCGCTGATATGGGGTAGCGGCCCTCGTTGGCCGCTATGGCCCTCACTTTCGAGCGTATATCAGCGCCGCTTGTTTTAAGACGTCGACCTCCATCCGGAGCCTGCGGTTCTCGCGCTCGAGCTCCAGGATCCGGTTCTGCTCGGGCGTGCGGTTGTCCGCGGCGCGCGGCGAGCCGGTCGCGTTTATCGACTTGATCCACCTCTCCACGGTGCTCTTGCCGAGGTCGTACTCGTCCATGATCTCGCGCTTGGGCTTGCCGGCGTTGTAGAGGTCGACTATCTGCCTCTTGAAATCGTCGGTGAAATGCCTCGGGTGCCTGGGGTCCCTCATATACGGCCCTCCCGTCTCTTGCGCCCCTCCCGGAACTGTCCACATCAGTGTAGCCAATCCACTTCTGCGCGAGCGACTCAAGCTGCCAAAGCAGGTCGTACAGCCCCACCGCGGGCAGAAGCCCGGCCCCGCACCCCTTCTCAAGCATCGATCGCTCGAAGTGGTTGTATGCGAGGATCGCCTCGCCGTAAGTCAGCGTGGTCCCGATCGAAGGTATCTCATTCACCTACATCGATTCTCCTGTCTGCCGATTAGAGGCTGCTCGCCTCGCCGAGCGCTGCCATATTCGCCGCGAAGCGCACCCCTCCAGAGGTGAGCTCGACGGGGTGTCTGGATTTGACCAGGTCGCAAAGGGCGTATATTCCATATCCCGCCACCCCGGCAATGGAAACGACGAGGCATCCGAGAAGGCCAGCCTGAGGCCCGGTGATGCCGCTCGTCGCATCGACAAGGGATTTGAACACACCCTGGCAATTAATGGCCTTCTCGTTCATGGCATCAATCGTCACGTCGCTTATTGCAATGGATCCCATCGTGTTTTCGGTCATCCTTACTCCTTTTTGTAGTCAATCTGTGCTTTCCGCATCCAACAGCCAGGCTCCTTATCCTTTCTTTGCATGCAGGAATAGCCCACCCGCGCCTATTGCCAAACCAGAGATGACAGCCGCCGCGGCGGGTACCCAGCTGGGCAATTGCGAATGTCGAGCATGGTTATCGAGTGTTGTTGGAGAATCAACTTCGTTGTGGCCAGCCGCTATTGATTTAGCAGCGTCCTTCGCAGTCTTGGCCTCGACCAGATCGAGGAAATCCTCGAGCTCGCTTTTTACACGGTTTTCGTCAAGCGGCATTGGAAACTCTGCCGCCGTCTTTCGTGCGAGGAGGACGGACTTGATGCGAACCATATCCTCCCAAGACAGCTTATCGT
Source organism: Collinsella sp. WCA1-178-WT-3 (M1) (assembly GCF_009696325.1). Classification (GTDB taxonomy): domain Bacteria; phylum Actinomycetota; class Coriobacteriia; order Coriobacteriales; family Coriobacteriaceae; genus Collinsella. Next base: position 1,806 of record NZ_VUME01000012.1, read on the forward strand.
CGCATCGGTTTGCGTCTTCGATGCTGTAGACAATCTGGCCACGACGCATCACGGGGACTCGATGGAAGAAATCGGAAACACTTGCCTCGTTATTCACGAAAAGAAGCATGCCATGCACGTCCTCTTCGCTCATGCAGCTGTCAGAAGAGAATTGAATCGCATCCCAAAGGGCATGCATCTTCTCACGCATTCGCTCACCGACGTTGTAGGAGCGAAGGCCGCAGCGCAGGATTCCCCCATCGTCTATCACGACGTCGTTTCGGTAGTTCTTTACCTCGATCACGTATACGCCCGAACGGGCGATTAAAACTTGATCGTATTCCTCGAACGAGCCTCCATTCGGAAGCGCGATGTTGGAAAGCAGCAGGTTATCGCCGCGAAGACATTTGAGACTCTTTGCGGCGAGAAGCTCGCCGCGCTTCCCGTTGATCAGCCCGCCTATGGTCGAACTGAGCTTCTCTAGATTCCGAATGAGGGCGGTGTAGGTGTCCTCTCCCTCCAACCCAAGGTCGTGGGCCTTGCTTCGCAGGTGGTCGATAAGGTCGTAGGTACGCAAGCTCTCGCTGTACGAGGTTTCGAAAACTCGCTCCAGAAGCACCCCTTCAAGACTCTTGAGCCGATCAAGAATCTCCTCGTTGGTATAGGTCTTGCTCATCTAGCACTCCTTGTCTACTTGCTCTCTGCCTGTTAGTATGCCTCGTAGAAAAGCAGAATGGTAGAATCGATTAACAGTAATATTTGTAGATTGAATCATATAATAGTCACTTAGGAGGATATTTTAGATGAGTGGTCCAAAGGCAGAAGTTCTGCAGTCAAATAAAGTCGTGGAACCAAGACTCGAAGCGTGGCGAAACAATCTCCTTGGACTCATGAAGGAGCAGGGCCTAACGCAGAATGATCTCAAGGATCTGATAAACGATCGATTCTATGGCGAAAGCGAGAAGCCTCGGTTTACGCAGAAGAACGTCAGCACGTGGGTCAACGCTGGCCTTCCGGACAGGAAGGGCCATGTGCGGCCTTTTCCAAAATTCGAAATCATGCTTCAAATCGCCGCGGTGCTCGAGGTCGATCTCGGCTATCTCATAGGCGATATCGAATGCAAAACCTACAAGGCCCAGGATGCCCATGAGTACACGGGAATAGAGGAATCCGCCCTCGAGCAAGTTCGAAAAATCACACATTTCGAACGCAGGTACCACCTCGAAGAAAGCCGGGACTCGAACAGCGCAATGATAAGCGAAATCCTAAAATCGCCCATCCTCCCAGAGCTTCTCGACGAAATGGCGTGCTTGGTTCGACTTAATGACAAGAGAGACGATATAACGGAGGCCGTCGTTGCAGAATACGGGGAGGAACTCGTCAACAGGGCCTTTAGGTTTCGCGACGACTTTGTCGCACCCGGGCCCGACGCACCTGAGGAAGAGCTTCATGAGGTAGAAGCGATCAACGAGGCCGTTTTTGAGTCGGCCGGGGTATCGCCTGTGGAGCGGCCGCGATTCATGGAGGCGGTGAAGGCGATTAACAAGGCCATCGACGACTGCTACGACGAGGAAAACCGCCTGGTTCGAAACGAGAGCGCAAGTCGCTATATGGTTCAGAAAAGGTTCGGAGAAATCGTCGAGTTGATTGCGCCCTCGCGTTTTACAAAATAGAGCACAAGGCCCTTTAACTTGAATTATTGCTTTTAGAGCCCCGCCACTCGTACATCCCAGCTTACCCAGACAGCCCTCCCACAATGTCCGTATCCCAACGGATGGTTACCATTTACCCGTGTGCACCTGGGACAACGGGCTGAAAAACCTGCGCAAGGTCGCTCGCAGAACATGCAACAGCAAATACGACATAAGAGGCGAAAGACAGATGCCGGACCCCGGATGACAACACCGCGGAAGACGAGCATTCCGACCACAACCGAACAACTCCAGCTACTAAGCAGGCGTCCGCATGGGCGCCTTTAACTTTTCAGAGACTTAGCTGAGGGCTAAGAAGCGCGGCTCATGGCCGTTTCATGGAGACCCGACCTGCTCGACCCACCTCGACCCATCTCCGCTCCTGTCGAGCGCGCCAACCGCAATCAGACGGTTCAATCGTCGCGCAGACGAAAAGGCACACGGTGTCGTGCGGTGTCCTCGCACGGTGCCACACGGGAAGATTGGAGGAACCATGGCACGCACAGCCGAATGCGCCGCGCCCGAGGGAAGCCAAGATCGGGACGAATGGATGACGGTGATCGAGATGCAGGAGTACATGAGAGCGGGCCGAAACAAGGCGTACGACCTCATCTGGTCGGGAGAGATCGACTCGTACAGGCTCGGAAGAAAGCTCCTGGTGTCGAGGGCGTCAGTGAACGCCTACATCGATTCAAGGAGCGGCAGGAATTGACGGCGGCGACCGCCCCGAGAGCCGCCCGCGGCCGGGCACGCGAGGGAGCCTCGAGACGAAAGGAGCTCGAGGACGACCATGACCATGAATCTGAATCTACCCCGATTCCATTGACGCCTTCTACGCCGCCTTCGGGTGGCTTTCGTCGTCCTGCCGATTGGGCTTTTCGAACTCTGCGGGGCCCAGATCTCCCAGTGTCGTATGTACCCTGGCCCGGTTGTATATGACCTCGATGTACTCGAACAGGCCCAGCGCCGCCTCGTCGCGCGTGGAATAGACCCGTACGTGCATGCCCTCCGACTTACCAGGCCCATGAGCGACTCCATGGCGGCGTTATCCCACGGCGAGGATATCGAGCCCATCGAGGGTCGGATGCCGTGCACGCGCATGGTCTTGGAGAGCAGCGGCGACACGCACTGCGAGCCGAACCCCGCCGAGTCGGGGCCGCCTGTCCCGAGAAGAGATGCACTTCGAGACGCAATCCCATGCAATTGGATGCACTGAGCGATAATTAGCGCACAGTGTAGAAAGGGGCAGACAGAATGAGCGCGATAGACGAGTACCTCCTGACGGGATCTCCCGAGGAGTCCAATTGGCGAAGCGTCATCCTGTTCGGGCGTAACGCGGCGTCCTACAAGTTCGCCCTCGCGCAGGCGCTCATCGACCTGGCGAAGCAGGACAGGGATTCTGTCACGCTTGACCAGCTGGCAGACCCCTACACCCGCCACCTCTGCGAGCATTTGGCCCATTCGCCGAAGCAGAGCACCAGCCGGTCGAGCAAGTTTATCGCCGCATGCTCAGGCTTCAACAACGGCGAGGTCACGCATGACGCGCTCATCTCCACGGCCGTGCAGCTCGGCTTCAACAACGTCCTCGACGCGTTCCACGTCGTCAACCAGGGCGACGTGCCCGTGAAGTTCTTCGAGAAGGACTTCTCCAGGGGGAGCAAGCGCCTCATACTCACCGACGAGGTGTTCAAGCTCGCCAACTCCGACGAGGCCGGCAACATCGTCCAGGAGACGGAGTCGCGCTGGAACCTCGTCGAAACGGCCTGGGAGCAGGGCATCTCGTCGAGCCTGCTGCGGATTTCGTATGACGAGCTCGGCCAGGCGTTCGTGGCCGAGTCCGGCACTCGGCGAAAGGACGTGACCTCTGCACGTGGATCGCTCAACGGCTACCAGAAGGGCCATTGCTTCTATTGCTACGTGCCCATCGACGCCGCCGACGGGACCGCACGCACGGAGGGAGGCCTCATTCTGCCCGAATCCGCCAAGCCGGGCCTCTGCGACGTCGACCATTTCTTCCCGCACGCCCTGTCTTCCCAGGTGCCCAGTGTCAACTGGGACGGCGTGTGGAACCTGGTGCTGGCGTGCCCCGACTGCAACCGAGGCGAGGGCGGCAAGTTCGCGCGCATCCCGGCGCCCGAATATCTACTCCGGCTCAACCGTCGCAACGAGTACCTCATCGGCAGTCACCACCCCCTGCGCGAGACGCTCATCGCACAGACCGGGGAAACGCCGCAGCTGCGCTGGGAATACCTGAAGAAGGCTGATAGAATCGCAACGGACCTTTTACCAGGCGAACGTTGGAAGACGGAGGAGCGCGAAGCGCCCGCGTTCTAGGAAGGAAGAACATGACCGCCACGGAGGAGACCATCGGCTACTACGATGGCAACGCAAAGAAGTTCATATCGGACACGGCGAACGTCGAGTTCGGAGCGCTGCAGAAGGCGTTTGCGGACAGGCTGCCCGAGGGCGGCCGTATCCTGGACTTGGGCTGTGGCAGCGGGCGCGACTCCCTGGCATTCCTCAAGGCAGGCTTCGCGGTCGACGCGGTAGACGGCAGCGCCGAGATGGTCAAGGCCGCAAGCAAGCTCACAGGCCATAAGGTGGAACATGCTACATTCGCCGATTTCGAGCCCAAGGGCGGATACGACGGGATCTGGGCATGCAGCAGCCTGCTTCACGTGCCGGCCGCAGAACTGCCCGCAATCGTCACCAAATACGCCGCCGCGCTCAAGCCGGGCGGCTGCTTCTACCTCAGCTTCAAAATCGGCGACCACGACGGCATGCGCAACGGCCGCTGGTTCACCGACATGACCGAGCAGTCCTTCCGCCGCCTCATCGACGACGTCGAGGACCTAACCGTCAAGCGCATCGACGTCACGTCCGACGTCCGCCCCGGCCGCGCTGATGAGAAGTGGCTAAACGCATGGTGTATGAGGATATAGATAGGCCGCACCAAAAGAAAAGCAGGATGCAAGGCGTCAAGCGTATCGCAGAGGCCGCGTGCATCCTGGAGGCGCAGAACGCGAAGGAACGGGCGGTCGGGCGCGATTGCAGTAGCTAGGCGTCGTGAACGCGCGAAGGCCGCCGCGCTTTCCGCGCGCATGTCGGCCACACTTCACCGGCCTCCTTGCTGCCCATCTTGTCCACCTTGTGGACGGGGTTCTTCTCCAGGTTCTAGTAGCGCTCGGCGTGGTTGAAGATGGCGTTGAGCTGGCTGTTGATGATCCTCAGGTACGTAGGCTTGAAGACGTCGCCGTCGGGCCTCGTGGACCCCGTGAGGGAGTTCTACCACCTGACGATGTCGACGGGCCGTATGTCGCACATGCGCATGTCGCCGAAGAACGGGATGAGTTTGCTCTGGATGATGTTCTCCTTGGCGTGCCAGGTGTGCTCGCGGATCACCACGCGCCCGAGGGCCTCCTGATCCTTGTTCACCTGCCGAATCACCTCGTAGACGCCGCCTCTCTTGATCTTCAGGCGCTCCATCACCTCGTCGGCGGTGAACATGCTCGGCCTCGGCGTCCGCGCAACCGGCCGTTCCATCTTGGACCTCCTGTCTATTCGTACGAATATGCACGCTGATAATCCCGAGAATAATCGTACGTATCCGTACTTCAATAGCATCGCGTACAAACTCGTACACTGATAGAATGACGCCAATTAAATACGCATGAGGGCAAGTGCACATACGCAGCAGGAAACCAAAGAACGGAGGGGCCGGTGCGTGGATTCGATAATGACGTGTTCAGCTTCAGCATAGGCGGGTTTTTTCAGGGGCACTCCTCCTTTGAGATCAGCAAAGACGGAGAGGCTTACTCTTTCCGCCACAGCCAGTCGCATCTTTTGGAGCAGGGAGAGAACCAGGGGATATTGGACAAGACGCAAGTCGATGCGCTCATGGCATTCCTCCGCGATCTTGGCACCGACGATTGGTTCACCTACTACGATTCACCGGTGCTCGACGGCGAACAATGGAGCCTCTTCGATGGGCACGGCTCGCACGGGGGCTCTAATGCATATCCCAAAGGTTTCGAAAAGCTATTGAAGTATTTGGCAGACGAATTCGGCTGCGAGGAGATGAGACCGGAGACCGGCGAAACCTACGATGGCCCGACCGAGACGGAAGGCCTCGCGATGCTGGCTTTTTACAATCTGCCGAGTGCCGAAGGGGTCGGCCAAGGGCTCGAAGACGGTAAGGCCGACGGCGATCACAAGAAGTGGCTGCAAGCCATAAGGGATGCAAAGCGCGATTTTCTGCACGACGTATACGCCTTCGCGGAAGCATATCCCGAATACAAGTGCTATGGCGATATTCTGGCGCAGCATGGGTTGGAACTCGATATCGAGGAGATCGTGAATCAGGACGTTTCCAAAGCAGATGAGAAGCTGGTCGTGGCCTCGATGATTGCAATCGCGAGATCCGATCGCTGGTGCGAGTGCGACGATTTCGGAAGATGCGTCGAGAACGGCACTTTCGCGCTTTGGACAAAAAGACTTCGCGAGCTTTTGTAAAGCCTCACAGAAGGCTTGGATTTGTCCCCAATCCCCTACGGTAGATAATGCGGGCCATGGCGTCCGTAGGTAACAAGCAGCCACTGTAGGCAGCTGCACGATCCTGGTTTAACCGCTCATTCATAAAGTTTGGCACAATCGTGTGCACAGATCCCTCCATGCACATTCGTGCCGTCAATGGAATCGCGTACATTTGCGTACGCTGATAAAATGACGCCAATGAATCTACAGGAGGGCACATGGCGACAGGCGACAACATTCGGCGGTACCGCAAGGCGAAGGGGCTGACGCAGGCCCAGCTCGCCGATGCCGTGGGGCTCACCGAGGGCGCGATCAGGCACTACGAGAGCGGCATCCGCGCGGTGAAGCCCGAATTGCTGGAGGAGATCGCGAAGGAGCTCGAGGTCTCCGTAGGCGCGCTCAAGGACTACGGAGTCGAGACGTCACGCGACCTCATGGCCCTGTTGCTGCAGCTGGAGGAGAGCTACGGCCTCGTGCCCAGCGAGGACGGCATGGGCCTGGCGGTCGACCCCAAGGCGCCGCATGCCCCAAAGCTCTCGCAGTCGCTCAAGCCCTGGGCGAAAAAGCGCAAAGAGCTCGAGCACGGCGAAGTCGACGAGACCGCTTACGCCGACTGGAAGGCCTCTTTCTGACATTTCCTCAGGTAAATTAATGCTTTTTTGCGAACAGCCTCCTGTTTTTCGGAGGCTGTTCCATTATTCCTATATGAAATCGGCGCCCAGGAAGAACCGTTAGAGGAATAATTGCATGCTCGAATGCGGCAAGGTACGCGGCGTCATTCGGCGGCATTCGGGGTTGCCGAAACTGCGGAAACCGATTTACGCATTTCTTTATTCCCGTTTGTTGACCTAGGCGAACGCAATCATGAAGGGTCTGAACCCAGCCCGTAGTTTCAACTTAGTTTCACCCGCCCGAAATCGACCCTCGATGGACCCGAATTATAAATTATTCCCGCAGGGCCCTATTATTCCCGTACCGCCGAGTACTCCGCCGCACCGCCCAGTAGGGACAGACGGGAATAATCGGGACGTTTTCCAAGGTAGACATGCAAAAAGAAAGCCTCCGAACCAGAGGGTTCGAAGGCCGTTATTCCCGTTATTTCGCCGGGGGCTTTGCTCTATAGCGATGCCGAAACAGCATCAGGCGGTACTTGGCGGCACCAAAACGCGAGTTCAGAAGCCAGTTCCCGCTACTCCCACTCGATGGCTTCAGTTTTACTGTCCCGACATTCCAGTTGTCCTCAGTTTTCGATGCCGTCTCAAACCGAGTGCCGCCAAGTAACACTATGTCGTGTTTCATCGGCTTCGGGGACAAAAGCCGAGGCAATCTCAAAAACTCATTCCAAACTTGGGGCTTTGAGTTTTCGTTTTTGTCCCAAAGGGCACGGCGGACAGCCTTTAGAGGTTCGATATCGACGAAAACGCCCGCTTTGAAACTCAAGTGCCTTTTCGTGTGCGAGCCGCCAGCTGCAATAGGAAGCGAATCAACGCAGGCGCCTTTCAAGCAGTTTGCAAAACTGCAGGTCGCAGGCCTTCATTGCTAGTAGGGGGAATGAGTAGTCTCAGGTGGCTTGCCCATGAGTTAGCGAGCAGGTTGGGGCTTCGTTGTTGGCGCAATCACTTCGTGCGCACTCGAAAGGTCCGTATAACAAAAGACTAATCGGATGCGACTGGCCGCCCATACGGCGACGAGGTTTCCCGTGCGAGCGCAAACGGCCCTGCGTGCCCTATCGAGCGATATCCCCGTATGACGCTCAGAACTCCTGCTCGCCGAGCAGTCACCTCGCGAGATCCAGCACGAGAACGCCCCCCCGGGTATAAGGCCCGCGCCTCGTGCGGGGGATGAGGACCTTCGTGAATGCATCCCTGATGGGCAGAAGCGACCCGAGCCCCTTCTCGAGCGTCGACTCAGAGCTAATGTCGTCTTTTGCTTAAACTCTCCTTCGCGGTTTCGAAACTCAAGGTCTTTTAAAGTTTCGAAACCGAGAAGACGATATGCGCAAGGGCGCGTCGGGTGGTAAGCCCCAACCATGTCATGTCGCCAGCGATGAAGGGCGCGTCTGCGCGTGCTACAATCCAACTACCAGAGATAAAAACACAGTCCCCGTCGGGTAGTCGTGGGCGTGCGGGGGTCCGCATCAGTAACCTGCCTCCTTGGTTGTCCCTTCTCTGCATGGTCATCTACATAAAGGAGGAACCAACCATGCAGATCAGTGTATCGTCCACCCTGACCGTATATCACGACGGCCAATTCTGGGTCGGGCTGGCGGAGCATGTCGAGGACGGCAGATACGGCGTCGCCCGCATCGTCTTCGGCGCGGAGCCGTCCGATGAGGAGATCCTGCGATTCGTTGTCGGCAAATGGGAGAAGCTCTCGTTCTTCGGCGACAAGGCCACTGAGACAAGCAAGCCCGCGAAGAACCCCAAGCGGCGCGCTCGCGAGGCAGCGAAAGCCCTTAAACGGCCTGCGGTGAGTACCAAGGCACAACAGGCGCTCGCGGCACAGCGGAAAGCGATGAAGCGGGAGTCGGCTCAAGCAAGAAGTCAGTGTCGCGCGGATGAGGCGGAGGCGCGCTTCGAGCAGCGGAAGCTGAAGCGCAAGCAAAAGCATCGTGGGCATTGACCGGTGCCGACATGGGTCCAGGTGTGAACAGGGCTACGTCCCCTATTCACACTGTTCACACATACAGCAGCGGGCACGGATTCGATTGAAACCGTGCCCGCTGTCTGATGCTAAATTAATTTATCAAACATGTGTTCTATTCCAGCGCAGTAATTAAATACGCTGGTACATAGATACTCCGATCAAGACGGCCGCGCTCGCGACCGGGAACTTTCGGCAATTGGATACGCGTCTGACCTGGGATATCCAAGCGAACAATTGGCCTAACCCGCAACAGGTCCCAGGCCAGGCGGGTATTCAATCGAAGGGGAAGGGCGCTCCGGTGTGGAGGCAGCGGAGCGCCCGGGGAAAGCCCGGCCGACCGGCCAGGCGGCCCCGTTCGCCTGGCCGGCCGGGCTTCCGGGGTGCGGCGGACCCCCGTGAAAGAGGGGCGCCGCGCCCCGGGAAGCCAGGCTATTAGGCGGACGGCTCCTGCTGCGTGATGCAGTGGATGTTGCCGCCGCCGTAGACGACCTGGTCGGACTTGACGCCCACGCACTTGTAGACGCCCTCGCCCCAGACCTCGTCGTATATCTCCTGGAGCGTGTCGACGGCCAGCTGGTCGTTCTCGTCGCCGTACTGCGGGACGATGACGCCGTGGTTGGTCACGAGGTAGTTCATGTAGGAGGCGATCAGCGGCTCGTCGGGGACGCGCGGCTCGGCGTTCTCGTCGGCGTCGATGGTGTCGCAGGAGGCCTGGTCCATGTACAGCGGCTTCACGGGCATGCAGAGCTTGTAGACCTTCAGCTTGCGGCCCTTGGCGTCAACCGCGTTGGAGAGGGTCTCGTAGGCGGCGTGGCACTGCTCGTAGAACGGGTACTCGGGGTCGTCGGTCCAGATGCAGACCATGACGCCCGGGGCGATGAAGGTGGCGACGTCGTCGATGTGGCCGTTGGTCTCCTCGGGGTCGATGCCCTCCTTGACCCAGATGACCTTCTCGACACCGAGGTAGTCCTTGAGGTGCTCGTTCATGTACTCGCGAAGCTCCTCGCTCCAGGGCTCGAACTTCTTGCGGTACTTGGGCCAGAGGGACTCGGGGTCCTCCTCCTCCTCGAGCACCGCGGAGCAGGTGCGGCCGGGGGACAGGAGGCACTGGTCGGTGACGACGAGGGTGCCCTCGCCGTCGACGGTGATGGAGCCGCCCTCGAGGATCATGTCGTCGGGACGGTAGCGGCGGCAGCCGGAGAGCTCGGCCATCTTGAGGGCGATCTGCTCGTCCTTGTCCCACGGGAAGTAGAGGCCGTCGATGAGGCCGCCGTAGCCGTTGAAGTGCCAGTGGTTGGCGCGCTTATCGCCCTTGCCGTTGATGACGTAGGTGGCGCCGGTGTCGCGGAACCAGGCGTCGTCGGTGGTCATCTCGACGACGGTGACGTTCTCGTCGTTCTCGAAGACGGCCTTGCAGTTGGCGTAGTCGACCTGGTTGGCGCACATATAGACCGGGGTGAACTCGGAGATGGCGCGGGCGATGGCGGCATACTGCTTCTGGGCGGGCTTGGCGCCGTGGGCCCAGGTGTCGGTGCGGTGGGGCCAGCCTATCCACACGCGGTCCTGGGGGGCGAACTCGGCGGGCATGAAGAAGCCGTCGGCCCTCGGGGTGGACTCGGACTCGGTGATCGTACGCATAAGATTTCCTCCAAACCGAACGATCGTCTGCCGCGGGCGGGCTGCCCGCGGCCTAGGACCAAGAGATGGCGGGCGCCCGTCCCCCGGCAGAGGTCGGGGCGCCCGGCGCCGGTTTTCACGGGGTCGCACCGGCGGGCGACGACGTAGCCAGGTGCGCGGAGACGGGACGCACGAGGGATACGGGAGAGGGGTCGGGGCGGTCGGCGGCTGCCGGAGCTATCGCCTGCACCCGCCCCGGGGAATGGTTGGCGGACCCGTCGCCCGGGCACGCCCCCGGGGAGGCCGGGGTGCCCGGGGCCGGGAGCCCTAGTTCTCCTCGGCCTCCTCGGCGAGGCGCTGGGCGGCCAGCTCGGGGGTGAGGCCCTTGTACTCGGTCTCGCGGCCCTTGGCGCTGACGACGCGGACGACCTCGCCGATGAGCATGAGCACGATGAAGATGATGATCATCGGGACCTTCTCGCCGACCTCGGCGGCGGAGAACGGTGCCAGCGTCGCGACGATGGCCAGGATCAGCTCGATGCAGGGGATGGCCAGCATGACCTTCATCATCGCGCCCTTGAACGGGAACGTGAAGATGCGCTCGCGGTTGGGGTCGTTCTTGCGGAGGTTGAGGAACGCCGGGAACATCGGGATGTAGGTGAGCAGCAGGAAGACGACGGAGGTGCCGAAGAGCATCCAGAAGACGCCGTTGGAGATGGCGTCGACGGGAACGAGCTGCAGGCAGAGGACCAGGGAGGCGACGACGGCGTTGACCAGGTTGGCGCCGTTGGGCATGTCGTCCTCGGAGATCATCGAGGCGAAGACCTTGGGCATGTTGCCGTGCTCGGCGGCGTAGCGGGCGACGGAGTTGACGCCGAAGGACCAGGCGGCCATGTTGGCGAACAGGGTGATCAGGAAGGCGATGCAGATGACCTTGAAGAGCACGGAATCGCCCACCATGGTCTGGACTGCGACGATCATGCCGTAGTCGGGGTCGATGGAGTCGGCCGGGATGGCGGCGCCGATGCCGAAGCCAGCGAACAGGTAGATGGCGCCAATGGTCAGGCCGCCCAGGATGATGGACTTCGGAATGTCGTGGGTCGGGTTCTCCATGTCCTTGGCGAAGGTGCAGATGACCTCGAAGCCCGTGAAGTTGAAGATGATGATGGACAGGTAGCCCAGGGCGTTGGTGTTGGTGAGCTCGGGCAGGAAGGTGGCGGCGGACATGTCGCTCGCGAAACCGTTCTCCATGGCATACCAGATGCCCAGGGCGCCGACGATGACGGCGACGGCGACCTTGATCAGGGCGCCACCGTTGAGGACCCACTCGGAGTCGGCCGCCTTGGAGCGGCCCATGAGGTAGACGATCCACACGAAGGCGAGCTCGATGCCCATCTTGGCGATCAGGTTGAACTCGACGCCAAAGACCATGCCCAGGATGTCGGGGAACATGGTCGCCAGCGAGGCGATCCACAGCGGGTAGTTGACCCAGTAGTAGTACGAAATGCGGGCGCCCCACTTGTCGCCCAGGCCATCGCGTACCCAGTCGTAAATGCCGCCCTCGCCGTCATAGGTGGTGCCGAGCTCGGCGACGACCATGCCGTAAGGGAGCAGGAAGGTCAGGATCAGGAAGATCCACCAGAAGAACTGCTGGTTGCCAATGGCAGCAGCAGGAGCGGCGGCCTCGCAAACGAAGACGACGCAGATGATGGTCGAAATGACCGTCAGGAAGGAAAGCTTTTTCTTTCCGTCACTCATATTTAATCCTTTGCTCAGTCGTTTTCAGACAGGGCGCCAGTGCTTACGCGCAGTGGCGCAGATGATGGGCGGCAAGAGACAAGCATCTGCTGCCGCCCATCAGAAAGCATCGTACAGGCCATACCACACGTCGGTGTAGATGAAGTCGGCGCCCTTGATGCACTCGGTTGTCGTCGGAGACTTTGCAGTTCTCCTCGCCGATGGCCATGAGGTCGCCCATCTCCTGCGAAGGCGGGCGAGCCGTAGCTCGCCCGACCTGGTACGTCTTACAGACCGTGCTTACCGAGAGCGGCCATGCGCTCATTGATGGTGGCGCGGTATGCCGCAGCCTTCTGCTCATCGGGCTCGCTCTGGGGGCACAGAGTGGCCAGGATGGCGCGAATGGAGTGCTTGCGGTTCTCGGCCTCGACCCAGCACAGGGAGCGCTCGGGATCGTCCATGACCTCGTCGACGACTTCCTCGCCACGGTTGGCGGGCAGGCAGTGCATGAACATGCTGTTCGGACCGGCAACGTTCATCATATCCCAGGTCACCTGGTACTTCGGATAGAACACATCCATGTAGCTGGAGCTGGAGACTTCACTGTCGTAGAGGCCGTACCACACATCGGTGTACACGAAGTCGGCGCCCTCGATGCAGGAAATGTCGTCGGAAATGGTGATGGTGCCGCCGGAGACCTTGCAGTTCTCCTCGCCGATAGCCATGAGATGCTTGCCGAACTCGGCGCGCTCCTCATCGGTGCCAATATGCAGGCAGCCGTCGGGAATCTGATGCCCCTTCGGTCCGAACTGCACGAAGTCCATGCCCATCTTCGTGCAGATGAACATGAGCGACGCGCAGGTCTGGGTGGCATCGCCGATCCAGGCAAACTTGCAGTCCTCGATCTTCTTGCCCTCGGGGAGGTTCTCGATCATGGTCATGAGGTCGCCGAGCTCCTGGGTGGGATGGTTGTACTCGCTCATACCGTTGATGACGGGGGCCGCGGAGTACTTCGCCAAGCTCACTACATCCTTATGACGATCGACGCGGGCCATGAGGATGTCGACGAGGCTTCCCATAACGCGGCCGGAGTCCTCGATGGACTCATGGCCACCCAGCTGGATGGAGCCGGGGCCGAAGAACTCGGCGTGACCGCCGAGGTCGGTCATGGCCGTCTCGAAGGAGATGCGGGTACGGGTGGACACCTGCTGGAAAATCATGCCGAGGGTCTTGTCCTTCAGCAGGTGCGGGTACTCGCCGCCCTCCTTGATGAGCCCCTTCATGGCGATGGCCAGATCTACCATGCCGAGCAGCTCTTCTTTTGTGAAGTCGTTGGTGTCGATGTAATCTTTGACCATTGAAATCTCCTTCAAAATTCGTTGGCCGGACCGCCCCTTGCGGACCGCGCTCCCATGAAGCGCCCCGAAATGAGCGAGACGCTCCCTTGCGCCACACAGCATGGGGCGCACCCGTAGTTTTGAGAAGAAATAACCAGGATTATTTTTAGATTACATTAGCTCACCGCACACCTTACCCTGGCTAATCCTAACTAATCCTAACTAATCCTAACGCCTAGACGGATTGAAATTGAACTGGTTTCTTCGCCCTGCGCGCCGCTGTCAACACCTTGCGTCTCCGTTCTAAGGAACCGACGCGCCCGACACCCAAGAATACGTAGACGGCTGATCCCGTAGGGGCGGCCGCATAGCCGCACCGACTCCCAGCCTCTCAGAGCCCGGCCCTCTTGCGGCCGCTCAGTTCCTTTCTAAGTTTTTGCGCAAGCTCGTCTCGGCCACTCACACCAAGCTTGGCGTAAATATTCGATATGTGGGTTTTCACCGTGTTGACGGAAATGCATTCTTGCTCAGCAATCTCCTTGTTCGATGCGCCCTTTTCAAGGAGCGACAACAGTACTTCCTCGCGCTTGGTCAGCCCGTATTCGCGAGCGATCCAGGGCACAAGGGATTCCGCCAACCGCACATTACGTATCCGCCGATGATGTGCAAGAAAGACATATGCAGCCACGGTGAAGCAAAGCGCCATAATCTCAACGGGGACCCTACGAGGAGAGGCAGAGCGCGCGCCGCCCTCCTGTCCAAAGGCCAAATACGTTGCCGCTTCCGCCAAGGCATATATGAGCACAAGTAAGAGCGAGAGAACCCATCGCCATTGGCTCATGTGTCGAAACTCTGCCGCCAAGCAGCAGATGCCGTACCCTATTACCCAGATTGCCAACAACCTGGTAAAGAAAAACTCGCGCCATAGTGCAACCGATTCGACTGACGAAGCGCCACTTGCCAAAGCCACCATCATGCAAACTGCCCAAAATAATCCCTCTACGGGAGAGAAGCTGCGCGAGAGCAAGCTGCCGAGCACGAGCCGATACAAGAGGATTACCAACATGTTGAATGCAACGCGGAGCATAGGATAGGCGTTTCGTGCGCCCTCGAATTGCATCGCGAATTCCGGAACGAACTCATACATGAATACAGAACATATATCTATCGTATACACAAGGAAGGTGAGCGCGACGAAGAGATACCCCCGCCTGCGCTCGACATAGTGCAGACTCCCATAGGCAGCACTGACCAACGCATAGGCGATGCAACATGCCACATTGTAGAGAAAAGCGAGGGACACGACTCCTCCTTCATCAAGCGGCAACATTATAGAAGATTTAGCACCCAAGGCTAAAACTACCCCAACGTCCGATTTGTCTCCCTGCATTTTCGCGGTTCAGAGACAGGGGGATAGAAAATCATCCTCCGATTAATCTCAAATCCCTCTCTGTTTTTCTTAACAAAGAACCCCCTGACTCTTAAGGTTGAATTACTACAGCGCAAAAAAGAGACAGCGCTGCAACCAAATTAAGGAGGGTCTTATGAGCACATCCCATCAGAAGCAACCTCTCAGCCGCCGTCGTTTCGTCATTGGATCGAGCGCCCTAGCGGCTGCCGCGTTCTCGGGCGGACTCTGGGGATGCGCATCCGGGGAGCAGCCTGGATCAAATGCCACGCCCGGTTCCGCCGATCAAAACATTGCCGATATCGTGCTCCGCAACGGCCATGTGCAGACCATGGTGTCAGAAAGCGATGTTGCATCAGCCGTCGCTATCGCGGGCAACAAGATCGTGTACGTGGGTGATGATTCAGGCACCGACGCTTTCGTAGGAGACGATACTCAAGTCATCGACCTCGATGGCAAGTTCGTCTCCCCCGGCTTCATTGACGGCCACATCCACGCCCCCGCCAACTGGTTCAACGCCCTCTTCCAGATCGACCTGACGGGGCTTACCACCAACGAGGAATACCTCGAGACAATCCGCGACTTCGTGGAGGCCCATCCCGACGAGGAGGGCTACATCGGAGCGCCTTTCATGCTCAATGCCTACCAGCTTCCCGACGGCTCGAATCCCGGGCCCTCGAAAGAAGATCTAGATGCCATCTGCCCCGATAAGCCCATTCTCATCCACGACGTCTCCTACCACGCCGCTTGGGTCAATTCCAAGGCCCTCGAAATGGCTGGCGTGACTGCCGACACCCCCGACCCAGAAGGCGGCCTGTTCTATCGCAACGAGAAGGGGGAGCCTTCGGGGTGCGTCTCCGATGCCGCCAAGGGAATTGTATTCGCCATCATGCCCAACACCATGACCAACGATAAGCTGAAAAAGGCCATGCGCAAATTCATGAAGGAAGCAAACTCCTATGGCATAACCGGCATTACAAATATCACCCAAGGCGGTCTTGATATCATCGACATGTATCACAAGTTGGAGGACGAGGGCAATTTGACCCTGCGCATGCGCGTCGTCCCCACCATGAAAGAAGGCCGCACCTATGACGAGGTGCTTTCCGCCATCAAGTCCTACAACGACTCCGCCACAGACATGATTTCTTCGAATACCGTGAAGATTTTCTACGATGGAGTGACCGAAAGAGGCACCGCCGTCTTCCTGGAACCCTACCAGGAATCAACGGGACTCGGTGATCATTGGTGCGGCGAACCCATCTGGTCTCAGGAAGACTTTACCCGTCTTGTACACGACTTTGATGCAGAAGGCGTTCAGGTGCACGTGCACGCCATGGGCGACGGCGCCGTTCACGGCACCCTTGATGCCTTCGAGGAGGCTCGGGCGACCAATGGGAAGCGCGACGCGCGGCACACGATCACCCACGTATGCGCCATTACCGATGAGGATATCCAGCGCATGGCCGATTTGGATGTGGTGGCGAATCTCCAATTCCTGATGATGTACCACGATGATCTCATGGACCTGGAGCGCGCCTATATCGGCGACGAGCGCGCCATGGCGCTGTACCCAACAAAGCACTTGGCCGAGGCAGGCATCTGCATCAGCGGCTCCTCAGACGCCCCCGTCATTCCATTTGCCCCGCTCGATGCGATCGAGGTTGGCGTTACCCGCAACTCGCCCTATCCCGAGGAAGAGGACACCGACATGACCCGCTGGCCCGAACAGGGGCTCACAGCCTACCAGCTGCTCGAGGCCTACACCAAGAACGACGCCTACCAGAACTTCATGGACGATATTATCGGCACCGTTGAAGTAGGCAAGTTCGCCGATCTCGTCGTGCTGGATACCAACATTCTCGAAGCCGATGCCAAGGCCATCTCCGACACGCGCGTGATCTACACCATCTCCGACGGCCGCATCGTCTACAAGGGATAGAACCACGCCAGAAGGTACCAGCATTACAGAACGGCTCACAAACCCTCGAACACAAGCCCCCGCGGCTCTGCGGTCATTAGTCCCGCAGAGCCGCGGGGGCCAATCTATGCGACTTCGCAGTCCTTACCGGCACTGCGGCAATACACAAACACGCTGTATCCCGAAAGGGCTTCTCGCTCTCCAATTTGCTTTAGCGCACTTTACTACCGGCGAGAAAATCAGGTACTACCGTAAGCTTCGCGGGCTCTATCAGGGAGAGCTGGGCGAGAAAATCGGCGTCTCCAAGGGCGCGATCCGTCACTATGAGACGGATTTCAGGACTCCCAAGCAGCCTCAGGTGGAAGCCATCGCCGAAGCTCTCGACATCTCTCCGCTTGCCTGTTGGACTTCAGGGTAGAGAACGCCCGAGACCTCCTGGGCCTCCTTCTGCAGCTGGAGGACGAGTTCGGCATCGTGCCTGTCGAGAATGGATCGGGCCTTTCAATCGATGTATCTGCCGAGAAGGCGCCCGCCGCTGCCCGGCCTCCCTCAGGGTCTCAACGTGCATAAGGTCGACGGCCAGCCCCCTCAGCTCGATCCCCGCCCTCAGCCTCGGCTTGCTAGTCATGTGCCTGTTCACCTGGGAGAAAGCATGCCAAAGGCAGCGCTGGACCATGGTTTGCGGCCAGGTCTCGCGCACGGCCCCGGAGAACCCGCCGTCGGGGGCGAGCGTGGGCCAGACCTCCCGGAACTCGGCCGTCCTGCTCCTGAAGGCCCGACCGCCGCAGTAGGGACAATAGACGGTCTTCATGGGCACCTCTTCCGAAAAGGTATTTAACGGTTCCGGAAAAGGTTATATACCTGCGGGAACGATAGGCAACCGGACATACATTCTGTCCGAGCGGTTAAAAGCGGGCACGGAATTCAAACGGCTAAAAAAGGGGCATCGACCTGCGCCGATGCCCCCCAACAGGACACACGTTTTGTCCTATAAGCCTTAGCCAACAGATTGCCTGCACAAAAAAACATGGCCACCCGCAAAGGGTGGCCATGTAGATTCTATCTGCAAGAAATCTTTTGCGTGCGTGGTGTGCTTTCGCGCATTCAGTCCTGCGCGCCTTCGCGCTTTCACACTCTAGCACGTTCACGCGTCCACGCTTTCCGCATTCTCGCGTTCGCGCTTTCGTACTGGTCTATTCGCCTGTACGAATTACCACGTGCGGGAATTCATCTGGCGGAACTGAGCAACGGTTGGAGCGTGCGAATTCATGCCGCCGTCAACGTTGATGATCTGTCCCGTGGTGTAGGTACTTTCATCAGAGCCAAAATATACGGCTGCATGAGCAATGTCTTCTGGGCAACCGTAGCGGTTAACCATGATGCTACCCAAGAAGATATCTTTGAGCATCTGAGGAACCTTCGCCTCGTTTTCTGGCGTAACAATCAAGCCTGGACGGATGCAATTGCAGCGGATGTTGTCTTTGCCGTATTGCAAGGCAACGTATTGCGTGAAGATGTCTACGCCCGCCTTGGCGCATGCATAAGCGGTAGAACCTAAGTCGCCTGCACATGATGCCATAGAGCCAATGTTGACGATTGCGCCGCCACCAATTTCTTTCATGTAGGGGATAGCGCACTTCGTTGCATAGAAGGTGCCGCGCAGGTCGCTTTCCAAAATAGCGTCCCACATTTCAAGGGTGAGCTCGTCAACACGACCGTCCTTGAGGGCAACGTTTGCTGCATTGTTTACCAAAATATCGAGCTTGCCGTATTGCTCTACAGTGTCTGCAATAAGCGCTTCGATGCTTGCTGGTTCGGTAATGTCGAAATAGTGGAAGCTTGCCTTGCCGCCTGCTTCAACAATTTGATCAACTACAACTTGGCCTTTTTCGGCACGACGACCACTAATAACAACCGTTGCGCCCTCGGCTGCGTATACCTTTGCAATACCGATGCCAATACCGCTGGTGGAGCCCGTTACGATAGCAACTTTGCCTTCGAGTCTACCCATTGTGTTCCCTTTCTCGTTCAAATAATCGATAAGGTATTTGTATTCCTTTTTCGCGTTTTTGTGAATATTTGCATAGAAAAAGCGGATGGCAGGCGTGGGGATTTCGGCAGGAAGGGAAGGGGCCGGCCGCGTTGCGTGCACTGCCGTATTCTTTTCTGCAGGAAAATATGTTGAGCTGCTCGTTTTTCTGTTTGAATAGTAGACAGATTTAGCATGGTCAGAGGCTGCTAGCAAGCAATTTACCCCCTCAACAAAACGCTTGCTCTCTGACATGCCATGCTCGGCGCACAAAGTTGGGGCCTTCCCAGACGGGAAGGCCCCTTTGCTGATTATCTTAGCGCTTCATTTCAATGGAGCTGCACCAATGGTATCCGTGCTTATTTATAGTTGTTGCGCTTTCTGAACGTGAAGAGCGCCCCAGCACCGGCAGCGATCGCAACGCCGCAGATGCCCATTGCATAGAGGGCGGCGCTATCGCCGGTGTGAGGGAGATTGGATGCAGACTTATCGGAGTCGACCCCGACGATGGTCAGCTTGGCATCGTCGATGTTCACGGTGAACTGGTCGGTCACGTCGTTGCCGTCGGAATCGATGACGACAGCTTGGCCGGAAACCTTGACAGGGTACTCGCCTGCATCGGTGCCCGCTGCAGAAGCCTCAACGCCGGAAACGTAGAAGGTCTGACCATTGATCTGGAACTCCAGGGTCTCGAAACCGGATACGGACTTCTCGGTGCCGTCGTAGGTCACGGACTTGGAATTGGGAGTGAGGGTGATCTGGTACTTCTCGCTACGGTCGGTAACGGTCAGGGTTCCGTACGTCTTGTTGATCTGATAGTTGTCCAGATTGGTTCCCTCGTTGGGGATGCATTCGAATGCATTCTCGGAGGAGCCGACGATCTTCTGCGAACCGGTGAAAGAATAGGTGGCACCTTGGCCATCGACCCAACCAGTATCCCGGGCAGCCTCCCCAACGGTGACCTTGTGATTGGTCAGGGGCTCGCCGTCGTACTCCTTGGAACCACTCGCGGAGGTCAGGGTGACCGGACGTGGTGTGATCTCCACTATACCTGTTTCAAACTTGGTAATATTGTAAGAGTCGGGACTACCCTTAATAAATATTATCTCAAACGTATTATTATTCGTTATGCCAACATTGGTCCGAGAACTAGTCGATATGCAATAAACATCGTCAAACGTAGCAAAACCAGGATCAACTGATACGGGACAGGCAAGAGGTTCGCCGTCATAGGTTTTTGAGACGTTTGTGGACTTAAGAGTTACGTTACGCTTTGTAATCTCGATTTCGAATCGTTCCTCATCCACATCACCTCCCGAAACCACCAAGGTCACGTGGCCGACTTGAGTTCCCATTACAGAAACGGTCTTGTGATTAGGATAAAGATTATCAAGATACGAGATTGTGACATCTCCACCGTCATTGTCACGAATATAATCCCATTTATATTCAGACCTTGATGTTATATTGGTATATTGTGCAGCAACGCCGTACTGAATCTTATCAGGGCCTTTGAATGCATTGCCAACGGGATCGCTTACCGCCCCGCCCCCATCAGCGAAAGCTGCGACGGGCAGAAAAGATGCTGCCAGCACTGCCGCCAGCATCACCCTCGCAAATCTTTTCGCAAGCGATTGGGAGAGAACTGCAGTTGCGACCTCTCCCCATTTGGAGAATTTGGAATCCATGAAGCTCATGTCTGCTCCAATCGCATCGAATTGAACCAACGTAAAACGCAACACGACGTACAGTGTGTTGCTGCGTTTTTTCGATTTGGTAAAGAATAACCGAGTCTTTGTTGGCTATGCGTCGTTTGAATGTAATTACCTCTCTAATAAATCATATTTGTTACTTTTCTGCACCACCAAACCAGATTCTGCCTCCTTCGAATTAGGCACCCACCCCATCAAGACCACGAAGCATCCCCGTCCAGAGCAAGCCCGAGCCGAGCAAGGGACATGCCCGAAAATAATTCTCTGTTAACATGAAATGCAATGTTGCAATAGGGAGCGCACGCTTGAATTGGAGGATACGATGAAGATACAGGTTAAAGAGACCTTGGCCAGGCGCCGGACGGTTTTCTTCCTCACTCTCGCAGCCATAGTCGGCGTTTGCGCTTTCACCTTCTCCGGCGCCCAGAATTACGCCTGGGCTGAAGGCGAAGGGCCCATTGCCACCTGGAATAGAGTCCTAACGCCGGAAAGTTCTTCTATTCCTGACGATAATGGATTGAATCTTTCGCTTTCAATAATACGAGCTAGCTCGAGCGATTACCTGGAGGCCTATATCACGAATAACGGCGGAGATACAATTTCCCCATCTGTCCTTGAGTTGACAACGAATGATGGACAAACATTAATCGCCAAATTTACAGAACCTATTCCTAATGGCGGCCAAACCGGAGCATCTTCCATTGAAGGCTCGGATGCCAATACCCGATTCACTAAAGCAGAGCTTTATTTGATGCACGAAACCGTCACCGTGACCTTCGATATGAAAGGCCACGGAGCCCAGATTGACCCCATTACGGTCAAGAAGGGGACGTCCGTCACCCTGCCCGAGCCCACCGATACCGACTATGACTTCGGCGGCTGGTTCACCGATGAGAGCCTCACCACCTCGTTCAACGGCACCGCCGCTACAAGCATGACCGTCTACGCCAAATGGACCGAAAAGGAAAAGGTCACCGTTTCCTTCGAATCCGAATTCGGGACCGCACCTGAGGCCAAAACCGTGAACAAGGGCGAGATCGTCGAACTCCCCAATCTAGGCACTGACGGCGACTACACATTCGTTGGCTGGATTCCTAAGGGCTCCGAAGGCACCGATCCCCTTAAAGGCGAATACACCGCTAAAGAAAACATCACTTTCACGGCTGTCTGGGAAGCTCCCTCCACTCCCATCATCGAAATGGTCGATGTCACCTTCGACATGAACGGCCACGGCGACAGTGTGACCAAGCAGACCGAGAAGGACAAGCCCATCACCCTTATCGATGTTCCCACCGCTGAAGGCTACACCTTCAAGGGCTGGACCTACGACAAGGAAGGCAAGCAGGCCTTCGACCCCAAGAAGAACGCAGACCAGGACACCACCCTGTACGCCCAGTGGGAGAAGAATGCCGACTCCGCTCCCATCAACTCAACAATCCCTCGGACCGGTGACAACCAGATGGCACTCCTGGCATCCCTCTGCTTCAGTGCAGCAGCCCTGATCGCAGTCGGCATCGCGTTAGCCGCGTATCGCAAACGCAAGCACGCATAAAGCATACGTGACGTTACCGTTCTAATTCTCGATCTAAACAGAGGGGAGTCCCGCGGGACTCCCCTTCCCATTCGCGTACCTAATTACGCTGTTCCTACTAAAATTGGGAACTCTATTCCCAGTTTTCTCCTATTCCCACTCAATGGTCGCGGGCGGCTTGGACGTGATGTCGTAGCACACGCGGTTGGCGCCGGGAACCTCGGCAACGATGCGGCCGGAAATGCGGGCCAGCACCTCGTAGGGCAGCTTGGCCCAGTCGGCGGTCATGGCATCACTGGATTCGACGGCACGCAGGATGATCGGGCGCTGATAGGTGCGCTCGTCGCCCATAACGCCAACGGACTTGATGTCGGGCAGGACCGCGAAATACTGCCAGCAGCTGTGCTCAGAGTTGCGCTCGCCGGTCTGCTCAAACAGGCGCTCGTTGTAGGCATCCAGCTCCTCGCGCACGATGGCATCGGCGTTTTTGAGGATCTCGAGCTTCTCCTTGTCGACCGCACCGATGATGCGGATGGCCAGACCCGGGCCCGGGAAAGGCTGACGGAACACGATATGACCCGGCAGGCCCAGTGCCAGACCAAGCGCGCGGACCTCGTCCTTAAAGAAGTGATCAAGCGGCTCAATGAGGTCGAAGTGTACGCCCTCGGGGAACGGGATCAGGTTGTGATGGCTCTTGATGGTGGCCGTCTTGCCGCCTGTCTTGCGAGCGCCGGACTCGATGATGTCGGGGTAGATGGTGCCCTGAGCCAGGTACTTGACCGGCTTGCCATCGGTCTCGAGCTGCTGCGCCACGGCGAAGAACTCTTTCCAGAACTGAGTACCGATGATGCGGCGCTTCTCCTCGGGCTCGGTCACGCCGGCCAGAAGCTCGGCATAACGGTCCTCGGCGTGAACGTGGATAAAGTCGACATCGAACTGCTTGGTGAAGACCTCCTCCACCTGCTCGGGCTCGCCCTTGCGCAGCAGGCCGTGGTTGATGAACACACAGGTCATCTGCTTGCCCACGGCGCGAGCGCCCAGCGCAGCCACGACGGAGGAGTCGACGCCACCGGACAGGGCCAGAATCACGCGGTCGTCGCCGACCTTCTCGCGGAACTCGGCCGTCATGGTCTCGACCAGGTTGTCCATGCTCCAGTTGGGCTCCAGACCGCAGATCTCAAACAGGAAGTTGCTCAGCAGCTGCTGACCGTACTCGGAGTGCTTGACCTCGGGGTGGAACTGGGTGGTGAAAATCTTGCGCTCGGGGCACTCCATGGCGGCAACCGGGCACACGTCGGTGCTGGCGGTAACGGTAAAGCCCTCGGGCACCTCGGACACGGCGTCGCGGTGGCTCATCCACACGGTTTGCTGCATGGGCGTGGAGTTAAAGAGCTTGGCGCCGGCAGTGCGCGTAATAGTGGCGCGGCCGTACTCGCCCACCTCTGAGTGACCGACCTTGCCGCCGAGCGTCACGGCCGTGATCTGATGGCCGTAGCAGAAGCCCAGGACGGGAAGGCCCAGGTCAAAGATGGCAGGATCGATGGACGGAGCGTCCTCGGCATACACGGAGGCCGGGCCGCCGGAAAGGATGAGCGCAGAGGCGTTCATCTCGCGAATCTCATCGGCCGAGATGTCGCAGGGAACAATCTCGGAATACACGTTGAGGTCGCGGACGCGACGGGCAATGAGCTGACCGTACTGCGCACCAAAGTCGAGTACGAGGACCTTTGCGGAAGCCTTTTGATCCATGGTTTCCCCCTCTTGTTGGCGGGGAGCCGGTGCCCACCCGCGCGAATAAACGAGAATAACTTTCATAGTGTACACGTTATATGGGGTTTCTCGTCCCTCGCAGCCATCAGCGCACGGCAAACGCACGACCTGGGCCCCTATTTGACGGCAATTGAAGTGTTACCAAACGTTACAGATGATGTAATACGTTTGAACATTGGACACCCTGTGCCACAATACTGCCGAACGACTCCGCCTCTGGGGCGGCAAATACGATAGGAACACCAACATGAAGCGCATCCTTCTCATCGCCACGGGCGGCACCATCGCATCGACCGAGGACGGCAACGGCCTCTCCCCCGCCCTGACCGGTGAGGAACTCGCCCAGAGCGTCCCCGAGATCTCGGGCCTCTGCGAGCTCGACGTCGTGCAGCCCATGAACATCGACAGCACCAATATGCGTCCGAGTGACTGGATGCGTATCCGCGACGTCATCGTCGAGGGCTATGCCGACCACGACGGCTTCGTGATTCTGCACGGCACCGACACCATGAGCTACACCGCGGCGGCGCTTTCTTACCTGATTCAGGACAGCCCCAAGCCCATCGTGCTCACCGGCTCGCAAAAGCCCATGGGCAACCCCTTTACCGATGCCAAGCTCAATCTGTACCAGAGCCTGCTCTATGCGCTTGACGAGCATTCGCACGACGTCTCAATCGTGTTTGGCGGTGTGGCCATCGCCGGCACGCGCGCTCGCAAGCAGCGCACCATGAGCTTTAACGCGTTCATTAGCGTCAACTATCCGCCCATTGCCTACATCCGCAACGACCGCATCGTGCGCAACGGGCTCCACGGCACCCACCAGAATGAGAGCCCGGTTCGTTTCTACGACAGTATCGACCCGCGCGTGTTTGTCCTTAAGCTCACGCCCGGCGTGAATCCAGGCATATTGGACGCCCTGACCGATAGCTACGACGCCGTAATTCTGGAGACCTTTGGCATTGGCGGTATTCCCGAGTTTGGCGAGTCCGGCGAGTCATTCCAGGAGGCGATTTTCCGCTGGGTCGATTCGGGTCGCACCGTCGTTATGACCACACAGGTCCCCGAAGAGGGCCTCGATCTGGGTGTTTATGAGGTCGGCCGTGCCTACGCCGACCATCCGGGTATTTTGCGCGGCGACGATATGACCACCGAAACGCTCGTGGCCAAGACCATGTGGGCGCTCGGCCAGTCACGTGATGCGGCCGAAATTCAGCGCCTGTTCTACAGCCAAGTCAACCATGACCGCATCCCGATGGTGTAGCTAAAACAAAATCCGCCTCTTTGGGCCTTGTAGGGCACGTGGTACCTCTCGGAACGTGCAAAAAGCGGAGTTTTCAGCACCCGCCCCTTCCGGAAACGTTAAAACCGCTAGCTGTAAATCGCTTTTCGGTTCGATAGGCTCGTCCCACGCGTCAATTATTCCTCATAATAATGTATTTTGTGGATAATCCAAAACAGCAAGCATCGTATTTGCGCCTTCGGTTGCTGTCAATTTATTGAGGGATGCTGAATACTCGGGTTTTTGCACGCCGCCGTCGGGGGGACCCGTTCAGCAAACGACAAATCTAGCAAAAACGCCTACTCAATGCCCTCGAGGAGCTCTGACACCGTCATGCCAAGCGCGGGCGCAAGTTTAAATAAAATCTCGAGCGTGCTGTTTGCCGTTCCGTTTTCGATTTGATCGAGATAAGGTCGGCTGATTCCAACCGCCACGCAAAAATCGACCTTGGAGATACCAAGGGCCTTGCGCGTCCGCTCGACTCGCTCGCCAAGAATCTGTTTCGCATGTTCGTTCATGCAGACGAGTTTGAAATGGAGCAAAACAAAAACGTAAACTATAGTTTACGTTTTGCCCAATATACAGGAGTTTTCTATGTCGGGTTCTTCGGTCCGCATGTACCGAGCCACGCTTCGCACAAACAGCGCACCGCCCAAGCTCGTCGTCGTTGAAGCAGAATGCCTTTCGCCCGATGAGCGCACAGCATTTGCATTGCTATCAAGTCGCGTCGCCGCCGTTTTGGTCCCTTGCCCAGCGCAAGGTGAACTTGCCATCCAATGCCAAGCGCACGGCTGCTCACTCAATCAGGCTGCCGTAATCGCAACCAGCCAGTGTGGCCTGCCCCTTCTCTTGGAAGCCGGTATCGCGCTCTGCCTTCGCGGTGCCGGATACGAAAACGAGGCCGCCGCCGATGTGGTCTTTCAACCACGATCGAGCGGCGGCCTCGCAGCAGCCATCGAATATGCTTGCAGGCTCGTTGCCTAAAGGCGCAAGCTAAAAGCCCAGGCCAAAGCCTGTGCCGGTAATCGCCGAATACATAAAGTAGACGTTAATTACGTTGAGGAATGCGCCCGTGATGCAGCCGTTTCGCAGGTAGCGCTCGCACACGATGCGTGCCATGGCGGCGGAGTCCTCATTGTTCTTAGCCTGGCGTCCCGCCGTAAAGTACGTCGCCACGCTCAGCAGCAGGTTGAGCACCGGCAGCGCCAGCAGCTCGTAGCTCTTGCCCCAGCGCGTCACCTCACCGGCGGCATTAAACTTTGTTGCCACCTCGGGACCAATGTTGGGGATTACAAACGCTGCGACCACCAGCGGAAGCACTGCAAGCACCAGCAGCGCGATGCCCATGTAGCCAGCTTTTTTTCCATATTTAAACATGCTCGCTGTCCTTACACGTTAAAGCGGAAGTGCACGACGTCGCCATCGGCCATGACATACTCTTTGCCCTCGATGCGCAGCTTGCCTGCAGCCTTGGCGCCTTGCTCGCCACCGAGCTCGATGTAGTCGTCATAGCCAATGACCTCGGCCTTAATAAAGCCGCGCTCAAAGTCGGTATGGATGACACCGGCGGCCTGCGGGGCGGTCGCGCCCTGACGCACCGTCCAGGCCTTGACCTCCATCTCGCCAGCCGTAAAGAACGACTGCAGACCGAGCAGCTTGTAGGCTGCCTGCGCGAGCACGTCCAGGCCGGGCTGCTCCAGGCCCAGGCTCTCCAGGTAGTCGGCCGCATCCTCGGGATCGAGCTCGGAAAGCTCGGCCTCGATCTTGGCGCAGATCGGCAGTGGCTTGACGCCATCGATGGGCGCCAGCTCCTCGTTGAGCATGTCCTCGTCCACGTTGGCCACATACAAGATGGGCTTCATGGTGAGTAGGAACAGGCCCTTCGCAGCGGCGCGCTCCTCGTCGGTCATCTCCATGGACGCGGCGCGCTTGCCCTCGTTGAGCCAGGCGAGCAGGCGCTTGGCGACCTCAAACTTGGGCATGAGCTCCTTGTCGCGCTTGGCCTCCTTCTCGAGCTTAGGCAGCTGCTTTTCGAGCGTGCCCATGTCGGCCAGGATGAGCTCGGTCATGATGGTGTCGGCATCGCCGGCGGGATCGACGAACTCGCCCGTGCGACCCACCTCACGCATGACGTTGGGATCCTTAAAGTAGCGCACGACCTCGCAGATGGCGTCGGTCTCGCGAATGTTTGCCAAGAACTGGTTGCCCAGGCCCTCGCCCTCGTTGGCACCCTTCACCAGGCCCGCGATGTCGACAAACTCGACCGTAGCCGGCACAATGCGGCCAGGGTTGACAATGTCGGCGAGCTTTTGCAGGCGGCTATCGGGCACATCGACGATACCCACGTTGGGGTCGATCGTGGCGAACGGGTAGTTGGCGGCAAGGCCGGTCTTTTTGGTAAGCGCGGTGAACAGCGTCGACTTGCCCACGTTGGGCAGGCCCACGATACCGATGGAAAGGGACACGACAGCTCCTTTTGGTACAGGTACTTCAAACTGTATAAGTATAGCGCCGCCACAGCATCCGGGCGAATCCGGACACCGCGGCGGCGCAAATGAAGCAGAGATTGGGGTAGCTGGCTAGTCCGCGAGCTTCTCCACCTGGTCGAGCATCTTGTCGAGCTTGGCCTTCGCCTCGGCTTTTACCTTTTGGGCCTCTTCGTGGGCTTTGGCCTTCTGAGCGGCCTTTTCCTCGGCTTCGGGGTCGACGACAACCAAGTTGGACGCATCGTGTTCGACCAGCTTGAGCGCATGTTCGGGACAAACCTTGACACAGGCACCGCAGCCCAAGCAATACGTGGACTCCAACGCGAAGCGGCCGCTTCCCACCAAATCGCAGGCGAACGTGGGGCATACATTGACGCACTCGCCACACGACGTGCACTTGTCAAAATCGCACTCCGGCGTGCTCACCTGCATGTTCTGGGCAAGCTCGGGATGGTTCTGCAGTGTCGAAAGCACCAGCTGCCGCCCATGCGTGAGCGAACGGCGACGCTTTGCCGTCGTGGTGCCGCACATGGTGTTGAGCGTGCGCTCCAGCTGGGTAATCTGATGGCGATGGGCCTTCAACTTCTGCGTCACCGAGGCCAGCGCCGCCGTCGCCGGGTTGAGCTTGGTCACCGTCAGGCCCGTCGTGCGGGCGATCTTTTCCATGTACTCCTTGCGCTCGTACTCGCGGAGCTTATGGCACTTGAGGCTCTTGGGGTCGACCTCCAGGCCCATACCCGTGCCAGACCACTCCTCAGCCTTCGCAATCGCTTCGCCCAGGATATCCTCGCCGCCGGTGTTGCGGCATTTATCGCACACGCCCAGCGGAAGGTACACACTCACGTTGGGATAGTCCGCCAGTACCGAGAACCAGGTCTCGGCCGTAATATCGCCCACGCAGGCAACGACGACCTCGTTCTCGCGCGGCATGCGCTTGAGGGCACGCGTGCAGGTGACGTAGGCGGTCTCGTGGCTCGTTGCCGCCGAGACAATGTCGTCATACAGGTTTTTGGGCGCCAGGCGCGGCGAGATGATTGCCTCGGTCGGACAGGCAGCGGCGCACAGGCCGCACTTGCGGCAGGAGTCGAGAATCTCGATGGAGTCTTCCTCGACCTCGATAGCGTTGACCGGGCACACATCCATGCACGCGGAGCAGCCACTCTTTTCGTTTTTGCAGGTCAGGCACGGAATGGTGTTGCCGCGCGGACGCTCCTTGTAGTCGGCGGGATTCCACTGCGGCGCCGACGGATCGAGCGCATCGGTCACACCGCCAAGCGGGTTTTTAAGAAAGTCGAAACCCTTGCTGATCTCGATAATGTCATCAAACAGATCGTGTTCCTGCGCCATGCGCGGCCCCTCCCTGAGCAGTGCAAACAAGCAAGAGATAATGATACGCCATCGGCCCACGCCTCGGGCAAATTACACGCGGCGCATCTTTGAGACAAATAGCCTATGGCCTATCGCCGCCTCGATTGCACAAGGTCAATCAAGCGCCAAGCTATGCCCCGCACATGAGCTGCACGAGCTTTTGTTTGGTCACCTTGGCCTGTTCGTTAGCCATATTGCGCTCGTTCTTAAAAGTTGCGTCCGCAACGCTCAGCAGGTCGGCATCGGAAATCTCGCCAAGGCCCAGCTCCTCGAGTGTCGTCGGCAGACCCACGCGCTGGCAAAACTCGAGCACCTGATCAAGCTCGGGCGCGCGCTCCAAACGAAGCTGCACCACCAGGCCAAATGCCACGGCCTCACCGTGCATGGCCTTGCACTCGGGCAGAATCGTCAGGCCGTTGGCGATAGCATGCGCCAACGCCAAGCCACCGCTCTCAAAGCCGACGCCCGAGAGTAGGATATTGCACTCGACCAGGCGCTCAACCGCCGGCGATATACGACCCTTTTTAAGATCGCGCTTGGCAGCGACACCACACTCCATGAGCGTGTCGTAGCAGGCACGTGCCGCGACCAGGGCAAAGTGTCCCGGCGCGCCACCGTGCTCGTTGGCGCCGTGCGCCGCGGCGCACGAACGCGCCTCGAAGTACGTTGCCAGCGCGTCGCCCATACCAGCGACCGTCATACGCAGCGGAGCCGCCGCAATCACGTTGGTATCGACCACAACCAAATCTGGATTCTTCTCGAGCATCAGATAGCGGTCGAACGACCCATCCTCGTGATACAGCACCGAAATCGCGCTGCACGGACCGTCCATCGAAGCCGCCGTGGGGCATACGCACAACGGCAACTCGGCATAAAACGCAACGGCCTTGGCGATATCGAGCATCTTGCCGCCGCCAATACCCACCACCATGTCGCAATACTCAGCCTGGGCTTCCTTGGCCATTTCGATAACGGCCTCTTCCGTACACGGACCGTCATAAATCTTAAAGAACGGCTCGCTTAGATCTTCGTCCAGAAATCCATCGACGATCTGCCTGCACAGCCGATCCTCGGTGCCCTGGTCAAACAAGACATAGGCAGCGCAGCCCAACCATGACAAATATCTGCCCTGACGCGAAAGTTCGCCCGGCCCCTGAACATACCGGCCGGGACCGCCATAAACCATAGGAAGCGCCATACGAGAATCCGTCCTTCATCAAACAACGATTGGTGCAAAGCCACCTGTCCCCTTGTGGCAACTTGGCGCATTGAGGACAGGTTAGATTGCACCATAGCAAAAAGGGTCCCGCGCACAGAGCGCGAGACCCTTATCAGAACAATGTGTGCCGATTAGAACGTGACCGGGGTGTCGGTGTAGACGCACTCGAGCAGCTGCTCCATCTCCTCCTGAGACGGCTGGCGCGGGTTGGAGCCCGTGCAGGCGTCGAGGATGGCGTTGGCGGCAACGTCGTGCTTCTTAGCCTCGAACTCATCGTAATCGATGATGGACTCGTCGGCCTTCACGCCCTTGGCACCGTAGTTCTTGATGCCCTGCGGGATGTCGAGCTTGTCGTTGAGGTCGCGAATCTCCTGGACCAGGGCCTCGACCAGCTCGTCCTCGGTCTCGCCGGCGAGGTGCAGGATCTCCTTGGCGATGAAGGCGTAGCGGCTCTTGGCGCGAGCGTCCTTGGCGTTGAACTGGATGACCTTGCCCAGGTACATGGCGTTGGCGCAACCGTGGATGATGTGGTCGCCCTCAAAGGCGGCACCGGTCTTGTGAGCCATGGAGTGGACAATGCCCAGCAGACCCGAGGAGAAGGCGATGCCGGCGATGCACTGGGCGTCGTGCATGTGCTGGCGGGCCTCATGATCGCCCTGATAGGACTTGGGCAGCCACTCGACGATCTCGCGGATAGCATGCAGGGCGTTGGCGTCGGTGTACATGGAACCAGCGGTGGAAACGTAGGCCTCGATGGCGTGAGTCAGAGCGTCCATACCGGTGTGAGCGCACAGCTTGGCGGGCATGGTGTAGGTGAGCTCGGGGTCGACGATGGCGACATCAGGGGTGATGTTGAAGTCGGCCAGCGGGTACTTGATGCCCTTGGCGTAGTCGGTGATGACGGAGAACGCGGTGACCTCGGTAGCGGTGCCGGAGGTAGAGGAGATGGCGCAGA
Organism: Collinsella sp. WCA1-178-WT-3 (M1); assembly: GCF_009696325.1. GTDB lineage: Bacteria > Actinomycetota > Coriobacteriia > Coriobacteriales > Coriobacteriaceae > Collinsella. The sequence continues at coordinate 33,024 of NZ_VUME01000012.1, forward strand.
AGTGAGCCTTCTGACGGAGCTCCGGGAAGGAGAACGGGACGACTGCCTCCTCGAAGGTCTCCTCGGGATACTCGTAGAACAGCCACATAGCCTTAGCGGCATCGATGGGCGAGCCACCGCCAATGGCGATAATCCAGTCGGGCTGGAACTCGGTCATGGCCTCGGCGCCCTTCATGACCGTCTCGACGGACGGATCGGACTCGACGCCCTCGAACAGCTTGACCTCGAAACCGGCCTCCTTGAGGTCGGCCTCGACGTCCTGCAAAAAACCGCCGCGGCGCATGGAGCCGCCGCCGGTCACGATGATGGCCTTGCTGCCCTTGAGGTTCTTCACCTCGTGGCGAGCGCCCTCACCAAAGTACAGATCGCGAGGATTGGTAAAACGTCCCATACTGTGCCTCCTAAACAAGCCCCTCTTAGACTTGCGTATATAACGGAGCACCCGATTGGCTCCGTTAGGACCGTTTTGCGCGTTGCCGGCGATGACAATGCGCGATGTCTAAACGTCTCAACGCTCAGACAAACATTATTTTACCGTTCTGGTTGGTCAGTTATTTACTTAAAGCCGACAATGATGAAACGTTTTTTCTATCCCTGACGACCCTTATGCGGCATTCATACTCCCAAGCTGGGCAAACGTTTTATCAAGGTTGACCACATATCCAGGGCAGGACTGTGCCCCTCCAAAAGACACACCGTTCGCCGCCAAAAATCGACCGTTTGCGGCACCGTGATACCACTCGGTCGTCCAAGGTGCCGACATTTGTGCGACATCCGTCTTCGTGGTGCAAAGGTGCATGTCCAAGTGCGGCACTCCCAATGTGCCTCATGCGGGTAAACTAGAACCTTATATAGAGACATTTGAACCCTAACCGCAGCAAAGGAGGCCCCATGGCATTCGATCCCATTCAAGAAGATTGCCATCGCCTCGTTCTTGAGGCCTTGCGCCGCGACAATATCCCGCTCACCGACGGCCCTGCCGTAGAGCGTCTGATGGAACAATTCACCCGCAACCCCGCGCCGCTCATCGTGCACGACCGCGACCGCGCCGGACATCTGATTGCCAAGGTAGTCGAGGCTGTCGACTACCGCATTCCCTTTATCCCTGACGATACCCAGGCAGAGCAAGAAGAGACCGCTGCCGAAAACATGCTTCGCGAGGCAGCCGCACTCGACCCGACCAACTGGGACGCTCAGCGCATGTTGACCGCCCTCACCGCTAACTCCAACGAGGAGTACGTACAGTACTTGGTATCCAAGCGCGATGAAGTCGAGCACGACCTGGCACTCAAGATCGCCTCGGCGCAGGACCCCTACGAGCGCGAGGCCGCAGGCGACCTTACACGCCGCCCCTACCTGCGCTGGCTTGCCGCCCTTGCGTCGCGCGCCCTCATTAGCGGCCGTTACCGCCTGTCGCTCGAAACCGCAAACCGCAGCCTGGACTTTGCCCCCAACGATCCGGCCGGTGTCCGCCACACTGCGATGCTCGCCATGGCAAAACTCGAATACCCCGCCGAGGAGCTCAAACGCTTTCGCTCTGCCCACTCCGTCCCCTATCTCGCCAATACGCCGCTGCGCCGTCGTCCCAAGGACGCGGAACGCGACTTAGACCCGTGGACGCTCATCGCGCTGATGAGCGCTGCCTGGCGCGAGCTGGACTACGAGGGCGCCGAACACTACTTGCGCATCCTTGCGCGCTCGTGCCCGCACGCAGCCGAGGCGCTTTACTTTCAAACCGAGTTTCCCGATGGCGTCTATGCCCGCGTCAACGTGGGCGTGGGCTCCACCGACGAGCTTGTCCTTGCGCTGTCCGAAGCGACGCCGGTACTGCAGGAGGGCTTGGGCGCCCCCGACAACGCCAGCTTTGCCGCCTGGGTCGCCACCAACGATATCGTGCGTTCCCAGATCGACGAGCGCATCCTGCGGGCGGCCGAGCAGGGCTTGCCGTTTAAGGGAGGAGACCTCTAATGGATCCGAGCGTCTACATCCCCGCCTACCTGGAGCGCGCCTACGTTGCGTCGCACCCCGAACTCACCGATGCAGCACGCGATCTTGTCCATAACGACGTGAGCGTCAACCCTCATAAGTATGCGCAGACCGAGCATGCCCAGGCACTGCTTTCCTATGCCGGTGTTCACCGCCACCTGCTCGACGAGCTCCATCGTATCGAGGATATGGGCAGCGATGAGGAGTTTGAGCAGACGCGCAACCGCCTGTTCGACGATATGCGCGATGAGCTGCTCAAGATCGTCCGCGTCGATGCGCTGGCGGTAGATGCCCAGCTGCTTGCCATCATTTTGGCGGACACGCCCGTCGACGCCTGCCTGGGCGACCTGATGAAGCTCGAGGCGACCACAGCCGATTACTTACGGCAAAGCGTGCCCGGATTCGATATGGAGGCCCCGCACTACTGGACCAACAAGGTGCTGGCAGACGGCGTGACGGCGGCCGATCTCACCGTGAGCGAGCCGGCGCTTATCGGGTGGCTCCACACGCTCGAGGCCATCTCGCAGCTGTGCATGGCGAGCGCTCGCTACCGTGCTGCCGTCAACTATTCTCGCCGTGTTCTTAAGGCGGAAGGCTATCCCACCCGAGCTGCCGGCACCGTGCTACTCGCCCTCGCTCGTCTGGAAGACGAGGACGGCTTTTTTGCCCTGGCCCACCAGCTCGAGGAGCAGATGGGGGCCGATGTCCTCGAGAACTCCCCCTGGTACCTACTCGCCCGCACGATCCTGCTGTTCAAAACGAACAAGATGCGCCCGGCGACACGCGCGCTGCGTGAGTTTGCCAACCGCTGCGAGGGCGGCGCGTTCTTTTTGCTGAACCCCATGTATCAGACGCCGTACCTTCCCTGCCGGCCCGAGCCGCACGACCCCTGGGACCTTTCGCACCAGGCAGTTTGGGAGGCCGACGGTATCATCTCGGATACTCCCGACTTTGCCCCCTGGGCCAACGCTTGCGAAGACGTATCGCAGCTTGCCCAGGAATTTGCGCGCCGTTATGGCTTTTAACGGCACGATCGCCACGACCATGTCATTCACGTTAGGAACGGCTTCATGAACTTCCGCTCATCTCTCGCCTGCACTTCGAGCGATATCGCCCGCTGGGGGCTGCGCTCCATCCTTAAGCGCCAGGGCGGCGTACTCCCCGGCCGCATCGCCATGAAGATCGACCCCGAGCTGCTAAGCGACCTCGCGAGCCTTGTCGACCGCAGCGTGGTGGTCACCGGCACCAACGGTAAGACCACCACCTCCAACCTCATCGCCGACGCCGTTGCCGCCAGCGGCGCCACCGTGGTATGCAACCGCGCTGGCAACAACATGGAGCCGGGCGTGGTGGGTGCCCTGCTCGAGGGCCGCAGCGATCTTAAGCGTGCCGCCAGCAGCAAGCGCGTAGGCGTCTTTGAGTGCGACGAGCTCTACACGGTGCGCGTCTTGCCCAAGCTCAAGCCGACCTACTTTGTGCTGCTCAACCTGTTCCGCGACCAGCTGGACCGCTACGGCGAGATCGACCACACCCAGGACGTCATAGCCCACGCGTTGGAGCTTTCGCCGGCAACGACGCTCATCTATAACGCCGACGACCCGCTCTGCGCCTCGATCGCCGCACGCGTCCCCAATATGAGCATCGCCTTTGGCATCGACGGCGCCACGGGCACCGAGTCCGATCGCATTAGCGACTCGCGTTTTTGCTCGCAATGCAACGCGCCGTTAGAGTACGACTATGTTCAGTACGGCCAGCTCGGCGCCTATCATTGTCCTTCGTGCGGTTGGAGTCGCCCCGCGCTGGTCCGTCGCGTGACAGGCGTTGAGCTCGGCTGCGACGGCTACGGCTTTGACCTGGCCTTTGGACCCGAGGCAAAAGCGCCCGCCACGCACATCGCCACACGCTACAACGGCCTGTACATGGTCTACAACGTTGCCGCCGCCTTCTTTGCGGCGCGCGAGTTGGGTGTGGACGCAGCGCATCTGCAGCCCACGCTCGATGCCTACGTCCCCGCCGGCGGACGCATGGGCCGCTGGGAGATTGCCGGCCGTACCGTCGAGGCAAACCTGGCCAAAAATCCCGTAGGCTTCGATCGCCAGATCCAGTCCATTAAAACGGCAGGCGGCAGGCTCTGCGCCTTCTTCCTGAATGACAACGACGCCGACGGCCACGATGTCTCGTGGATCTACGACGTCGACTTCGAGCGCATCGCCGATACCCCAGGGCTTATCGCCTTTGCCGGGGGTACGCGCGCGCACGACATGCAGGTGCGCCTGAAGTACGCCGGCATCGACGCCGCCATCATCTCGAATATCGAGCAGGCGATCGGCGCCGTGGCAGATGAGGCAGCCGATGACACCTTCTACGCCGTCGCCAATTACACGGCATTTCCGCCACTGGTCAAAGAGCTCGACGGACTTAAAGACGCCGATGCGAGCTCGGTTGCCTCCTGCGCCGTAACACGCACCGATGGCAGCGCCGTCCCCACCGATATTGCGCCGGTCGAGCTTCCGCGCCCGCTGCGCATCGTCTATCTGTATCCCGATGCCCTCAACCTCTATGGCGACGGCGGCAACGTCATCGCCCTCGAGCGCCGCTGCGCCTGGCGCGGCATTCCCGCGCGCGTGGACGAGGTCCGCATGGGCGAGACGCTCGATCTTACCGACGCCGACATCGTCATGATGGGCGGCGGTGCCGACCGCGATCAGTTGGCTGTGGCACACGAGCTGCTCGCTCAAAAGGACAAGGTTGCGACATATGTTGAGGACGGCGGCTCGTTGCTCGCTATCTGCGGCAGCTATCAGCTGCTCGGTCGTTCGTACTATATGGGCGAGAATCGCATCGAGGGCCTAGATGTCATCGCCGCCGAGACCGTGCGCGGCTCCGACCGCCTGATAGGCAACGTCGCCGTCAAGACCGACCTGGCACCCGAGCCCTTTGTGGGGTTCGAGAACCACGGCGGCCGCACGCTTTTGGACGCTGATGCCACGCCGCTTGGAACGTCTGTCGTCACGGGCACCGGCAACAACGGCGACGATGGCTTTGAGGGCCTCATCTATAAGGGCGTCATTGGCACGTACCTACACGGACCAGCACTGCCCAAGAACCCCGAGCTCACCGACTGGCTCATCGCCCATGCCCTCGAGCGCCGTGGCGATGCGCAGGCCGCCGCCCTGCTGCCGCTCAAGCCCCTCGACGACACCTACGAGCACGCCGCCCACGACGCCGCCATGAAGCTTCTCCCCTAACGCCCCGCCACCACAAAGGGACAGGCACCTTTGTGGTGGTTTTGACCCATCCCAGCCGTTTGTCTCAATCTGTAACATCTATTCCGTTAAAAGTCGTCTTACTGTTACAGAATGAGATGTTCGTTCCGACGTCTGCCTTTTGTCTCGATCTGTAACAGATAGAGCCGATTTGCCCGCCCAGATGTTACAGATTGAGATGTTTGAAGATCGGGATAGAAAGTCAGCTCCTGTGTGGTGGTTTTTCAGTTTGCCAACGATATGTGAACGGATAAAAAAGTCTGCTATACTCTTTCCCGCTGTCCCCATCGTCTAGCGGCCAAGGACGCCACCCTTTCAAGGTGGATATCGCGGGTTCGAATCCCGCTGGGGGCACCATTTGAAACGAGAAGCCCATTACCCCCGCGGTGACGGGCTTTTTTCTACCCCAACGTCGGGATTCGAACCCGACAGGGTGCGGAGCTGAGGAAACGCGAAGCGTTTTCCAGCGCAGCACGCAAGGAGCGAAGCGACGCAGCGAAGGCGGGCGGCGCCAGCCGCACGCGGACATCCCGCTGGGGGCACCATTTAAAACGAGAAGCCCGTTACCCCCGCGGTGACGGGCTTTTTTCTACCCCAACGTCGGGATTCGAACCCGACAGGGTACGGAGCTGAGGAAACGCGTGAGCGTTTTCCAGCGCAGCACGCAAGGAGCGAAGCGACGCAGCGAAGGCGGGCGGCGCCAGCCGCACGCGGATATCCCGCTGGGGGCACCATTTAAAACGAGAAGCCCGTTACCCCCGCGGTGACGGGCTTTTTTCTACCCCAACGCCGGGATTCGAACCCGACAGGGTGCGGACCCCGACAAATCGGCGGCAAAACGGACTCCAAAGCGTCCTTCGCAATCAAAAAGCCAGGGCCCGCGCGATGCGGACCCCGGCTTAATACCGTGACGATATGTTGGCTATGCCCTACACGTAGAACAGAATGTCATCGTAGGTCGGGACCGGCCAGTAGTCGGCGGCCACAATCTCCTCCATGGCATCCACGGAGGCACGCAGCGTATCCATAGCGGGAACAACCTCGTGTGCATACACATTGGCCTGCTCCTGGCCATCGAGAGCCTCGGCCTTCTGATGCACGGCGTCGAGCGCCTTGATGGAGTCGTTGATGGCGGTGATACCGTTGCAGAGCTTGTTGAGCGTGTTCTGCTCGCACTGCATGGCGGCCTCAGCACCGGCGGCACGAATTGTCTCAAGGCCCTTAGCGACCTTGGTGGCATAGGCGGTAATGACCGGACGATAGGTACGACGTGCCTCGCGAATCATCGTGGTAGCCTCGATGTTCATGAGCTTGTTGTACTTCTCGAGCTTGCAGTCGTAGCGGCACTGAGCCTCGGCCTTGGTCAGGACGCCCGTCTCCTCAAAGAGCGCGATAGCCTTATCGGAAACAAAAGCGGGAAGAGCGTCGGCCGTGGTCTTGTTGTTGGCAAGGCCGCGCTTCTCGGCCTCGATGGGCCACTCGTCGGAGTAACCGTCGCCGGAGAACAGGATGCGCTGGTGATCGGTCAGCACCTTCTTACAGTACTCGAGCGCGGCGTCCTGGAACTTATCCTCGGGCGTACCTTCGAGTGCGTCGGCGAAGGACTTGAGCGACTTGGCCACGGCGGCATCGAGCACCAGGTTGGAGTCGGAGACGTTCTGCTCGGAGCCGCAGGCACGGAACTCGAACTTGTTGCCGGTGAAGGCGAACGGAGAGGTGCGGTTGCGGTCGGTGTTGTCCTGCATCAGCTTGGGCAGGGTATCGGCGCCCAGGTCGAGCACGCCGCGCGTGGCATGGACGGAAGCCTTGCCATCGATGATCTTCTCGACGACCTCGGTAAGCTGGTCGCCCAGGAAGATGGACATAATCGCCGGAGGAGCCTCGTTGGCGCCCAGACGATGGTCGTTGCCGGCCGAGGCAACGGAGGCACGCAGGAGCTCCTGATAGTTATCGACGGCCTCGATCACCGCGGTGAGGAAGACGATGAACTGCAGGTTGTCGAGCGGGGTGTCGCCCGGATCGAGCAGATTCTCGGACTCGGTGCCAAGCGACCAGTTATTGTGCTTGCCCGAACCGTTGATGCCCTCGAAGGGCTTCTCGTGCAGCAGGCAGACTAAATCGTGGCGGGAGGCGATGAGCTTCATCTTCTCCATCATGACCAGATTCTGGTCGATGGCCTCGTTGACCTCGCCATAGACGGGGGCGAGCTCATGCTGGCAGGGAGCGACCTCGTTGTGTTTGGTCTTGGCGGGAATGCCAAGCGCCCACAGCTCATCGTCCAGGTCCTTCATATAGGCCGAGACGGTGGGGCGGATAGCGCCAAAGTAGTGCTCCTCGAGCTCCTGGCCCTTGCAGGGAGCAGCACCAAAGAGGGTGCGGCCGGTGATGACCAGGTCCCTGCGCTTGCGGTAAGCGTCCTTCTTGATCAGGAAGTACTCCTGCTCATCGCCCACGGAAGGAACGACCTTCTTGGGGGTCTTACCAAACAGCGCCAAAACGCGCTTGGACTCACGCGAGAGCGCGGTCATGGAGCGCAGCAGCGGGGTCTTCTTGTCCAGGGCCTCGCCCGTGTAGGAGCAGAAAGCCGTGGGGATGCACAGGACATCGTCCTTGATAAAGGCGGGGCTGGTGGGATCCCAAGCGGTATAGCCGCGGGCCTCGAAGGTGGCACGCAGGCCGCCGTTGGGGAAGCTGGAGGCGTCCGGCTCGCCCTGGATGAGGTTCTTTCCCGTAAACTTGGTAATAGCGGTGCCGTCGTGGTTGGGTTCGAGGAAGCTGTCGTGCTTCTCGGAAGTAATGCCCGAAAGCGGCTGGAACCAGTGCGCGTAGTGCGTCGCGCCCTTGGAGATGGCCCAAACCTTCATGGCATGGGCAACGGCGTTGGCCACATCCAGGTCGAGCGGCTCACCGTCCTCGAGGGTTGCAGCAAGGCGCTTCCAAATGTCCTTGGGGAGGTAGTCCTTCATGACTTCCTCAGAGAACACCATGGTCCCGAAGCGGTCAGTAAGTTCGGCCATACGGAACTCCCTTCGTATCGGCACCGCGTGAGAAGCGGTGTTGATTACTAACGAACGAGTCATAGCTTAGACTCGCCGTGTTTCCGCGACATTACCGTTATGTTGCCGTCGCGAAACTAATCAATGAGGTTACCGCATCGCGGCGATGTTGCCACCCTCAACGGCCAATCAACTGTATAAATTGCAGACCTCTCCGCATGGTTTACGGGTAGTCTTTTTGGGACGGGGCTTTTTTAGCTGCCCTATTTAAATATGGTCTCAAGCTTTGGAGGCGCCGGATTGGGTAGCTAAAAAAGCCCCGTCCCAAAAAGACTACCCTGCGTACCTGGTTGATGGGGTAAAAAAGCTCCAAATTAGCTACGCTGTTATAGGGAATGCCGATAGCGAAACATCTTCGATTGGTATCCCCAAATAGCGAGTGAAACTCCACCTTAGCGCAGTGGTGCTGTAGAATCCTTGCAACAAAACATCGCACCCAGGCATCTAAAGGAGCACGATATGCGCGTCGACGAGGTTTTTAAGCAGGCAGCATCCCAGGGCACCACGCCCGTTTCGTTTGAGATGTTCCCGCCCAAGGGCGAGCTTACCCTCGACACGGCTCGCGAGGTGGCTGGCAATCTGTGCAAGCTTTCGCCGAGCTTTGTCTCGGTCACCTGCTCGGCCGGCGGCTCGGGCAACGGCGCCACCACCGCCCCCATCGCGCATATGATTACGAGCGAATTCGATACGCCCTCGGTGGCGCACCTCACCTGCGTTGGCCGCACGCATGCCGATATCGCTGCCAAGATCGACGAATACCGCTCCGCCGGCGTAGAAAATGTGCTGGCCCTGCGTGGCGATCTTCCCGCCAGCGCGAACGAGGATGACAAGCCCGCCTCGGACTACGCCTACGCCCGCGACCTCATCCCTGAGCTCGTCGACGCCGGCTTTTGCGTGGGCGCCGCAGCCTACCCCGAGGGCCACATTGCCTGTGAGAATCTCAACCTCTCGGTCGAATATCTCAAGCAAAAACAGGACGCCGGCGCGAGCTTCTTTGTGACGCAGCTCTTTTTTGATAACGAGTGCTTCTACCGTTTTCGCGAGCTTGCCGACAAGGCCGGTATCACTGTGCCCATTACCGCAGGCATCATGACGTTTATGGGCAAGTCGCAGATCAGCCGCATGGTCTTTATGTGCGGCGCGTCGCTGCCCTCCCCCGTCATCAAGATTCTCGCCAAATACGAGAACGACCCCGAGAGCCTGCAGGCAGCCGGTGTAGATTATGCCGCCCGTCAGCTTTGCGACCTTAAGGAGCACGGTGCCGACGGTCTGCACCTGTACACTATGAATCGTCCTGCGATCGCCGCAACCATTATGGAGCGCCTGGGGTAATGGAAAAACCGCACATCGATACAGCTTTTGGTGAAGTGCCGGCCGACCTTGCGTCGCCGGCGCTCTACCGTATCGATGATGCCCACCATCCCCGCGTCGATCGTGCCGAAATGCTGCGGTATCTGGGTTACGGCGGCCAGCAGATTGAGCCCGAGCTGTCACGACGTATTGAGCTTGTGGTCGAGCGCCTTGAGCTGGACATTGAGCCCCGTGGCGTGCGCCGCGTATTTGCCGTCGATGCCATGGGCGTGGACGAGCAGGGAGAACCCAGCATCCGTCTGGTTGGAACCAACGTTGAGCTGCGCGGCCGCGATATCTATCGACATCTCAAAGACGCCCGCTTTGCCGCGCTCATGGCATGCACCCTCGGCATGGACGCCGAGCGTCGCCTGCGCACCACGGGAGCCCAGCAGCCCCTAGAGGGAGCCGTGCTCGATGCCGCGTGCTCCGCCTATGTGGAAGCTGCCGTCGAGCAGATGGACCAGCAGGTCAAGGCTGCGGCCGCCGCACACGGACTCGCCGGTAACTGGCGCTTCAGTCCCGGCTACGGCGACTGCCCGCTTACGGCTCAGCGTTCAATCGTGGCTACACTCAACGCCACGCGGCTCATCGGGCTTACCGTCACACCTACCAGCCTGCTCATGCCCACCAAGAGCGTGACCGCGGTGATCGGTCTGTTTGACGGCGAAGTCCACGACGCCCAGAGTCGCCCCACCTGCAATATCTGCCGCATGCGCGAGCACTGCCGCTTCCGCGCCGCCCACACCACCTGCTATTCCAGCCATTAGGAGCCCCCGATGTTTACTCCGCTTATCACTCATGATCTGGACGGCGCCGCGCTGGCGGCGCCCGTTGATGCCGCCCGCCGCAAGGGCGCCACGTACAAGACGCGCACGATCGACGACCTTTGCATTAAGGACGATCGCTTGCGCGCCGCCATCGAGGGCACGGGGCACCTACTGTTCGACGGCGGCATGGGCACCATGCTGCAGGCGGCCGGCATGAAGGCCGGCGCCCTGCCCGAGCTGCTCAACTTTGAGGAGCCCCAGGTCATTACCGATATTCAGCGTCAGTATGTCGAGGCCGGCTGCGATGTGATCACCGCCAACACCTTTGGCGCCAACGCCCACAAGCTCGACGGTGCCGCCACCGTGGCAGATGTCTTTGCCGCCGCCGTCGCCTGCGCCCGCGCGGCCGGTGCCCGCTACGTCGCCGGCGACATCGGCCCCATCGGTGCGCTGCTTCGCCCCTTGGGTACCCTCAGCTTCGACGAGGCCTATGACCTCTTTGCCGAGGAAGTGCGCGCTGGCGTCGAGGCGGGTGTGGACCTCTTTATTATCGAGACCATGACCGACCTTGCCGAGATCAAGGCGGCGGTCCTTGCCTGCCGCGAGAGCTCCGACCTGCCCGTCTTTGCCACCATGACCTTTGAGGAAGACGGCCGCACCTTCCTGGGTACGAGTCCCGAGGTTGCCGCCATCACGCTCGACGCCATCGGCGCCGACGTCCTGGGCATCAACTGCAGCCAGGGACCGGCCGAGCTCCGAGGACTCGCCGCACGCATGCTCACCGTTACCGACAAGCCCGTTATGGTGCAGGCCAACGCGGGACTCCCCCACGTGGATGACGACGGTAACACCGTCTTTGACATCCAGGCCCCCGAATACGCCAAGGCCGTCGCCGGCATGATCGCCGACGGCGTGAGCGTCGTGGGCGGTTGCTGCGGAACCACGCCGGCGCACATGGCAGCGCTGCGCACGCTTATCGACAACCACACGCCCAGTCCGCGCCACCGCAAGCCCAGCATGTCGGTCACAAGCGCCCAGACGGTCGTGGACCTTCCCTGTGACGGCCACAAGATCGCCGTCATCGGCGAGCGCATCAATCCCACCGGCAAAAAGCGCCTGCAGCAGGCCCTGCGCGACGGCGACCTGGACTACGTCGTAAGCCAGGGCATCAGCCAGCAGGAGCAAGGCGCCGACATCCTGGACGTCAACGTGGGCCTGCCCGAGATCGACGAGGTCAAGATCATCCAACAGGCGACCGAACAGCTCCAGGGTTCCACGCTGCTGCCGTTGCAGATCGACTCCACCGATCCCGCCGCCGTCGAGGCTGCCGTGCGCCGCTACGCCGGCAAGCCCATCATCAACTCGGTCAATGGCAAACAGCAGATCATGGATGAGATCTTTCCGCTGGTCGCCCATTACGGCACCAACGTCGTCGGCCTCACGCTCGACGAAGGCGGCATTCCCGATACCGCCGAGGCTCGCTTCGCCATCGCCGAGCGCATCGTGGCCGAGGCCGCCCGCTACGGCATCGGACCGGACCGCATCCTCATCGACTGTCTGGTCATGACCGCCTCGACCAATCAACGCCAAGCCGAGCAGATCCTGCGCGCCATGTCCCTGTGTAAGGAGCGTCTGGGCGTCAAATGTGCACTCGGCGTGTCGAACATCAGCTTTGGTCTGCCCGCCCGCCCGCTGCTGGGCTCAGTCTTTTTGGCTGCCGCCTTTGGCGCGGGCCTGGACGCCCCCATCATGAACCCGGGTTCCAAGCGCTTTATGGATACCGTCTACAGCTATCGCGTCTTGAGCGTTGAGGACGAGGGCTCGACCGGATACATCGAGCGCTACGCCAGCTGGACCGATCCGTACAAGATCGCCGCGAACCCGGCGGCGGCTCAGACAGTATCGACCGACACTGTGCCCGCCGCTGGCACCGACGGCACCGACGGCAACGACGACCCGATTCGTCGCATGGTCGTCTCGGGCCGCAAAGGCGAGATTGCGGCCGAGACCGAGCGTCTGCTGGCAGACCACGACGCCATGGACCTCATCAACAACCACTTTATCCCCGCCCTCGACGAGGTTGGTATCCTCTTTGACCAGGGCAAGTTCTTCTTGCCGCAGCTCATGGCCTCGGCCGAGGCCGCGCGCGTGGGTTTTGACACCATCAAGCGCCGGATGCCCGCCGGCGAGATTGCCGACAAGGGCAAAATCTGCGTGGCCACCGTCAAAGGCGACATCCACGACATCGGTAAGAACATCGTCAAGATGCTGCTCGATAACTACGGCTATACCGTCTTTGACCTAGGCCGCGACGTCGACCCGCAGGAGGTGCTCAAGACCGTACGGGAGCGCGACATCAAGCTCGTCGGCCTCTCGGCGCTTATGACCACCACAGTCGTCGCTATGGAGGAGACCATCAAGCTGCTCCATGCCGAGGTGCCGGGCGTCAAGATCATCGTAGGCGGCGCCGTACTCACCCCCGAATACGCCAAGCAGATCGGCGCGGACTACTACGCCAAGGACGCTGCTGAAAGCGCTCGTATCGCCGAAGAGGTCTTTGGGCAGTAACACAACGGAAACAACCGAGCACCAAAACGTGCCGCATGCGCCACTTGGCACGTGCGGCACGTTAGAATAGACAAGACTATGCTCATTTTGGCAGATAGGAGTGCAAGGATGGCGATCACGCCCGCAGAAATCGCGGAAACCCGCGGCATGGTTGAGGAGCAGAACCTCGACATCAGGACCATCACCATGGGTGTTTCGCTCATGGGTTGCGGCGACGAGAACCTCGACCGCATGTGCACGAAGATCTACGACCACGTGACGCACACGGCTGAGCATCTGGTCGAGACCGCCGAGAACCTCGAGCGCGAGTACGGTATCCCCATTGTCAACAAGCGCGTTTCCGTCACCCCGGTGGCGCAGATCGCCGCATGCTGCAAGGATGAGGACCTCACCCCCATCGCGCATGCCCTCGACCGCGCGGCCGAGACGCTCGGCATCGATTATCTGGGCGGCTTCTCCGCACTCGTCCAGAAGGGCATCGGCGACGCCGACCGCCGCGTCATCCAGTCCATCCCCCAGGCGCTCGCTACCACCAGCCGCGTCTGCTCCAGCGTCAACGTCGCCAGCCTGCGCGCCGGCATCAACATGGACGCCGTGCTCATGGCGGCTCAGACCATCATCGATGCCGCCAAGCTTACGGCAGATGAGGATTCCGTCGGTGCTTCCAAGTTTGTCTGCTTTGCCAACATGGTCGAGGACTCCCCGTTTATGGCGGGCGCCGTTCACGGCGGTGGCGAGGCCGACGCCGTCATCAACGTAGGCGTCTCGGGCCCCGGCGTTATGGCCGCAGCCCTGGAGAAGCTGCCCGATTCCGCATCGATGATGGAAGTCGCCGAAAAGATTAAGCAGACCGCCTTTAAGATCACCCGTGCCGGCGAGCTCATGAGCCGCGAGGCCGCCCGTCGCCTAGGTGTCGAGAAGGGCATTGTCGACCTGTCGCTGGCGCCTACGCCTGCCGTCGGCGACTCCGTCGCGCGCATCCTCGAGATCATCGGCGTGGGCACCTGCGGTGGCCCCGGCACGACCTGCGCGCTCGCCATGCTCAACGATGCCGTCAAGAAAGGCGGCGTCATGGCCAGCTCCAGCGTGGGCGGCCTCTCGGGCGCCTTTATCCCCGTGTCCGAGGACGCCGGCATGATCGCCGCCGTCGAGGCCGGCGCGCTTTCACTCGAGAAGCTCGAGGCCATGACCTGCGTGTGCTCCGTTGGCCTGGACATGATCGCCATTCCCGGCGACACCTCGGTCGAGACTATCGCCGGCATTATCGCCGACGAGATGGCCATCGGTGTCATCAACAATAAGACCACGGCCGTGCGCGTGATCCCCGCCATCGGCAAGGGCGTGGGCGACTGCGTTGAGTATGGCGGTCTGTTTGGCCGTGCGCCCATCATGCCGGTGAACCCCAACGCCGGCACCGTGCTTGCCCACCGCGGTGGACGCTTCCCGGCGCCGCTGAACTCGCTCAAGAACTAGCTGAGGGGGACTGGCGAGGAGCCCCGGGGGAGGGCAAATATATAAGGTCGCCTGCTCGGACAGTCCTGACTCGCACGGAGAGCACATTAAGTGCTCTCCGGCTCGTGCGGAACTCGCGATCGACCTTATATATTTGCCCTCACCGGGGCTCCCGCACAACGGGATCTCGGTTGGGTTCTATCCCGGTTGCAGTTGCTTCGCTCCTGCACTACGTGGTCGATACTGCGGTTTGGCGTTGGATCGGTTCTTTCTGATATATGCTGGTTGCGGCTCTTCTTTTGGGAGGGGCCGCTTTTTTGTTGTAAGGGGGATGGCCCGTGGTTGATGGGGATGTTCGTTCTGAGCTGCTTTCTGCGGATTGGAATGAGGAATGGATGCGCTTGCAGGCTGGTCGGCATCGGGCTGATGATTCTTTTGAATGGGATAAGCGGGCTCGGCATTTTCGGCCGCTTGAGACTGCTCCATATGCCCGGGACTTTATGAAGCTGTTGGCGTTAAAGCCTGGTGAATCCGTGCTCGATATGGGGTGTGGGGCTGGGTCGATTGCTATTCCGCTTGCTCAGGCTGGACATCCCGTGATTGCCGCTGATTTTTCCCCTGCTATGTTGGGCACGCTTGATGCCGGCATTGAGTACTATGGGCTCGAGGATCGCATTACACCGCTTGAGCTTGCTTGGGATGATGACTGGGATTTGGTCGGTCCGGTCGCGAAAGCGGTAGATGTTGCCTTTGCGAGTCGCTCGGTTACTACGAACGACCTAAAAGGCGCGCTTGCCAAGCTCGACCGTACGGCTCGGCGGCGTTGTGCTGTCACGATGGTCGCCAACTCCAGCCCGCGCTATGACCTGCACGTGATGAATGCCATCGGCGCCTCGGTTACCCGCAGCAATGGTTTTGTGTACGCCTTTAACATCCTTATTCAGATGGGTGCACTACCGCAGGTCACGTATTTTGAATCGCCCCGTCGTGACACCTTCGATAGCCTCGAGGCCGGCGTGGCGGACCTCTCCCGTATGCTCGAGCATGGCAACGAGGATAAGATCGATCGTCTGCGCGACTATATCGCCCAACATATGATCGAGAACCCCCATGCCGGCGAGCCGGGATCCAAGGGCGTGCCGCAGGGACGTTACATGCTCGACCACATCCGCAAGGTCCGATGGGCGTTTATCGCCTGGGAGCCGGTCTCTGCGCCCCGACCGTAGCCCATCTAAAGCATGCATCGTCTACCCGCCCGGCATCCGCATTCTTTGCGAACTGGCAAACGCGCTCCACACCGCGCCGTTCCTGCGCTATCGTGGGACAGCTCACGTAGATTAAGGCCCCATCGCGGGGCGCCCCATACATAGAAAGCGAGATCCCATGGCACTGACAGGAGCCCAGGTCAAGCAGCTTCGCAGCATGGCCCATCACCTCAACCCCGCCATCATCATCGGTAAGTCCGATGTCAACGAAGGTACCGTCGAGCAGACGGTCGCCTACCTGGAGAAGCACGAGCTCGTTAAATGCTCCGTGTTGGACGGCTCCAGCCTTTCTGCCCGCGAGGCCGCCGAGGAACTCGCCGAGCGCTGCCACGCCGACGTCGTTCAGGTTATCGGCCGCAAGTTCTCGCTGTATCGAGAGTCCTCGCGCAAGGATATCGAGAAGATCAAGCTTGTCTAAGGGCCGATCGGTTCACACAGAGCAAGCCTGCGGGCGTCCGAATGATGCGGGCGCCCGTTTTTTATCGCTCAATGAACGGTCGGTTGACCCTGCTTTCGACCAGACGCTCGTAGAGACGCTTGGTCTCGGGCTCGGGAACGCCTGCGACCTGTTCCTTAAGATGATGGATATGCCCGCTATAGAGCTCGACGATATCGCGGCGTCTCCCCGCCGCTCCGTACACGCGCATGGCGCATCGCACCATGTCCTCGCGTGCGGTCTCCTGACGTAGCCCCGCTTCTGCCAGCCAGATTGCCGACTGCAGGTCGTTTTCTTCCAAGGCAGCGCTTGCTCCCACAATCATGCAGTCGATAAACTTCGACTGCATGATGCGGCGCATGCGCAAAAAGTACGTCGGATTGCAACCGTTGGGGATATACAGCGGTCCGGTATAGAGCTGTTCGATCTTAAGACACAGCTCGACCAGGTGAGGCCCACGCACTCTTGTGCGATTACCCAAAATCTCGCGGCTTATCTGCTCAAATAGCTTCACATCGGTCTTAACGTAATCCCTGTTGAGGCCAAGGCAGTCGTTTTGAATCAGGACGCACGACTTGCCATCTGGCGTGGGTCCCAAAGCGGATCGTAAGCGTGACACAGTCGAATACAAGTTGTTACGGGCGCTACTGTACTCGGCATGTGGCCACAGTTCCATAGCCAAGGTCTCGCGATCGACAAACGAATCGATACCCAACGCAAGCCGCTCGGCAAGCGTTGCCGCTTTCTTACGACGCCACATCTTGTCTGTGATGGGAAATCCGTCGCGCTCGGCACGAAACGCGCCAAACATGCGAATCTCGATATGATCGATAGCGTCGACGGGTTCGACCTCGCCGACCTGGAACAGCCGCTCGCTCTCTCCCTCCAAATCGTCGCGCAGCGAATATCGCGATAGCTCACGCACCGGGAGCTTCTTTCGAATCTTGGCAGCAGGCTCGCCCAAGCAATGCATCGCAAGGCGTGCAAACAGCCGATACGCTGGCTCCAGAATCCCAGAACGATTCATAGACATCCAGGCGGCAAGATCGCTGTCACGGCCCGCAGACGCCAAATGCAGCGCTACGACCCAAGCCTCCGCGCCGCCGACTTGTGTCCGACTTAGGTCGAGCAGCTCTGCCTCCTCTCGTACCGACACCATCGACGTATTGCGAAGGCTTGATGCACGCTCCAACAGCAACGCGTTGTCGCGCATGTATGCGATCGACTCGTCAGCAAGCTTGAGTACCTGGACCGCGCGGAACTTCGCGTTGACCGGGCGCCCCTCGGCGAGCGCCTGCCAGCCTTCGAGTAGCAGGCCAAACAGCTGGATTTGATTGTCACGCACGCGCACGGCAAAGCGATCGAGCTCATTAAACGCCGTATCGTCAGTCATTGGCAGGCCTGCAAGCAGACGCCGTGCCGCCAGCACCATACGCACCCAGACAGCCGGTGCCTTAAGCCCACGAGCATCGAGTGCCTCCCGTGTTCGAGACATCTCGTCGTCACGCTCATCGATTCCCATAAAGGACCCATCGAAGAGCTCCGCCAACATCCGATCTGCCCGTATGAGAATCTCTGCAATATCGAGTTCGCAATCATATACCTTGTTCGCCTTGAGTCCCGAAAGCGCTGCGCCGTCTTTCGCCTGTTCGGTCAGCCGGCTCTTAACCTCGATATGCGCCGACAGCATATCGAGCGCAGCACAAGATGCCTCATTTTTTGGAAGCGCAGGATTGGCTGGAAGCCCAAGCTCGCAATCTCCATAACAGACGACCGTAAGCACCTGAGCGACTTTCCAAGAAACCAAATCAATCTCGCGGACCGACTGTGCGCTCGCATGTTCGACAATCGAGGCCATATACCGGGCCAGTTTAGTATTCGAAACGCTTACCGCCGCCAAATAGACACCAAGTGCCTCGGTGGGCGTCGGCTCCAACGCGGGCTTATCGGCATCCGTCGTCCTCAGTACCGCGCGGCAGACATCCCCTCCATGCCCAGTCAGAGCCAAATCGACACCATACTGTCCAGCAAGCTCAAGGACGGCGTCGCGATCCAAAAAGGCATCTGCCAAATCCATCGCAGCATCGCATCGGCCCGCCTTGAGCAGAATGCGTGCCGCGCGCATAACGAGCTCTGGACGAATTTCCGCAACCATTTTTCGTAATCTCAGGCGCGCGTTATCCTCGGTGCCCATACACGTAAAGCTTCGGTCGACCGGATCGACACCAAAAATCGGATAATCACGAACAAGATAGGACTGATTGATCATGGAGAGCCTGACACCGCATGCCTCAAGTTCCGCAATCTTGCCCTCGCCCATGAGCGCCATCACGCACGCCACGTTAAATAGGGCGCCGTTATCGATTGATGCCATATCGGCAAGTGCCGCACCGTATACGTTGACAATCTCGTTTTCGAGCAAGCTGGCAACGTCGCCCTCTCCGTACAGCCCCGTCTGCATAGCCGAAACCAACTCGGGAACACCCTGTGTGAGCTGGTAAAAATCGAGCGACGTGCTAATCGAGAACGCCGATGCCCAAGCCGAATACTCATAGGCATGCACCTTGAGCATCTGCGCATTGATCTTGACCGAGTCACCCAGCCCGCGAATCAACTGGCGATTTGAGGGGCGGCAGGTGACAAAGACCCCGATCCCCATAGTGCGCAGGCCTCGAATTCGATCGATAAGCTCCTCGGTATCTTGCTGATCGAGGTTGGGGACGTTATCAATCGCAATCAACGATCGCGGTTTGTCCTCAAGTTCATCTGTGACCACTTCGAGCTGCATAAACACCTCGCGGGCAATCGCGCGGTCAGCCTCGATGATTCGTACCAGACCGCGCGTCGGGTCGCTTTTGACTTCCTGAGCGTACTGAAGCAATATCGATGTTTTCCCAAACCCATCTGGTGCATAGAGCAACACAATGCCCGCCTTGCGGCCCTTGACAATCAACTCGCTCATCAGGCGATCACGTCGGACCATATAACCTGTGCCCAACGGCGCCAATTCGAGATCGTCCGTATCGTTCAGCCCGTTCATCATGCTCGCTCCTTACCTCGGCCACATGGACACCGTAATCGCAAGACAGCCCAAGCCATCCCGTAAATCGAACGACGCAGAGTTTTAGGTTGTCTTTCGGTTCGCATTTGGCAAGTTTTTGTTCAGCGAGCGCCGATTGAAACTTTTCCCCCAACCAACCGGTCTTTGCGCAGGTCAATGCGCTTGCCAGCATGTCCCACTCATTTGGCAGTGTAACGCAATGGGGCTTGTAATATTTTGTTGCGCAACTCGCCTACGCGCTGCTACCGTTTGCGACTCATTAGTAGCATTTTTGAATAGAATATGCTAGAGAATGCATCACGCTATACGAGGCGCCACCGTCAAGCTTTTGGCAAGCTAATGTTATGCACACCATAAAGTCCGCGCTCATTCTGGTTCCGCTGGCAGATATTGCGGACGGACGCAGTATAAGGGCCCATGAGTCTATAAGCTAGCCGCCATTCCGCATATGCATAATAAAAAAGGCCCCCGCAGAACGGGAGCCTGTAACAAAGTAATAACAAATCGCTCGGATTGTACTACTCGCAGAGCGAAAGGGCAGCCTCGTCGGCAACGACGACGCAGTTGGTGTGCAGCTGCAGGATCGAAGCCGGGCACTCGGGCGTAACCGGGCCATAGCACATATCGTGCACAGCCTGAGCCTTGGCCTCGCCGTTGGCGACGACCAGGATCATGCGGGCATACATGATGGTCTGGGTACCCATGGTGTAAGCCTGGCGGGGAACGTCGTCGATGCTATCGAACAGGCGGCTGTTGGCCTGAATGGTGCTCTCGGTGAGGTCGACGCAGTGCGTACCCTTGGAGAAGTGGTCATCGGGCTCGTTGAAGCCAATATGACCGTTATTACCAATGCCGAGCAGCTGCAGATCCGGGTAACCGGCGGCAGCGACGATTCTGTCGTACTCGGAGCAGGCAGCGGCGGCATCGGGGTTGGAGCCATCGGGCACGTGCGTGTTATTCAGATCGACGTTGATGTGATCGAAGAAGTTCTCGCGCATGAAGTAGTGATAGCTCTGGGGATCATCGTGCGAAAGGCCGCGATACTCGTCCAGGTTATAGGTGCTGACCTCGGAGAAGTCAATATCGCCCTTCTTGTACCAATCGGCGAGCTGCTTGTAGGCGCCAATCGGAGTGGAGCCGGTGGCAAGACCGAGCACGCAATCGGGCTTAAGGATAACCTGCGCCGAGATGATATTGGCGGCCTTGCGGCTCATATCCTCGTAGTCTTTAGCTTTAATGATCTTCATTACGCATCCTTTCTCGTAGAAGAGAGGCAAGGCTCCCCTTACAAGCACTTGCCCGCGGCCTGCGTCGGCCGCAACCAACGTGTGCGGCCACCAGGGCGAGGTCGCGTAATGTATGTATCTCGTGTCTAGCCGCGTCGAGGCCCCTGCCCGTCCACGGTGACCCGAAGCCTTTTAGCCTCGGACATTTTTCATCTTGCCACGAAGGGCGCCCTCTTTCAAGGGCGCCCTCCGTAAACGTGTTTGAATTGTAGGCCAAAGGGCAAGCGAACGAGTTAGCGCTCGCGAGCGACGATGAGCTGATCCATCTCCTCGACATGCTCGCCGACGGAGCCCTTGATGCTCGAGAACTCAACAGAGTTGCACACCAAAATGGGAACCGTCACATCGTAGCCCTCGGCCTCGATTGCCTCGCGTTCAAACTCGATAAGCACATCGCCCTTATGGACGATATCGCCCACCTGTGCATGAACGGTAAAGTGTTTGCCCTCGAGCTGAACGGTATCGAGTCCAACGTGGATTAAAACATCCAAGCCATCGACCGTGTTGAGCGCAACGGCGTGTCCCGTTGGAAAAATCGCCTCGATCTTGGCATCCGCAGGTGCAATCACGCGCGTGCCCGTAGGCCGAATGGCAACGCCTTGGCCCAAAAGGCCAGTGGCAAACGTCTGGTCTTTAACCTCGGAAAGCGGAATGACATCGCCCGAGATGGGAGCATCCAGCGTAAGGACCCGACCACGCATACCAAAAGACCTTAGGACTTTAGTGAACATGCTCCCCCTTGGACATACCAATAATCAAAACCAGCTTCCTAGTTTACCACTTGGCATTGGTTTTTGACCATTAGGGAAGTTCGCGCTTGACAACCTCGACGATGTCGTCAACGACGCGCTGAGTCAGCTCGTGCGTCTCGGCCTCGGCCATCACGCGAACCAGCGGCTCGGTACCGCTCGGGCGCACCAGAATGCGGCCGCGACCGTTAAGCTCCTTCTCGGCGGCAGCGACAGCATCCCAAATGGGCTGGCAATCGTCCAGACCGGCCTTGTTGTCGGAATGCACGTTGACGAGCACCTGCGGGTACTTCTTCATGATGCCGGCAAGGTCGGTGAGGGTGCGGCCAGTGCGCTTGAGCACGGCCAGCAGCTGCAGCGCCGTCACCAGGCCATCGCCGGTGGTGTTGTGCTCCAGGAAGATGATGTGGCCGGACTGCTCTCCGCCGATAACGGCGCCGTCCGCGAGCATGCGCTCCAGCACGTAGCGGTCGCCCACGGCGGTCTGCACCATCTCAAAGCCCTGTTCCTTCATAGCGATGGAAAAGCCCAAGTTGCACATAACGGTCGAGACGATCTCGGAGTTGGCGAGCTTGCCGCGAGCGGCGAGGTCAGAGCCGCAGATGGCCAGGATGTAATCACCATCGATCTCGTTGCCCTCGCTGTCCACGAACAGCACGCGATCGGCGTCACCGTCGTGGGCCAGGCCGATGTCGGCGTGGGTGCGCAGCACGAGCTCGCGCAGGGGCTCAAGATGAGTGGAGCCGCACTCGACATTGATGTCGGTGCCACAGTAGTCGGTATTGATGGCGTGGACCGTGGCGCCCAGACGCTGAAGCGCGGCAGGCGTGGTCTGGCAGGAAGCACCGTGACCGCAGTCAACGGCAACGACCAGGCCGTCGAGCCTAAGGCCGTCGAGGGTGCTGATAGCGTGGTCGACGTATGCCTTGCGAGCGTCCTTCATCTTGATGATGTGGCCCACACCGGCGCCGGTCGGCAGCGTGTCGGCAGCCATGGCCTCCTCGGACATGACCCAGGCGCTGATCTCTTCTTCAACGGCATCGGGAAGCTTCATGCCCTTGCGGCTAAAGAACTTGATGCCGTTAAACTCCGGCGGATTGTGTGAAGCGGAGATGACGATGCCGCCGTCGAGGTCGTTTTGGACGGTGAGCAGCGCCACGGCCGGCGTAGGGATAACGCCGCAGCAGTGCGGGCGACCGCCCTCGGCCATAATGCCAGCGGTCAGAGCGCTCTCGAGCATGGTGCCCGAAAGACGCGTGTCGCGGCCAACGCAAATGTCCGGACCAAGGAACTTGGTCGCCGCACGGCCAAGGCGAAACGCGAGGTCGCACGAGAGGTCGGCGTTGGCGACGCCACGGACGCCGTCGGTGCCAAAGATGTTCTGGGGCATAGGATCGCTCCTTCCCAAGTGGGCAAAACGCACTCGCCCACCCTAGTCGAAAAAGAAAAGCGGGACCCGCCGAGCAATCGGCAGGCCCCGCTTGTACATTGTATCTCGTAAGGAGAAAAACCTTAACGCTTGGAGAACTGGGGAGCGCGGCGGGCCTTCTTGAGGCCGTACTTCTTGCGCTCGACCACGCGAGCATCGCGCGTAAGGAAACCGGCCTTCTTGAGGTCAGCACGGTAGTCGCCAGCGTTCAGAAGAGCGCGAGCGATGCCCAGGCGCAGAGCGCCGGACTGACCGGAGATGCCGCCGCCATCGCACAGAGCGATAACGTCGAACTGACCGGCGGTATCGGTCACCTTGAAGGGAGCAAGGGCGTTCTCAACGAGCTGATGACGGCCGAAATACTGCTCGGCGTCACGCTTGTTGATAGTCACCTTGCCGGTGCCGGGGACGAGACGGACGCGGGCGACGGCGTTCTTACGACGGCCGGTACCCTGGTAGACAACGGTGTTCTCAGCCATCTTTAAGCCTCCAGCTCAATCTTCGTGGGGTTCTGGGCAGCATGCGGATGCTCGGCACCAGCGTAGACCTTAAGCTTGGTCATCTGGGCACGGCCGAGGGTGGTCTTGGGCAGCATGCCGCGAACGGCGCGCTCGATGACCTTCTCCGGGTGCTTCTCCATAGCCTGGTGGAAGCTCTCAGCCTTGAGGCCGCCGTTGTAGCCGCTGTGGCGATAATAGGTCTTCGTGTCGGCCTTGTTACCGGTAAGCTGGACCTTATCGGCGTTGATGACGACAACGAAGTCGCCGCAGTCGCTGTTGGGCGTGAACTGGGGCTTGTTCTTACCGCGCAGGATCATTGCGATCTGGGTGGCAAGACGGCCCAGGACAGCACCATCGGCGTCGACGAGAACCCAGTTGCGCTGGACCTCGCCCTGCTTGGCGTAGTGAGTCGATTTCGAAATCACTTAGACTCCTCCATGTACAGTACGTGTTGTTACAGAGATTCACGGGGCTCTGCAAGTAACCCGTCCATATTACCCCGCCCGTCGCCCGAGTCAACAGGTATTTTGGCTCTGACCAGACTTTCTGCACATGTCGTCCATCGGTAATGATGTCGCGACGCTAGCGCTCGACAAATGCCTCGATATCACTCAGCAGACGCTTTGCCTCCTGACGACCCTGAATATACAGGTCGAGAAGCTTTGCCGGATCGTGCTCGACGTGACCGACCTCGACAGGCTTTTGCGGGGCAACGACCAGCGCGCGGCCCTCGCGCTCATACTTCCACAGATGCATGCGCTGGATGTTATAGCGGTCGTGGCGCGTCTCAATAGCCTCGAGCAGATAGGGGTAGTCGGCATAGCGGGCGCGTGCGGCAGGCATAAACTCGTAGGGCTTTTTCTCGTACGAGCGGTCCTGCGTGACAATGACAACCGCGCGATCGAAGCCGGCCTCCTCCAGCACGTGCTCGATGGGGACCGAATCGGCTACGCCGCCGTCGACGTATTTGTGCCCGTCGATCTCGACCGGCGGCGTCACCAGCGGCAGCGACGTCGAGGCGCGCACGGCATCGAGGTCGAGCACGGCGCTTTTGACCGGCAGGTATGCAGCGGTTCCAAAGAGCATGTCCGTCGCGACGGCGTACATCTCGATGGGGCTCGCGTCGAATGCCTCGTTATCAAAGGGATCCAAGCGGTCCTGGACATCGTTGAAGATGAAGTCGTAACCCACGATGGAGCCCGTGGACGCAAACGATGCGGCACCCATGAAGCGGTTGTCGTTGCAGAAAGTCAGGTTGATGCGGTTGGCACGGCCGATCTGGTGCGACTTGTAGTTCACGCCGTTGAGGGCGCCGGCCGATACGCCATATACTGCCGGAATCTCGACGCCGGCTTCCATGAGGACGTCGAGCACACCCGCGGTAAACTGCCCGCGAAAACTGCCGCCCTCCAAGACGAGCGCGACCTTGCCGGCGTTCTTTGCCTTATCTTCTGCCGTCATGTTGACCTCCTACTGTTTCGTTTTGGCCTTCTTCTACCCAGTTTTGAGATGGCGAGCGCATGGGTTTTGGAGTTGAGTAGGACGGGGCGACTGGCGGAAAGCACGTCCCGTTCTGGGGGGCGATTCCGGGATGGACTTTCCGCCAACAACCCATCCGGAAAATGCATCCCATTCTGAGCGTAGATTCTGGGATGCAACTTCCGCTTGAGGCGTCAACGTGAGCAGTCAATTTGGGACGTGTCTCTATAGTTTTGTCAACCGCGTGCTTCGCGCCATTTCGGCATGACGCATCCGGGCGCCTGGCGCCCCCGCTCGGTTTCCTCTTCGGTTGATCCCGCCGCCCGCTAGGCCGCG
>NZ_VUME01000013.1 GCF_009696325.1 Collinsella sp. WCA1-178-WT-3 (M1)
GCCTAGCGGGCGGCGGGATCAACCGAAGAGGAAACCGAGCGGGGGCGCCAGGCGCCCGGATGCGTCATGCCGAAATGGCACGAAGCACGCGGTTGACAAAACTATAGAGACACGTCCCAAATTAGCTACCCTGCAGGAGTTAGCGCCACGGGTCGGCTTCGAACATCGGCTCGCGCTCGGGGCGGCGATCGCTGTAGGGATCGTAGCCGTCGTCGTCCTCGTTCTCGGCACGGATGTAGGGGTCGCGCGGCTTGGGTGCCGGCTTAGGCGCAGGCTTGGGTGCGGCGGGCGCTGACTCAGGCGCCGGTGCGTTCGTCTCGTTCTCGTCTTTCATCTGCATAGCTCCTTGCCATGTACTCACGTTCAACATCATCGATTGTCGCACGAAAAAGGGCGGCGGACCCAATTGGATCCGCCGCCCTTGGCGTTTGGCTCAAAAGGTAGATTTTAAGGCATGGCCCAACAATCTACTCGGCATCGGGCACCTCGTAGGTGGCAGACGGCGTGTTATCGCACACGACGGTAAAGGCACCGTCCTTGTCGACGTCAACCGTCACCTGATCGCCCTCGCGCACCGTACCGTCGATGATAGCGGCGGCGATGGCGTCCACGACCTCGCGCTGCACCAGACGCTTGAGCGGACGGGCACCAAAGACCGGGTCCAGACCGCCCACGGCGAGCATCTGCTTGGCCGCCGGGGTGATGGCAAGCGTCATGCGCTCCTTGGCCAGACGTGCGCGGACGTCGGCGAGCTGAATATCGACGATCTTTTCGATCTGCGCCATGCCGAGCGGATGGAACACCACGATATCGTCGATACGGTTGAGGAACTCGGGGCGGAAAGTCTGAGCCATGGCCGCATCGACCTGATGGCGCATCTCCTCCTCGTCCTTGCCCGAAAGATCGGCGATAGCCTTGGAGCCCACGTTGGACGTCATGATGATGATCGTGTTCTTGAAGGACACCTGACGACCCTGACCGTCGGTCAGACGGCCGTCGTCGAGCACCTGCAGCAGCACGTTGAAGACATCCGGGTGAGCCTTCTCCATCTCGTCGAGCAAGATCACGGAGTACGGGCGACGGCGCACGGCCTCGGTGAGCTGTCCACCCTCGTCGTAGCCCACGTATCCCGGGGGCGCACCGATCAGACGCTGAACGCTGAACTTCTCCATGTACTCGGACATGTCGATACGCACGAGCGCGCGCTCGTCATCGAACAGGCACTCAGCCAGCGCCTTGGCGAGTTCGGTCTTGCCCACACCGGTGGGGCCCAGGAAGAAGAAGCTGCCGATGGGCTTGTCCGGATCGGAGAGGCCCGCACGGCTACGGCGCACGGCCGCGGCGACGGCGGAGACGGCCTCATCCTGGCCGATGACGCGCTTATGCAGCTCGCCTTCCAAGCCCTTCAGCTTGTCGAGCTCACCCTGCATCATCTTGGAGACGGGCACACCGGTCCAGGCGCTCACGACCTCGGCGATCTCGTCGGAGGTCACCTGCTCGTTGAGGCCTTCACCGTCCTGCTGCTTTTGTGCCTCGAGCGCGGCCTCGGAATCCTGAATCTGCTGCTGCAGACCCGGAATCACGGAGTAACGCAGCTCGGACGCACGGCCCAAGTCTCCGTTGCGCGTCGCACGCTCCTCTTCGCTCTTGGCCTCATCGAGCTGGCCCTTGAGCTCCTGCACATGGTCGATAGCGTTCTTTTGGTTGAGCCAACCGGCCTTTTGCACGTTGAGCTTTTCCTGGACCTCGGCGATTTCCTGGCGCAGGGTCTCCAGACGCTCCTTGGAGGCGTCGTCGGTCTCCTTCATGAGCGCCTGCTCCTCAATCTGCAGCTGGGTGAGCTGACGCGTGGTGGCGTCGATCTCGACCGGCATGCTGTCGAGCTCCATGCGCAGGCGGCTTGCGGCCTCGTCGACCAGGTCGATGGCCTTGTCGGGCAGGAAGCGGTCGGCGATATAACGATCGGAGAGGTCGGCGGCGGCCACGAGCGCGCTATCGGTAATGTGCACGCCGTGGAAGATCTCGTACTTCTCCTTGAGGCCACGCAGAATCGAGATGGTGTCCTCGACGGTAGGCTCGGAGACCATAACGGTCTGGAAACGACGGGCGAGCGCCGCGTCCTTCTCGATGTACTTGCGGTATTCGTCGAGCGTGGTCGCGCCGATCGCGTGCAGGTCGCCGCGGGCGAGCGCAGGCTTGAGGATGTTGCCGGCGTCCATGGAGCCCTCGGTGGCACCCGCGCCCACAATGGTGTGGAGCTCATCGATGAACAGGATGACCTTGCCTTCGGACTTCTGCACTTCCTTGAGCACGGCCTTCAAGCGGTCCTCGAACTCGCCGCGGTACTTGGCACCGGCGACCAGCGCGCTCATGTCGAGCTCGATGAGGTCGCGGTCGCGCAGCGTGCTCGGCACGTCGCCGGCCACGATACGCTGGGCGATGCCCTCGACGATGGCCGTTTTACCGACACCCGGCTCACCGATGAGCACAGGGTTGTTCTTGGTACGACGGGACAGGACCTGAATGGTACGACGGATCTCGTCGGTACGGCCGATAACCGGATCGAGCTTGCCGGCGCGGGCCAGGTCGCAGATGTTGCGGCCGTACTGCTCCAGCGCCTCAAACTGAGTCTTGTCCTCGGCGGACGTCACGCGGTCATCGCCGCGCAGCTCCTCGTAGACTTGCTCGATGCGCTCCTTGGTGACGCCTGCGTCGCGCAGAACGCGGCCGGCCTCGCCCTTGTCCTCGGCAAGTGCCATCAGCAGATGCTCGGTCACTACAAAGCTGTCGCCCATCTTGGTGGCCTTTTTCTCGGCCTTCTCGATGACGCGGACGAGCTCGTTGGACAGGCCCATCTGCTGGCCCTCGCCCGAAACCTTGGGTGCGCGGTCGATGGCATCTTGCGTGGAGTGTGCAAGCTGGGCTGGGTCGGCGCCGATGCGCTCGATAATCACGGAGATATTGCGCTCGCCGGCACCGAGCAGGGCGGACAGCAGGTGAATCGGCTCCACCGCGCCGGCCTGTGCGTCGGCAGCCGTGCTCATGGCGGTCTGCAACGCCTCGCGCGACGTCATTGCTAGCTTATCGATTCTCATGGAATCACCTCTCTTGGGGCGGCCGCCCTACGGGGCGGCTTCACGTTGTCCGAGAAGTATTGTTGCCAGCTTTGTACGATCTTATACACAAATCTAAGTCTCTATATATAAGATTTTCTGAGTGATTGATGGATAGGGTACTGAGATGTCAGCCCACCACTGCCCAGGTGCACTACCGTCTCGATCTGTAACATCTAGCAGCCATTTTTGATCCTAGATGTTACAAATCAAGATGAAATGGCCAGCGGCAACCGTTTGTCTCAATCTGTAACATCTACTCGGCAAATAGAGCTCTATCTGTTACAAATCGAGACGAGCAGAAGACACCCGAATCGAAAATCTAAATCTGTAACACCAGGCCCACTTTTAGCGGCCAAGATGTTACAGGTCGAGACAAACCGAGAACCACCACAAAGGTGCCTGCCCCCTTTGTGGCGGTTCTCGACAAAAAGAAACCGCCCCAATAAAAAGAGGCGGCATCAAGCAAGTCTATTTATTAGCGTCCCTCAAGACCCAACGAGAACGCAGAAATGTAGCCCGGGGCTTATCCTTTCCCGAACGCGACCCTCGCGAAGCGCGTGAGCACGAGGGAAAGGTGTGTCCGGGGCGTACAGCAACGTTACTCGGCAGCGGCCTTGAACTTGTTGTAGTTGATCAGGCAGCCGGCCTTGACGATGGCACGCTCCTCAGCCGTCATATCGGCAATGTAGAGCTCAATCTGCTCGACCGCACCATCGGCGCGCACCACGTAGGCGGCGATGTCCTTCAGGTCACCATCGAGCGCGGCACGGATACCCGGCACGAAGACGTAGTCGCCCACCTCAAAGTTGGGCTCGGCCTCCATCTGGAAGGGCACCATGCCCCAGTTCATCACATTGGAGCGATAGCGCTTGGTGGCGTACTCGTGGACGATGTTGGCCAGACCGCCAATCACGCGCTGGCAGCTCGCGGCCTGCTCGCGGGCAGAACCGTCACCGGGCTTCTTGGCATAGAGCATGGAGCCGTACTCGGTCGCCTTGGCATCGGCCACGACGCCGGCGCCGGCCAGCGCCTCAAACACGCCGGCAAGCTCGGCATCGAGTGCCGCCAGATCGCCCGCCGCCTCGCCGGCAACGCGGCGCTTCTCCACGGCGTCGACCTCCTTGGAACGACCCACGTAGGCCGGATCGCGGCGGCTGAGCGTAAACTCTGCCAGGCCCAGCGGGTTGGAGCGGAAGGAGCTCGTCTCACCCGAGGGAATGAGCTCGTCGGTCGTGGTGACCGGGTCCATGATCTTGGAGCACACCTTGAGCAGGATATCGTCGCCGAGAGGCTCCATCGCGGGCCACGGCTTGATGTTGGGGCCTTCGACCAGCTCGTCAGCAGGCTCGGCCTTGCCAAAGCCCCAGTACACGCGCTTTTTATACGGCGCGTCGTCAAAGGTGTACTCGCAGGCCTCGTCCCAAGTCTCCTCGGGCAGGTCGGTCGCCGGCGTCAGGACGCCTCCGTTGGCGGCCGTCGCCGCAATGGAGCGAGCGTCCATTAGGGCCACGGCGCTCAGCTGACCATTGCCCGGCTTGGAACCCTCGCGGTTGGGGAAGTTGCGCGTGGTGTGGCGGATGGACAGGCCGTTGTTGGCAGGCGTGTCGCCGGCGCCAAAGCACGGACCGCAGAACGCCGTGCGCACGATCGCGCCGGCCTCCATAAGGTCGTAGATATAGCCACGGCGCGTAAGTTCGAGCGCCACGGGCTGGCTCGTGGGATAGACCGACAGAGAGAACTCGCCGCAGCCGGTGTTGGCGCCCTTGAGCACGCGGGCAGCCTGGACCACGGAGTCGTAGTTGCCGCCCGAGCAGCCGGCGATAACGCCCTGTTGCACGTGAAGCTTGCCGTCGACGATCTTGTCGAGCAGGCTAAAGTGCGTCTTGCCCTCGCCGATCTTAGCGGCCTCGAGCTCCACCTCATGCAGGATGTCCTCGAGGTTCTCGTTGAGCTCCTCGATCTCAAAGCCGTTGGAAGGATGGAATGGCAGCGCGATCATGGGCTTGATGCTCGACAGATCGACCTCGACGCAACCGTCGTAGTAGGCGACATCGGCGGGCTTGAGCTCGCGGTAGTCGTCGCCGCGACCGTGCGTGGCCAAAAACGCGTGCGTGTCCTCGTCGGTGGCCCAGATGCTCGACAGGCAGGTGGTCTCGGTGGTCATGACGTCGACGCCGTTGCGGTAATCGGTCGTCATGCTCGCGATGCCGGGGCCCACAAACTCCATGACCTTGTTCTTGACATAGCCCTTGGCAAAGACGGCACGGATGATGGCGAGCGCCACGTCGTGCGGGCCGACGCCGGGACGCGGGGCGCCCGTGAGGTAGATAGCGACGACGCCGGGATAGGCAACGTCGTAGGTGTCGCGCAGCAACTGCTTTGCCAGCTCGCCGCCGCCCTCGCCCACGGCCATGGTGCCCAGGGCGCCATAGCGGGTGTGCGAGTCGGAGCCCAGGATCATCTTGCCGCAACCGGCGAAGTTCTCGCGCATAAAGGAGTGGATGACGGCGATGTGCGGCGGAACGAAGATGCCGCCGTACTTCTTAGCCGCGGAAAGGCCAAAGACGTGGTCGTCCTCGTTGATGGTGCCGCCCACGGCGCACAGCGAGTTATGGCAGTTAGTGAGCACGTAGGGCAGCGGGAACTGCTCCATGCCCGAGGCGCGCGCCGTCTGGATGATGCCGACGAAGGTGATGTCGTGGCTCGCCATGGCATCGAAGCGAATCTTGAGCGCCTCGGGGTCGCCGGACGTATTGTGTGCCTGGAGAATCGAATACGCGATGGTGCCGCGCTTGGCATCCTCGGGCGTCTGCGTAATACCGCGCTCGGCAGCCTCGGCCGCAGGCACAACCTCGCTGCCGCCGCGCAGGTAGATGCCGTCTTCGTACAGCTTGACCATACTGTCTCCCACTCTGCCCAAAAGATTTGGGCGCATAGCATGCATTCGTTCAATATCGTGCCATAGAACGGTTGCGAGTGGGTTACGAATCTGCACGTTCACTTTATCTCGGTAAAGCACAGGACGAGCCCGATGTGGGTCAGCAGATTTGGTGCAAGAGCGTCCCTTTCGACTAGTCATTTAAGAACGTCCCCAATGACTACTCTGGCAACGGCAGCGAGCGGGCCGCATTCGGAGCAAGGCAACGCCGCAGGTAGAGGACGGACAGCGAGCGGACCGCATTTCCAAAGTGAGGAACGTCCCCAAGTGCCGCATCCGGACCTTGGCAACGCCGCAGGTAGAGGACGGACAGCGAGCGACGTCCAGAGCGAACAAGTTGGCATGAAAAAGGCAAGGCATAGACCTTCTGGTCATGCCTTGCCTTTTGAATGACAAATTGTCGCTCTGGGCGGCGCGCAGCGTCGACCGGTCCGCCGTTCGTTAGAACGGCGGAACCTAGAGATCCCCGCCGGCGCCCAGCAGCTTGCGCATGACCTGTTCGGGATTAACCGAGCCATCGCGCGGGGCCAGGGAGGTGATCTTCTTCTGCATCTTGTACTCGTGCAGCTCGTCCTCGAGCTGGCGCATGCGGGCGCGGAGCTTTTCGTTCTCGCGCTCGCGCTCCTCGGCACGCTCCTTCATATCGAGGATGCGCACCACGCCGGCAAGGTTGATGCCCTCGTCGGTCAGCTGGTTGATGAGCTCCAGGCGCTCGATATCGGCACGCGAATACAGGCGCGTGTTGCCGCCCGAGCGCTGGGGGTTCACCAGACCCTTGGACTCGTAGACGCGCAGAGTCTGCGGATGCATGCCGGTCAGCTCGGCCGCCACGCTGATCATGTACAGCGGTTTGTTCCTATTGTCCTCGTCCATGCTACCTGACCCCTTTCCGTCTCGTTATCGTCCATCATAAGCCCGCAGGCGTGGGCGTGCACCGCGACCGCCCTAGAACGTCGCCTTGTAACGGTTAACTTTCTCGCGGTAGTCGCGCGTGTCGGCCTCGCGCAGCTTGGTCATGGCATCGCGCTCGTCATCGGATAGGTTCGTGGGAACCTGTACCTTGATCTCGACGAGCAGCGCACCCGTACGGCCACGGTGCTTAACGTCGGGCGCCCCCATCTCCTTAAAGCGGAACTTCTTGCCCGTCTGGGTACCCGCAGGCACTTTCAAACGGACCGTCGCACCGCCGGGCGTGGGCACGTCCACCGTGCAGCCGAGCGCCGCCTCGTAGACCGAGACCGGTACCTCCATGGTCACGTCGGCGCCTTTGCGCTTAAACAGCGGGTGCTCCTCCACATGCGTGGTCACGACCAGGTCGCCGCGCTCGCCGCCGGCGACGCCATACTCGCCGCGACGCTTGTAGCGTAGCTTGCCGCCGTCGACCGCGCCCGCGGGCACCGAGACCGTAATGGTCTGCTGCTCGCCTGTCGAGGGAATGCGATAGGTGACCTTGTGCGTCACGCCGCGAAACGCGTCCTCGGCCGTCACATCGACGGTCAGCGACAGGTCGCCGCCCTTGCGAGCGCGGCTGCGACCCGCGCCGGCACCGGCAGCGCCCGCAGCCCCGGCAAAGCCCGAGCCCCAATCGCTGCCCCAGGCGCCGTTGCCGCTAAAGATGCTGTCGAAGATGTCGCCCCAGCCGCTGGCACCCGCGCCGGCACCGTAGCCGCCGCCATACGCGCCGCCTGCGCCCGGCATGCCGCCAAACATGAGCATCTGGTCGTACTCTTTGCGCTTCTTCTCGTCCGAAAGCGTCTCGTAGGCCTCGCTGATCTCCTTGAACTTGGCCTCGTCGCCGCCGGCGTCGGGGTGATATTTTTGCGCGAGCTTGCGAAACGCGCTCTTGATCTCTTTGTCGGAGGCGCTCTTGGATACGCCCAGGATGTCATAGAAGGTTTTGCCTGCAGCCATCGTAGCTCCTCTCCTGTTTTATCCGTCGCCCAGCGGGCGGCGGTTCATGCTTTCATATGGCACTAGGCCAGAAAGGGCCCCGGGTGTTGCCCCGGGGCCCTTCTCAATTACTCCTCGGTGCTCTCGGCCGTATCGGCCGCAGCATCCTCGGGCGCCGCTTCGGGCTCCGGTGCGGGGCGCTTTTCGCCACCGTAGGTCACCGTCACCATCGCGGAACGCAGGATGCGGTCCGCCATGCGGTAGCCCTTCTGGTACACGTCGTTGACGGTCTCGTCGTACTGCGACGAGTCCTCGACGCGACCCACAGCCTGGTGCTCGAGCGGATCGAACGCCTCGCCCTTGGGGTCGATGGGCTCAACGCCCTCGTGCGCAAACACATCGAGTAGCTTGGCATGCACCGCGTCGACGCCGTCGACGAACTGCTTAAAGTCGTCGGCAAGCTCTTGGCTGCGGGCATGGTCGATCGCGCGCTCGATATCGTCGACCACCGGCAGCAGCGCAGTGACAAGCTTCTCTGTCGCGCGCTCACGCTCGGCGATACGCTCGCTGGCGGTGCGGCGACGGAAGTTCTCCCAGTCGGCCTGCAGACGGGCGGTGCGCTCGGTGGCGTCCTTCGCCTTGTCCTCGGCAGCCTTCTGAGCCTCTGCCGCAGCATCGAGCTCATTGCGCACGTCGGCAAGCTCCTTCTGGGCCTGCTCGAACTTGAGCTTAAAGTCGTTGTCGGCGGCTTCCTCACCGGCGCGGATAGCGGCTTCCACCATCTCGTCCTCGGTCATCGTCGCCTCCTTGTTGGAATCCTCTACCTGGTTCTCGACAGCCTCGGCGGCCTCGGCCTCGCTGGCCTCGGTATCGTCGACGGCCTCTACGGGAATCTTCACGTCCTTCTCCTCAGAGTCAACGGGGGCGGCTCCAACGGCAGCCGCCTCCGTGCGAGCTTTACGGGCGGACATGATTACTTGTCCTCGTCGTCCACAACCTCGTAGTCGGCGTCGACGACGTCATCGTCGGCAGGCTGGGCGCCGGCGGCACCGTCGGTCTGCTGCTGAGCGTCGGCGTAGACAACCTGAGCCAGCTCGTAGGCCACGGACTGCAGGGACTCGCCAGCTGCCTTGATGGCCTCGACGTCAGAGCCCTCGAGCGCCTTCTTGGCATCGGCGATAGCGGCCTCGGCCTTGGACTTCACGTCGGCGGAAACCTTGTCGCCCAGCTCGTTGAGGGTCTGCTCGGTGGAGTAGCACAGGCTGTCGGTCTGGTTGCGGACCTCGACCTCTTCCTTCTGCTTCTTGTCCTCCTCGGCATGAGCCTCGGCGTCCTTGACCATACGATCGACTTCTTCGTCGGACAGAGCGGTGGAGCCGGAGATGGTGATCTGCTGCTCCTTGCCGGTGCCCTTGTCCTTAGCGGAGACCTTGACGATGCCGTTGGCGTCGATGTCGAAGGTGACCTCGATCTGCGGCACGCCGCGGCGGGCAGCCGGGATACCGGTCAGCTGGAACTTACCGAGCGACTTGTTGTCGCGGGCAAGTTCGCGCTCGCCCTGGAGCACGTTGATCTCGACGCTGGTCTGGTTGTCGGCAGCGGTGGAGTAGACCTCGGTCTTGGAGGTCGGAATCGTGGTGTTGCGGTCGATCATCTTGGTCATGATGCCGCCCATGGTCTCGACGCCCAGCGACAGCGGGGTAACGTCGAGCAGCAGGATGCCCTCGACGTCGCCGGTGAGCACGCCGCCCTGGACGGCAGCGCCGTCGGCAACGACCTCGTCGGGGTTCACGGACATGTTGGGCTGCTTGCCGGTCATGGTCTTGACGAGCTCCTGGACGGCGGGCATACGGGTGGAGCCGCCGACGAGGATGACCTCGGTCAGATCGGAGAGCTTAAGGTTAGCGTCGCGCAGGGCGTTGGTGACAGGCTGCTTGCAGCGCTCGAGCAGGTCGCGGGTGATCTTCTCGAACTCGGCGCGGGTCAGCGTGTAGTTGAGGTGCAGCGGGCCGGACTGGTTCATGGTGATGAACGGCAGGTTGATAGTGGACTGCTGGGCGGCGGAGAGCTCCTTCTTGGCGTTCTCGGCGGCCTCCTTCAGACGCTGCAGGGCCATGGGGTCCTGACGCAAGTCGACACCGTTCTCCTGCTGGAACTTATCGGCCATCCAGTCGATGACGCGCTGATCCCAGTCGTCGCCGCCCAGGTGGTTGTCGCCCGAGGTGGACAGAACCTCAAACACGCCGTCGGCGAGGTCGAGGATGGAGACGTCGAAGGTACCGCCGCCCAGGTCGAAGACCAGGATGCGCTGGTCGGAGCCCTGCTTGTCCAGGCCATAGGCCAAAGCGGCAGCGGTCGGCTCGTTGACGATACGCTTAACGTTGAGGCCGGCGATCTTACCGGCGTCCTTGGTGGCCTGGCGCTGGGCGTCGTTGAAGTAGGCCGGGACGGTGATGACGGCGTCGGTGACGGTCTCGCCCAGATACTTCTCGGCGTCGGCCTTCATCTTTGCGAGCGTCATGGCGCTCACCTGCTCGGCGGTGTATTCCTTGCCCTCGATGTCGACGACGGCACGGCCACCCTGGCCCTCCTTGACCTCATACGGCACGGTCTTGAGCTCGGAGGTGCACTCGGAGTACTTGCGGCCCATGAAGCGCTTGATGGAGAACACGGTGTTCTTGGGGTTGGTGACCGCCTGGTTCTTAGCGGCCTTGCCCACGACGCGGTCGCCGTCGGCACGGAAGCCCACGACAGACGGGGTGGTGCGGTCGCCCTCGGCGTTCACGATGATGGTCGGAGAACCGCCCTCGAGAACGGCCATTGCGGAGTTAGTAGTACCAAGGTCGATACCAAGAATCTTGCCCATTAGAAATTCCCTCTCTCTTGTGCGTTTGCACCGACTCGGCGGTCTGCCAAGCGGTCTTTCGGTTTGTCTTTCAGGATGTAGTGTATCCCCTTATGGACCGGAATATACAAAATCTAAGTCAATTCATATAAGATTTCTTATCACTTAGAGTTTAGGTTCTCGAATGCGCAGGTAGATGCGCTGATTGAGTTCTCGGCAAATCTATCGAAATCTATGTAGAGATGGCTGAGGTTTGGGACGGGGGTGCCTGGGGCTGCTTTACGGAAAGCTCGTCCCGGTTTGAGTGTGGATTCCGGGTCGTAGTTTCCGTCTGAAGGCTCAACCGGAAACCATATCCCGTTTTGAGAGCTGATACCGGGTCGCAGTTTCCGCTAGCGGGCCCAACCGGAAACTGCGACCCGTTTTTCGACCAGGTAACGGGATGCGCTTTCCGAAAGCCCACTCAATTGCTCAATAATTCGAGTCACCTTTAGCTAACATCTGCACAGCTCACCAGCCTCACCAGTGCGTTTCTTAGTAAGCCGTGGCATACTCGGCGAATGGTATGAAGATGCCGGCCAGAGGGTATTGCAAACGGTCGCTCACGTGGTATGTTTTTGCCCGAATCAAACCGGCGCGCATCGCCTGTAGCGTCGGTCAACAGAGAGGAAACTACCATGGCTCATCCCGTAATTGATGCCGACGAGTGCATCGCTTGTGGCGTTTGCGTCGACTCCTGCCCCGCTGGCGTTCTGGAGCTCCAGGACGTCGCTACCGTTGCTGACGAGGACTCCTGCGTCGCCTGTGGCGCTTGCCAGGACGCTTGCCCCGCCGGCGCGATCACCGAGATCGTCGAGGAGTAACAACTCCCCCACTTGCACACTCACAAGTACACCGTGCACAAAAAAGGAGGCCTCCGCATCGCCGCGAAGGCCTCCTTTTTGTGCGGATAGCTAATTTGGCACCGTCGCAGGTTGAGCATAAGTCAGCGAAAACGCCCCCAAGCGAGCAAGGTGACGCGAAAGAGGAGGGAAGCGTACTTTTGTACGCGACCGACGATTGAACGTCAGATTGCCGCTTAGGGGCGTTTGCAGCGTCGGCTACGATAGATCGTCTTCGTAGGGCATCAGGTCTGCCAGATAGCCCATCTCCTTGAGCATAGCCTCGATCTCGTCGAGGGTTTGCTCATCCTCTGCCGCGATGCGATGGAAGTGATAGCCGCTCGTCACCGTTAGTAGTGGAAAGCTTTTGCCGCTCTCGATATCGTGCAGGTAACGCTCAACATCGCGACGATTGCGGATGTCCAGGTCGGCCGTGATCTTACCGTACACGCGGTGATTGACGATCAC
The DNA here is from genome assembly GCF_009696325.1 of Collinsella sp. WCA1-178-WT-3 (M1). Taxonomy (GTDB): domain Bacteria; phylum Actinomycetota; class Coriobacteriia; order Coriobacteriales; family Coriobacteriaceae; genus Collinsella. The sequence continues at coordinate 12,139 of NZ_VUME01000013.1, forward strand.
GTTGAGCACGGCGCCTCCGGCGTCGACGATACTCGTGAGCTCATCGCCTGCCTGCTCCATGCTATGGCGAACCTTGACCAGGCGCGTGGGCACGGCGGGGCTGCTGGGGGCCTCCTGCAGCACGTAGCCGCGATTGGTCGCCACGATATCGTGCCCATCGGCGCGCAGCAGGGCGATGTCTTGCACGACAACCTGGCGGCTCACACCCACCTCGCGAGCAAGCGTACTGCCGGAGACGGGGTCTTTGGCTCGCTCGAGCACGCCCATGATGGCACGGCGACGCTCGCGGGCGTCCATTATTTACCGTCCAGCAGACGCAGGTGCTTAAGCGAGAGGTCGAGAATCGGCGCAGAGTGCGTCAACGCTCCCGAGCTAATAAAGTCAACGCCCAGGTCGGCAAGCGCACGGATATTGCTGGCATCCACGTTGCCCGAACACTCGGTCTTGGCGCGACCGGCAATAAACTCAATCGCGGCAGCCATGTCATCGTGGGTCATGTTGTCGAGCATGATGATGTCGGCGCCGGCCTCCACGGCCTCGCGTACCATGTCCAGGTTCTCGCACTCGATCTCGACCGTCGCGGTAAACGATGCATGGGCGCGCGCCATCTCGATCGCACGCGTCACGCCGCCGGCGGCGTCGATGTGGTTGTCCTTGAGCATGACGGCCGTCGACAGATTGTAGCGGTGGTTGCTGCCGCCGCCGATCTCGACCGCGGCCTTCTCGAAGGCGCGCATACCCGGCGTGGTCTTGCGCGTGTCGACGAGCACGGTCTTGGTGCCCTCGAGCGCCGCAGCCATCTGGTGCGTATAGGTAGCGATACCGCTCATGCGCTGCAGGTAGTTGAGCGCCACGCGCTCGCCCGAAAGCAGCACGCGCGCATCGCCGCGTACCTGGCCCACATGGTCGCCGGCGTGCACCTCGTCGCCATCGGCAACATCAAACAGCACCGAGCTCTGCGAATCCAGCAGCTCAAAGGTACGAGCGAACACATCCAGGCCCGCGATGATGCCATCGGCCTTGGCGATGAGCTCCACCGTGGCGGGACGCGCCGTGGGGCACACGCTTGCCGTGCTCACGTCCTCAAACGTAATGTCCTCGCGCAGAGCCTGCAGAATCAGATCATCGACGACGAGCTTCATGGTAATGGGGTTCATGGTCTACTCCTCCACGGCCTGCGTGCCGGCGGCACGGGCCAAATCATCGATTGCCAGGGTGTCGGCGCTCAGGGCGCGATGACGGCCGTCGAGCGCGGGCTCGCCCGCCTGCTCCACGGCGAGCGACTGGCCGGTACGCATGTGCCACGCGGCGCGACGACCCCAGACCAGCGCCTCGAGCAGGCTGTTTGATGCAAGGCGGTTCTTGCCGTGAACGCCGTTGCAGGCCGTCTCGCCGGCGGCGTAGAGCTCGGGCATCGAGGTGCGGCCGTCCTTGTCGACCCACACGCCGCCCATAAAGTAGTGCTGCGTGGGTGTGACGGGAATGGGCTCGTCCAAGATGTCGCGGCCGTCCTCCAGGCAGCGTGCGCGAATGTTGGCAAAGTGTCCGGTTACCACGTCGCGCTCAACGGGGGCAAAGCTCAGCCACTCGTGCTCGGTACCATCCTGCTTCATCTGCTCGCGAATAGCGGCAGCGACAACGTCGCGCGGCTGCAACTCGTCGGTAAAACGCTCGCCGGCGGCGTTGAGCAAAATCGCGCCCTCGCCGCGGCAGCTCTCGCTGATCAGGAAGGTGCGGCCCGGCTGCGGCGAGAACAGTCCCGTGGGGTGAATCTGCACGTAGTCCAGGTGCTCCATCTTAATGCCATGCTCCTGGGCGATGTAGCAGGCATCGCCCGTGAGCTGCGGATAGTTGGTCGAGTGGTCGTATACACCGCCGATGCCGCCTGTCGCCCACAGCGTGTGGCGGGCATGGATCTTAAACGGCTCGCCGGCATGCACGCCCTCGGCGGCATTTGCCAGCTCGTCGGCGGGGCGAACCGAGTTATCCTCGTCCACGGGAACGGCGACGACGCCGAGGCACGCCGTAGCGCCATCACGCTCGCCCGTCAGAATGTCGGTCATGGCCACGTGCTCCAAAATCTGCACGTTATCCAGCTTGCGAACGGCCTGGAGGAGCTTGGTCGTGATCTCCTTGCCCGTAATGTCGGCATGGAAGGCAATACGCGGACGGCTGTGCGCACCCTCGCGGGTAAAGTCGAGGCTACCGTCGGCCTTGCGCTCAAAGTCCACGCCCATGGCCAGCAGGTCGTTGATGACCGAGCGGCTCGAGCGGATCATGATGTCGACGCTCTCGCGGCGGTTATCGTAGTGGCCGGCGTGCATGGTGTCCTCAAAGAAGGCGTCGTAGTCAGAGCCTTCGGGAAGCACGCAGATACCGCCCTGCGCGAGCATCGAATCGCACTCGTCGACAGCGCCCTTGGAGAGCATGATCACGCGCGTGCTCGTCGGCAGATTAAGGGCCGCGTACAGGCCCGCCACGCCGCAACCGGCAATGACGACGTCGCACTCCATGTCGGGGCATTGTTTGGTTTCCACAGGAATCCTCTCCCTTGTAATGTGGCATAAGGGATGGTCCCTCATGTCACATCGTTCTAGCGCGCCGCGTATTCGAGCATGCGGTCGAGCGTGAGCTTGGCCTGGTCGGCGGCCTCATCCGACACGCCAATCTGCACCTCGCCCTCGCCCGTCTCCAGGCAGCGCACGAGCTTTTCGAGCGTGATGAGATCCATGTTGACGCAGGTGGGCTGTACCGCGGGGAAGTAGAACTTTTTGCCGGTGCCCTGGCAGCGGCGCTCGAGCTCGTAGAGCACGCCGCGGACCGTCACGATGATAAACTCGCTCGCGTCCGACTCCTCGGCATACTTGATGATGCCGGCAGTGGAGCCGATGTAGTCGGCCTCGGCCAGGACGTCGGCCTTGCACTCGGGGTGCGCCAGCACGAGCGCGTCGGGGTGCGCCTCCTGCGCGTCGACGATCTGCTCGACGGTGATGATGTGATGGCGCGGGCAGTAGCCGTTGTTGAGGATGACGTGCTTTTGGGGCACCTGCTCGGCCACAAAGCGGCCCAGGTTCTGGTCGGGAATGAACAAGATGTGCTGCTGCGGCAGCTCGGAGACGATCTTGACGGCGTTAGAGCTGGTAACGCACACGTCACTCCAGCTCTTGATCTCGACCGTCGAGTTGACGTAACACACCACGGCCAGGTCGTCGCCATATTCGGCGCGCGCCGCGTCGACCGTCTCGTGCTTGACCATGTGCGCCATGGGACAGTCCGCGCCCGGCTCGGGCAGCAGCACGGTCTTGGTGGGGTTGAGCAGCTTGGCGCTCTCGCCCATAAACTCCACGCCGCACAGCACGATAGTCTGCTGCGGCAGGCTCTTGGCAAGCTTTGCCAGGTAGAAGCTGTCGCCGACGAAATCGGCCACAGCCTGAACCTCGGGCGCCACATAATAGTGCGCCAGGATCACTGCGTCACGTTGGGTTTTTAGCTGATGAATGGCCTCGACGAGCTCTGCGGGCACCAGTGCCGCGCGCTCCGTTGCCGTCGTTGCCGATGCCAGGCCGGCCGCGATATCGCGTGCAAGCTCCGATGCATCCATGTTCGCGCTCTGTGCCATCAAGGCCCCTCTCTTTTGGCGAATCTTGGGGCTTTAGTATGACACCTGGCTTTACAGCTGACAAGACAGCTGTAAAGCCAGGTGTAAAGTTGGAATAAGGATTCAATCTTGGGGCGGGTCCATTTTCGAACTGGCAAGCTGAGGACAGTCGAAAATGGATCCGCCACACGGTTCGAGCGGCCCGTTTTATCTTGGTCCGAGAGGCGGTGGGCATAAAAGCGGGTCCGGATCGCTCGATCCGGACCCGCTGGGAGCTGGTGCGCGGTTAAGCGCGGCGCTTCATGATGGTCCACGCCAGCAGCAGGACTGCCACACCGGCAGCGAGTACGGCGCCCGCGACGACATAAGTGCTGTCGCCGGACTCAGGCAACGCCTCCTTGCTAGCCCTCTTCTTAGGCTTGGAAGTCGTAGTCGTGGTCGTAGTAGTCGTAGTGGTCTGGCCAGGAGCGGGCTTGGCAGCCTCGGCAACGGTAAAGGTCGTCTCGGCCGTGCCCGTGGTCGAAACCACGCTCAGCCTGTGTTCGCCCACGCCGAGCGTATTCAGGAAGCTCGCCTTGAGCGTCACGATCGTAGAGCCCTCGGTGAGCACGTAGTTCTCGGCCGCGACCTCCTTATCGTCGACCAGTACCTTCTGGAAGAACGCGAGCGGTGCGCTCGAACGGAAGCTCAGGTCCTTGACGGCGTCAACCACCATCGTCTGGCCCTTGCCGTCGATGATCTCGGGTGCCAGAATCGCAATTTCCTCGGTTGCGCCCTGATCGCCGCAGACGGTGCACTCCTGGTGTTTCTTGCCCTTGGCCTCGGTAGTCGCCGGTTTGTCGACAACCCACCTAAAGGTATGCTCGGCCTTGTCGATGATGTCGTCGCAGCGGCAGATATGCCAGTGGTTCTTGGCGTCGTGTGCCCAGCCGGAGCCGTCGGGCTCGTGCTTAAGCACGCCCTCGACCGTCACATTCACGTCGCCCTCGACATCCTTGAGCTCATAGGTTCCCTTGGCGGAAAGCTTAACGGACGTGCCGTTGACCTTGACGGCGTAGTCCTTGCCCGCAAAGTACGCGCTGTCGATGCCCATGGTGAGTGTTGCAGTCCCGTGCCAATCGAGCTCGGTTGCCGTCGAGGTGAGCGCGTAGCCCACCTGATTGCTCGGCAGCGTCACGACCAGCTTGGGACCGGCCGCCACGGTAACCTCGGTAACAGAAGATGCATCGTAGTTGGCCTTGGCCTGGTAGCGCACCTCATACGTGCCGGCGGCAAGACCCGTAAGCTCGGTCACGCCCTCGCCCACCGCCTGATACTCGTCAGCACCCTTGGCACGCCACTCCATCGTCGCGTCGACGCCCGTGATCTTGCCGTCACGCTTGCCGCTCACGGTCTCGGCCGTGGCCTGGACTTTCGGCGCACCCTGGGGCGCCTTCTTGATGGAGAACTCGCACGTCAGGCCTTCGGCGGGAAGCTTGTAGTTACCCGCGTCGTCGCCCGTCAGCTCGGTGATTTTCGCCGTGTAGGTGCCGGCCTTGACCTTGGCGCCGTCGACGTACGCGGAGATATCGTCACCTTCGATGACATTGTGGAGCTTCGCCTGGGGGCAGTGCTCCTCGCCGTCGTAGGTGAACCCAGTAGTGGTGTCCCACGTTACGGCAAGCTCGCGCTTACCGATCGTAAAGGTGCCGTCCTTGAACGTGATCTTGTAGTTGGAGTTGGCGCCCTCAGGCTGCGTCAGGTGCAGAGCATAGCCACCGTCGTGCACGCTGTCGTCATCATCGCGCTCAATCTCAATACCCTGAAGGCTCTCGCCCTCAACGAGTTCGCCGGATGTGATCGCCCACGTAAACACGGGGTCGGCCTCGCCGTAGGTCTTAGAAGCGGCCTGGGCGGTGACCGTAATCGCGCGCGGCTTGACCTCGAGCGTGACCTCGCCCTCGGCGGTCGCACCGTCAATCGTCACCTGGTAAGCAACGGTCAGCGTGCCGACGTCCTTAATCTTGGGGGCCTCGGGGGACCAGTTCTTGCCGTCGGTGCTGTACTGGGCCGTCGCGCCCTCGGGCAGACTCGTCGCATCAACCGTGTGATACGCACCGTCGTACTCGTCGGAGTAGCCCTTGATGCCGAAGGCGGGAATCTCGACAGACTCGCACTCGTAGCCGCACGTCTTGCAGCGCTCGTGCTTGGAACCGGGCTTATCGGCCGTGGCGTCCTGGTCGACGACCCACTCAAAGTCGTGCTGGGCGCGGTCAACGTCCTCCTTGCCGCAGGTGCAGGTGTTCCAGTGCTCGGCGTCGTCGTGCTTCCAACCGCTACCGTCGGCCTTCTTGGGGCCGTCCTTGACCTCAACCGTCAGGGCCTCAGAGGCGTTATGGTTACGGTCGGCCTTAAGACGAACGCTGTATTTGCCAGCGGCGAGGCCCTTAACCGACGTCTCGCCTTCGGCAATCCACTGATAGTCGCCGGCGGCCTCGGCTTTCCACTCGTAGGTGTTATCAATCCCGTCGATGCTGCCATCCGCCAAGGCATGTCCGGTCGCGGCCGTCGTCTTAACGTCCTTGGGAGCAGCCTGTTCGGCGGGGGTGATTTTTATCTCGAGCTCGCCCTCCACCGGCACGTAGTCGGGTGCGGTAATACGATATTTAATCGTCTCGGCGCACACGTTGCCGTAGACATCGCGCGTGACATCGGTATAGGAGGGGATTCGGTCTTCGTACAGCAAGCCACCATCGACGCTATATTCGATCTGCATGCCCTCGGGGGCGTTGTCGACCGTCACCGACGGCGAGTGAGCCTTGCCATCATAGGTGCCGTCAAAGCCCTTGGCCTGAACATTCTCGAACTGCGTGCCGTAGATGCTCCAGTAGAAAAACTTGCAGGAGTAAATTGACTCGTAGGATGAGAAGTTTCCCAGGCCCCAGAGCTGGCTCCGGTACGCACCTGGATCTTTCTCCGAAACCGATTCGCCCCAAGCGAGGCGTTCGAAATCGACGCCCTCTTTAAGCTCAATCCATTCGTCGCCAAGCTTATACGTCACCTTAATGCGAGGCGTTATCTCCTCACCCGTCCACTCATAAGACGGAACGTCGTTGAGCACGTCACCGTTACTGAACCTGACGTTATCCTTCAACTTGTCGTAGCCAATGATTTCGACCTTGCAAAGATCCTTGCGGCTGGAGTCCTTCTCCGCAAGCGAGGCGGGGTTAATCTTGAACACGCGCTCGAGCGTAACATCGCTCTGTCCCTCGATGGCAACCGTCGCCACCACGCGATAGGTACCCGCATCGCACGGCTGCGACCCTTCCATCTCGATGCCCACGGTGTCATTCTCATCCACGAAACGGTAAAAGCGTGCGCTCACAATCTTTACCTTGCCCTGGGCTACAGCGTTGTCCTTTTGAGACGGCTTGGTCGTAGCAAGCACGGCGTCGCGCTGTTTGCCGTTGTAGGTAAAGCTCAGGTCGCCGCTCTTGGACGACATCAGCGAGATCGTCTCGCCGTCCCTGGAGTAGACACAGTGCGAGGCCTCATACTGTCCGTTGCACGTAGCCGCGATGCTGTACCCATCCCTGTTGGCGGAATAGGCCCACTCGTGCTCGTGCTTGCGATGGATAACCTTGACCTTGCCATCGGTAACGTCGTATGCAAGGTCGGCATTAGCAAACTTGAGCCTGCTCGCAAGATCCTCCTGCGAAAGATCGCTCGTGACAAGGTCCACATACTCATAGTAGTAATACTGCTTATTGAACTCGGGATCGAACTTGGTATCGTCGATAGACAGGACGGCTTCGCCCGTAAAAGACTTATCGACGTGAACCTTGCCGTAGCTACCGACATCGGACGCATCGACGCCCTTCGCCTTGGCCGTAGTGACCTTCGTGTTGCCAGCGAGCGTCACAGAACCAAGGGCGTAAACCGCGCAGCGCTTCTCGTCCTGACCTCTTATGTCGCGACCGTTGAAATAATCAGAGGGGAACACGAACGAATCGTCGATAACCGTACCGTTTATGGTGCACGACGCATCCTTTGCCACCGCAATGGCACTCGTCATGTGCATCTGATATTGAATACCCCACACCTTGAACATATAAGAGCAGGGTCCATTCCATGACGTGTTATTTGTTGAACGGATACTGCAGTTATTCAGGGCGACTATGGCATTTTTGACGCCAATATTGCCCGCATGCACATGACCGCTCTCAACCTTCATCTCGTCGCATGCAATCATTCCCTGACTGTTGTTTTCGAACGTGCAGCCGTTCAACGTAACTTTTGGAGTCTTCGACCGCCCGACCACGCTCAAGGCGCCGACGCAGTCATCACTATTATTCTCAAACGTGCAGTTGACAAACGTTGCATCCACCGCGACCTGGCTGCCTCTGATAGTTACAGGCGCCGGCGAGGCTTCGTAAATTTCATTACCCTGGTCAACCTTGAATGCGCTGTTCTTGCAGCATTTCCAACCGCTGACACTCACGTTCGTGAAGCTGGCCGTCTCCCCCGCACCCATGGTTCCATAGAGCGTGATTGCCCGATCGGTATCTTTGTTCTCGGTCCTTGAAACAAGCTTGAGGTTTTCCACGGAAAGGTTGAGGCTCTTGCCCGTATTCGGTTTATCGACACCTCCACGCGCTTCGTAATCATTGCTATCGCTCAAAAACGTTTTTCCATCGCAGCGTACCTCGGTCGAGACACCCGAATCACCGATAAACTCGACATAACCGCCCTTGAGCACAAAGAGCGGGTGTTGCGAATATGTAAGGTCACGCTCGACGGTCAGCGGACCGCCCAGAGACGAGCTGTCGGTGAAATATAGGCGGGTCGGATTCTCCCTGGTGCCGCCCTCGACCTCATAGTGGTCGATATCAACCGTGCCGGCAAACCGATAGTCTTTGCCGCCGGAAAGTTGGATTACATCACTTTCGCCATACGAAAGCTCGCTTTTCAGGTGTTTCGGTTTGATCGCGGCGGACGGATACGCCTCGGCTACCGTAGGCGTGGCGAGCGTCGTCACCGCGCCCCCAAGCGCCAGCGCTGCAGCCAGCACGCAAGTAGCAAGTCTGCGCATCCCCATCTTCTTCTCCCTCATCACGGCTCCCCTTACCCCTATGCTTTCGCAATGTTCGTTATCGCTTGGCGCCGGCGGGCGGCCTGACTCCCCGTCCGACCGCCGGCATCGATTGACATGTGTATCCATGGAGTATTGTGCGGCCGTCAAAACTGACGCCCTGCCACTTAGCGCGAGTTGCGCACCGTGGGGCGCAAACGGGGTGTTCCTCCGCGGGCGGCGCGCACCCAATGTGGCAAAATCGAACTACTAAGGGGGCCCGAATGCTCAAGATCATCGCCTGCGACGACGACGTCGCTTTTCTAGATAGACTGCACCGGATGATCGACCGCTGGTCGACCGAGACGGGCACGGCAGTCGCCGTTGCACTCGTCACGCGCGGCGAGGACCTGCTGGCCCGCCATGCCGCATCGCGCGCCGACATCATTCTGCTCGACATGATCATGCCGCTCGTCAACGGCATGGACACCGCGCGGGAGTTGCGCCAATCCGATACAGCCGTGCGTCTGGTGTTCCTCACCTCATCGCCCGAGTTCGCGCTGGAGTCCTATGAGGTCCGTGCCTTCGACTACCTGCTCAAGCCCGTAACGTACGAACGCCTGGCGCAACTGCTCGACGAGCTTTCGAGCATGCGACCTGACGCGACCGATGAGCTCGTGACCAAAACGTCCTTTGGGTACCATGCTCTGCGCCTGTCCGATATCGAATACGCCGAGGCCCGCAACAAGCACGTGGTATTCCACCTGCGCGACGGGCGCGACATCGAAGCGCTCGAGCCGTTCCGCAACATCGAGGACCAGCTGGCCAAAAACGCGAACTTCTTTAAATGTCACCGTAGCTACCAGGTCAACCTGCGCAATATCGACCACTTTAACCGTACGGATATCGTCATGCGCTCGGGCGCTTGCATCCCGCTGGCGCGCAGCTGCAAGCAGGGTTTCCAGGATGCCTACTTTGCGGCACGGTTCGAGAGCGGGAGGTGCTAATGCTCCCCGCGGCCGAGATGGTACTTTGGGCAATCCACCACGCAACGACCCTGCTTTTTGGCGTTTTTGCCTCGGCGGCGCTCTGCGGTATCGAGATCAACCGGCGTCATGCGCTTGAGCTGGTGATGGTCGGCGCCGTAACCGGATGCGCATTCGGCCTCGCCAATGCCGTCGGCGGCGAGCTTTTCGCCCGTCAGGTATATCCGCTCGTCGTGCATCTGCCGCTCGTCATCTACCTGTGCGCGCGCTATCGCCTGAACCCGCTGCTCGTTATGCTGGGCGTCACCAGCGCTTATCTGAGCTGCCAGTTCAGCAACTGGATGGGCATCGCCGCGCTCGCCGCCACCGACTCGCAAATCGCGTACTACGCGGCACGCATTATCACCACGGCCGTCGTCTTTGCAATCCTGCTGCATTGGGCCAGCGACATCGGTCCGCGCCTGGCGGTTAAAACCCCCACCGAGCTCGAGATTCTGCTCATCCTGCCGCTCGTCTATTACATCTTTGACTACGCCACCAACGTCTACACCACGCTCTTCCACTCGGGCTCCGTGGTGACGGTTGAGTTTTTGGCGTTTGCGCTTTGCGCGTTCTACCTCATGTTTCTTACTGTGTATCTGCGCGAATACGAGGCAAAGGAAATCGCCGAGCGCGAGCGCTGGATGCTCGCGACCCGCGACAGCGCAGCCATCAAGGAGCTCGAGGCCTGGCGCCAATCTGGACGTGAGCTTTCGGTTCTCCGCCACGACATGCGGCACTTCCTGCGCGGCCTTGCGGCTTTGATCGAGGAGGGCCGCATCGACGAGGCGCTCGAGCGCATCGACGAGCTCTGCGAGACAAACGACCGCACCGCTGTGCGCCGCTACTGCGCCAACGACACGGTCAATATCGTGCTTTCGTCATTTAGCTCCGATATCAACCGAAACGGCATCAGCGCCGATTTGCGCGCCGCCGTGCCCGAGAGCGTCCATGTAGCCGACGTCGATCTGTTTAGCGTACTCTCAAACGCCCTGGACAACGCCATCGTCGCCGCAAGCGCCGCTCCCCAGGGCAAGCGATTTGTCGATCTGAACCTGCGTTGCGAGGACGGACAACTGCTACTTTTGGTCTCCAACACGTTTGGGCGCCCGCCGCGCATGGTCGACGGCATGCCCGTGGCCGATCACACCGGACACGGCTTTGGAACCAGGAGCATTAAGCTTGCCGTCGAGCGCATGAACGGCAACTGCCAGTTTCGCATTCACGGCGATCGGTTTGAGTTTCGCGCAGTGATGTAAGGGCGCGACAAGTCGGCGCCGCGCTCGACCCATCAGGACCGCCTTGCCGGCGCCAGTCCGCTACAGCGGCGCGGCGGCCGGGGTCAGCTGCTTGATGTAGGCCCACATGCGCTGCTTGGCGGCCTTGTCGGTCAGCGCGGCCTCAAAGCCGTCGAGCGCGAGTACGCGACGACCCTGCACGTGGGCGACCAAGCCGGGCTTGAGCATGGCGGTATCAAAGTCGTCGATCGCCACGAGCATGTCTGCGTAGGTCTCGCGCATGGTATCGGCCGCGCGATCGTCCAGCAGCAGGACCGCCTCGGGGTCCAAGGCCTCGAGCGCCTCGCGGAACAGCTCGCACGGCAGGTCCTCGCCTATCGCAACCGCTCCGTCGCCCGCGCCGGCAACACTTGCCAGCACGCAGAAATCCTCGGGCGCGTAACCGATGGCGCCGAGCGCCTTACGCAACGCGGCGCCGTCTGGACCGGCAGCCAGCTCGCCACCCGCACGCTCGGCATCGTCTAAATCTCCTTTTACCAGCACAATCGGCGAGCACGCGTTGCCCGCGATACGCACGCCGCGGCCCGCGAGCGATGCGAGCTCCTGCTCGGTCGCCTGGGCGATGGCTTCTTTTTTCTGGCTTTGTGACGTGGGCATGCACTCTCCAATCGTTTGCGTGCCCACCATTATATAAAAGGCCGCCTGCGAGTGGTTGCATTGCGGGCCGTTGGGTATAAGCACGGTCGTACTGAGTTTTACGCGGCAGAGCCGCGTCACATTATGGAGGTCACTATGGCTGACATTAAGCAGATTACCCCCGAGAATTTCGATTCCGTCGTTAACGGCAGCCTTCCCGTGCTGGTTGATTTTTGGGCACCGTGGTGCGGTCCCTGCCGTTCGCTCTCGCCCATTGTTGACGAAGTGGCCGACGAGCTGGCCGGCAAGATTACCGTCGCCAAATGCAACGTCGACGACAATCAGGACCTGGCCATGAAGTTTGGCGTTATGAGCATCCCCACGCTGGTTGTCTTTAAGAACGGCGAGGAAATCGACCGCTCCGTCGGTGCGCTGCCCAAGGCCAGGCTGCAGGCGCTGCTTGAGAAGCACCTGTAATACGCCGGTCATGTGTTGCCGTCCATGAGTGGTTTTGTGCCGCTCGCCGGAGAGCCGGGCGTTGCGCCCGCGACCACGGATAGTATGGTAATCACAAACAGCCCCCAGTGAACGGGTGCGGGTCAGACGGACTCGCACCCGTTTTCTTATGCGGCGATGCGTAAAGCGGGCGTAGTAGAATCTGAACCACTGATTAGACCCGTACAAAAGGAGATTTCCCATGCATGACGTCGGAATGAACATGAGCCAGCTTGCCATGAGCGTCAAGCAGGTCGACGACACCATTGAGCTCGCTCACGAGTGGAGCCATCAGCTGCTGCATGCGACCGAGAACTTTGACATGGAGCGCATTGGCGCCAAGCTCGAGGCCGCCATGGCGGCGCTCCACGAGGCGCACGACGCACTCGAGGGCTACGAGGAGGCCATCGAGGCCGACCATAACTCCGTCGGCTCCGTAAAGCTGGTGTAGCGTGGCCGAGCACGAGCACGCCTGCGAGCACGAGCATCCGCACGGGCCGACCGGCGACGTGGGCTGCCGCCTCAGCGGCTCCGCCTCCGAGCTGGTCCGTTTTTCGGTCACCGCTCCCGACGACCTGTTGCGCCGCTTTGACGAGCAAATCGCGCGCCGCGGCGACGTTGCCAACCGCTCCGAGGCCGTGCGCGACCTGATTCGCGCCTCCATTGCCAAGGAGCAGATGCGCACGCCCGACGAGCAGGTCATCGGGTCGCTCACCATGATCTATGACCACCATACCGGCGATCTGACGCGCCGTCTGGACGAGGTGCAGCACGACTACACCGACGAGATTGTCTCGACCATGCACGTGCATCTGGACCACCACAACTGCCTGGAAATTCTGGCGCTCAAGGGTCGCGGCGAGCGTGTCTACGAGCTGGCTGACCGTCTGCTGGGCCTGCGCGGCGTTAAGCACGGCGAGCTCACCTGCGCCGCCACCGAGCAGAGCCTGGGGCTGTAGCGGGATTTCTCGCAGCGCACCTGCCAAAAAGGGACAGGTTTGTTTTGGCAGGTTTAACGTTTTACCTACCAAAATAAACCTGTCCCTTTTTGGTCGGTTTTGACGAGGGGGAGCCACATGCGGCATGTGCATATTCATGTGACGGGCATTGTGCAGGGCGTTGGCATGCGGCCATTTGTGTATCGCGAGGCCATGGCGCATGGCATTTGCGGCTGGGTGCTTAACGCGGGCGATGGCGTGCATATCGAGGCGCACGCTCTAAGCGAGGCGCTCGACGAATTTGTCGCCGCGCTTTCCGAGCATACGCCTGCGGCGGCTCGTGTGGAGCATGTCGAGGTTATGGACCTAGCGCCCGACGACTGGGACGCCGCCAACGAGCGGGGCTTTCGCATTGTGGCATCGCAGGATCAAACCGCCCACACGACGCTCGTCTCGCCCGACATCGCCACGTGCGACGACTGCCTGCACGAGCTGTTCGACTCCGCCGACCGACGCTTTCACTATCCCTTTATCAACTGCACCAACTGCGGACCGCGCTTTACCATCATCCGGTCGCTGCCCTATGACCGAGCGGCCACCTCGATGGATTGCTTTCCCATGTGCCCCACCTGTGCCGCAGAGTATGGCAACCCGCTTGACCGGCGGTTTCACGCGCAGCCCGATGCCTGCTTTGATTGCGGGCCGCACATTACGTGGCGCGAGGCCGGCGAAGCCGCCGCGTCGCTGACCGTCGGCACCACGCGCAAGACCAGCGACGCCATTATCGACCGCTGTGTTGAGCTGCTGGCCAACGGCGGTATCATCGCCATCAAGGGTCTGGGCGGATTTCACTTGGCATGCGACGCCTCCAACGAGAAGACGGTAGCCGAGCTGCGCCGTCGCAAACGCCGCAGCAACAAACCGCTTGCCGTTATGGTACGCAACCTTGCAGATGTTGAACGCCTGTGCCATGTCAACGACGTTGAGCGCGGCCTGCTGGCCGGCAGCATTCGCCCCATTGTGCTGCTGCGCCGACGTGCTGTTTGCGAGAGCGGCGGCTCCCCCAACGCGCTCGCACCGTCCGTCGCGCACAACCTTCCTGAGCTTGGCGTTATGCTCCCCTATACACCGCTTCAGCATCTGTTGCTTGCCGCGGCAGAAGCCCGCGGCATGCACGCACTCGTCATGACCAGCGGAAACCTGAGCGAGGAACCTATCGAGACCGATGATACCCTTGCATGGGAGCACCTTGTTGCCGCCGGCATCGCCGACGCGCTACTTGGCAACGACCGTGCGATTCTCTCGCGCTACGATGATTCCGTGGTGCGCGTGGTCGGTGGGGTCGCCATGCCCGTTCGCCGCGCTCGCGGATATGCACCCCAGCCGCTGCCGTTGCCAGCGCTCGACGGCGCTCCGTCCTGCGTGCTCGCCTGCGGGCCACAACAAAAGGCCACGATTGCGCTCACGCGTGAAGGGACGAACGGCGAGGCAACCTGTTTTGTGTCGCAGTATATCGGCGATGTTGAAAACGGCGAGACCTTCGATGCCTGGAACGCCGCGCGCACGCGCTTGGAAGATCTCTTTGACTTGGCGCCCGCCGCCTTGGCCTGCGATCTACACCCCAGCTATCTATCGAGCCAGTGGGCGCGCGAGCAGGCGCGAAAATGCAATCTGCCGCTCGTCGAGGTGCAGCACCATCATGCGCACATCGCGAGCGTAATGGCAGAGGCGATTGCCGCGGGCCAGCTTACAACCGACGCGCGCGTCCTTGGCATCGCCTTTGACGGCACCGGCGCCGGCACCGATGGGACCATTTGGGGCGGCGAGTTTCTTGTTGCCAGCCTTGGCGGCTTTGAGCGCGCCGCGCATTTGCGCACCTGGACGCTCCCCGGCGGGGCGGCCTCCGTGCACGACGCCCGCCGCAACGCCTTTGCTCTGCTCAGTGAGCTCGGCCTGCTTGAACATCCGGGGGCCGAGCGGCTCTTGGACGGCCTAGACGAGCAAACACGCAGCGTGACGGCAACGATGATCGAGCGGAACATCAACAGCCCACGCACGAGCAGTATGGGGCGTCTCTTTGACGCCGCCGCTGCAGTTTTGGGCATTTGCGGGCAGGCAACCTACGAAGGCGAGCCCGCCATCGAACTCGAAGCCGCCGCCTGGCGCGCGCTCGGTAGCAAAATTACCCATGTTCCCGGCGATAAAGACGGCTGTTCCGCATCTGACCCATTGCGACTGGACAGTTTGTTCAGATTTGTATTAAAAACAGACCCTCTAACCAACGGTTTTGGCTCAGATTACCCCGAAGAGGGCTCTCCAGGCACCTCATTTGCGGTTAATTCGCCCGCCGGATACCCCAAATCAACCCATTCGGGGCCCTCGCAGACGATCTATACCACCCATTACCACTCTAAAAAGTACAAATCTGAACTAACTGTCCAAGCAACCTCGAGCAGGTCTCTCGTCCTGAGCCCCAGCTCACTTTTTGCGGCGCTTTTGGAGGGAACCAGAGCCAGTGTGCCCGCCGACAGGCTCGCACTCGACTTCCATGTCGCCGTCGCGCGCTCCTCGGCACGCATCGCCAGCGAGATCTGCGCGCGCGAGGGCATCGACACCGTCGCGCTCTCGGGCGGCGTGTTCATGAACCGACTTCTGCTCCAGCTCCTCACCCGCGAGCTCAAAAGCGCAGGTCTTACTGTCCTTATCCCCCATACCGTGCCCGTCAATGACGGCTGCATCGCCTACGGTCAGGCGGCGGTCGCAAGCGCTCGTCTTGCGCAGATCGCATCGCAGTAGCTCGCTCTCGCACACCGCTGTGCCCAGCCGTCTCACAGGCGTAACGCGTTTGCCCGCGAACCCCGCGAGCGTTACCATCAACTGATGGATTATTGAGCGCCCATCCAGCGCAAAGCGTCTAAAAGGGGAACAATATGTGCCTTGCCGTCCCCGGTAAAGTAGTCAAACGCGACGACGGCCTCAAGGCTACCGTCGACATGATGGGCATCGAGCGCCCCGTGTCGCTGCGACTCGTGCCAACGGCGCAGGTTGGCGACTATATTCTCGTGCACGCCGGCTTTGGCATCCAGATCGTCGACGAGCAGGAAGCACAAGAAACGCTCGAGCTCGTTAACGCCATGACCGAACTGGCCGAAGAAGACCAACTGGCCAGCAACCCGGCCGAGGCATACTAGTGGCGGCCGAACAGCCGGTGCGCTCCGGTATCGACTTTTCGGCATTTCGCGACCCCAAGCTGGCTCGCGAGCTCATCGAACGCATTCGCGGTCTTGTCGGCGACCGTACCATCAACCTTATGGAAGTCTGCGGCACACACACCGTGAGCATCGGCCGCTATGGCTTTCGCTCCATTATGCCGGCCGGGCTCAAGCTGCTGAGCGGCCCGGGCTGCCCCGTCTGCGTTACCGCCAACCGTGACATCGACCACGCGATCGCGCTCGCCAACATAGACGGCGCCATCATCACCACCTTTGGCGACATGATGCGCGTGCCCGGATCGTCCACCTCGCTCGCTGCGCAAAAGGCGGCAGGGCGCGATATCCGCATCGTCTACTCTCCGCTCGATGCGCTCGACATTGCCGAGCAAAACCCCAATCGTCCGGTCATTTTTATGGGCGTGGGCTTTGAGACTACGACGCCCACCATCGCCGCTGCCATCTTGGAGGCCGAGGCGCGCGGGCTTTTGAACTTTTCGGTCTATTGCGCCCACAAGACCACGCCGCCGGCGTTGCGCGCCATCGCCAACGATCCCGAGACCGCCATCGACGGCTTTATCTTGCCGGGCCACGTCGCCACCATCACGGGCTTGGCGCCCTTTAGCTTTTTGGTCGACGAGTTCGATACCCCGGGCGTGGTCACGGGATTTGAACCGGTCGATATCCTACAGGGCATCTGCATGCTGGTCCAGATGGTTGCCGAGGACAGGCCCGCGATCGACAACGCCTACCGTCGCGGCGTCAACGCAGACGGCAACCCCGTGGCGCGACAGTTGGTCGAGCAGGTGTTTGAGCCATGCGACACCACATGGCGCGGGCTGGGGCCGATTGCCAACTCGGGCCTTTCCATCCGCCCTGAGTTCTCGCGCTTTGATGCCCGTACCCGCTTTGACGTGCCCGTTGAGGCGACGGTCGAGCCGCGTGGGTGCCGCTGCGGCGACGTGCTGCGCGGGGCCATTACGCCGAGCGGCTGCCCGCTCTTTGGCCGCACCTGCACGCCCGAGCACCCCGTCGGCCCGTGCATGGTGAGCTCCGAAGGCAGCTGCGCGGCGTACTACCGCTACCGCGACTATTAGGTTCCGCCGTTCTAACGAGCGGCGGACTGGTCGACGCTGCGCCTCACCCATATAATTCCACCCACGATTGGAGTTTTGGATATGTCCCATAGCATCACCGATAGCACCATCCTTTTGGGCCATGGCTCCGGCGGTCAGATGATGAAACGCATCATCGATGAGGTCTTTTTGGATGCCTTTGGGACGCCCGAGTTGCTCGAAGGCAACGACGCCGGCGTCGCCGCGCTGCCCGCGAGCGGGCGCATCGCCATGTCGACCGACAGCTTTGTGGTCTCGCCGCAGTTCTTCCCCGGTGGCAACATCGGCCGTCTCGCCGTGTGCGGAACCGTCAACGATGTCGCGACCTCGGGCGCCAACGTGCGCTACCTATCGTGCGGCTTTATCCTCGAAGAGGGCTATCCCATGGATAAGCTCCGCCAGATTGTGCAGACGATGGCCGAGACGGTGCGCGAGGCGGGCGTGTCCATAATCACGGGCGACACCAAGGTGGTCGAGCGTGGCGGGGCCGACGGCGTTTACATCAATACCGCCGGCGTGGGCGAGGTTCCCACGGGCGTGGCGCTCAGCGGCGCCAACTGCCAGCCCGGCGATGTCATTCTGGTATCGGGTACGCTGGGCGACCACGGCATCGCCATCATGAGCCAGCGCGAGGGCTTGGCGTTTTCGAGCACGATCGAAAGCGACGCCGCGCCGCTCAACCACCTGATTGCCGACGTTCTGGCCGCAGCGCCCGGCACGCGTTGCTTTCGCGACCCCACGCGCGGTGGCCTGGCATCCACACTCAACGAGTTTGCCCAGGCCAGCGGTGTTGCCATGGAGGTCGACGAAGATGCCGTGCCCGTGCGTCCCGACGTGCAGGCGGCATGTGAAATGCTCGGCTACGATGTGCTGCAGGTGGCAAACGAGGGCAAGATGGTCGCCGTGGTGCCGGCCGAGCAAGCCGATGCCGCGCTAGCCGCAATGCGCGCCGCCCGCTACGGCGAGAATGCCGCCATCATCGGTCGCGTGCTGCCACTTGCCGAGGATGCCCGTCCCGCCGTGCGCGTGCGCACCGGCTGGGGCTCGACCCGCATCCTCGACATGCTCGTGGGAGAGCAGCTGCCGAGAATTTGCTAACGACGGCATCCGTGCGCCACCGCGCTTTGAACAATGCGCTTTTGATCGCTCAGCACAAGAGACCCCCACGACCGAGTTGAATCGGTCGCGGGGGTCCTTGCATTTGCGAGCTTTGCCGTTATCTACACTCGGAACTTTGGATACGTCAGCAGTACGAGCGAGACGCTCACGCCCAGCTGTATGAGAATCTGGCGAACGTCGCCGACGCCTCCAAGCGCCATGATAGGCAGCAAGGTAACGAGCATCGACGTGGCTTTTGCCCGCCTACTCCCCGCAGCCGCTCTCGATTAGCGCCACGAGGGCATCGACGGCGGCCGCCTCGTCGGCGCCGTCGGCTGCAATCTCAATCTCGCAACCACAGGCCATTCCCAGGCTCATAACCATCAGGATCGACTTGGCGTCTTTGGCGTCTCCGCCCACCTTACCAACGGTGATCGAGCTCTCGTACTTGCTCGCCTCCTGCACAAACAGCGATGCAGGGCGCGCGTGGATGCCGCTCGGATTCTTGACGACCGTCGTCTTGGAAACCATCTCTACTCCTTACTCCACCACGATGTTATCGGTTGCGGTGTCGGCGCCGTTGCTGGCGATGAGTTTCTTGTAGTAGAAATAGGACTTCTTTCGCCCCAACGCCATGCTTCCATTGCCAAAATCGTCAACATCGACCGAAACAAAGCCGTATCGTTTGCTTACCTCGGAAGTTCCGGAACTTACCAGATCAATCGGACCCCACCACGCATAACCAAATACATCCACACCATCCTTAATTGCTTCAGCGAGCTGCTCGACATGGCGCTTCATATAGTCGATACGATAGTCGTCCTCGACATATCCATTCTCGTCGAGCTCATCTATGGCTCCAAGACCGTTCTCAGAGATAAAAATAGGCAAATGGTAACGATCGTAAATATGATTAAGAGTGATACGGAAACCAATGGGGTCGATAGGCCATCCCCATTCCGACGCCTCAAGATAGGGATTTTTAATTGCCGTAACCAAAGAGCCCGAGGGCTTGGGGACCGGCTCACCCTTATAGCGCATGATGTAGGTCATGTAGTAACTGATCGTTACGAAATCGACAGTACCCGACTTGAGCACCTCAGCATCACCCGGCTGCATATCAATATGAATATCGTTCTCATCAAAGAAACGATCCATGTAATACGGGTATTCGCCTTTAGCCTGGACGTCACTGTAGAACCAGTTGAAGTGGTCTTCGAACAGAACCTGGAGCTGATCTTCGGGCTTGGGGGTCTCAGCATAGTTCTCGAGTCGGCAGAGCATGTTTCCGATCTTTGCATCCGGATCAATTTCGTGGCACTTCATAACGGCCTTGGCGCTCGCAACAAATTGATTATGGGAAACCTGATACTTAAGCTCCCAATTGTCGCGATACGGATTCTCCGGAGTCTTAGAATCCTCTTCGCTCATAATGACGCCACTGCAGGTGAAAGGATTGGTAAGAACATTGTTGATTTCGTTGAACGTAAGCCAGTATTTAACTTTCCCCTTGTAACGCCTAAAGCAAGTCTCCGCATAACGCTCAAATGCTTCGACAGTGTGGCGGCTTTTGAAACCACCGTATGCTTCGGCAAGATGAAGCGGGGTATCGAAGTGGCACAGCGTCACCATTGGCTCCATACCGAGCTTGTGGCATTCATCAAACACGCGGTCATAAAAAGCCAAACCGACCTCGTTTGGCTGAGCATCGTCACCGTTGGGGAAAATGCGGCTCCAGCTGATCGACATGCGGAAAACCTTAAATCCCATACCCGCAATCTCGGCCAGTTGCTCCTTATAGCGATGATAAAAATCGATTCCCCGACGCTTGGGAAGATTGTATTGCTCGGGATGTAGCTTCATTTGCTCCAACATCTCGGCGGTAACGGAATTATGCGGGAGAGGCTGACCTTCATATCCACGATTCGCCTCGCGAGAAATAAACGGAGCGAAATCAGAGGTTGCAAGCCCGCGACCCCCCTCATCAAACGCACCCTCAATCTGATTTGCAGCCGTTGCTCCTCCCCAGAGGAAGCCATCAGGAAATGCGCTCTGCTTCTTAACAGTATCCATAAATCTAGTTCCTTAAAGATGGAGTTCTTAAAAATAGAGGGAGACCTTTGTCGCAATCTCCCTCGCGTCAACCAATTGGAAGATTCGAATTACTGACCGGCGCGGATAGCCAGTGCGCGCACAATCGGCATCATCTTTTTAACCATATGAAGTTCAGCACTAATGGTCATGAGAGTGTCCTGAGCATGCGTAAAAAGCAACGAGTACTCGACTTCCTCACCTGCCGCTTGGGCTTGAATCGTGGCAGTCTGCACTTTATGCGCGGTCAGAATCTTTGCATCCGCTTGGGCAAGGTGCTCCTCTGCCGCATCAAAATCAAACTCCGCCAAGCTATCCAACGCCTGGTCAATACAAGTCCTACCGTCACCAGTATTTAAAATGACTTCCATAGCCACAGCGCTGATGTCAATTGCGTCACTCATCGTTCGCTCCCGTCGTTGTAGAATCTGCAGCTGCCAGCACAACTTTTTCGGATGGACCATTCTCAGAAGCAGTCTCGGAAATGTTTGCAGCCTTCCTTGCCTCACGAGCGACACGTTTTGCCGCCTTCTTCGCAGCGCGCTCAGCCTCGCTTTTCTGCTCGTCCTCTGCGGCATGTTTGTCGTAAACCTTAAAGAAGGGATACCAAATGATTGCCGCAAGAATCAGGTTCACCACGACAAGCACCACGTTGCGAAAATCTCCGTTGGAAAGGAAGTAAGCCGAAACCGCGTTGGGAAGGAAGTTCATCGCAAACATCTGGGTATGGAGACTTGCCCAGTCGAACTGCAGCCACAGATAGGCATTTGCGGGCAGAATGATAGCTTGAAGAATAACCGGGATGAACAGATAGGGATTATTAACGATAGTGGAAAAAACCAGAGGCTCATTGATATTAAAGAGGGACGGCACGAACGTCGCCTTACCGAGCGTGCGGTTCTTTTTGGATTTCGAGAACAGCATCATAAACGCCAGAGGCAAAGTGTTGAGCTCTCCGCCAATCATGTAGTAGCGCGAAAGGCCATACGCATTGATGTTGGTCGGCGTAG
Source organism: Collinsella sp. WCA1-178-WT-3 (M1) (assembly GCF_009696325.1). Lineage (GTDB taxonomy): Bacteria > Actinomycetota > Coriobacteriia > Coriobacteriales > Coriobacteriaceae > Collinsella. The sequence continues at coordinate 33,642 of NZ_VUME01000013.1, forward strand.
CCCCCGCGGCAACTGCAGCCATATTCTCAGCCATACCACCCTGGGTGATCGGAAGCGTCACCGAAATAAACGCCCAGCCCGAAACACCAAAGAAGTAGAACACGTCCATCACCAAAGCCATAAACACAACGCCGGGGAGAGACTGGCCAAAACTGGTAACGGGTGAAAGAATCAGCGCAATTACGGTAAAGACATCAATTCGAACAAGAAACGTCAGCAGAAACGCAATTGTAAGGCTCAGCAAAATTGGGATAATGCTGTCGAACCAGCTTTTAACAAAATCAGGGATAACCGATTCTTCACCGAAGAAGCTATGATGCGCTGCGAACTTGTAGATTGCACCGACCGTGATACCCACTGCCATAGCCGCAAACATGCCGCTCGAGCCGAACTTCCACATCTCGAAGGCCATGCCCTCATCGACCGTCTGGGGATTCATGCACAGCATAAAAGCGCCGACGCCGGTAAAGCCAGCGATCAGGGCCCTACCTTTATCGTCCTCCTTGACACAGACGCTGTGAGGAATGATAAAAGCGATGAACATTCCTACGAGACCAAACGAGTAGGTATTAAGCGCTGACAGGTCAGGCAGAGCGGGCACAAAATTACGAACCACATTAAAAAGGCTCGGAATTGCCGAGACCATTGTAAACGGAACGATATACAAAACGGCATTGGCAACGATTCCAAACCAATAGCTCGACGTAAGCTTATTGACAACGGGGACAACGTTCTTTTCGATGCTCCCTTGGACTTTTTCCATCACATTAGACATATCAAGCACACCCTATTCGCCATCAAAATCTATATCGAGAAGATCGTAGGCATCTTCGAGAATCCCCTCGCCATCAAGCGACGCATAATAATCAGGGTCGATTGACATTACCTTTACACCGTAAGGCTCAAGCATTTTTTGCGTCGCCGGAACCTCGGCGGCAAAATGCGGCCCCAAGAGGAGGGCATCGATCTTATCGGCATAGTCCATAATTTCAGATTTGCTGACCGCATTGATGGTGCAGTCAAGGCCCTTGGACTTTGCGACCCTGCGCATGCCCGCCGCCATAAAGCCGGTCGAGGCACCGATGCCGCAAGCGAGGAGAATACGGACGGTGCCGTTCTCGTCTGCCATGGGGTACTCCTTTCCCAATAAGCGGGCCCAAGGCAGCTCCGATGCCGCCGCAGTCCCCGCCATGTTCTTGAGCGTCCGTGTCGACCCGGCCGCCCTTGACCGTGACCGCACTATACGCGGCAGAGGGTTCTTGCCGCCAACCGTCTTTTTGCCGCATGGCGGCAAGGCGGCAGATTTTCCGCTTGCGCGGCAAGCCGGGCGGTTTTCCGCTTGGGCGGCAAATTGAAAAAGACGCCCCGTCTTTCCCTGAGATACCATGGGGCGGTACACCCTATCTGCCGATCATCTCTGGGAGAAAACCATGTCGAGCGCCAAGCAGAACCGCATCAACCGCATGATCAATGTGCTCGAAAACAGCAGCTCCTGGATATCTTCCTCTATGCTCGCCAGCTTGTTGGGCGCAAGCGAGCGCAGCATCCGCAACTATGTTGCCGAGGTCAACGAGGCCGGTACACGACATATCGAATCATCTAAAGAGGGGTATCGTCTTGCTGCAACAACGTCGGCCGCCGGCAATGCCCCGGCCTCCCTCCTCGGCAACGCCGATATCGTCCCCGCTGGCAGCGATTCGCGGCGCGACTTCACCATCTCGCGCCTTGTGAACGCGCGCGACGGACTCTCCGTCTTCGATGTGTCCGACGAGCTCTTTATCAGCGAAAGCACGTTTCAGAGTTCCGTGATGCCGCAGGCGCGGGCGCTCGTGCGACAGTTTGACCTCAATATCGAGACACATGACTACCGCATGACGCTCACGGGGCGTGAGGCCGACAAGCGCAAACTTCTCGGCCACATAGCCACGCACAACTCCTATGGCTACTTCACCTCGACCAAGACGCTCGAGAACATGTTTCCCGGCTTTGATGTGCAAGGAATCCTCTCGAGCCTGGTCGAGATTTGTCAGCGCTCGGACCTGTTTATCAACAACTACGCGTTCTCCAACCTGCTCATGCACCTGCTGGTGATCATTATCAGGCTCACCTCGAACAACGAGCTCAGCGAGGTGGACGGCCCCATCGACGGAGACGGCCTGGTGGCGCAGCTTGGGCAGCGTGAGCAGATTGTGCGCTGCGCCCAGTGCATCGCCGCCTACTTTGAGAAGGAGTTTGGCTGCGCCGTCCCGCGTGCCGATTTTCAGCAGATCCTGCTGCTTCTGGCGCTTTCCGTCGAGCGCTGCGATTTTGGCGACCTCAACCGCGAGAAGCTCGCAAGCATCATCGACCGCGATTTTATGGACATGGTCCTGGGGATTCTCGACGAGTGTGGCGAGCGCTACAACCTGCCGCGCTTTATCGACGAGCCTATGCGCTTGCAGCTCGTCCTGCATATGTTTAACGCCTACCAGCGCGCCGTCTACCACGTAAGCTACCCCAACCCGCTCGCCGCGCAAATCAAAAGCGAACACGCACCGGTCTACGACATGGCGGTCTATATCGCCCACCGTTTCTCGACCGCCATGAATGTTGAGGTAGGCGAGAACGAAATCGCGTTTATCGCCTTTCACATCGGCGCCTACTTTGAGAAGTTCTCTGCGCCCGACGGTGCCATCACCTGCACGGTGATTATCGAGGAGTATCACGATTTTGCACGCAGGCTCGTCGACGACCTCAAGTCCGAGTTTGGCGACGACATAAGTGTTGTTGCCGTGATGAGCTGTGATGGCTACCTGGCCGATCCTCCCGAGAGCGATGTGGTGATTGCAACGATCGACGTGCCGGTTTGCGGCGGCAGCACCAAGATCTTGATTGGGCCAATCCTCACTAAGCAAAACGTGCGAAAGATCCGCGACCGGCTTTGCGCTATCCAAGAGCAACGGCGGCGCCTCTATGCCCAGGGCCTTTTGGGGCGCCTGCTACAGCCGGGGCTGTTTATGCGCAACGTAGACGCAAACGACGCCACAAGCTGCATCGACCGAATGGGAGAGCTTTTGGCCGCTCAGGGGCTCGCAACGCCCGAGTATATCGCTGACGTGCATCTGCGCGAGAGTGTCTCGTCGACGGCGTTTACCGACAGCCTTGCCATGCCTCACGCGATCTCGGTATATCCCGAGCGCTCGTTTATCGCCGTGGCCCACAATGACGCCTCGATTCCCTGGGGACGCCACGACGTGCGGTTTGTGCTGCTTATAGGCATCGCGCAGGAAGACATGGGGCTCTTTAGAGATGTGCTCGACCTGATTATCGAGGTGTTCTCCTCGGTAGAGACAACGATGAGGCTCATGCAGACCGACACGTTCGAGGAGTTTCTGGCTGCGCTTACGCATGATATCGGGTAGAGGGCTCGACCCGCATTCTCGACATGCTCGTGGGAGAGCAGCTGCCGAGAATTTGCTAGGGCGGAATCGCACGGTCGGCGCGATGTCACCTGATATCCCTGGAGATGTTCAGATTCCAAGCACACCCAACGCGTAAGCCCAGTATTATGGGGTGCGTTTTGAAACCCAATGACGGGAGCTTTCATGGCAGCAGCTTTTTCCCATGTGATCTTCGATCTGGACGGCACCATCCTCAACACGCTCGAGGACCTGGCAGCCGCCGGCAACCATACCTGCGAGGCGCACGGCTGGCCCACGTTTGCCGTTGACGAGTACCGCTACAAGGTGGGAAACGGCATGCTCAAGCTGGTTGAGCGCTTTATGCCCGCCGAGTACGCGGGCGACGGCCGTATGTTTGAGCAGACGCTTGCCGAGTTTAGGGCTTATTACGGCGAACACAAGGAGGACCACACCGCCCCCTATGCCGGCACGATCGAGATGCTCGACCGCTTGCGTGCCGCGGGCGTGCAGCTTGCCGTGCTCACTAACAAGGACCACGTCTCGGCGGCCCCGCTTATCGAGAAGTATTTTGGTTCCGAGCGCTTTGCGCTGGTACAGGGCCGTGTCGATGCGTTTCCGCCCAAGCCCGAGGCACCCGTCACGCTGCATGTGATGGAAGAGCTGGGCGCCGACCCGGCGACCACGCTCTACGTAGGCGATTCCAATGTCGATATCCTGACCGGTCACAACGCCGGTCTTAAGAGCGCAGGCGTCAGCTGGGGCTTCCGCGGCCGCGCAGAGCTGGAAGCCGCCGGCGCCGACTACGTGGTGGACAGCCAGGCAGAGCTCGCGGCGCTGGTGCTGGGCGAGTAGCGGAGCCGCCGCTTAACGTAGCTGCGACAATTCTTCCACGCGGAAACGGCATCCCGTTTTGGAGCTCCGGAATGGGGTGCGCTTTCCGTTTGAGGTGCGTCGGGGAAACGGCATCCCGTTTTGGAGCAATATTCCGGGTCGAACTTTCCGCAACCCACCCCATCCGGAAACCGCAACCCACTATTCGGCCAAAAACTGGGCCGCATTTTCCCAAGCACTCGATGTAACGCCGGTGCAAGGAGTGTCCCCAGCTGCCGGCAGAAAAGGAACGTCCCCAAGTGCCGCAAGAGTGTCCCTTTTGACTAGTCATTTAAGAACGTCCCCAATGACTACCATGGCAACGTCGATGTTTCGGCAATGTCAGCGAGCGGGCACCAGAGCGAACAAATTGGCATGAAAAGAGGACGGCATAGACCTTCTGGTCATGCCGTCCTCTTTGAATGACAAGTTGTCGCTCTGGCGCCCACGCAGCGTCGAGCAGTTGCGGCGTTTGGTAAAACGCCGCAACGAACTAGTTCATCATCGCATTCATCATCTCGGTGGTTGCGGAATCGTCGGCAGACCACTCGTTATCCTCGTTGGCGGAATACTTAAAGGTGACCTTGGTGTCCTTGGTCTGAGCGGCCTTGGTCACGTCGACCATCACCTGGCCGGCCATCTTGTACAGCTCGTCCTCGGAAGGCATCGTATCGAGTGCGGCGATCTTCTCCTGATACTGGGTGGCGAAATCTTCGACGATCTTGTTCATGGACTTGCAGGTGATGGTGACCTCGGCGGTCGCGGTGCCCTTGTCCTCATCGACCGTCACATCACCGATCTTGTAATCAAAACCCTCGAGATAGCTCTTGGCATACTCCTTGGGATCGATGCCCAGCTGCTCAAACTCGTCGCCCGAAGCCTCTTCCAGGCCGGAGAGGAAATCATCGCCGCCATTCTTGATCTCGTCAAACTGACTCGTAAGGTCGTTGGTGATGAGCTCCTCCACCGAAGGCCCTCCGCAGCCGGAAAGCAAAACCACGCACGCGACCAGGGCAGCCATCAGGGGCGCAAGCAGCAGCTTCTTTTTCATGACATTCCTCCAAACAAGCGGCGCTGCGTTTCCCGCGCAGCGCACGTCGTAACAGTAGGTCCATATTAGCGGCTCCGTTCAACCCCCTACGTCGCAAAAGCGTAGGCGGCTCAATTTGACGAGTGAATGGCCCATAAAGCAAGCCCCCTGCAATAAAATGCGCCTACTCGGCCTATTAAAAAAGGGTGACCGGATAACCCGACCACCCTTGTGCATCTTCTGGATGCCGCAGACTACTTGCGGACGACCTTAACGATGGCGTCACCGGCGGCGACGGCAGACTCGGCCTCGACGGCGAGCTCGACATCGGCAAACTCGGCGGTGTTGGACACGGCCACGACGACGCAGTCCTTGTAACCGGCGGCAGCGATCTTGACGCGGTCGATCTTGAGCAAGGGCTGGCCGGCCTTCACGACGTCGTCGGCCTTGACGAAGCCCTCGAAGCCGTCGCCATTCATGTTGACGGTATCGACACCAACGTGCACCAGAACCTCGATGCCGCTATCGGACTGCAGGCCCACGGCGTGACCCATGGTGACGGTCACCTTGCCGTCGCAGGGAGCGTAGACCAGGTCGTCCTCGGGCCACACGGCGCAGCCCTTGCCCAAAACCTCGCCAGCAAAGACGGGATCGGGCACGTCGGCCATCTTGATGACCTTGCCCTTGACGGGCGAACACAGCACGTCGGCGCCGGCAGAAGCAGAAATGGAGGCCGGAGCAGCGGCAGTCACGGGCTCAGCCTTCTTCTTGAACATATCAAACAGACCCATACGTTTTCTCCTCTTGATTAAGCGCAACGTTATGCGCATACCTATGGTGATTATAGTGCCAAATGGCCAAAATGCTAAGGCGAGGGCCCGAATCACAAGCCCTTCCAAGCCCTTCCAAAACCTTTTCCCATGGGCACTCATATTGTCGATTAAGCCTCGATAAGCCCCAGGTGAACAAAAGCGTTCCAGATGCCGTCGTCGTCGACGTCGGTGGTCACGTAGTCGGCGGCCGATCCGGCGTTCGGAGGAACGCCGGGGCTCAATTATTCCAAGCCCTCGGTGCCGTTGGACTTGATGATCTTCTGGTATGCGAAGAAGCTGTCCTTGCGGCGGCGCTCATAGGTACCGGTCCCGTCGTCGTACTTATCGACGTGGATGAAGCCGTAGCGCTTGCGCATCTCGCCAGTGCCGGCGGAAACCAGGTCGATGGGACCCCACCAGGTGTAGGCTATCAGGTCAACGCCATCGGCAATGGCCTCGCCCATGGCCTTGATGTGGCTCTGCAGGTAGGCGATGCGATACGGGTCATGGATGGAGCCGTCCTCCTCGACCTCGTCGTAGGCGCCCATGCCGTTCTCGACCACCATCAGCGGAATCTCGTAGCGGGCGTAAATCTCGTTGAGGGCGATGCGCAGGCCCAGCGGATCGATCTGCCAGCCCCAGTCGGTGGGGACGTTCTTAAACGACTAGTCAAACAAGAATGTCCCCAACGACTAGTCGTTTAAGAACGTCCCCAATGACTAATCTGGCAACGGCAGCGAGCGGGCCGCATTCGGAGCAAGACAACGCCGCAAGTAGAGGACGGACAGCGAGCGACGTCCAGGGCGAACAAGTTGGCATGAAAAAGGCGAGGCATTGACCTTCTGGTCATGCCTCGCCTTTTGAATGACAAATTGTCGCCCTTGGCAGCGCGCAGCGTCGGCGGGTCCGTCGTTCGGCAGAACGGCGGAACCGATAGGGTTGGTAAACCCACGTAACTACCTACTCCTGTGCTCCGTACTGCTCGTAGTAGGCGTCGATGGCGGTCTTAAGTTCGTCATCGATGACGACCTTGCCATCGATCTCGTGGTTGTAGAGGGTCTCGACGACCTCGGCCATGGAGACGATGCTCGCGACGGGGAAACCGTACTTTGCCTCGATCTCCTTCTGAGCGGTGGTCACGCCACCCTTGCCGACCTCCATGCGGTTGAGAGACACGATCAGGCCCTTGATTTCGACGTCGGCGGCGGCCTTGACCTTAGGATAGGTCTCGTCGATGGACTTGCCGCTGGTGGTAACGTCCTCGACCATGACCACGCGGTCGCCGTCCTGGGGCTCATAACCCAGCAGGTTGCCCTTATCGGCACCGTGGTCCTTGGCCTCCTTGCGGTCGCAGCAGTACTTGACCTCCTTGCCGTACAGCTCGTGGTAGGCAATTGCGGTCACGACGGCCAGCGGAATACCCTTGTAGGCCGGTCCAAACAGCACATCAAAGTCGTCGCCAAAGTTATCGTGGATGGCCTGAGCGTAATACTCGCCCAGCTTCTTGAGCTGATAGCCCGTCACGTAAGCGCCGGCGTTCATAAAAAACGGAGACTGACGGCCGCTCTTGAGCGTAAAGCTGCCGAACTTAAGAACGTCGGACTCAACCATAAACTTGATGAACTCTTGCTTGTAAGCCTCCATGCGGGCTCCTCTCGTAATCGCGTACGTGCCCTCCAGTTTAGCGCAGGCGAAGCGTCGATGCGGGTGCGCTTTGGAGCCACATCCCCCCCGTTAGAGTAAGGAACTGGGCGGCGGCTCATACGCTAGTCCTTGGGTGCCCAGGACCAGAAGAAGTTGATAAGGGCCACACGCGAGGCGGTACCGGTCTTTCTGTTGATCGAGGAAATGTGGCGGTAGAGCGTAGAGCGCGAAAGGAAAAGCGTTGCGGCAATGTCCTGAACGCTCAACTGTACTCATTTAAGTACGTCCCCAATGAGTGGCCGAAAATGGGCCATGTGTCCCAGTTGTGGAGACTCGTTGAGCCGTCTGGGTATCGTGAAAGATCGCGCGCTCACCCATCATCAAAAGTGACACACGCTACCTGTTGATGGGAGGCAGCCATGGGCTTCTTTGACAAGATGTTCGAGAAGAAAGAGTGCGCGATTTGCGGTACCGAACTGGGGATTTTGGGAAAGACCAAAATCAACGAAGGCTACCTGTGCAAAGAGTGCGCAGGCAAGCTCTCCCCCTTCTTTAGTGGTTGGCGCTCCAGCACCGCGGACGATATCCGCGAGCAACTCGCCTACCGCGAGGCCAACGCCGAGCGCCTGGCCTCGTTCAACCCCACGCGCACGCTCTCTGCCGGGCGCACCAACATCATGCTCGATGAGGACGCGGGCCTGCTGATCATCACTTCGCAGAGCCGCTGGCGCGACGCCAATCCCGACATCATCGAGTTCTCACAGGTACTCGGCTGCGATATGGATATCGACGAGCATCGCACCGAGATCTATCGCGAGACCAAGGACGGCGAGCGCGAGAGCTACAACCCGCCGCGCTACGACCTGGATTACGACTTTAACCTGACCATTCACGTCAACACGCCGTACTTTACCGAGATCAACCTGCGCGTGAACGACTCCACCATCGATCAGCGCGGGTCCATCGAGTACCGCGAGGCCAAGCGCCAGGCAACCGAGGTCCGCGATGCACTGGTGCAGCTTCGTCAGGAAACGCGCGACAGCGTCGTAGCCGCCAAGGCCCCCAAGACCGCGGTCACCTGCCCCTTCTGCGGTGCAACCACCATTCCCGATGCCAGCGGGCGCTGCGAATACTGCGGCGGCGCCATCGGCGCATAGCCTCCGGCACGGAAAGGACCGATCATGGCCTTCGAGAGCGTCAACTATCAGTGCCCTGCGTGTGGCGGCCCCCTTCACTTTGCCAGTGCCGAACAAAAGCTTGTCTGCGACTACTGCGATTCGCGTTTTGAAGTCGAAGAAGTCGAGGCCCTCTATCGCGAGCGCCAGGACAAGGCAGATGCCAAAGCCGATGCCGCAGCCGCGGCCCCCAAACCTGCTGTCGACGATGCCGTGCAGGAGCTGGCCCAAAACGCCGGCTACATCTGCTCGTCGTGCGGCGCCGAGCTGGTCTCGGACGGCACCGTCGCCGTTACCACCTGCCCATACTGCGGCAACTCCGCCGTGGCGCCTGGCCAGCTCTCGGGCGACTTCTCACCCGACCTGGTGATTCCGTTTAAGCTCGGGCGCGATGATGTTATGGCAGCACTCAAAGAGCACTACAAGGGCAAAATCCTGCTGCCCAAGAGCTTTGTCACCGGCAACCACATCGACGAGGTCCAAGGCGTTTACGTGCCGTTTTGGCTCTACGGCGCCCGCGTGGATGGCGAAGTGTACTTTGATGCGACCAACGAGACCGTGACCGAGGAATCCGACCGCACCGTCACGACCACCGACCACTACGACGCCTACCGTAAGGGCAAAATCTCGTTTGAGCGCGTGCCCGTCGACGGATCGTCCAAGATGCCCGACGGCCATATGGATGCCATCGAGCCGTTTGACTACGACGCGCTGCGCCCGTTCTCGGTCGCGTATATGCCCGGCTACATCGCCAACCGCTACGATGAGGATTGCGAGACCTGCAAGGCGCGCGCCGAGCGTCGTATGGAAGAAAGTACGATTTCGGCCCTGCGCGAGACCGTCGTCGACGAATATGACGATGCCACGGTCGAAAGCAAGCAGCTCGACTACACCTGGGAAGACAGCAACTACGCTCTGTTCCCCGTGTGGATGCTTTCCACCTCGTGGAACGGCAAGAGCTACCTGTTTGCCATGAACGGCCAAACCGGCCGCATGGTCGGCGAGCTTCCCTGCTCCAAGCCCAAGCTCGCCATCGCCTCGGTGCTGTTCTTTGTGATCGGGTTTGTCCTCTCCCAGATTCTCTTTATGGGCGAGAACGCCTTCAATCCGGACTACCTCACCTTTGATATCGAGGGCATCCTCATCAACATCGTCGCACCGCTGATTATCGTAATCATCGCAGACGTGCTGCTGATAGGCCAGCTCAAGACGGCCAACGAGGCCACCCACGCCGATTGCTACTGCGGCGAGCTCGACTTGACCGAGAAGCACGACACCTTCAGCCACACCGAGACCACCGTTGTCATGAAGGACAACAAGGACGATTAGCCATTCTGACCAATACCACCCGGCCTTTGACGAGAAAGGAAGATCACCATGGGACTCTTGAAAGCTGGATTGGGTGCTGCCGGCGGCGTCATGGCCGACCAGTGGAAGGAATATATCTATTGCGAATCGATGCCCGCCGACGTCTTGGCCTGCAAGGGCAGCAAGCGCACCGGCGGCCGCAGCTCCAACACGCGCGGCGAGGACAACGTCATCTCCAACGGCTCCGTCATCGCCGTCAACGACGGCCAGGGCATGCTCGTGGTGCAAAACGGCAAGATCATCGAGGTCGCGCTGGAGCCCGGCGAGTTTGTCTTTGACACCGGCAGCGAGCCGAGCGTCTTTAGCGGCAACCTGGGCGACTCCATCAAGGAGACGTTCGCCAATATCGGCAGCCGTTTTACCTTTGGCGGCGACGCGGGCAAAGACCAGCGCGTCTACTTCATCAACACCAAGGAGATCATCGGCAACAAGTACGGCACCGCCTCGCCTGTGCCCTTCCGCGTGGTCGATAACAACATTGGCCTGGATGTCGACATCTCCGTTCGCTGCAACGGCGAGTATTCGTACCGCATCACCAACCCGCTGCTGTTCTACACCAACGTGTGCGGCAACGTGACCGATAGCTACACGCGCGATAAGATCGATAGCCAGCTTAAGTCCGAGCTGCTCACCGCTCTGCAACCCGCCTTTGCCAAGATCTCGGAGATGGGCATCCGCTACAGCGCTATCCCCGGCCACACCACCGAGCTCGCCCGTGCGCTCAACGAGGTTCTCTCCGCCGACTGGCGTGACCTGCGCGGCGTCGAGATCGTGAGCTTTGGCGTCAACTCCATCGCCGCCTCGCAAGAAGACGAGCAGATGATCAAGGACCTGCAGAAGGCCGCGGTCATGCGCGATCCCACCATGGCAGCCGCCAACATCGCCAGCGCCCAGAGCGATGCGATGCGCGCGGCAGCCGCCAACCCCAACGGCGCGATGGCCGGCTTTATGGGCATGGGTATGGCGGGCGGCATGGGCGGCATGAACGCCAGCCAGCTGTTCGCCGCCGGCCAGGCACAGCAGCAGGCTGCCCCACAGCCGGCTCCGACACCCGCCCCCGCGCCGGCTCCTGCCGCTACCCCCGCGGCCGGCACATGGACCTGCAGTTGCGGTGCCACCAACACCGGCAAGTTCTGCCCCGAGTGCGGCAGTCCCGCACCCGCCCCGGCACCGGCCAAGTGGTTCTGCCCCAACTGCGGTAGCGAAAATGGCGGCAAGTTCTGCAGCAACTGCGGAACGCCTAGGCCCTAACCCCTCTATCTGGTAATTGGCGGGGGGTCCGCCACCCCCGCATTTGCTTCTATGGGTTTCGTTCGATAAAGGAGGACACCATGAAGACAACGTTCAAAAAGTCCGTACTCGCATTCCTGACATGCGTCCTGGCGCTCGCCTTTGCCCTGACGGGCTGCAGCAGCGGCGGCAAGGACCCCAAGGCCAACTTCGTCGGCACCTGGGAACTCTCGGGTGGAACCCTGGAGGGCGAAGAGCTCACCGATGAGTACATGGATATGCTCAAGGAGTGGGGCCTCAACTGTATCCTGATCCTCGACGAAGACGGCACGGGCGTCCTCGACATGTTCCTTGAGGTCGCCGACCTGAAATGGGAGGCCAAGGACGCCACCACTGCAACCATCACCGCCGACGGCGATTCGCAGGACATGAAACTCAAGGACGGCAAGCTCGTCCTCGAGGTGGAAGGCGACAAGCTTATCTTTACGAAGTCCGACAAGGATCTGTCCGGTACGGTAAAAAAGGATCGCGAGGCGGCCGAGAAGGAAGAGGAGATCGATGAGGCCGTCGAAGACGACGATGTCCAGAGCGTCGAAATCTCCCCCGCGGTCACCGTCGCCGATGACGATCTGTGCACCATCACCATCACCGAGAAGTTCAAGGACGAATGGGGCGACATCGGCTTTGTCGTCAACATCACCAACAAGAGCGACAAGGACCTGACCTTCTACGCTCCCTCCGGCAAGACCAACGTCAACGGCACCATGAAGGAACCCTGGTTCTCGGCTAACCTGATGCCCGGCACCAACGCCACCGAGGAATTCACGTTCTCGAGCGGCGAGCTTGACAGCCTTGACGACTTGGTCAACACGACCATCGGCATCGACGCCTACCTGACCGATTCCTACGAGGACGTCGCCTCCTACACCGCAACCATCGCGTAGCGGCACGTAACATCAGCCGCGGATTGGCGGACACATCCGCGCACTTGCCAGGCGGGGCCGCAGGAGTTGATCCTGCGGCCCCGTCGTTTTTATGCCGACAGCACAGCCGCACAAGCAGGCCGCCCGACGTTTTCTGATGCAAAACGGCGGGCGGCCTATCTTTACGGCGCCGGAACACGGCGGGCGCGTCGATTACGGGCGCTCCATGTTGGGAACGATGCTGCCCTCCGTTACCGCGCGCACGGCCAGGCGCATGATGTTGTCGTAGCCGGTCTTGCTCAGAATCTCCGAGATGCGGCGCTTGATGGTACCCTCACTCATAAACAGCTCGGCCGCGATCTCGCGGCGGCTTTTGCCCTCGCAGGCAAGGCGCAAAATCGACAGCTCGACATCGTCGAGTGCCGCCGTACCCGAAAAAATGCTCTCGGGCGGCTTGGGAAACGTGCAGTAGCCAGCCAGCGTGGAGCGCATCACGGCGAACAGCTCGTCGATACCGACGTTCTTGTACACAAAGCTATCGACGCCCGCCTCGCGAGCCTGGTCGACAAAGGTGATCTCGGGCATGCCTGTCATGATGATGACGCGGCACTCGGGCAGCTGCTCCTTGATGCGCGCCGCCGCCACGATGCCGTTTGAATCGTGTTCGGTGCACACGTCCATCAGTATCATGTCCGGGCGCTCCCTGAGCGCGATACCCAAGGCCTCGGAGGCATCGGCGATCGCGGCGACGACGGTCATATCGGGCTGGTCGCCAACGGAGCGCGCCAGGCTTTCGCGCAGAATGGCCTGATCTTCGACAATTAACACGCGGATCATGAACTTCTCCTTTGGACCGTGGCGTTGGGGCTCAGCGGGATGGACACCGCAAGCGTAAAGGGCTGGGCGGCGTGGACTTCCAGGCCGCCGCCCAAATCTTGCGCGACATGCCTCATACCTGGGATACCCGTTCCCTCGCGATACGATACGGGGGCCGGGGACCCGTCGTTAGAAATCGTCATGTGCGCGACGGCGCTAGCATTCGTCCCCTCCTGCCACAGGAGCACGTGGACCCGATGCGCCTGCGCATGCCTGGTGGCATTGGTCGAGGCCTCGCGGATAATCTGCAAAAATGCGGCGGCGACACGCGCGTCCTCAGGCAGCGCACCCTCAACATCGATCTGCACACTCACCAAGCCAAAGGCGTGGACGATATCGCTCAGCTGCTCTGCAGGCTCGCTGGCACCGCCACTGCGCAAATCGGCGGCGATTGAGCGCAGCAACGGGTCAATCTGCTCGAGCGACTCATCATCCAGACGTCCCTCCTCCAAATAGCGATGAAGAATGGACAGGCGCTGGCCGATCACATCGTGCACGCGGGCACGCATACGTAGGTAGGCCGCATTTTCGGCAACCTTTTTGACTTCTTCGATCTGGGCCTGGAGCTCTTGGCCAGCACGCTCAAGCAGGTGGTTGGCTTGCGCCAGACGGTCGTAGGCGTGTGCGTATTCCGTCACGTCCAGGCCGACGACGCGCTCGAACGGACGGCTCGAGACCGTAACGGCGTCACGCACGAACAGACGAATCTCGGAAGGAGAGATCTCGACCACGGCGCGATCCCTACCAAAGCGATCAAGGTCGATATGGGCGCGATTGGCGCTGCTTTCGGGCATTTGCATGCTCAGTTTGCGCAGGTCGTTCCATGTGCTGCTCATGTCGCCCAGGTCGGTGGGCATATGGAGCTCTACGAGGTTTTTGCGCATGCAGTGGTTCATGAGCAGCGGACGGCCCCTCGGGTCTAGATACAGGATGCCCACGGGAATCACGTTGATGGTCTCGATCGTCGAGAACATGGTGATATCCTCTTGGCGGTTACGGACGTCCATCAAGAGCGCCGCGATGGAACGGAACAGGAAGAACGCTCCCTCTGCGATAAGGACAACGGTCCACGCCGAGCCCATGGCAAAAACCACCGGTGGTGTAACGGCGACAACAAGCAACAGCTCGACCAGCATGACGGGACGACGATAGTGCACCATAAGTACCACGCCATAGGCAAAGATTGCGGCATTGAGCCACAACGCTCCGCCCATTGCCCTGGCGCAAACGTCAAGCGGCGCCACCAGATACGAGCCAGACGACGTGAACAAGATGAGCGCCGAAATCATCAGGTGAAGCACAAGACTCGCCTCGTAGGCGCAAATCACCTTACGGTTATAGGACGAGCGGCGCGATGCGATGAGCGGGACGTGAATCGTCTGCAGACACGCAGCCAGGGCAAAGACAACATCGAGCGCAACGATTTGGGGAAGTATGAGCGAAATCTGCATCGTCACTCACCCGCCCTCGGCATCAAGACGATCATGCGCAGCTGACCGGGCTCGCCCTCAAGGCGGTATGCCACGTTGCGCCCTTGCAAAGCGCTTTCGAGCCCTTGCGCAGCGGGCGTCTGCGAAAGATCTTCATCATCGTTGGAAAAAAGTGTGGCGCGCAGCTCGACGCTGCATCGGTCATGGTCGCCCAAGTGATACATAAGTGCCGGATGATCGGTGGTGTAGGCAAAAAACGCAAAGTCATACACGCAGTCGTACAGCGCGCTTACCGTACTGGCGTGCATCGGGCGCCGTATGGCAATAATCGAGGCACAATCGACATCGATCGTGCGCAGGTCGCTTGCGAGCTCGTTGGCAATGAGCTGAATGCGATCGCGGTCAAAACCGCTCTCCCCGTGCTGTGCCAACGTGAGCGACCCCTTCCGTTTGCAATAGGCAACGAGCATCTTGGCGCGCTGCAGCATGCGGTAACGCTCGCGCGAAGATTCCTCGTCAGTCAACGGCGGCAGCGAGCTCAACAAGTCGTACATCTCTTCGAGCGCGCGGGCAAGCGCCTGGTCCACGTCTTGGACTAGCAAGGTCTCGGCCTCTTGATCTGCCAAATGTGTCTTAAGGTCGTAGTCGGCGGCAAGCAGCTCGTTTTGGCGTTGCAGCTCCATGCGACGATGTGCCAGTTCGCGATTGAGCTCGTTGAGCTCCGATACGTCTTGGGCAAGCAGGGCCGATCCCCCCAGCAGCGGAAAAGCACGATACATCACATCGGGATCGGACGCCACGGTAAAGGCATGGGCGCGGCCGTGCTCCTGGTTCCGCAACTCCTCGCGCACGCCTACCGGCATTGGCTTTGACACCGGCGTGGCATAGACCTCCTGCAGGTCGCGCGTTAGAACTTTGAGGTCAAGCGGCAAGGTGTCGAAGATGCCGGCGATATCGTGGTACGACGGAATGACACCGCAATCGAGACAGATTTCCATCGCCACCACGCACAGGATGCAATAGACGAGCGAAAAGTTGAGCCTCCATGCCCAGGGCACGCGCAGAACATATGAGATGGCAAAGAATGCGCCGCCAAGCAGCACGAGCGCCGCCATGCCCGAGAAACGTTGGATGCGAAAGGACGAGGACCGACCAATCAGGATAAAAAAGGCCACGAAGTTAAAGACCGTCCACACGGGGACGGCGAAATAACCCCGGCCGTACGTGTAATCGTTGCTCCAGGTGTCGCTTGTACGGTCAAAGCGGAAGACCTGCTGGTGAAAATCGTTGGTGAGCACAAATCCGATAAGCAGGATGGCCACAATCCACAGCGCAGCACGGTAGCGGCGACCCAGGCGGCGTTGCTCCAGGCCCGCAAGGCGCAGGCCGCAGAGCTGGTAGAGCAGCGGAATGAGCGTCATGGGCACGTAGTACAGGTACCACAGCACGGTGGCATAGAACGGCGTGAACGACTTGTACTTGAGAATGACCTCGATCATCCACAGGGCACAGATGGTGGCGATGGCAACAAGGCGGCGGCGCAACACATAGTCCAAACAACGCAGATAGACCAACACGCCCCAAATCGAAAATACAATTGCGGCGACAAGCAGCGGGAGAGGGCTCGAATGGGTGAGCCCATCCACGACCTCTTCGGACACCTCGCTATAGGCGGGCACGGCGTTAGAAAGTTTGGGGTCGAAGGCGAACAGCACCGGCAAGATTGCAAAAAGCATGAGGAACAGCACGGTGATGGCGCCGGCGATAGCAAAGACGCGGTGACGGTACACCTGATGTGTTATGCCAACAAGAAATCGCGGCATGGCGAAGAGCCTGCCGCCCCTGGGATCCGCAACCGGAGCGGTCCGGGCGGCCACGTGGCCGATATGTCGCTCGCGGGTACTCATAGTCCCTTTAGTGTACCGACAGGCGGGCCCAAAAGCGGGCCGCATGTCCCAAAATCCGCAGACGGCAAGACGCCCGGCGAGCAATAACTACTCGCCGGGCGCCTTGGTTAGAAGGCTATGAAATTGAGTGTCTCAGCTTCCTTAGGACAGGTCCTCGCCATTAGAAGCAATGACCTTCTTGTACCAGTCGAAGCTCTTCTTTTTGGAACGCTTGAGGGTACCGTTGCCTGCATCGTCGCGGTCCACATAGATAAAGCCGTAGCGCTTGGACATCTCACCCGTGCCGGCAGACACCAGGTCGATCGGGCCCCAGGTGGTGTAGCCCAGCAGGTCAACGCCGTCCTCGGTCACCGCATCGCGCATCGCGGCGATATGCTGGCGCAGGTAGTCGATACGGTAGTCGTCGTTGATGGAGCCATCCTCCTCGACAACATCCTTGGCGCCCAGACCGTTCTCGACCACAAACAGCGGCTTCTGATAACGGTCGTACAGGTCGTTGAGGGTGATGCGGAAGCCCAGCGGATCGATGGCCCAGCCCCACTGGCTCTCCTGCAGATAGGGGTTCTTGGCGCCGGCGAAGGCGTTACCCTGGGTGCGCTCGACATCGGGGTTATCGGCACCGGCAGAGCAGCGGGTGCTGTAATAGCTAAAGCTGATGAAGTCGACGGTGTTAGCGGCCAGGATCTCGCGGTCCTCCTCCGTCATGCCCACATCGATGCCTAGACGCTCGAGCTTCTTGACGGCATATGCCGGGTAGTAGCCGCGGCTCTGGACGTCGACGAAGAAGTAGTTGTCCTGGTTATCGAGCTGCGCCTGGCGCACGTCGCCCGGACGGCAGGGGTAGTAGCTACCCGCGGCGAGCATGCAGCTTGGCCAGGCCGCGGCCGTCCACGTCGTAGGCACCCTCGCACTGGTTGGCAGCCGTTGCGCCGCCCCACAGGAAGTCATTACGGAAAGCCATGTATCAATCCTTTCGCACGCTGTTGTCATAGGCTCAGTATCCCTGCAAACGGGGTACCGCTCAACGGCAACGGCACAGGCCGATACTTCTTTTCGCGTGCAGGCGCCCGGCAGTCACCCCACCTGACACTTTTTGATACCCACCTGCCCAAGCCGCCACAAAGGGGACAGGCACCTTTGTGGCGGTTTGGGGCGATTTGTCTCGATCTGTAACAAGTAGGCCGCCAAAACCGGGCCAGGTGTTACAGATTGAGATTGTTCGGCCAGTCCCTTGCAGTTTGTCTAAATCTGTAACAGGTAGAGACGATTTAGCCCGCTAGATGTTACAGATCGAGACAGAAGATTCTAGTCGCAGGCGATGTCGAGGTTTTTGCCGATGAGACCTACGTAGCCGCCTTCGCTCAGCAACTCATTTGACTGAATAGGAAAAAAGGAAAAAATAGGAAAAATAGGAAAGGAGACTTATGACTGAAACCATCTTCTCCCCCTCATTTGGAAATCGCCCGTCCTATCTGGTGGGACGCGGGAGCGTGATTTCGACATTCATCTCCGGCCTTGAGCGGGAGCCGGGCAATCGAGACCGAGCCATGCTCATACTCGGCCAGCGAGGCAGCGGCAAAACGGTTCTGTTGTGGGAACTTGCCGATCGCGCCCGCAAGCTCGGCTTTGTTGTCGCCACGCCCACCGTAGCCTCCGAGGATATGCTCGAGCGCATTGTTGAGAAAATCCAGGAAGCGGGCGAGCCTTACGCCAACAAGCATCGTCTCCCCAAACTTACAGGTGGCAGTTTGAGCGTCTTCGGTTTCTCAGCCGGCCTCGAGTTTACGCGCGACGTACAGGAAACTAAGAGTTTCCAGTTCAAACTCACGCAGTTGGCACGCAAGTTAACCGAGCAGGGACACGGCATCCTCATCCTCATCGACGAGCTCCAGGCAAATTCACCCGAGATCAGACAGCTCGTCACCGCCTATCAAGAGCTGGTCGGCGAGGGACTCAACGTCGCGCTCGTCATGGCGGGCCTCCCGGGAGCAGTCTCCGCGACACTCAACGACCGCGTACTGACATTTCTCAACCGCGCACGCAAAGTCACGCTCGAACCGCTTTCAGTCGGAGATGTCGACGCCTATTATCAGCGGGCTTTCGAAGAGCTCGACCTTGATATTCCAGGCGATCTTCGCCTCCGTGCCGCTCGTGCAACCCAAGGATCGCCCTATATGCTGCAGCTCATCGGCTACAACATCGCCAATCGCTGCCAGGCAGGAGAATACGTAACGCCAGAGCAAGTCGACGGAGCTATCGAAGCGTCAAAGGCCGATTTCGAAAACGATGTTTGTGAAACGACACTCGCCGCGCTGTCGGACCAAGACGTCGCGTTTCTCGACGCAATGACTGATGACAAAGACGGCGTGTCGCGCATCTCCAATGTGGCCGAGCGCATGTCAGTCACACCCGACTATGCGCAAAAGTATCGCCGACGCCTCATCGACGCCGGCGTTATCGAACAGGCACGCCGCGGTTACGTGCGTTTCGCTGTTCCATATATGGCTGACTATCTGCGCAGCCAGCTCTAGACAGCCACCACAATGGGGACAGGCACCTTTGTGGTGGCTGGGGGGCGGTATGTCTCGATCTGTAACAGGTAGAGACGATTTAGCCCGCTAGATGTTACAGATCGAGACAGAAGATTCTAGTCGCAGGCGATGTCGAGGTTTTTGCCGATGAGACCTACGTAGCCGCCTTCGGCTGCCTTGGGGCTGTCAGCATGGCAGAGAACCCACTTGTCGGCCTTCCAGTAGCAGTAGCTGTCGCCGGCAGCAGGCATATCGGCCGCAGCCTCGGGACGCGGACCGTTGGTGCCGGCGGGCAGCGCCACCATCACCTGGAAGCCACCGTCGTCGACCATGCACGGCGTGTAGTGGAGCGTGGTGTTGAAAACCTCGACAACCTTGCCCGCCGGCACGCGGAACGCCTTGACGCACGCGGTATCGAGCTTGCCGCCCTCGATCTCCCAGCGATGCGCCACGAGCAGGATAAAGTCGCGTGCACCCAGGTTGAACTCGCTGGCACGGTGGTACTCCAGGCAGTTGAGACGCGTGTTGTGCCCGTTGCACCAGCCGAGCTGGAAGGGACGGCCACCAAACATGAGAAAGCCCAGTTTATCGGCATCCATGACACCCTCGAGCTCCGGCGCGCTCGCTACGTACTTACTGCCCTCGGGGATGGGCGTAGCGGAGAGTGCCTCGACGAGTGGAGCGGTCAGGCCGGACGGGACGTCGTCCCACACGCGGCCATAGGACTTGAACTCGAGATCGTTGACAGAGTAGATATGCATGTTCACTCCTGTTCGTAAATGTGACTATACGAACATTCTAGAACAAACATGAGCGATTTTGGCCTATAGGACAAAATGTGTGTCCCGATAGAACATCCGTTTCCATCCATTAATCCAGCCAGAACGGGTACGGGTCCCTGTGGTGGAGGTCCTCCCACACGGCCCTGTCGCCCCATTCCGGCCCTCCGTCCTCGCGCGACGGCGAGGCGGAGTAGACGCTGAACAGGAAGTCGATGTCCGCGTCGGTCGGCATCGTGGCGAGCTTCTCGCGCGCCGTCCTCGCGTCCCCCGAGTGCGCGTGGCACCACCAGAACACCGCCTTCACGCGCTTGACCGACGTTGTTAGCGCTAATCTAAAATTGACCACTTTCGCAAACGCATCTCGCCGAATGCGCTAACGCGCTTTCGCCGACCCCGCTAACGTACTTTCACCAACTGCGCTAACGGAACTATGCTCCGATCGGGTA
>NZ_VUME01000014.1 GCF_009696325.1 Collinsella sp. WCA1-178-WT-3 (M1)
CCCTCTACGGGGCAGGGGCTGACGGCCGTCCGGGGCGGTCGGCCAGCGACCACCGGTACGGCTCAATCGTATAGCCGTGCAACGGAAAAGAGCCGCCCTTTCGGACGACTCAAACTGTAATGGGGCTATTTTAGCTGCCCCTGCCGTTAATCGTCCAAATCGTTTTCGCTATCTGCCTGGGTAGCTAAAATAGCCCCGTCCCAAAAAGACTGCTCCCGGTGGGGGTCGAGCTACCATCCGAAAAGTAGTCAAAAAAGCCCCGTCCCAAAAAGACTGGGTATTGGGCGTTGACAGCTGGCGAGCCGTAGGTAAAATATCAACTTGTCCTGGGGACGTAGCTCAGTTGGGAGAGCGCTGCCGTCGCATGGCAGAGGCCGAGGGTTCGACTCCCTTCGTCTCCACCCTTGGATTTGATAAGCCGTCGACATTGTGTCGGCGGCTTTTTTTGAAAGAAAGGGCTGCACCATGGCCGAGCTTGAGTCCCAACCATTGTCTGACGAGGAGCGCGCCGAGTTGGAAGAGCTCCGCGCCGAGAAGGCCCGCCGCGAGGAGCAGGAAAAGGCTCGTCGCGAGCGAGAGGAGCTGGCCGCCCTGCGCGCCGAGCATGCGAAGGCCGAGGAGGCCGCTGCCAAGGCCGCATCCGAGCCTGCGCCTGCTGCACCCAAACCTCAGTCTAAAAAAGCCGCCCGCTCCAAGCCCGCCGAGCCCAAGCCGAGCCGTGACGAGATGACGTTTGCCCAGCGCATGGTCACTTCCAAGGAGCCCACGGCCGAGGGCGAGATCCCCGGTATGGCCCCGGCTCAAAAGATCATCATCGCGCTCGCCTTGGTCGCGTTTGTCGTCTTTATGGGCTACACGATCATGACCAGCATGGGCCTGCTCTAACCGATTTGCATCGGGCGTCATGTCCGCATGCTCTGCTCTCGTCCAACCCTCAACCTCTGCACAACGCATCCGAAAGGTCGCCCCATGGCTTTGACCGACATCTCGCATCCCACCGACATTGCAATGCTCACCGATCTGTACGAGCTCACTATGGCCCAGGGCCTGTGGGAGAGCGGCAAGGCCAATGAGCAGGGCTGTTTTACGGCGTTTTACCGTGACCATCCGTTTGGCAGCGCCTATGCCGTCATGTGCGGCACCGCCGAGCTGCCCGAGCTGGTCGAGAACCTTCGCTTTACGCCCGAGGATATCGACTACCTCGCCTCGCTCCAGGCCCCGGCCGGCGGCGCGATGTTCAAGCCCGAATTCCTCGACTACCTGCGCGATTTTCGTGCGCATGTAAACATCGACGCCGTCCCCGAGGGCGAGCTCGTCTTTCCGCGCGAGCCCATGGTGCGCGTCACCGGCCCCGCGCTGGAGTGCCAGCTGCTCGAGACGGCGCTGCTCAACATCGTCGGCTTCCAGACGCTTGTCGCCACCAAGACGGCGCGCGTGGTGTTGGCGGCGGACGGCCGTCCCGTGGCCGAGTTTGGCCTTCGCCGCGCCCAGGGTCCCGATGGCGGTCTGGCCGTCGCGCGCGCGAGCTACGTTGCCGGCTGTTCCTCTACGTCCAATGTGCTCGCCGGTCGCCGCTACGGTATTCCCGTCTTTGGCACGCATGCGCACAGCTGGGTGATGAGCTTCGATTCCGAGCTCGAGGCCTTCCGTGCCTTTGCCAAGTCGAGCCCCAAGAACTGCACGCTGCTTATCGACACCTACGACGTGCGCGAGGGCTGCGAGCATGCCATTACGGTTGCCAAGGAGATGGAGGCGGCGGGCGAGCGTCTGTCGGCCATTCGCATCGATTCCGGCGACCTCGCCAAGCTGTCCAAGTATGTCCGCGGCCGTTTTGATGCCGAGGGCTTGTCCTATGTGGGGATCTCGGTTTCCAACGATCTGGATGAATACACGATTCAGTCGCTGCTCGACCAGGGCGCGCCCATCGATAGCTTTGGCGTGGGCACTAAGCTCGCGACCTGCTACGACCAACCGGCGCTGGGCGGCGTGTACAAGCTTTCCGCCCGCCGTGCGAGCGAGATGGACCCGTGGACGCCGGTGGTCAAGCTCTCCGAGCAGCCCTACAAGCGCACGATTCCGGGCGTGCAGCGCGTGCGCCGCTATTACGACGGCTTTGGCGGCCCGGTCTGCGACATGATCTATGACGAGGACCATCTGGCGGGGGAGGGCGCCGCGCGCGGCAATACCCTCGTGGCCGTGAACGATGCCGCCCTGGTGACCGACGTGTCCGAGCTTGAGTATCGCGAGCTGCTGGCGCCGATCGTGCGCGACGGCAGCGCTGTTGCCCCGCGCGAGAGCATCGAGGCCGCACGCGAGCGTTGCGCTTGGGCGCTGGACCATCTGGATCCGGTCTACAAGCGCTTCCTGTACCCGCAGACCTATGTGGTGGGCATGGAGCAGGGCCTGGCGCAGGTGCGCGACGAGCTCGTGCGCAAGAACATGGCCGCGGCTTCTGCCTTCCCCTGGGCTCGCTAATTTTCTTGGGTGTAGGGTGGAATTACGTTCCCTCGGCCGTCAGCTCGCCCGAACCCTCAACAGTTGATTGGTTTGACGTATGACGACTTCTTATAAAACGATGGTGGTAAAGATCGGTTCGTCCACGGTGGTGGGCGCCGATGGCAAGGTCAACCGCGCCTTTATCGGCGGGCTTGCCGATCAGGCTGCTGCCCTGCGCAAACTCGGCTGGCGTCTGGTCGTGGTGAGTTCGGGCGCCATTGCCTGTGGCTATCCCGTGCTGGGCTTTGACCGCAAACCGGTCGGTGACCTGCCGAGCCTGCAGGCCTGCGCCTCGGCCGGTCAGTGCATCATCTCGTCGGCCTACGACGAGGAGTTCCATGCGCGCGACCTGCTCACCTCGCTCGTGCTGCTCACGCGTCACGACACGGCCCGTCGCACGTCCTATCTGCACGCGCGCGACGCGCTGCTGCGTCTGGTGGAACTGGGCGTGGTGCCGGTCGTCAACGAGAACGACACCGTTACCGTCGACGAGATCAAGTTTGGCGACAACGACACGCTGGCGGCGCTTGTGGGCTGCCTGGTTTCTGCCGACCTGTGCGTGACGCTCTCGGACATCGATGGCCTCTATACCGCCAATCCGCACGAGGACCCCACGGCCGAGTTCGTCCCGGTCGTGCATAAGATCGATGCCAAGATCATTGCCTCGGCGGGCGATTCTTCCACATCGGTTGGCACAGGCGGCATGATTACCAAGATCCGCGCGAGCCGCATCCTGATGACGGCGGGCATTCAGAGCGTGATTTGCTCGGGCGAGGAGCCCGATGCGCTCGTGCGCCTTGCCCGCGGCGAGAGCGTGGGCACGCTGTTCGATCCGCCGGCGGAGCGCCTGGACATTGCGCCCCGCAAGCTGTGGATTGCACTGGGCGACAAGGCGCATGGCTCGGTGACGGTCGATGACGGCGCCGCGAAAGCGCTGGTCAGCCGCGGTTCTTCCCTGCTTGCGGTGGGTATTCGCGAGGTCGATGGCACGTTTGCCGAGGGCGATGTGCTCGACGTGTGCGACCCGAGCGGCATGGTTGTCGCCCGCGGTATCGCCGAGGCCGATTCGGACGTGCTGGAGCTTGCAGCCGGACGCCGCCAGGACCAGATTGCCGGCAACCGCTTGCTGGCAGACCTGGCCGAGAAGCCCGCGATCCACCGAGACAACTTGATCGTCTTTGCTTAGGCCTCGACGCCGGGCGCCTTCGATCTGCAATGCACGCGGGGCGAAATTACCGGGGTAACTTTGCCCCGCCGCGCTCATGTCCGATCTGGTTGCCACGAAAACGGCCCATCTACTACGTTTAATGGGATATCGGTGACCATACCAAGAAATGCAAAAAGAAAACCGCAGGTAGAACGCCTGCGGTTTTCTTTATTAATGGCATCTGGTTGGGCCATGCGGGTGAAACGTAGTAGATGGGCCGCTTTCGTGGCGAAGGGCGTCATCCGGCGCTCGGGAATTCGGCACTTGGGGGCGTTTCTTATGTGCCGGCCGGTGGGGACACTCCTTTGCTAGAAGATCTGGCGCAGGTCTCCGCGGTTGAGGGCCTCGTCGAAGAGGTGCTTAAACACCACGCTGCCGTGCAGGCCGTCGTGCTCGAACTCGTTCGTCACCCAGGCGTGTGAGTTGCCCACGCGGCTGAGCGTGTCGAGCTGCAGGCCCGAATCCACGTACATGTCGTCGAAATACACCGCGGCTTGGAGCGGCACCTCGTTGCAGGCCAGGCGCTGCGGGTCGTAGATCTTGTCCCAGCTGGTGTCTTCCATCAGCAGGTCCATGGCGGGCTTGAAGGGCTTGAGCTCGGGCATCTGCTCAAACATCCACGGGAACATGGCCTCGCCGGTAAACATGAGTGGGCGCGCGAGGGTGTCGAACTCGGCACGATGGGCCTTTTCCTCGGCGGCTGCCCAGCCAATGGGCATCGTGTCGCCATCGGCGTAGATGAATTCCTGCAGCGTCCAGTACAGCGGATTCGTGCGCGTGTTGGTGCGCTCGAAGGCGCGCATCAAAAAGCTGTCGGATACCGATGAGCCGCAGCTCAACGTGCCGTCGCCATTAACAAACGCGTGGTCGATAATCCAGTGCATGCGCTCAAAGCTCGGCTTCATGCCAAAGTCGCTGCCCATGAGCTGCAGGCGCTCGACCGTCATCGGCGAGCCGTCGGGCAGTGTGGGCTTTTGCTCCTCGAGGGCATCTGCCAGGGCCGCCACGCGCTCGACGTCGGCGGGGTACCGGTCGTAATACTGCTGAGTCTTGGCCGCCATACGCGGGAAGGTGTGCGCGTAGACCTCGCTGGCACTCGCCGGTACGTGCGGAATGCCACCGCAGGTAAAGCTCGCCGCCACGCCCTCGGGGAAGAGCGACAGATAGCTCAACGTCAAAAAGCCACCGTAACTCTGGCCGAGTGTGACCCAGGGCTTGCCGCCAAAGCCCACCAGGCGCAGGTACTCAAAGTCGCGCACGATGGAGCTGGCGAGGTGGCGCTTGAGGAAGTCTGCCTGCGAGCGGGCCGCATCGGAGCCTGCCGCCTCGGCGCGCTCGCCCAGTGCGGCAATCGTGCGCCCGTCTACACAGCTGCTGCGCCCGGTACCGCGCTGGTCGGGCAGGACGACGCGGAAATGCTTGACGGCCTCCTCAATCCAGCCGTCGCTTGTGGGCGACAGCGGACGCGGGCTCTCACCGCCGGGGCCACCCTGCAAAAAGAGGAGGAGTGGCAGGTCGTCGTTGATACGGTCGGGAGCGCAAACCACGCGGTAGAAAAGCTTGATGCTCTCGGGTGCGCCGGCGATGGGCGCCGGCATGGCGCCGCGGCGCATGGTGCTGCCGAAGGCCAAAAGCATTGGCTCCAGGCCGCGCCAATCCAAGGGGACGTCGATGCTGTGGTCCTCGACATAGAGGCCGGGGACGTGGTACGAAGTGATGAGGGCCATGCGGTACTCCCGTTCGTTGCGGTGTTTCGGGTTGACCAATTCTACCGCCGCCAGCGAGGATGCGCATAAATCGGCTACCATGGTTGGCAAACTTCTAAGAGAAAGGGCCGCCCATGTCGGTCGATATAGCCACGTATGTCCACGATCTTGCCGTTGCCGCCAAGGCAGCGTCGGCCTCGCTTGCCACGGCGAGCGACGAGCAACGCCAGGAGGCCGTGCGCGCCATGGCCGCGGCGCTGCGCGATGGCGTCGATTCCATCGTCGCCGCCAACGAGCTCGATATGTCCGCTGCGCGCGATGCGGGCACCTCGGCGGGGCTCCTCGACCGTCTGCTGCTGACGCCCGAGCGCGTCGAGGGCATGGCCGCCGGCCTGGAGAAGCTCGCTGAGCTGCCCGATCCTGTCGGCCGCGTGCTCGACCACCGCGTACTTGCAAGTGGTGTGGACCTCACCCGCGTGAGCGTGCCGCTGGGCCTGGTCGCCATGGTGTATGAGGCGCGCCCCAACGTGACGGCCGATGCCGCGGGCATCTGCATCCGCACCGGCAACGCCTGTATTCTGCGCGGCGGTTCGCTGGCCTATCACTCGTGCGCCATGATTGCCGAACTGCTGGCCGATGCGCTCGAGGCCAAGGGTTTCCCGCGCGAGGCTATCTCGATGATCGAGTCCACCGACCGCGAGGCCACCGGCGAGCTCATGAAGCTTCGCGGCATCGTCGACGTGCTTATTCCGCGTGGCGGTGCGGGCCTGATCCAGCGCTGCGTGCGCGAGTCGCTTGTGCCGGTTATCGAGACGGGCACGGGAAACTGCCATATCTACGTGCATGAGTCGGCCGACTTTGATAAAGCGCTCAACATTATCGTCAATGCTAAGACCCAGCGCGTGGGCGTGTGCAACGCCGCCGAGTCGCTGCTTGTGGACCGCGCCGTGGCAGATTCGTTTTTGCCGGCGGTCGTGGCCGTTCTGCACGACCACGGCGTGCTGATTCACGGAGACGAGGCCGCGTGTGCCGCATGCGCCGACGCCGGTCTTGCCGAGGGCGACGACTACGTGGCCGCGACCGAGGAGGACTGGGGCCGCGAGTACCTGGCGCTCGAGATGAGCGTGAAGGTCGTGGCGAACGAGGACGAGGCCATCGCGCACATCAATCGCTATGGCACTATGCATTCCGAGGCCATCATCGCCGAGGATGCGGACGCCTGCGAGCGCTTTTTGGATGAGATCGATGCCTCGGCCGTGTATGCCAACGCCAGCACGCGCTTTACCGACGGCGGCGAGTTTGGCCTGGGCGCCGAGATCGGCATCTCGACCCAAAAGCTCCACGCCCGCGGCCCCTTTGCCGCCGAGGCCCTCACCACCTACAAATACAAGCTCCGCGGCACCGGCCAGGTCCGCCCCTAAACCTCCCAAAAAGGGACAGGTTTATTTTGGCAGGTTTTATCTGCGGTTTTGCTGGGCGACGCGTTCGCCCGGCTTTTTTCTCCGTATGCCTTTTCTACCTTTCGGCTTGAACCGCGGCGATATACGATAGTGACACCGTGTCCTAGCACCGACTCACCTGGAGGTATTGCCATGTCTCAGACGCTTTCCGCCGGAATCACCCGCGACCGTGCGTTCGAATTGCTCAACGAGCACAACAAAGATCCGTTCCACATCACCCACGGCGAGACGGTCGAGGGCACCATGCGCTACTTTGCGCGCGAGTTCGACCCCGAGAACGAGGAGTTTTGGGGCATCGTCGGCCTGCTGCACGACTTGGATTGGGAGGAGCATGAGGACGACCCCGTGAACCACACCATCTATGCGGCCGAGATTCTGGAGAGCGAGGGTGCATCGCCCGAGCTCATCCGCGCCATCCAGACGCATACCTCGGACTTCAACACCTCGCTGCCCAAGCCCGAGCTGCAGATGGAAAAGATCCTGTTTGCCTGCGACGAACTTACCGGCCTGATTGGGGCTGCCGTGATCATGCGTCCGAGCAAGAGCGTCATGGACTTTACGACCAAGTCGCTCAAGAAGAAGTTCAAGGACAAGCGCTTTGCCGCCGGCTGCTCGCGCGACGTGATTACGCAGGGCGCCGAGATGCTGGGCTGGGAGCTCCCCGAGCTCTTCGACCGTACCATCGCGGCCATGCAGTCCTTCGCGCCCGACCGCGACACCTTCCAGGCCTAACCTGTCCCTTTTTGGCAGGTTAGTTGAGGGCGGCTTGGGCTAGGCGGGCTTCGGCGTCTTCCTCGGTGACGCCCAAGGCCACGGCAATCTCCTCGATGGAGCGGCGCTTGGCTTCCTTGAGTACGCGCATGTAGTAAGAGCTGGGTTTTTTATCTGCTTCCTCGGCCTGGCGAATACGGTGCATCATTGTTTTTGCCACGCGGACCGTCTCGGGCGCACCCAGCTTGAGCTGCTGCTTAAAGTGCGTCTCCTCGAGCGAGCTGTTGCGCTCGGTAAAGGTGTCGCACTCCAGCTCGTCGTAGTGGCTCAGCAGGTGCTCGGCATCTTGCTGGGAGATGGCGGCATGCAGACGGTCGGCCTGCGCCACGGGGTACATGAGGATCGTCTGCGCATGTCCCTGCTTGGTCTCGAGCAACAGCATGGGCTGCGGTGTGTCTTCCCTAAAACCGACGACGGTGCAGACTCCCTGACCCGGATGAATGACGTGTTGACCGATTGAGAACATGCTACCTCCTACTTATACGAATTTACGTATGTCTAGAATACCACGCTGACGTGCGCAAACCCTTACTTTATGCAGGAAAAGCACACAAATCCGATAGGTAAGAGTATTCGATATTCTGAGCTGCCCATGCAGATGTTTATGCATTTTCGGCGGGTGCACAATCAGCAGGCAGACCGCCATCTTTGAATGGCCTTGCGACAACTGTAGTCAATTTTGTGCATATGCAATATCGATTGACTTTACCCTACGACAGTAGTTACCGCTTGTGTTAGAGTGCTGCAAACTCTGGCTTTTGCCCTACGAGTGACCAAGAGCTCGGGGGCTTTAACACAAGGAGGATCTATGCCCGAGAAGATTGAAGAGCTGGTACGCGCTGCGCTTGCTGCGGCCCAGGAGGCCGGCGACCTTTCCGCATTTGAACTTGACGATTGCGCTATCGAGCGACCGGCTGACACTTCTCATGGCGAGTGGACCTCCACCATGGCCCTGAAGTCCGCCAAGCTGGCTCACTGCGCCCCGCGCAAGATCGCCGAGGCCGTCGTTGCCCATATGCCCGAGGATCCCGCGATCGAGAAGGTCGAGATCGCCGGCCCTGGCTTCATCAACTTCTACCTCTCCGTCTCCGTTAAGAATGCCATCTTCGGCGAGGCCCGCGAGAAGGGCATGGACTTCGCTAAGTCCAACGTCGGCGGCGGCCTGAAGACCCAGGTCGAGTTTGTCTCCGCCAACCCCGTCGGCCCCATGCATATTGGCCATGGCCGTTGGGCCGCTCTGGGCGACTCCCTCTGCCGTGTTATGGACCATGCCGGTTACGATATCCAGCGTGAGTTCTATATCAACGACCACGGCTCTCAGATGAACACCTTCGGCAACTCCATCAGCACGCGCTATATGCAGCTTGCCGATATCATCGCCAAGCAGGGCGTGGATATCGACGAGGCTCACAAGCTGCTGATTGCCGACCGCGATGCCTTTGTTGCCGACGAGAACGACGAGCATCCCGAGACCCATCCGTATCAGGACAACTTTGCCGAGACTCTGGGCAAGGATTCCTACGGCGGCGACTACATCATCGACGAGGCCGCCGAGTTCTGGCGCACCGACGGCGATAAGTGGGTCGACGCCGATCCGCAGGAGCGCATGGAGAGCTTCCGCGAGCGCGGCTATGTAAAGATGGTCGACAACATGCGCGACCTTTGCCATGCCGTCAACTGCGACTTCGATCGTTGGTTCTCCGAGCGCTCGCTGTACGTGAAGGACACCGAGGGCGAGACCGCCGGCACCTCCGCCGTCGACCGCGCTTTCGAGAAGCTCGACAAGATGGGCTACCTCTACACCAAGGACGGCGCCCTGTGGTTCCGCTCCACCGACCTGGGTGACGACAAGGACCGCGTTCTGATCAAGTCCGACGGCGAGTACACCTACTTCGCCTCCGACGTCGCCTATCACTGGGACAAGTTCCAGCGCGTCGACCACGTCATCGACATCTGGGGCGCCGACCACCATGGCTACATCGACCGCGTCCGCTGTGTCTGCGACGCTCTTGGCTATCCCGGCAAGTTCGAGGTTCTGCTGGGCCAGCTCGTCAACCTGCTGCGCAACGGCAAGCCCGTCCGTATGTCCAAGCGCAAGGGCACCATGGTGACCCTGCAGGAGCTCGTCGACGAGGTCGGTTCCGACGCCGCCCGTTACACGCTCATCTCCAAGAGCTCCAACCAGATGGTCGACTTCGACATCGAGGCCGTTAAGAAGCGCGATAACTCCAATCCGGTCTACTACGTGCAGTACGCTCACGCTCGTGTGTGCTCCATTCTGCGCCGTGCCGCTGACGTTACGCCCGAGCAGGCTGACGAGATGGGCATGAAGGCCGTCGCCGCCAAGGCCATCGGCGAGAACGTCGACTACTCGCTGCTGACCGACCCCACCGAGCTTGCCCTTTCGCGTAAGCTCAACGAGCTCACCGACCTCATTGCCAGCTGTGCTCGCGACCGCGCCCCGTTCCGCCTGACGCACTTTGCCGAGGAGCTCGCCGGCGACTTCCACAGCTTCTACGCTGCCTGCCAGGTGCTTCCGAGCGAGGGCCGTCCCGTCGACCCCGAGCTTTCACGCGCCCGTCTGGCCGCTTGCGACGCCGTCCGCGTGACGCTCGCCCTGGTGCTCACTCTGGTTGGCGTTTCTGCACCCGAGCAGATGTAATCTACGGGTCGTTTGACCGTGTAGGTTTGGCTTTGCTGAGCCCTATAAGCCCGATCTTCATGCGGAGGTCGGGCTTTTTGCGTTTGGCGGGGCTTTTTGGCGTGTTGGAAAATGCTACAAAAACGCAACTATACCGGTTTACGGGGCTGAATCGCTGCCTGGCGACCATAGCAACAGCAGCGAAAATAAAATCGCAGGTAGACGGCTTGCCAAATATTAAAAATGCAGGGTATGGTTGGCTTACGCCGTTCTTGCACCGTAATCCGCGATCGTTTTGAAAACGACCCCTTGGGGACGGAGGAAAACGGATCATTTTTGTCCGGTGGGAGAGCGGTGCGAAACCGTCCGCCACGAATCGGGCTTATCTACTACGTTTAGTCGCATACCCCGAACCATGCCGAAAAGTACGATATTAAAACCGCAGGTATCGGGCTTGCGATTTTAGGAAGATCGAGGGGATGGTCAGGGGTCGCGGGTCAAACGTAGTAGATAGGCGCGTTTCGTGGCGCGGCTATTCCGGATGCCACGGCTTCACTCCTCTGGTGCGACAGAGGAAGCGCTTTTGAGGGAGAGTGTCCCTTTTGACCAGTTGTATAAGAACGTCTAATGACTAAGTTGCAGGTGGTGGCGGTTGTGTTACACTAACGCTGCGTATTTGACGCAATCATCTCGATACAGATCAATGATGCCCGTTGTGTTTTGAACGGAGCTAGACTGTTTAGCCGCCCTGAAGGTTTATGCAGGGAGCATGTGATCACAGGGCTTTAAAAGAAAGTTGAGCAAACACTGTGTCTGATCAACAGCAAGAAAATGAAATAAGCACGGCACAAACCACTCCCACTGCACCGGTTGCGTTGGACCAGATCGCGAAACCCGTACCGTCGCAGGCGTCGGTCCCCGAGACACACCAGAACGCTGCCTCGGCTTCGAGTGAGAACCCTGTTCCCGTCGCACCTGTTACCGGGGAGGAGGCTGCGCCCGTGAAGCCCAAGCGCACGCGTCGTGTGGCCAAGCCCGCTGCGGATGGCGATGAGGCTGCAAAGCCCAAACGCCGCACCACGCGCACGACGCGTGCCAAGCGCCCGGTTTCCGCCGAGGTTTCGGCGCCGCTTTCAGATGAGGTTGCGCAGGCCCGCGCGCTTGCGCAGATCAGCGAAGCCCAGGTTGTTCGTGCTCGCCGTCGTGCCGCAGAGCGCGATGCTGCGGCTCTGACCGAACTCGCGGCTCCGTCCGCCCCCGAGGCGCCTTCGGCTCCGGCTCCCGAGCAGGTAGCAGAAAAGCCGGCTCCGCGCACGCGCCGTCGCACGGCGGCCAAGGTCCAGCAGGCTGCCGAGCAGGTTTCGTCCGATGCCGTCGAGACCCCGGTTCGCTCTGTGGCGGAGGAGGACGCTTCCTCTGCTGAGTCTGTCGTGCCTGCCGAGGCCGGCGGTGCATTTGTCGTCGATCCTGCTTTGCGCCCGCATCGCCGCGGCCGCAAGCCCAAGGCATTTGTCGAGGCGGAGAAGGCGGCCGCTGCCGCGGCTTCTGTCCAAGATGCCCCGGCGTTCGTCGAGCCTACAGCGGCTGTCGTGGTTTCGGCCGAGGGTGCTGATGTTCCTGAGGTCGCCGTTTCTGCCGCTGCCGAGTCTGCCGACGTTCGTCCCGGGCGCAGCCGTCACACCGCAGCCAAACGCCCAGCTAAGGCAGAGGCGAAGTCCGGCGCCGAATCTGCGGCAGCTGAGTCTACCGAGGTGAGTGTCGACACGACTCCCGAGACGGAGGGCGCCGATCGCTCGGCAGGCGAGAAGCCCAAGCGCACGCGCAAGAAATCTTCCAAGACCAAGTCTGCCGAACAGCAGGGGGATGCTGAGCAACAGCCCGAGTCCGACGCTAAGTCGGACGGCGAGACCCCGGCGACCGCCGATGCGCCCACGACGCCTGCCGTCGAGAGCGCTGAGGCCGAAGAGGGTTCCCGCCCCAACCGCCGTCAGCACAAGCGTAACGATGAGCGCAGCGAGCGCAAGGATGATCGTAACAACGACCGCCGCAGCCGCCAGCGCGATCGCAAACAGCGCAACAAGGAGCGCAACGCAGCTCCGACCGAGCCAACGCTTTCGCGCGAGGAGCTCGCGGCCATGAAGGTCGCCGAGCTGCGCGAGAAGGCCAAGGAGTTCGAGATCGAGACGACCGGCAAGAAGAAGGCCGAGCTCGTCGAGGAGATCTACACCACAGCCGCGAAGGCCGAGGGCTTCCGCGATATTAAGGGCATCCTGCAGATTCGCCCGGACAGCTCCGGCATCATCCATGCCCACGGCTACATGAAGTCCAATGACGACGCCTTCGTGCCCGCCTACCTCATCCGCTCCGCGCGTCTGCGCACGGGCGACGTGATCGAGGGTTCGCTTCGTCCCTCGCGCGGCGGCGACAAGCGTGCCGG
Organism: Collinsella sp. WCA1-178-WT-3 (M1); assembly: GCF_009696325.1. Classification (GTDB taxonomy): domain Bacteria; phylum Actinomycetota; class Coriobacteriia; order Coriobacteriales; family Coriobacteriaceae; genus Collinsella. The sequence continues at coordinate 12,719 of NZ_VUME01000014.1, forward strand.
TCTCGCCAAAATTACGACCGTCAACGGTCTTGATCCTGAGCAGGCCCGTAACCGCCCCAAGTTCGGCGATCTCACGCCGGTCTACCCCAATGAGCCGCTGCGCATGGAGCATGGCAAGGATTCCATTACCGGTCGCGCCATCGATATCGTGTCGCCGATCGGCAAGGGCCAGCGTGGCCTGATCGTGTCACCGCCCAAGGCCGGTAAGACTACGATTCTCAAGAAGATCTGCCAGTCTATCTCGATCAACAATCCCGAGGTGCACCTCATCTGCCTGCTCGTCGACGAGCGCCCCGAAGAGGTCACCGATATGCAGCGCTCCATTGAGGGCGAGGTCGTGGCCTCCACCTTCGATATGCCCGCCGACAACCATACCCGCGTGGCCGAGCTCGTCATCGAGCGCTCCAAGCGCATCGTGGAGCTGGGCGGCGACGTCGTGGTGGTGCTCGACTCCATCACGCGTCTTGCCCGTGCGTACAACCTGGCGGCGCCCGCCTCGGGCCGCATCCTTTCGGGCGGCGTCGATTCGGCGGCCCTGTATCCGCCAAAACGCTTCCTGGGTGCTGCCCGCAATATCGAAAACGGCGGCTCACTCACCATCCTTGCTTCCGCCCTTATCGATACCGGCTCCAAGATGGACGAGGTCATCTTTGAGGAGTTCAAGGGCACCGGCAACATGGAGCTCAAGCTCGATCGCGATCTGGCCGACCGCCGCATCTTCCCGGCCATCGACCCCGTTGCCTCGGGCACGCGCAACGAGGACCTGTTGGTCGACGAGCAAATGCGCCCGTTTGTCTTTGGCCTGCGCCGCATCCTCGCCGGCATGAATAACACCGAGCGCGCGGCAGCGTCGTTTATCAAGGGCCTCAAGGGCACCAATACCAACCAGGAGTTCCTGGTGCGTTCGGCCAAAAAGCACAGCGATTACGAGCAGACGTTCTAGTTTGTCCGCTGCATGCGACAGCAACCATAGACATGCCAGAAGGGCCGGGGTTTAGATCCTGGCCCTTTTCGTATAGCCGCTCGCCAACGATTATTGACCTTACGACCGGCAAGCAGCGATTTTCCCGTTTCAATTCCGCTTCGTCGCTTGCAATCCCCAAGGGGGTTTCGCATAATAGCAGATAAGCTTCGCGACGGAAAACGCAGATGAAACGAACCTTATACCGTTGCTTTGGGGCATAGCCCCGCTTCATCTTCTCTCGCGCAGCCAACTGAATGATGCGATTTGGGTGCTGGAAGATGGGGAGAGCTCATGGCTTCTTCTGATGCAACACAACGAGCAGTCCTTGCCGGACTTTCCTGCGGGATCGGCCTTGCCGCACCCGTGGTCGTGTATGCCGCTACACTGCCGTTTTCGTCAATCAACGAGACGGTTGTCGCGGGTGCTGTTCCCTTTGCCGTGGGCGCAGTGGCCGGCGTGGGTATCTATGCCGCCTCGCTGGGTATCTCTGAGTATCGTGCGGAGCACGATGGCCGCCTGTTTGAGCCCGATGCCGTGGGCGGCGCCGCTCAGTTTAGTCGGACCTACAACGAGTTCAAGACCGCCTCGATTCCCGTTCAGCAGGAGGAGGCCGCTCCCCGGGCTGCTGCTCCTGTCACTTTGGACGAGCAGGGTCAATCCTCTTCGCTTCTCTCCGGTCTGACCGGCGCGTTTCAGCGCCGTCATGCCGATGATGGCGTTCCGACCATCGCCCGTGCCGCCAACGCCATGGACGAGGCCGATGCCTGGGCTATGATCGATAGCATGCTCGACGACGATTCGCCGGTTAGCTGCGATCCCGCTCGCTCGCGCGATATCTACCAGGTCGCAATTGACGAGCTCACAAACGGTGAAAAGACTGGCTCCTATAACCGCGACGACATCGCTGCTGCCGCACGTGCCGTCTCGGGCTCTCATGCCGCCCCTGCGGGCAGCACTGCAGCTTTCGTGGCGCTTGTGGCCAACGCTGCCAACAATGCCGCCTATAACGGTGCTTCTTCGGCTGCGTACGCCTCTGCCGCGGCGGCCACTTCGACCGGCCAGCAGGGCGCGGCTCAGCCGGCTCCTGTCGCCGACCCCTTTGCCGATGAGCCCCTGGTTGTCGACGAGGAGACCATCGCCGCTCGTCGTGCTGCCGAAAGCTCGCTTTGGGGCGCTTCGGCCCAAATGCAGGCCGCGGAGGCGGTGCCGTACAACGCCAAGCTCGCCAGCATGCCCATCATTTCCGATGCCAAGGGTGTGGATCTCGCCGATTTGGACGAGCCCGCCGCCATCACTGCCTCTATCGATGCCCAGAATCGCGTGGATACCGACAGTCTCCCCGATGCCTCCCTCGAGGAAGATATCCCCATGGCCGATTATTCGGGCCACGAGGACATGTGGGCCGCCGCCATGGCGATCATGGCCGAGGTCGCCGAGCCCGCCCCCGCGCCGATGCCCACGCCTGCAGCCTCACCTGTCTCGGTTGCTCCCGTCTATGTCGGCCGCCACAGCTCCGTGTTTCCCGAGGATACCGCGCGTATCTCGCGCGAGAGTATCGAGCGCGCCGAGGCTATCGCCGCCGGCGTTATGGAAAACCGTCGCCATGAGCGCGTCAATCAGATCCTTGAGGAAGAGATCGAGCGCCTGCAGTCCTCTACCGCCAAGCGTACGGGCCGTGCCTATTTGAGTGTTATCGAGGGCGGTACCGCCAGTTTTACGCCGCTACGTGCCGAGGCCTAGTTCTGCATGATTAAGATCGATCGTAAGTGGGCGGTTGCGGCCTGCGCCATGGTGTTGCTGATCTGGGGCAATTCACTGGTTCCCGGCACGGGGTCCGGCTCACTGAGCTTGGCGATCATGGAGGACGTCCGCGGGTTTCTGCATAGCTTGAGCCTGCCGTATGAATGGGTAACCAACTTTGTCGTCCGCAAGTGCGCACACTTTACCGAGTATATGGTGCTCGGTGTTTTGGTGACACATGCCTTTGATATCGAGGGTCGACGCACTTTTGACAGACTGCTTCCCACGGTGGTTTTTCTGTTGCTGGTCCCCTCAATCGACGAGACGATTCAGTTATTTGTGCCGGGGCGCGCCGGCATGATCACCGACGTGATGATTGACTGCTGCGGAGCGGCTACCGGCGTCGTGCTCCGATATCTCCTCCGATCGCTTGTATGCACCAGAAAGGCCGCCTAGGACGTTTTGCTTGGTCCTAGGCGGCCTTGTGCGTTTGGGGGCCCTGCAGGGCGCGATAGCGTTGTCTGCGCGTTATACGGGCCCGGCAATACCGTGTGTCGTTGGTGCACCCTTTACTGGAGCGCCTGTGCGCCAAGGGCCAGACAGCCCATGATGCCCTGCTTACCCTCGAGGCTGTTGTTGACAATGAAGGTATCGATGTCGTTGACCTCGGGCGTGACGATATAGCCGTTGAGCATCTCGGCGCACTTTTTGCGGGCGAGCGGCACGATGGGGGTGTGGTCGGCCACGCCGCCGCCGATGATGATCTTTTGCGGCGCATAGCACAGCGTGTAGGTCATGAGCGCCTGTGCCAGGTAGCCTGCGAGCAGGCCCATGGCCTCCGGGTCATCGGCCATGTCTCCGGCGCTTTTGCCATCCCAGCGCTTTTTAATGCCGGGGCCTGCGATGAGGCCCTCGAGGCAGTTGTCGTGGAAGGGGCAGCCGCTGTGCTCGCCGATGGTGTCGCCCGGGTCGCGCGTGACCAGGATATGGCCGGCCTCGGGATGCATCATGCCGTGCACGAGCTGGCCGCCCGAGAGCACGCCGGCGCCCACACCGGTGCCGATGGTCAGATACACCACGTCGGTGAGGCCCTGGGCGCAACCAAAGCTGACCTCGCCCAGGCAGGCGACGTTGACGTCGGTGTCGTAGCCACAGGGAATATTGAGCTCGTTTTGGATGGTGCCCAGCAGGTCAAAGTAGCGCCATGCCGTCTTGGGCGTCTCCAAGATCTTGCCGTATTGGGGCGAGGCAGGGTTGACTGCGGTGGGGCCAAAGGCGCCGATGCCCAGCGCGGCGATGCCCTTGTTTGCAAACCATGCGTTGACGGCCTCAACGGTCTCCTGCGGGGTCGTGGTTGCGATCTGCTCACGCTCCAGAACCGTACCGTCTGCATAGCCCGTGGCACAGACCATCTTGGTGCCGCCGGCCTCGAGCGCTCCGATAAGCTGCTGCTCTGCCATAGTATTCCTCCCCCTGGGACGAGTTACTCCGTGACTAAAGTATAGCGCTTTAAACAAATTAAGAAAGCGCTATAAAAAGAAGCCCCACAACGCGCGTGCGGTGCGGGGCTTCTTTGGGTGCTTTAGTTGCCGGGCCGTCCTTACCCGCGCGGCTTGATTTTATCGCGTAGCGACTTGAGGTTCTCCAGTGCCGCGTTAAGCGTCTCGTCTCGCTTGGCAAAGTGGAGGCGAATCAGATGGTTGACGGGCTCACGGAAGAAGCTCGATCCGGGCACGGCGCCCACGCCCACCTTAGACGCGAGGTCCTCACAGAAGTCGAGGTCGCTGTCATAGCCAAACTCAGAGATGTCCATCATGACGTAATAGGCGCCCTGCGGCACGTTATGCTCAAGACCAATGCTATCGAGCCCCTGGCAGAACAGATCGCGCTTGGCTGTGTAGAGATCGAGGACCTCCTGGTAATAGCTGTCGTCGAAGTTGAGGGCGGTGACAACGGCTTCCTGCAGGGGAGCGGCGGCACCCACAGTGAGGAAGTCGTGGACCTTCTTGATGCGCTCGGTAATCTGGGCCGGGGCGATGGTGTAACCCAGACGCCAGCCGGTGATGGAGTACGTCTTGGATAGCGAACTGCAGCTGATGGTGCGCTCGAACATGCCGGGCAGCGTGGCCATATAGACGTGCTCGTGGGGCGCGTAGACGATGTGCTCGTACACCTCGTCGGTGATGCAGTAGGCGTCGTACTTTTTGCAGAGATCGGCGATAAAGGTGAGCTCATCGCGCGTAAAGACCTTGCCGCAGGGATTGGAAGGGTTGCACAGGACGATGGCCTTGGGGTCGTTGTCGCGGAAGGCAGCCTCGAGTGTCTCGCGGTCAAAGTCGAATGTGGGCGGGTTGAGCGGCACGTAGATGGGCTCGGCACCCGAAAGGATCGTGTCGGCGCCGTAGTTCTCGTAGAACGGCGAGAAGATGACGACCTTGTCGCCGGGGTTGGTGACCGTCATCATGGCAGCCATCATGGCCTCGGTGGAGCCGCAAGTGACCACGATGTTCTGGTTGGGGTCGATCGGCATGCCCATAAAGTGCTCCTGTTTGGCGGCAAGCGCCTCGCGCATGGCCTGGGAGCCCCAGGTGATGGAGTACTGGTGGTAGAGCGGCTTAGGGTCGGTGGCGATGGTGCTCAGGCTCTTGAGCAGCTGCGCTGGGGGATCAAAGTCGGGGAAGCCCTGCGAGAGGTTGACGGCGCCGTACATATCGGAGATGCGCGTCATGCGGCGTATGACCGAATCGGTAAACGTTGCCGTGCGATTGGAGAGTTCTTTCATGCTTGTCCTTTCGAACATCGGGGTGGGGCAAGTTTACTCCTATGGAACCGGTGGGATTTGCTCGAAATGGATCCGAAAAACTCTTTTCAAAATTCTTGAAAATTGGGGCTTGCGTCGCGTGGCGTTCCTTGCAATAATAGTCGAGCGCGAAGCGCACAGGACACGGTGGGTGTAGCTCAGTTGGCTAGAGCGACGGGTTGTGGTCCCGTAGGTCGAGGGTTCGAGTCCCTTTACCCACCCCAGTTCTTGCTTCGTGTTGATATCGGGTCGTTAGCTCAGTTGGTAGAGCAGGGGACTCTTAATCCCAAGGTCCAGGGTTCGACCCCCTGACGGCCCACCACACGATATCTCCTCTAAAGTCCGCCACTACGGACTTTAGCTTTGGGTCGTTAGCTCAGTTGGTAGAGCAGGGGACTCTTAATCCCAAGGTCCAGGGTTCGACCCCCTGACGGCCCACCAAAGCATGTTAAAGCGACTGGCCTAGGCTGGTCGCTTTTTTGTTAACCATACATGGGTCGAACCCGAAAGGGCGCGGAGCTGAGGAAATGCGTGAGCATTTACCAGCGCAGCGCGCAAGGCGCGAAGCGCCGCAGCGGCCGCCTGCGCAGCAGGCTGACCCCCTGACGGCCCACCAAAGCATGTTAAAGCGACTGGCTTAGGCTGGTTGCTTTTTTTGTTAACCATACATGGGTCGAACCCGAAAGGGCACAGACGCTTTACAAGTCGAGCCTGCCCTGGGGGTCGGTGAATCCGTCTGTGCCCTCCTTGAGTTTTTTCTCGTCTGCTTTCACGCGACGTTCGAGCTTCTTTGTATCCTCGGCAGGCGGTAGATTCTCGGGGACAATTCCACGGTCGATGAGGCTGCCACGTACGCTTGTGTTGTTCTCGACGTGCTCTTGCTTGATCTGGTCCAGACCGTACAGGTCGTGTTCCTCGGCGTTGAAGGCCGTCATCGAGTTCGTAAGGTCCTTTGCTTTGATGAGGACATCGGCTAATCTGTCCGCCAATGCCGCGCTCTTGGGTACGCCGAGCTGCTGCTTCATTTCCGCCGTGCTTCTGCCGCCGAATAACGCTTCATCGCCCTTCGACTTGATGATCGCGAATCCTTTGGGGTCCACGCCGCGTTTGAACGCAATACTCGAGAGCTGTTTCTCTGAATCGGTTAGAGAGTGGCGCGCCTGTAAGCGCTGAATCTCTGCGAAGCGCTGCTCTATGAGCTCCTGACGGCGTGTCTGTACGGCGAAGTACGCCTGTGCGAGTGCGATCTCCGGCTTGTTTGGGTCTCCGTTTTGGGCGATTAAATAGCATGCGTAGCGCGTTAACTTATAGTCTTTGACTGCTTTTTGTCCTATTCCTGTAGGTACTATTTTGCTGGTTTCAACAAAATAGGAAGCAACAGGCATTTCATTGACTTCGCACGATGCCATTGCCCTCTTAATTGCAGTCTCAAAATTGCGCCATTGGGCGTATCCAAGGGGTTCCATTAAATCGCGTGCGAGCCAATACTCAACGCCGTCTTCCACATTGGCGGAGCTATCAAGTTTGACACGCCACTTCTCGATATCACGACTGTCCATATCTCCTCCCCGCTGGTCTATTGACTGTGCGGGCTTTGCCTGCTCTGTATTCAGAATAAGGATACGCTGCCGTGCGGACACGAATGGACCCCGTGCCACCTCGAGCTCACGGGGCCCATAGATGTCGATTAGTTGTGTTCTGCTTTAGATGGGTGTCCAGTTTAGTCCGCTCGATAGTGCGATCCGAGGCTTACGGTCCGTTTGCGCATGGCTTTGACCATTTCCTGTGCTAGTTGAATCTGCGATTGCAGGCGGGCGAGGGCTGCGATTTCGCTGTCCTGAGCTTTCTGTGTGCTCAAGGTCGTTGCCTCCGTCTTCAAGCCCTCAAGCTCGTGTAGTGCCTTGGATAGGCCCCCTTCGGTGCGGTTGATCATGCAATAGGTACTCATCGTGTGCTTAAGGCCGCGGGTCAGGCGCTCGGCGTCTGTTGTGGCAATGCCATGCTGGGGGAGGGCGACATCCGCCTTTGGGGCCATCTCAGGTGCATTCTGTGCTGCTTGGGCTGCCGAGGCGCCCGCGATGCGCCCAAACACGATGCCGTTGGCGCTTGACAGGCCACCAATGCGATCGGCCCCGTGCATGCCGCCTGTCGCCTCGCCGCAGGCATAGAGGCCCTCAACGCCCGTGTATGCGGTCTTGTCGATTTTGATGCCGCCATTGGCGGCGTGGGCATACATCGCCACACGCATCTCGTCGGTCGGCGCGATGCCGTGCTCGTCTTGTAGCCAGGTGGCAAAGGTCTGCACAAACTCGGGGACGTCCTCGCGGGGGAAATCGTAGTGGAGCGCCAGACCTTCGGTACCCGCTTGATCGATGGCAAGATCGATGGCGCGGGAGGCCAAGCGCGAGGTGAAGGGACCATATCCGGAGCGTTGCTCAAGCAGATCGTCCAGCTTGTCGTCGGCGATATCGACCGGCTGGTCTACATGTACGTAGCGCCAGGTCTTCTCGTTAAAGACAAGGTTGCGCTTGGGCTCGATGAAGCCCGGCATCATCTGCATGAACTCTATATTAGTGAGCGTTGCGCCGTGTGCCAGCGCGATGGCCTGCGAGGAGCTGAGCACGTCGGCGGAAGTGAGGCTTCGCTCGAACAGGCCACCCGTGCCGCCCGCAGCGATGATGGTGGCCTTGGCTGCCATAGGCACGAGATGCTCGTTTGTGCGGTCGTAGAGTACGGCGCCGATAATCTTCCCGGTTGTGTCCTCAACAAGGTCGATAAGCTCGTGGCGGGGGAACAGGCGAATGCCGAGAGACTCGATCTGGGCCGCACACGCGTCCTCAAGGGGCTTGCGGGTAAGGCCGCGCCAATTGCGTGTCTTATGGTCAAAGCAGGGGATAAATTGCTTTTGCTGGGCGCTCTCGGCGCTTTGCGGACGCTGGAGCTCAACACCTAGATTCTGCTCGAGCCATTGGATGGCCTGGGGAATGCCGTGGACGAACGTCTGGACGAGCGTAGGGTCGGCGACACCGCCGCCGACGGCTTGGATGGTGTCGATGAGATCCTGTTCGTCGTCTTCGTCGATGGGGCCAATAAGGCCAAGGCCCCAGGTGCCCGGGAAGAAGCTCGATCCGCTCATGGTCTTGCCGGCGCTTGCGACGGCAACGGTTGCGCCCGCGCGTGCCGCTTCTATGGCGGCACAAAGGCCCGCAATGCCAGATCCTATTACCAGTACATCAGTCGATTCCATCGGATTCCTTTCTCGTCCGGCGCATTTTCGCATGGGTGATCGACTAATGCGATGCAAAGGCCGCGCTATTCGGTAAAGGGCGAATATGGCAGGTGGACGTCATACGCATTCGCTGGCTTCGTCTTCGGGCATCTCATATTTCGCTGCAACTGATATATCGGACATTTATTTTGGAGTAGTCAATTTGAGACGGGGCTTTACGAGCTGTCCTGCGCCTCGGGTCGATCCGCTCGCCACGAAATGGGCCTATCTACTACGTTTGAGCGGTCACCCCCAACCATACCGAGAATTACAAAATTAAAACCGCAGGTAGACGGCTTATTGATTTTCAAAAAACCCAGCTATGGTCGACCTGCGCGGGTTAAACGTAGTAGATGGGCCGTTTTCGTGGAGCAATCCAAAGCGATTGGCTGTTTTGGAATAAAAAAGAGCCGCTACCCGGGTGGATAGCGGCTCCGAAGCTCAACTATATGAGCATCGCGCGGGCGCGATTAGGCCTTGAGGGCCTCCTCGACGGCGACAGCGCAGGCGACGGTGGCACCGACCATGGGGTTGTTGCCCATGCCGATGAGACCCATCATGTCGACGTGCGCAGGCACGGAGGAAGAACCGGCGAACTGGGCGTCGGAGTGCATACGGCCCATGGTGTCGGTCATGCCGTAAGAGGCAGGGCCGGCGCCCATGTTGTCCGGGTGCAGGGTACGGCCAGTGCCGCCACCAGAAGCGACGGAGAAGTACTTCTTGCCAGCCTCGATGCGCTCCTTCTTGTAGGTGCCAGCGACGGGGTGCTGGAAGCGCGTGGGGTTGGTGGAGTTACCGGTGATCGAGATGTCGACGTTCTCGTGCCACATGATGGCAACGCCCTCGCGGACGTCGTCGGAGCCGTAGCAGTTAACGGCAGCACGGGGACCATCGGAGTAGGGGATGGTCTCGACGACCTTGAGCTCGCCCGTGTAGTAGTCGAACTGGGTCTTCACATAGGTGAAGCCGTTGATGCGGGCGATGATCTGGGCGGCGTCCTTGCCCAGACCGTTGAGGATAACGCGCAGCGGCTTCTTACGAGCCTTGTTGGCGTTCAGAGCCAGGCCGATAGCGCCCTCAGCGGCAGCGAAGGACTCGTGGCCGGCCAGGAAGGCGAAGCACTCGGTGTCGTCGGAGAGCAGCATAGCGCCCAGGTTGCCGTGGCCCAGACCGACCTTGCGGTCCTCGGCGACGGAGCCGGGAACGGTGAAGGCCTGGATGCCCTCGCCGATGATGGCGGCAGCCTCAGAAGCGTTCTTGGCGCCACGCTTGACAGCGAGAGCGCAGCCGAGGGTGTAGGCCCACTCGGCGTTCTGGAAGGCGATGGACTGGGTGTTGTTGACGATCTCACGCGGGTTGAAGCCCTTGTCGGTGCAGATCTGCAGAGCTTCCTCGAGGGAGGCGATGCCGTTGTCGGCCAGGCACTTGTTGATCTTGTCAGCGCGGCGCTCGTAACCTTCGAACGTAACAGTCATAGTTATTTCCCTCCCTTTCTACTCGTGAACCGGGAACACGCTGGCGACGGAGTGAGTCTCCTCGTCGGTGCGCGGGTCGATGTACTTGGCAGCGTTCTCCCACTGACCATAGTGGCCCATGGCGCCAGCGATGGCCTCCTCGGGGGTCTTGCCGGCCTTGACGGCGTCGGTGAACTTACCGAGGTTCAGGAACTCGAACGCGATGATCTCGTTCTTGTCGTTGAGAGCCATGCGGGTGACGTAGCCCTGAGCGAGCTCGAGGTAACGAGCGCCCTTGGCCTTGGTGCCGAACATGGTGCCGACCTGAGAGCGAAGGCCCTTGCCGAGGTCGTCGAGGGAGGCGCCCACGGGCAGGCCGCCCTCGGAGAACGCGGTCTGGCTGCGGCCGTAAACGATCTGCAGGAAGATCTCGCGCATAGCAACGTTGATGGCGTCGCAGACGAGGTCGGTGTTGAGGGCCTCGAGGATGGTCTTGCCGGGAAGGATCTCGGAAGCCATGGCAGCAGAGTGGGTCATGCCCGAGCAGCCGATGGTCTCAACGAGGGCCTCCTCGATGATGCCGTCCTTGACGTTCAGCGTGAGCTTGCAGGCGCCCTGCTGAGGTGCGCACCAACCCACACCGTGCGTAAGACCGGAGATGTCGGAAATCTCCTTAGCCTGGACCCACTTGCCCTCCTCGGGGATGGGTGCGGGGCCGTGGTATGCACCCTTGGCAACGGGGCACATGTTCTCCACTTCCTGTGAGTACTGCATGCCTCTCCTCTCTATCGTGTTGGCGTCCCGTCTGGAGGTCGTGGCTGGTGATTGCCGGGCGACCCTTCGAAAGGGACATGACATGCAGCCCCTATAATACCGCGAAATGCACGGAATATTCGGCGAACGGCGCAGTTTTCGTAACGAGAAGCGCGGAACTTTCAATTGAAACGATTTAACAAGCTTGGTTGCGGTTATGCGATACGTTATAGGGGGTCAGTTCTGGTCAAGTTATTGGTTAGTTCTTGCCCATGTTGCGGTGTCTAGCCTGTGGTTATGATGCCTTTCGCCGTTGGTTTGCCGCCTTTTACCGTCGACGGGTGCCATTTTGCGTGAATGTTTTGATGGCACGTTTCAATCGTGATGTATTGGATGGTAAGCAGGTCCCGGCGAAGGGAGCGCCATGCAGCGTGTTTGGAAAACGATCACCGGTTTTTACCATGTCTGTGCCCGCGGTATGGGCAGTCAGCTGATCTTTGAGAGCGACGAGGACCGGTGGGAGTTTTTGGAGCTGATGCGCGACTGCTGCCGCGATGCCCAGGTAACGATTGTGGCGTGGTGCCTCATGGGCGACCATGTGGATCTGGTACTTCTGGATTATGAGGACAATATGAGTGCAGCCATGCAACGGTTGCTGTTGACGTATGCTCGTCGGTTCAATAGGCGTACCGGGCGTTCGGGCTGCCTGTTCCGGGAACGTTTTGAGCGCCGCTCGCTCGATACCGATCGGCAGGTGATGGAGGCTGTTCGCTCCGTTCACGCCAATCCGCAGGATGCGGGCATCAACCTAACTGAGCGGTATCCCTGGAGCAGCTTTGCGGAACATCTGCGCGTTTACGACGGTGACGAGGCAGATGCTACGAGGGTATTTTCCGATCCTTCTTGCGTGCTTGAGCTTTTTGGTTCTGCCAAAGCCTTTATTGCCTATTCGCTTTCGACGCCCGACGGCGGCGATCCGGCGATGCGCGATTTGGTAGAGATGGAGTTGGAGCGGCGCGCCTTTGCCGATGAGTTGGCGAAGGGATGCGGGGTTGCGCTCCAGAGGGTTAAAGCGGCGCCGCCGGCGCAGCGCAATATCGTTATTCTTGGCTTGCACGATGCTGGTTTTACGGTGCGCCAGATTGAGCGGTATACGGGGATAAGCAAAAGTACCGCTTCTCGTATTGTGCGCGCCCGTGCTCGAACGGCGGTGCGGACTGATGACAGCCTGGGATAGGGCTGTCTGCCCACTGGGACCATCATTCTAAATGCTTGGACGTTAACTACACTTCTAAATATGCATAGAATGATTGCCGTCTTGCATAAAACAATAGCTCAGTCCGGTTTTGCCCGTGCCTACCCCCGTCCACGCCGTGCAAAAAGCGGAGTTTTCAGCATCGTAGTGCTGTCGGAACTACTATAACGTTGCAACTTGCGGGCCCCGAGACAATTATTTGTCTGCCGATACGCCCCGAAGCACGCGTTTGCGTCCCCGTAGACCGTAATGCCTGTTCTAAAACGCAATATATACGCGCCCGAAGGCGCTAATTTATGCTCGTGATTTGTATGCACATAGCTTGGCGTGCTGAAAACTCGCAAAAATGCACGCCGCACCCTATGGGACCCGTCTGCGGCAGGCAGGAGGCGAGCCGGAGCCTAGTAGGACGGTGCCTGGCGCTTTGCTCGGCGTGCCCCGTGGCCCTGTGGCAAGCCTTTGGTACTGTGAAAAACGCTTGTGCTTGCGGTTGGCCGTGCGATAAATGACAGATTGGGCGCCGGAAGCGTGGCTGCGCGTGCGCTCGTTATGAAAAAGCCGAGCCGCCCGTATCGGGCGGCTCGGCAATCAAAAACCTTGGATTCGGGGCATCCGTTACTGGTTAGCCTGACCCTTGAGCATGCCGTCGAGGGTGCGCCAGGCGAGCTCGGCGCATTTGACGCGGGCGGGCATGTGTGAGATGTCCTGGAGCTGAGCGGCCTCGTCTAGGTCTTCCAAGTCTTCCTCGGAGAGCTCCTCGCCACGGATCATGGCGAGGAAAAGCCCTGCCAGACGACGAGCCTCCTCGACCGTTTCGCCCGTGATGAGGTCGGCCATGATGTCGGCGCTGGCCTGGCTGATGGCGCAGCCGTGCCCGGTAAACGAGGCCTCCTCGATTACATCGTTCTCGACACGCAGCTGCAGGGTGAGTTCATCGCCGCAGCTGGGGTTGATGCCGTCGTGCTCGTGCGTGGGGGCATCCATCTCGTACTTGTAGTCGGGGTGGGAGTTGTGCTCCATAAACGTGGTGGAGGTGTACAGATTACCCATTGAACGTGCTCCAAACGTGATACAGGCCGGCGATGAACTTATCGATATCGGCCTTGTCGTTGTAGAAGGCCACGCTGGCGCGGCAGCAGGCAAGGTTCTCGACGCCCAGCCAGGTGAGCAGCGGCTGCGCGCAGTGGTGGCCGGCACGGATGCAGACGCCGTCCATGTCCATGATGCTCGCGACGTCGTGAGGGTGGATGCCCTTGACGTTAAAGCTCACGACCCCGTGGTGGTTGTCCCAATAGATGGAGCCGATGATCTGGACAAAGTCGAGCTGCATGAGCTCGCCCATCAGGTAGTGGACGAGTGCCTGCTCACGGGCCTGGATGTTTTCGTAGCCCACCGTGTTGACCAGGTAATCAAGCGCCGCGCCCGTGGCGAAGATACCGGCGGCGTCCTGCGTGCCGGCCTCGAACTTCTCGGGGACGGGCGCCCAGGCGGCGTCCTGCTCGGTGACCGAATCGATCATCTCGCCACCGGTAAGCATGGGCGGCATGGCGTTGAGCAGATCCATCTTGCCCCACAGCACGCCGATGCCCATGGGGCCCATGGCCTTGTGCGCGCTAAAGGCAAAGAAGTCGGCTCCCAGATCGGCCACATCGACCGGCATGTGCGGCAGCGACTGCGCGCCGTCGACGACCAGATAGCCGCCGTACTTGTGCACGAGCTTGCCGAGATTCTTGACCGGGTTCTCGACGCCCAGCACGTTAGAGATCTGACCCACGGCCAGAATCTTGGTCTTGGGGCCAACCTTGGCAAGCACTTCCTCGGTCGTGAGCTGACCGGTCTTGGTGGGGTAGAGGTAGACGAGCTTGGCGCCGGTCTCGCGGCAGACCTGCTGCCACGGAATCAGGTTGGAGTGGTGCTCCATGATGGTGATGACGACCTCGTCGCCGGGTTCGAGCACCGTGGGCGCAAAGCTCTTGGCGACCAGGTTGAGCGACTCGCTCGTGTTGCGGGTGAAGACGATCTCATTAGCCTGGGAGGCGCCGATGAGGTCGGCGATCTGCTGGCGCACCTTCGCGATGGCCTCGGTGGCCTCGACGGACAGCGAGTACAGGCCGCGCAGGGGGTTGGCGTTCATACGCTGGTAGAAGTCACGCTCGGCGTCGAGCACGCAGGCGGGGCGCTGCGCGGTGGCGGCGCTATCGAGGAAGGCGATCTCGGGGTGCTGCTGGAACAGCGGGAACTGCGCCTTGTAGGGATTGGTCTCGATGTCGACGGTAGGCCAGCCGCGCGAGGCCTCATCGCTGGCGTCGAACTCCATGGGCTCGGGGGCAGTACAGGTATCGCATTTAACGTGCTCGGTGTCGATCATGCGAGCTCCTCCTCAAAGTTATCGATCAGGTTGTTGCCCAAGCGGACGACGGCGGCGCGGATGCGCTCGTCGGCGGCGGAAAGTGCGGCGTCCTCCAGCTTGGCGCGGATGAACAGGTCCTCGGCGGCGTTTTGGTCAAGACCGCGGCAGGCGAGGTAGAACAGCTGCTCGTCGCGGACGTGGCCGATGGTGGCGCCGTGGTTGCCGGCGACGTCGTCCTCGTCGCAGAGGATGACGGGAACGGTCTTGTTGTCGACGCCCTTGTTGGCCAAGAGCACCGTCTCGCGCTCGGTGCCGACGGCACCCTTGCAGCCGTGCACGAGATCGATGGTGCCGCGGTAGACCTTCTTGGACGTGCCGGTCAGAACGCCGTTGGCATCGATTTCGCACTCGGTCTTGCGGCCGCGGTGACGAAGCTCGTAGTTAAAGTCGCGCACCTGCTGGCGGGCACCCAGGTAATCGGTATCGATCGTCACCTTGGCGGTGTCGCCCAGCAGGTCGCCGGCAAGGCCGGTGGCGCTGGCGCCGGCACCCAGTACGGTGTGCTGCACGTTGACGCGCGCGCCCTCGTCCAGGAACAGACCGGTGTCGTCGAGTGCGATCCAGCTGTCGTCGAGCGTCTGCGTACAGGCAACGTTGACGGTGGCGTACTCGTGGGCGCACACCCGCAGCACGGAGCCCACGACGCCTTCGCCGGCAACGGGGGAGTCCAGGGCGATCTGCAGGTCGAGCGTTGCCTGCGGACGGACAACGACGTCGATGGCGGCGATGGCCGCGGCAGTGTCGACGCCGCTCACGCGCACGGTGACCGTGGCACGGCCGTAGGCGGGCACATCGATGACGATGCGCTTGGTGGCGTGGTCGGCCAGATAGGTGTAGGCGGCCTCGCCCATGCCGGTCTCGAAGGCCTCGGCGGGGGAGAGCTCCTCCTCGAGCTTGATAGCGCCGGCCTGGTAGACGGAAGTGGCAGGCACGTCGAGCTCGGTCTCGGGTGTGATGCGGGCGCGGTCGGCGGCGTCGCCGGGGGCAGAGGCGCGGCGCTCGGGGAAGCGCTCGGCCATGGCCTCCATGGCGGCGTCGAAGGCGTCGGCCGCGCCATGGATCTGCTCGTCCAGACCCTCGACCTCAACGGCCTCGGCGGGAGCGGCAGCAAGTTCGTCCGAAAGCTCAAGCTTGGTCTGGTTCATCTTGAGCCAACCCCATGTGGCGGCCGGCATCGCGTTGACGCCCCCGATCTCCTGCAGCACGCCGTCTCGGGGCTCCGACCCTCCTCGCGTACCTTTAGTACGCGTCGTCGGGCTCGTCGCTCCCGATACGTCGCACTGCAGAAGCTCGGATGACGTAAATGCGTTCGGCGTGTTCGTGGTCTGTTTCATTATCCGATCGCTCCTTCCATCTCGAGCTTGATCAGGTTGTTCATCTCGACGGCGTACTCAAGCGGCAGCTCCTTGGAGACCGGGTTGGCAAAGCCGTTGACGATCATGGTGCGGGCCTCTTCCTCCGAGATGCCGCGGCTCATCAGATAGAACACCTTGTCGTCGCCGATGCGGCCGATGGTGGCCTCGTGGCCGATGTCGACGTTTTTGGCGCGGATGTCCATGGCGGGGATGGTATCGGAGCGGCTTTGGTCGTCGAGCATCAGCGACTGGCAGCTCACGGTTGCCTTGGAGCCCTCGGCCTTGGGCGTGGCCACGATGGAGCTGCGGAAGGTCTGGATGCCACCGCTCTTGGAGATGCCCTTGGTCTCGACGGTTGCCGAGGTGTCGGGCGCGTTGAGCACGACCTTGCAGCCGGTATCGAGGTTCTGGCCGGCGCCGGCAAAGGTGATGCCGGTAAAGCTCGAGCGAGCGCGGCGGCCGTTGAGCACACTCATGGGGTAGAGGTAGCCCACGTGGCTGCCGAAGGAGCCGCTGATCCACTCGATGTCGCCGTCCTCGTCCACGCGCGCACGCTTGGTGTTGAGGTTGTACATGTTCTTGGACCAGTTCTCGATGGTCGAGTAGCGCAGGTGCGCACGCTTGCCCACAAAGAGCTCCACAGCGCCGGCGTGGAGGTTGGCCACGTTGTACTTGGGCGCGGAGCAGCCCTCGATAAAGTGCAGGTCGGCATCGTCCTCGACGATGATGAGCGTGTGCTCAAACTGGCCGGCGCCCTTGGCGTTGAGGCGGAAGTAGCTCTGCAGCGGAAAATCGAGCTTGGTGCCCTTGGGCACGTAGACAAACGAGCCGCCCGACCATACGGCGCCGTGCAGGGCCGCAAACTTGTGGTCGGTGGGCGGGATGAGCGTCATAAACTTCTCGTGGATGAGCGGCTCCCACCGCGGGTCGTGCAGGGCCTCCTCGATGCCGGAGTAGACGATGCCCATCTTGGACGCCGTGTCCTGCATGTTGTGGTAGACGAGCTCGGAGTCGTACTGCGCGCCGACGCCCGCCAGGTAGCTGCGCTCGGCCTCGGGGATGCCCAGGCGCTCAAAGGTGTTCTTGATGTCGTCGGGCACCGACTCCCAGTCGTGCTTTTGGTCGGTGTTGGGCTTGACGTAGGTGACGATGTTGTCCATGTCCAGACCCTCGATGGAGGGACCCCACGTTGGGTCGGGAAATCGATTGAAGATCTCGAGGGACTTTAAGCGCAGGTCGAGCATCCACTGTGGCTCGTCCTTTTTGGCGCTGATCTCGCGCACGATGTCGGGCGTGATGCCGGCGTCGAGGCGCTCGAATCCCTCCTCGCCATAGGTGAAGTCGTAGAGGCTGCGGTCGATGTCCGCGACCTCGGTGCGGTTCTTGGTCATTGCGTCGCCCCTTTACGCCTGCTGCTCGGCAGCGACGGCCTCGGCCTGGGCGCGCTGCTCGGCGGCCTCGCGCTCGAAGGTCTCAAAGCCGTTCTTGTCGATCCAGGGGATCAGCGAGGCGTCGTCCTCGCGCACGATGTGGCCCTTGACCATAACGTGGACGCGATCGACATCCAGGTGCTCCAGGATGCGCGTGTTGTGCGTGATGATGAGCATGGAACCGTTACAGCTCTTGCGGTAGGCGTCCATGCCGTGGCTGACGGTGGACAGGGCGTCGACGTCCAGGCCGGAGTCGGTCTCGTCCAGGATGGCGAGTTTGGGCTGCAGCAGCAGAAGCTGGAGCATCTCGACCTTCTTTTTCTCGCCGCCCGAGAAGCCCACGCCCAGCTCGCGGTTGAGGTAGGCGGTATCCATGTTGAGCTCGGCCGCGAGCTCCTTGACGCGACGGCGGAATTCCTTGCCCTTCATCTCCAGGCCGGGGCGGCCGGCGATGCTGGCGCGCAAAAAGCTCGACAGCGGCACGCCCGGGATCTCGACCGGAGCCTGGAAGCTCAGGAACAGGCCGGCGCGCGAACGCTTGTCGGTGGTGAGCTCGGTGATGTCCTGGCCGTCAAAGGCGATGCGGCCGTTCTGCACGGTGTAGACGGGGTCGCCCATGACCAGGTGGCCGAGGGTGGACTTGCCGGCGCCGTTGGGCCCCATCAGCACATGGGTCTCGCCGGCGGCGACGTTGAGGTTGACGTTGTGGAGGATGGTCTTCTCGTCCACGGAGGCGGTCAGACCTTCGATGGAAAGCAGCGGATTTGCGCTCATGCTGTCCCTCTCTGTTTATGGTGTACTCATGGGTGTACTAAACCCTAGGAATCTTCTCGGAATAAAGTTACTATGGGTTCGGCGTTAGTCAAGGGAAAACCCGACTAATCCACTCGACTTTTCAGATGTGGGACATAATAATCGGGATCGTCTGTCCCACACGCTTGGCATCTGGGGCAAACTCTGCTGATAATTTTGTCTCAAGCGCACCGGGAGGGTAGGTATGCTCATTTCTTCTAAGGGCCGCTATGCCCTCCGTTTGATGATTTATATCGCGGCGCTCGGTGACGCCGAGGGCAAAATCGCCCTGCGCGAGATTGCCGACCGCGAGCATATTTCGCAAAAGTATTTGGAGCAGCTGGTCCGTCCGCTTATGAAGGCGGGCCTGCTCAAGAGTGTGCGCGGCAAGGGCGGCGGCTACATGATGGCCGTGGACCCGGCCGAGGTGCGAGCCGGCGATATACTGCGCGCCGTCGAGGGCAGCACGGCGCCCGTCGCATGCGATGGCATCGATAACAACTGCACTCGCAGCGATCTGTGCTCTACTGTGAAGTTCTGGCGCGGTCTGGACGACGTGATTGAAAAGTACGTCGACGGCGTGACGTTGGCCGACCTGGCGGCCGTGCCCGAGATTAACTTCGATATCAAGCTGTAACTCGAGCGCAATTCCTTAAGATTTCGCGGAGGGCGTTATCGTTTGTCGAGTTGCTGTTGTACGACATCGGTCTTGCTGCGATACTTAAATCTATCTTTGCAAACTGCACTTTAACTACACCAATGCAAGGAGGATCTTATGCAGCCCAAGCATTCTGCGATTGTTGCCGGATTGACGCTGGCTCTTTCGTTTGGCGCCGTTGCCGCGCCCGCGCCCGCTGCTGCGGATGAGCCCACGCCGGGCGTTGCCTCGGATGCCACCGATATCGATAAGGGCCTTTATACCCAGCAGTCTTTCTCGGGCGTGCTGAGGTCGGTCCAAGGCGTCTCGTTTGTCAATGTGACCAGCGAGATGAAGTACTTTACCAAGTATGAGAGCCACGGCAACTATAACCAGGGCTTTTCGTATGGCGACGGCTATAACGCGCTGGGCTATTACCAGTTCGATCGACGCTGGTCGCTCGTCCCGTTTATGAAGCAGGTCTATAACTACAATCCTGCCAAGTACGGCATGCTTAAGTCTGCAATTGACCGCGGGGGCGATATCTCCAACGCAAGCAACCCCATGTATTCGAACGGTCAGCTGACGGATCTGGGCCGCATTGCACAGGAGGCCTTCCAGGGCGCCTATAACGCCGATCCGGCTGAGTTCTCGGCGCTGCAAGATTCATATGCATACAACTCCTATTACGCGGTGACCGAGGCCTGGCTCAAGAGCGCGCTTGGTATTGATATCTCTGGCCGCGCCGATTGCGTCAAGGGTATGGTGTGGAGCATCACCAACATGTGCGGCACCTATGGCTGCCAGGACTTTTTCCGCTGGGCAAACCTTTCTAACAGCATGACGGACCGCGAGTTTGTGACGGCGCTTTCCAGCAGCGTGGTCAATAACGTTGCCCGTAAGTACTCGAGCCAGCCGCAATATCACGAGGGCTGGAAGAACCGTTACAAGAACGAGCTTAAGGATTGCCTGGTCTATATTACCGAGGACGAGGCCGCGGCGACGCCGCCGGTCGAGCCTGAGCCCGAACCCGTGACTCCGGCGCCCGCCGCTCCCGTTGCTCCCTCTGGGTCTAGTGCCGATACCAATGGTGCTGACGAGGATACCGTCGATGCTCCTTCGAACGATGCCGGAGCAAGCGATGGCAACGGCGATGTCGCTTCGGCCGGCAGCGCGGGGTCTGCCTCGCCTTCGAATTCCGCAGATGCTACGGCAGGGTCTGGTTCTTCCGCCGGTGGATCGACTGCCGGTTCGAGCGACTCGTCGACGAATGACAAACCCTCTGCGAGCGAACAGCTTGGCTCCATGTTTGGCTCCTCGCTGATGGTTGGCATCAACAGCAGCTCGTCTTCCGAGAAGGATGGCTCCGACCAGGGCGCTACGGAAAAGACCGAGGACGCTAAGGGCGATTCGAAGGACGAGGGGTCTAAGGGGTCTGATTCCGACCAAGGCGCGGAATCAGACGGTGCGGAATCGAAGGATTCCCGCCTTGATAAGGATGGCAAGCACACGGACGACAATGGGTCCAAGGTCCTGGTTGATGATGCCGCCGACCAGAACCAGGGTAAGACCAAGGTTGTGACTGCTTCAGCCACGACGACTGAGTCCTCTAAGGGCAGCATGCCCAAGACGGGTGACTTGATTTTGATGGCGAGCCTTGCCAGCGCGAGCTTGGCCACATTGGGCGCTACGTCTATTGTGAGCGGTAAGCATAAACTTGACCAGCAAAACAAAGACGCTGCGGAGGAAGACACCCAAAAGTAGGCTCTCAGCGAGCGTTTTGCCTTCGCGATTCGAATAGGGGCCCGATGCGATAGCACCGGACCCCTATTTGTTGCGAATCGTTTTGTTATGCCCCCTTATGGAGTCATTTCTACCGTTACCCGAATCATTTGTTGAACAATAAAATTGTTATCAAGATGGTCGCTAAAATGGCATCGTTATTCTAAAAGGGGAGATAAAACGGTGTCTGAACAGGCAATGTATGATATTGATAACACCTTTGACGTGAAGTTGCTCAATCCCGGTGGAAATGCTGTTCTGCCGATTGATATTCATGATTTTGCCGACGCCGCCGATCATTGTGTTTTAGTTGATAAGACCATGTTTATTGCCGATATCTTAGATTGCGAATCGACTGTGGCGCTCTGTTGTCGGCCTCATGGTTTTGGCAAGAGTATGAACCTCTCCATGCTCAAATGTTATCTGGAGCGTCCTGTGCCCGGCTCGTCGAGCGTGAATCTGTTCATCGGTAGCCAAATATGGGACGCAGAAGATGGCATCTATCGTGATGAGTATGCACGCTACCCGATCATTGCTTTGGATTTTTCTACTTCCTCCTATCGAGGCGCCGATGCCGAGGCCGCCATGCGCGATGTCGTCGCTCGTGAGTGCGCTCGTCTGTTGCCGCTGCTGGACGTTCCCGATTTAGCGCGCAGCGACGTGCGCCATATCGAGCGCGTAGCGCGCGGTGTTGCCGGTTCTGATGAAATCGATTCGGCTCTTGGCGTGTTAATCGAGCTCCTCCGTATGGCATGTGATGAACAGGTTGTGCTGCTGGTTGATGGGTATGACGCGGCGTTTACGAATCATATGCAGGCGAAGGGCGCCTATGGCTCGTGCTTTGTCGAGTTGCTTGACCGCCTGCTCTTTGAGGGCATTGTCTCCTCGGTCGATTCTTTGCGGCTGGTTTGCTTGATGGGGGAGCGACCCGGCCCCGCACAGGCGGCATTTGCGCATCGCAACTGCCCGTATTGTTTAGCTTCGCCCTTGTCGAGCTGGTGCGATCGCCGCTTTGGTTTTTCGGATGCCGAAAACAGGGCTCTGCTAGATTACACTGGCCAGAGCGACAGACTGGCTTGCGCGCGTGAATGGTTCGAAGGCTACCGGTTTGGCGGGTTCTATTGTTCGAACCCGGCTCGTGTGGTTGAGTTCTTGGCTCGGGGCTGCCTGCCGCCAACGCGCTTTGATGCATGTTGCTATGCCGATTGTCTGAACGAGACTGTGGGCGCCTGGGATTTAAGATGGCTTGCGGCAATGTTTGATTTGCTTAATCCGTATGGCTGTGTTGAGGCGCCGCTGTGCATAGACGCCGTGAAGCCTGATGCCGGGACAGCGGAAGGTATTTGGACCGATTTGTATCTGAGTGGACTCCTGACGACAGATGCGACTGATCGCCAGGCGGACGGCAGTCTGCCCCGTGCCCTGCGCCTTCCCAATAACGAGCTCCGGTATGCGATGCGTCTTGTGATTATCGAATGGTTCGAGTGCGCTGCCGAGAGTGCCGAGACTATCGACGATTTCCAAGAGGGTCTTTGCCGCGGAGACGAGCGTGCAGTTAGGCGAGCTTTGGACGCAATTATTAATGACTTGGGCGTCGATGGAGACGAGTCGGATTTGCTGCTGGCTTTTCGTTTGGCACTGCAGGGTCTTTGTTTTGGGTTGCCTGGGTATGCCGACCCCGTTACAAAACGAGCGCACGGTTCGGAGTTTGGGGGTTTCCAAGTATTTCCAACTGCCAATACCTTTGATGCGGTGGATACACTTGGCATATTGGATAGCCGCCCGCTGATCTCGGTCAGCATGCTGTACGACCCCGATGTCGATGCGTTGGGCCTAGAGCTTCTGTCGGTACAGGCATTGCTCGATATCGAGCGGAGCGGTCTCGACGACATTCGCGTGCCACGTCCTGCCGTGGGCCGCATGCGCTGGGGGTTTGGCTTTGATGGACAACGAGTTGCCGTCGCATGTCAGAAGTTATAGGAGGGCCGGCTTTACTCGGTTTCCTTCATGGGCGGCATGGGCTTCCAGTTGGGGTCGCGTACGATCTTGCGGGCATCCTTCATGCCACGGCGCAGCGCCGGAATGCCGGTCTTAAAGCACTTGTCGACGGCGGCAAGGCGGATGAACTCCTTGCAGAAGGTCGCCACATTGCCCAAGCGGAACAAAATGGGGTGGTAATCACCGTAGATCTGCATGTAGCGGGCCAAATAGCCGCGGTTACGCATGATGTAGTAGCGATTGGTGTCACTGGTGGAATTGAGCTGACGCTTACCGGCGATATCCCAGTTAGAGACGGCGCGGGCGCGCTTAAGCACCACATCAGCGACTACGACGGCAGGGAAGTGTTGGCTGGCGACATAGCCATAGCAGGCGTCATCGCCGTAGATAAAGAAACGAGCGTCGGGCAGGCCGATCTTGTCGACAACACGGCGTGAGAACAGGCCTCCCTCAAAGCACAGCTGGTTCATGGCGCGGTAGCCCTCGGGGCCCAGGTCCCACTTAGCGATGGGGTTGGGGATACCAAGCGAAAGGATGAGCTGGTACTGCCAAAAGAAGGCGCCGCCGTCAAAGTCCAGGCGCGAACCCTGGATGACGTCGTAGCGGTCGGTCCACTTGGCCAGGCGCTCGATGCCCTCCGGGATGACGAGCACGTCGTCGTCCATCACCCAAAACCACTGGGCGCCCAGGTCATAGGCGCACTTGGTGCCGGCGGAGAAGCCGCCCGCACCGCCGCCGTTTTCGAGCTGCGGGGCGTAGATGACGCGGTCGGTGCCGCCCTGCGCGTCGGGCTGATCGGCGTCGATGCCCCACAGGTTGGCGAGGCGCTCGTTGAATGCGGCACACATGGCCTTGGTCTCGCACGAATTCTCGTTGTCGACGATCACGATACGCCACGGCGCGGCCGTGAGCTCGGTCATAGAGTCGAACAGGTTGGCCAGGAGTTCCTGACGCTTGTACGTGACGACGACGATGGCGAGCTTGTCGATGGGAGCGGGGAGGGTAGAAGTCATGAACGAGAATATCCTTTCGCGTGGGCAGCATATCGGCCCTGCGGAATAAACAACGTGTCCCATGGGACACGACTATTGTAAGCGTAGGCGGGCGCCCGCGGGTAATGTTCCGCTAATCACCAAGAACGTTTGCTACAAGCCTGGTTGACGTGTGGCGAGATTTCAAGCGCGCATTGTGGTATTACGTAGGTGCCGATTCCTGTGGACGCGATCTTTCTGTTTGGATGCCCTGTGAATAAAACTCGTTTAGCTTCCTTTGCCGATAGCCTTCCCGTCAAGGTCATGTTGCTGTTTTTGGTTTTTCAGGTCGCATTTGTCCTGAGCAATACCGCGGCGAATTGCCTGCCGAGGCCCGTTGTCGAGTCACATGCGCAGGGTTCGGAGTCCTCTGCCCTGTTGTCTGACATGTATGTCTACGACCACCGTGTTGCAGCTGGTCCTGTTTGCTTTGATAACAATCGCTTTATCATTGAAGTCGCACAGCAAAAGGACCAAGGTTCTCCGTTTAAGACGATGACTGTTGCCGAGATTGATGACGTTACGAAAGCCGGCGGGATTACGCATCAGCAGTACTACCGGTATTGGCATGGATGGCAGCTACTTACGAATGTCTGCCTGTTTATTGGTGGTATCGACGTTGTCGTGGTGCCTGCGGCCGCTCTGGCGATTGCCGGCTCCGCTTGCGCTTACGTTGCCTTACGGAAGCGATTTTCAAAGCCATTGACGTTGGGGTTTCTTACAATCCTGCTGTTCTCGACCAATCTGTTTTTCAATTTTATCGGTGATCTGCTGCTGTGCATCTCGTTCTTCGTGGCGCTCATCATGATGTCTTGCATGAGCCTTCGTTTGGGCTTGGCCCCGAACGCACGGGTTTTCACAAGCCGCCTTGTCCTTTGGTCGATAGCGACGGGCGCCGTTTTTTCGTTTCTTGACTTTTTAACGATTCCTGCCGCAGTTGTCGCCCTGCATTGCTTTTTCGCCTTCATTGCGCTCCCCAAGGGTGTGCGCCCCAAGCGTTGCGTCGTCACGATGCTGCAGGCGCTCTTTGGGTTTGGGCTTTCGTTTGTGTTTACCTGGGCGATGAAATGGGTTGTCGCGGCATTTGTGCTGGGCTGGGACGAGGTCTTTTCGAACGTTCTGGGCGAGATGGGCCTTTGGTCTGCGCATGGGACTTCGTCACTGTTGCCCCAGGCTGACTGGCCTCAGATTTTGAAGGCGTTTTATTACATGAGCCCGCAGCTGTTTGCCATTTGCTCAACAGCTGGTTATGCGATGGTCTCGAACGTCGTTTGTCTTGTTTCGTTTGCTGCCGTATTGGCGATTTGGGTTGCCGTGCTCGTTTGCTCGATACGGGGCGGCGCGCAAGGCGGTCGTCGTCGAAAGGTGTTGATCCAGTCGCTGCTCATGGCACTGCCTCTGGTTGTTGTTCTGGGTTATTTCGTTGTTATGCATGACCATGCGATCGTTCATATTCCGGTATTTGGCTGCAAGAATTGGGCGATTGTCTTCGCGATTTTATTTGTTTCAGGTGTAAGCGCGCTTCGTGGTCTGAGGAGTCAGAAGGACGTCTAGCTGTTCATGTGGGCCTTGATGGCCTCGACTACGGCCCTGCGTACGATATCCACGAGGAGTAGGGCAAGCGCGAGGCAAAGGCTCATAAGGATTCCGAGCAAAATGGCGGCGGCTGGACGGGGCTCTCCCGTTTGGATGCCTGTCGCCATGGTGTAGATTGCCTTGTCGAAGATGGGGCGCCAGACATTGCAGGTAAACGATTGTACGGCGTAGAAAGCGAGTGTTCCTGCGGCGAGAGACACGATTGTCTTATCTGCGGCTGAGGTTTCGTGGCGCGGCTGATGGAGCGCTGCGGCGGCAACGGATGCGGTGGCCAAGATAAAGGATATGACGGAAGTGGACTTGTAGGAGAGCTTCCAGAGCGCGTCGTACTGGCTATTTGCCGATAGCAGAAGCTCGAGTGCGATGGTGGCGGCAACGAGTCCGATGAGTACGATCTTGGATTTTTGAGCGCCAGATGCGTTTCCGTGGTATTCGAGGGCAAACCGCATTTCTCCAGCTGCAATAAACGCGACCAGGTAGGTAACGGCGCTCATGAGCTTGCGCCACAAAACGATACCGGCCGCTTCGTTTGTCGTCGCCGCGATGTAGCAATTGATTCCAAATGTTGTGAGCACGAGGAGCGCTACGACAAACGGGGCCCTTATGCTGTTGATTCGCTGTCGTATCAGCGCAATCACTGGGACAAGCAATACGGAGACGGCGTAGACCCAGATAAACTCGATGCCCATCGTGAGCCAGCCAATCTCGTGTAGCGAGATTTCGGGTAGGGGATAGACGTACATCGAGACAAGCAGGCAAGCTGTGCAATAAAAGAGCGTGGGCAAGACGATCTTTTTGAGGCGATCAAGCGATTTAAGCGTGAGACCCTGCGCGGATGAACCGTTTTGGAGGGCGCGTACCGCCGAGGGAATAAGGAAGTATCCCGAGATCATAAAGAAGACCTCGTTGGCCCAGCAGCCCAGCAGGTTGATAAAGCCGAGCGCGCCGGAGTAAGGGAAGACAGCGAGCGGCGCGTATTCCGGTAGGCTGGTGCAGACGGCTTGGAAGGTCCACTGAAAGGTATGGAACACCGCGATACCGGCGACCGCTACCAAGCGCAGCGCCTCGATGGAGGTATTTCTGCTTGCTTTGCTGCCCATCAGACTATTTTCCAGCGCGTGCGTTGTATGAACCAAAGTGCGATGTGATCATTTTTAGAGTCTGCTTGGGGCCCTTGTTCCATACGTTATACAAGCCTTCGCCCACGAGGTCCTTGGCGTATGCGCAGTAGCTGATTTTTGGATTGGCGATGCCCATATACTCAGCATAGAGCTTTTTGGCCGCGGGAGTAACGCGAGGATTGGCAAATACCAGTTCTTGCGGCATGCGTTCGAACATCCTGTGGATGGCCTGCTCGATTTCGGGGTGCCCTTCAATTCCGGTGTGCTCAATCATGATGCCCATATAGGTGAAACCGCGTGTGATTTGCGGTGTCCAAACGGCAGGGTCGGTGACGTTGAGCCGCTCAAGAACATCGACCATGTCATTCCAGCGATTAAACGGCATCAAGGGGTCACGCTTTGCCAGAGCGGCCGCCTTTTCGGGCGTTTCCTCGCGATAGCAGTAATACGGCTTGGGCCAGTAAGCGATCGCCTTTGCCTGGCAGAGCGTTTCGACAAGGAATGGATTGTCGGCCCAGCCTGCGCCGGGGATTTCCTTAAACCAGATATTGTTTTGCATCAGGAAATTGCGACGATAGATTGCCGACCAAATGGACGGATGGTGGGCCAGCAGGTGTGGAGCGTCGTGAATGGTGAACGGTTGTCGAGGTGGTTTAATGCGACCGCGATATGCGCAATGTAGTTTGACCTCTTGGGGGGTATCGGGGTTGCGAATGATCCAATATGGGGTCTCGATAATATCGAGCTTGTTCGGATCGCCAAATTCGCGCTTGGCAAAGGCAAACACGTCGGAGTACATTCCGGGCTCGATCCAGTCATCGGGCTCGAGGATGGCAATCCAGTCGCCCTTTGCCTCGCGAACGCCCAGATTGCAGGTTGCGCCGTAACCCTGGTTTGCCTTATCGATCACTCGAACGCGTGAGTCGCGCGCAGCGAAATCTTGCATAATGGCGAGCGAGTTGTCGGTGGATCCGTCGTTGATGGCGAGGATTTCCAGCTCAATTTTCTTTTCCTTTAATAGGCTGCCTATAGCCTGAGAAAGATACGGCTCGGCATTGTAAGTAGGCACGATTACGGTCAGCATTCAAACACTTTCTCTAGGCGATTTGAGAGGATTATACCTAATTGCGTTTGCAACGGTTTTAGTTGCGTTTGGGTGAAGGCAACGGTAAGGGTTGCTTATTTAGCAGGTGACCAAACGAGCCGGGACTCTCCGTTCGTGCCATCTTGATTCAACACGATTCCTTTCTATGACAATTGTTCAAAAGAAGAGATAATTGATGGATAATGTTGCAACATGGATATTCATTTTGACTGGGGATTCAATATGAAAAAGGTTTTACGTGCTGCAACTTCTTTTTCTTTGACCGCTCTTCTGACGTTTTCGTCATTGATGAGTCCTGTAGTTGCTGCTTACGGGTTGAACGAGGCACAGCCCGCTGAAGCTATGACGAATGTGGCTTCTGCAGGCGATGACGGAGTGGCTGCACGCGGTGACGATGTTGAAGGCAGCGAGGCCACCGTCGACCAATCTCCGGTTGAAGGGGATAGTGAGGCTATCGACTCGTTGAGCCAGGGCGCAACTGAAAGCGATGTCAAGACCGATCAACAGGTCGATTCGGTCGAGTCGACCTTCCAATACGTTTACCTGGCCTACCCAAGTCTTCCCTCTGGAGCTGATCAGGTCATTGCTTTTGCTACGCCAAATGACGGCGAAGTTCTTTCCTCTGCTACGCTTGGCTATGTGAGTGTCAACGGCGTAAAGGGCTCTGTTGACGCGTCTGCTACGGCTGATAATTCTGCCGCCTTTACCTTTGGCGCAAAACTCGAAGCTAATACTTATTTCCTCACTTCGATTTCGTATTATCTAGAGGGAGATGGGACTGAACATAAGATCGATCTTTCTGATCGAGATTATTCGTTCACAGTCGTAGATAGCTCTATGAACTCCGAGGGCACATCTGTTTATTATGCAGATGGGGACGGAAATGCTGTTGAGGCACAGTCTATTCAGCAGGCGTTGGAGTGCGCCGATTCTCCGGATGGTGTCTCTACTTATGCAGCTCGCTCTGCTCGCAACGTTAGCGTAATCGCTCTCGATGCTGGTCACGGTGGATCTGACCCCGGTGCACAGGGCAATGGCAAAAGCGAGGCCGATCTTAACTGGAAGATTGTGACGGCATGCAAGAATAAGCTTGAGGCATATGGTTTTAAGGTTGTTCTTGCCCGCGAGCAATACGGCAATTATTCCGGTAATGATTTTCTTTATCGCGTTCAGCGCTGCATCGATCAGGGCGCGCAGGCTTTCGTGAGCTTCCATATTAATTCTGGCTCCTCTGCTGCTCATGGTGCTGAGGTTTACGCTCCCACCGCAAATGGATCAGACTATACACAGGTTTCTGTTGAGCTTGCCAATAAGGTTATGAATAACCTTGCCGCTATGGGTCTTACGTACCGCGGCGTTTTCCAGATGCAAGTGGGAGATGAGTTTGCGGTAATCCGATGCGCCCGCGAGCAGGGGATTCCTGGCATCTTAATTGAGCATGGCTTTATTTCGAATTCCGGCGATGTCGCTAACTACTTTTCCGATGACGGCTGTCGTCGTCTTGGCGAGGCTGATGCCGCTGCTATTATTGCGCAGTTTCCTAAATCCAGCTGGTATTCGGGCTCTTTAACGGTCAAGAAGAATGCCAGGCATATTGATTTGGCTACAAAGTTTTCAGGGGGTAATCCGACTAACGCCTGCTATATGGTCAAGTCTTCTAGCGGGCGTGTCGATTGGGTTCAAGGATACGATCAGCACAATAATAGCTGGACTGGATCTTTCGATCTTGATGAAGAATACGGCGTATTCCAAGTCGAAGCATATGTCACCTGTGATGGCGAGACCTTTCGAGTGGATTCAAAGTCGTTCGGAGATAATCGTGCCTCTACGAATGCTGCTATTAGCGGAAACATTGTTGACATAACTTCATCAAATTGGGCAGTTGATCCGGCCTATGTGTCCTATGAGGTCATTTCGCCTTCTGGCACGTCTTACTGGTTCTCGGGTAGTAAGTCTGGAAATGAATGGGGCTGCCAGTTTAACCTTGATGATATAGATTCATTGTTTGGCAAGACGGCCGTCCGACCGTGGTGCACGCTTAATGGCGCTTCAGCATTTCCATGTGGTTCTACAAATTATGAGTTTGAACGCCCGGACGTGAGCCTGTCCCTCTCCGACGAGGGCGGCTCCCTGTCCGCCGCCGCGTCCGGCCTCAAGCCCGCCCCCTCCAACGCCTGCCTGCAGGTCGTGGCGCCCTCCGGCGCCGAGCGCTGGTACCAGCTCTACCGCCAGGCCGACGGCTCCTGGACGGGCGCGGCGCCGGCGGCCGCCGACCTCGGCGAGTTCGGCGAGTACCGCGCGACCGTGTGGGCGACCTACGGCTCCGAGAGCCGCGGCTGGGCCACCGCCAAGGCCTCCGTCGCGCGCCCGGACGTGAGCCTGTCCCTCTCCGACGAGGGCGGCTCCCTGTCCGCCGCCGCGTCCGGCCTCAAGCCCGCCCCCTCCAACGCCTGCCTGCAGGTCGTGGCGCCCTCCGGCGCCGAGCGCTGGTACCAGCTCTACCGCCAGGCCGACGGCTCCTGGACGGGCGCGGCGCCGGCGGCCGCCGACCTCGGCGAGTTCGGCGAGTACCGCGCGACCGTGTGGGCGACCTACGGCTCCGAGAGCCGCGGCTGGG
>NZ_VUME01000015.1 GCF_009696325.1 Collinsella sp. WCA1-178-WT-3 (M1)
GCCGCCTCTCGGCGGCCTTGCGAAAAACGAATCCAAGTCAGACCATTTCAAATGGTTCGATGTCTGCCCGGATGCGACACATCTGGTGTGTCCATCCTCGCAGTATCCGGTTCTCAAGGTGCACGCCCCGCGGCTCATCCGGTCCGACCGGGCCGCGCGGCAAGGAGATATATTGCCAGACCGGAGGGGCCCGCGGGGCGGGAATCTGGTTGCACACAACTCCTACACATTTATACCCGCTGCTGACGCTTGCCAGTCGTTACCTACCACTCGCCGAGCATATCTTTATATTGATCAGCCCCATGGCTAGAGCCGATATGCGCCCCGAGCCAAAGCGCAGCCGGCATCAAGCAACTCGTCGCGCTCCTCCACCGAAAAGCCCTCGGCGTACACTCGCACCACCGGCTCAGTGCCACTCGGGCGAACCAACAGCCAGGTATCATCCTCAAATGCCAAACGCAAGCCGTCCATGTGACTTACGCTCTGCGGCGCCTTGCCGCAAATCGACTTTGGATTCACACCGGGAAGCAGCGTGCGCAGCGACTCGGCATCTTCTGCCTCAAGTCGTAAATCTCGACGGCCATAACTTGTTTTTCCAAAACTCGCCTCGAGCTGATCGACCAGCACGCCCAGCGAAGCCCCCGTCTTTGCCATGAGCTCACACAGGAGTAGGCAAGCGAGAATGCCGTCACGCTCGGGCATATGCGCGGCAATGCCGATGCCACCGGCCTCCTCACCGCCCATAAGCACCCCGTCTTTTTTCATCTCGGCGGCTATATATTTGAAGCCAACCGGTTTTACGGTCACGCGGCAACCGAGTGCCTCGGCAACACGACGTACAAGCGTCGAGCACGATAGATTGACGACGACTCGCCCCTTCAAATTGCGAAACTGAACCAATTCGCCCATTACGAGCGCCATGATCTGATGCGGATGTATATATCTACCGCGCTCGTCGACCGCGCCAATACGGTCAGCATCGCCATCGGTCACCAGACCGGCACACGCACCGTCTTCGATAACTGCACGCTCGCAGGCATCCACCCACGGCTCTACGGGATCGGGACAGATATCCCCCCAATCCGATGCTTGCCCCGCATGAATCTCATGGACCTCAACACCCAGCTCGCGCAGCAAATCGGCAAGATAACCTTGAGCCGCTCCCCCCATGGGGTCGACCGCCACGCGCAGATGAGCGGCACGAATGGCATCGGCATCGACAAACGATGCTACCGCTCGCATATAGTCGGGAATGATATCCGCCGTGCGATACTGCTCCTCGAGCCCCAGAGGTTCGGCGGCCATCGTTGCCTCGAGTTCTTCGATGACGTCCTGGTTTGCCGTGGAACCATCGCCCATGCGCAGTTTGAGACAGAGATAGCCCTGCGGATGATGCGAACCGGTCACCATGAGCGCCCCGCACGCCTCGCCATCGTATGCGGCAGCCCACGTGATGGCAGGCGTGGGTACAAAACGGGCCGCGAGCACGGCATCAAGGCCATGGGCCGCAAGCACGCCAGCTGCAAGTTCTGCAAACTCGCGCGCCCGGGGACGGGTGTCATACCCGATATATACCGTCTTGCCGGGATATGTCTTTTGCCAGAGCTCGCCGGCGGCATCAGCGATACGGGCAACATTGTCAGCGTTAAAATCCTCGCCGACGCGAGCGCGCCAGCCATCAGTTCCAAAATGAATTATCGCGCACACTCGCAGACACCTCGCAGTGTTTGGATCATGGTACGCAAGTGGTATACCCGCAACGAGTGCCCGGCAAGCCGCCGGCGCACGCATTCACCGTTTAGGCAAAAGCCGTCGAGGGCGCATATAGACAAAAAAAACCGCCCCGGTCGGGGCGGTAATTCGAATGTGCTTTTCTTAGGACTCTATATATCGAGCGCGTCTGCCATAGCAGCCGTCGTGATCGCCGTGGTTCCGCAACAGCCACCAACCATTGCGGCGCCAGCCCGCTTCCACTCGACGCATGCGCGCGCGAAAGCTTCGGGGTCCTCGTGCCACACGGGCCCATCTTGCGTTTGGACCGGATTTCCCGCATTGGGACGTACAGTAACGGGCGTCGTGGCTATCTTGACCATTCTTGGTACCGCAGCGGTAGCCGCTGTCAGGGTGCAGCAATTGACCCCAACCGAGCTCGCACCGTGCTTCTCGGCATACAAGATGGCACCTTCGATGTTTAGGCCATCACCCAGCAGGTCGCCCTTGTCATCAATAGCAAAGCTCACCAGAACGGGCATGCCATCAGCGGCATCATGGACACCGGCGAGCACGGGCTGCAGATTGCGGATAGACGTGATCGTCTCGACCAGAATCCCGTCGACGCCGGCGTTGAGCAGGGCGGACGCCTGCTCGCGAGCATTTGCGCGAATCTCTCGATATTCGGAAGAATCCTCGACAAACCACTCAATCGCAATAGGCCCCATGGACCCCAGCAATAGCTGGGGATTTGCCTGGCGGGCATCGTCGACCGCCCCGCGATTGACCTCTGCCATAGATGGAGCGATTTCATCGCGATCGAGCGCAAAACCCGATGCCTGGAACGTATTGGTAATAAGCACCTGTGCACCAGCGGCAGCATACAGTCGGTGGATGCGAGAAACCGTCTGCGGTTCGGCGAGGTTCCAAAATGCCGGCGGAATATCGGCGGCACCGTATTCACTCAGCAGCACGCTGCCCATCGGACCCTGTGCCAGCAGCGTCTCGCTGGCAAGTCGGCGCATAAGCTCCTCGCCGCCGAAGCGATTGTAATAACTCGTATCCATATATATGTTTCGCTATTCCTCGATGCTGATTCCCTGCTTTTCGAGATAGGCGAGCCAACGGACCATTGTGTCCTCGGAAAGCGCGTGCTCCATCATGCAGGCCTCGGCATCGGCGCGCTCAAAGTCGACGCCGAGCTCCTGGACCAAAAATGTGCGAATCAGGCGATGGCGATACCAGATAGCCAAACCGACCTCGCGCCCACGGTTGGTCAGAATAACCTTGCCGTAGTGAGACTGCTCGACAAGTTCGGATGCCTTGAGAGCCGAAACCGCCTTGTTGACCGATGCCTTCGAGACGCCAAGGCGCTGTGCGATATCGACCGACCGCACGCCATTAGTCTCCCCATCCTCGCTTTCGATGCGAACCATGCACTCCAAGTAGTCTTCGTTCGCCACCGTTAGATGTAGCTCGCGCGAGCTATTTGTCGTATCCATGAACATCCGTCCCTTCTGCATTCAATGGCTGATTCTACCCCATCCAAGCGTCGCGGTATGCCGCGGCATACCGTGCTAGAGTTCTTGTTGCACACGACAACCAAGATTGGAGCGGTCTCTATGGAAAACACCACCACGAACCCCGACGTACTCGAGCGTTTTTTGCGCTACGTCCAGATCAACACACAGTCCGAGGATGCCAACTGCGACCAGGTTCCATCGAGCACCGTCCAGTTTGATCTTGCCAATGTGCTTGCCGAGGAATTGCGCGAGCTTGGTGCAACCGATGCCCATGTAACCGAAAACGCCTATGTCTGCGCTCACATTCCCGCGAGCGCCGGCTCCGAGAATAAGCCCGCCCTGGGCCTGATCGCGCACCTCGACACCACCGAGGTCGCACCGGGCGCCGGCGTAGCGCCGCACATCGTGCACTACGAGGGCGGCGACCTGGTTTGCGGCATCGTCGACGGCAAGCCCGTATCCATGAGCACCGCCAAGCTCCCCGCCCTCAACAACCTTTTGGGCGAGGACCTGGTTTGCACCGACGGCACCACGCTGCTGGGCGCCGACGACAAGGCCGGTGTCGCCGAGATTATGGCGCTCGTCGCACGCATTGCACAGGACCCCAGCCTGCCCCACCCCACGCTTGGTATTTGTTTCTGCCCGGACGAGGAAATCGGCCACGGTGCCGAGCTGTTGGATATCGAGGACTTTGGCTGTAAGTATGCCTACACAGTCGACGGCGGTCCGGTTGGCGAGCTTGAGTGGGAGTGCTTCAACGCCGCCGAGGCTACCGTTAGCTTTGAGGGCCAGTCCATTCACCCCGGCGACGCCAAGGGCCGCATGGTTAACGCGGGCAATCTGTTCTGCGACTTCAATGCCCTGCTTCCCTACGTGCAGCGTCCGGAATACACCGAGGGCTACGAGGGCTTCTATCACCTCGAGGGCGTTTCTGCCACAGTCGACCATGCCACGGCGCGCTATATCGTCCGTGATCACGATGCCGCCAAGTTCCAGCAGAAGCTCGATCTGATGGATGCTGCCGCCGCGCTGCTCAACCAGCGTCTGGGCGAGGAGCGCGTAACGGTCGAGATCAAGCACCAGTACCGTAACATGGCCGAGATCGTCCGCGACTACCCAGAGCTGATCGAAGTCGCCAAGGAATCCTTCCTTGCCTGCGATGTTGAGCCCCAGGTGCTGCCGATTCGCGGCGGCACCGACGGCGCACAGCTGTCGTTCCGCGGCCTGCCCTGTCCCAACCTTTCGACGGGCGGCTACTGCTACCACGGCGTCAACGAGTTTGTTCCGGTCAGCTCGCTCGTCAAGATGACCGACGTCTTGCAGGAGCTCGTCGCCCGCTTCGCATAAGGAACTCGAATAATCTAGGTAAGCAAAATCGCCCCGTCCTCAAAACCGAGAACGGGGCGATTTTTTGGTGCAAGGGGAGTAGTCGGCATCGCTGGTTGAATCAACGTCAGCGAGCGACATCCAGAGCGAACAAGTTGGCATGAAAAAGGCAGGACATTGACCTTCTGGTCATGCCCTGCCTTTTGAATGACAAATTGTCGCTCTGGACGGCGCGCAACCCTAGTAGTTGGCTTCGTAACCGTTGCCGTCGCCAGTGGGCTCCTCGTAATAATATGAGCTGTAATCCGAATCGTCCGAATAGCTCGAATCGTCCGAATAGCTCGAATCGCCCGAGCTTTCCGACGAACCGGCCGTACCGTAGGCGTAATCGTCAGAAGTATGATTGCTCAAATCACCGATTGTGGAGCTGGTTCCGTCGGATAGGCCCATGGTGTTTGGTCCCTTAGGATCCTTGCCGGCATCGACGCGCGCCATCATCTCCTTAAGCTCGTCCTCGTAGACAAAGACATAGCTCTGGCCGTCGATCATGGTGGTTTCATCTGCGTAGGAAGGCAGATTCGCCGAATAGATGCCATCGACATCCATGCCGCGCATAGCATTGACCGTAGACACGATGTCCTGAACGCTCATATCGGTCACAAGCATATCGGACAGCGAATTAACCAGGTCGAAGACCTTCGTAGCATCAAAGTTGTTGAGAATCTGGTTGGCAAGGGCACCAAGCACCTGGCGTTGGTGACGCATGCGCGTATAGTCGCCGTCGGCATAGGTATAGCGGCAACGGGCATAGGTGAGCGCGGTAGCACCGTCCATGTGCTGCTGGCCTGCCGTAATCTTAATGTCCAGATGCTCGGGGTCATCGACATCGTCGGTGGCGTTGATGTCGATACCGCCCACAGAGTCAATCAATGATTGCATACCGTCAAAGCTAACCTCGGCATAGTGGGAAATCTGCACGCCGCACAGCTCATTGACCGCTTGAACCATGGCCTCGGCACCGCCATAGGTATGGCAGGCGTTGATCTTCATGGTTTCGCCGTTATAGACAACCTTGGTATCACGTGGAATGGATATAAGCGTAGCCTGCTTTTGCGTAGGGTCGATGCGCGCCAAGATAATTGAATCGGAGCGATACGTGTCCTCGCCCGGACGACCATCGGTACCCAAGAGAAGCACGTAGAACGGATCCTTGGCCTCATTGGTATCCACCAAGATATGGCGCAGATTGTCGGTAATGACATTGGAATCGCCAAGCTTGCCCATAATATTGGCGAACCACAGCCCGGCGGCAGTCGTAGCGCTCAACAGCACGCCAAGCACGGCGATAAGCGCAACGCGACGG
Source organism: Collinsella sp. WCA1-178-WT-3 (M1) (assembly GCF_009696325.1). GTDB lineage: Bacteria > Actinomycetota > Coriobacteriia > Coriobacteriales > Coriobacteriaceae > Collinsella. Next base: position 5,923 of record NZ_VUME01000015.1, read on the forward strand.
ATTGTCTGGCCGCGGCGGCGCTGACGAGCGCGCTCGGAGTAGCGTGCAACATTATCGCGACTGTAGATCTTGGCCTGTGCGCCGGTTGAAGGTCTTCGAGTATCCGCTAAGGGCTTCTTATTATTAAACATAGGCAACCTGCATTAGTAGATGACGGGATCGGGAACAGTGGCGTGCTCGACGTTTGCACCAAGTGCCTGCAGTTTTTCGACAAACTGCTCATAGCCACGTTTGATGTGATGAATGGCCGAGACCTCGGTAACGCCGTCGGCGATAAGGCCAGCAACGACGAGCGCGGCGCCGCCGCGCAGATCAGGCGAGGTAACCTGTGCACCCGAGAACCCCTTGACGCCATGAATCATGGCGTGATGGCTTTCGATGCGGATATCTGCGCCCATACGGACCAGCTCCGACGCGAACATGAAGCGGTTCTCGAAGATATTCTCGGTAATCACAGAGCTGCCATCAGCGAGAGCGGAAAGCACCATGATCTGCGCCTGCATGTCCGTCGGGAAGCCCGGGAACGGAAGTGTCTGAATATCGACCGGCCTGATGTGCTCGACACGACTCACGTGAACGCCATTCTCGATTCGCTCACACTCGATACCCATGAGCTCCATCTTCTTGAGCACCATGCCCAAGTGAATGGGGCAAAAGCCCGTAACGTCGACACCGCGGTCATCGGCCATCAGGGCACCGGCAACGATAAAGGTGCCGGCCTCGATGCGGTCGCCCACCACGCGATGGGTAACGGGATGCAGCTCGTCCACACCTTCGATGGTCACGACGGGCGTGCCGGCGCCAACAATCTTGGCGCCCATCTCGTTGAGCATATTGGCAAGGTCGACGATCTCGGGCTCGCGAGCCGCATTATCGATAACCGTAGTGCCTTGCGCGCGCACGGCCGCCATGATGAGGTTCTCGGTAGCGCCGACGCTGGCAAACTCAAGCGTAACCGTGGTACCACGCAGCCCCTGAGGAGCGTTGGCATTGATGTAACCGTGTGCAGTGTCGAATTCTACGCCCAGCGCCTCAAGACCCAAGATGTGCATGTCGATCTTACGGGCACCCAGATTGCAGCCACCCGGCATGGCAATCTTGGCACGATGGAAACGGCCCAGCAGGGGACCCATCACGGCCGTGGAGGCGCGCATCTTGGCGACAAGCTCGTAGGGAGCCTCCCAGGAATCAACCTGAGAAGTGTCGATCTCGAGCGTATGCTCATCGAGAACGTCAATCTTGGCGCCCATACCCTTGAGCACCTTGCCCATAACATGGACATCCGAGATATCGGGCACGTTCTGCAGCGTCGTCTTCCCCGGTGCCAGAAGCGTTGCCGCCATGAGTTTGAGTGCAGAGTTCTTTGCACCCGAAACGGGCACGGAGCCTCCGATGGTGTGGCCACCTTCAACACGGATAATATCCAAGGTCTACCCTTTCAAAAAGCATGCCCGGGATGGCTGGGCCATCCCGGGCATGATGTGTTCGCAAATGGTCGAACGCCAAATCGTTTGACTATTGGGCAAGCATGAGCTTACACCATGCGATTTCATTATAGAGGTAGGCGCGGCGTGCATCATCCTCCGACAAATTACCCAGCTTCTCTTCAAAACCTTGAATATCAGCTTTAAGCTTGTCGGCATCGACGGTCGCCAAATCGCAAGCGCGCTCGGCGAGAACGGTCACGACATCGTCCGCAACCTGGGCATAGCCGCCGGCCACGGCAAACGTGTGGTCGACAGTGCCCATGGCCTTATCGGAGACGCGAACGTAACCGCGGTCGATCGTGCAGATCTCGCTGGAGTGAGCAGGCAGAACGCCAAACTCGCCATCCGTGGACGGAATCGACACAAACGCAGCGTCGCCCTCATAGGCGCAGCTCACGGGGCACACGATGCGGATACGCATAACCTACTTCTCCCCCATCTTGCGGGCGCGCTCGCGCACGTCCTCAATCGTGGAAGCATAGCGGAAAGCCTGCTCGGGCAGGTCATCGGCCTTGCCGTCGACAATCTCGGCGAAGGAGCGGACGGTATCCTCGACGCGAACGTAGACACCGGGGTTGCCGGTGAACTTCTCGGCGACGTGGAAGGACTGCGAGAGGAACTGCTGAATCTTACGAGCGCGGTTGACCGTAAGGCGCTGCTCCTCGGACAGCTCGTCCATACCCAGAATGGCGATGATGTCCTGAAGGTCGGAGTACTCCTGCAGGAGCTCCTGGACCTTAACGGCGACACGGTAGTGCTCCTCGCCGACGATCGAGGGATCGAGGGCGTCGGAGGAAGACGCGAGCGGGTCGATGGCCGGGAACAGGCCGAGCGACGAAATGCTACGCGAAAGAACCGTAGTGGCATCGAGGTGCGTAAACGTCGTGGCGGGAGCCGGGTCGGTCAGGTCGTCTGCGGGGACGTAGACAGCCTGAACGGAGGTGATGGAGCCCGTCTTGGTCGAGGTGATGCGCTCCTGAAGGTCGCCCATCTCGGTAGCCAGCGTGGGCTGGTAGCCAACGGCGGACGGCATACGACCCAGAAGAGCGGAAACCTCGGAACCGGCTTGGGAGAAGCGGAAGATGTTATCGATGAACAGCAGAACGTCCTGACCACGATCGCGGAAGTACTCGGCGGTGGTAAGGCCGGCCAGACCGATGCGCAGACGCGCTCCAGGCGGCTCGTTCATCTGACCATAGACCAAGCAGGTCTTGTCGATAACGCCCGACTCGCTCATCTCGAGATAAAGGTCGGTACCCTCACGGGTACGCTCGCCGACGCCGGTAAACACCGAGGTGCCACCGTGCTCCTGAGCGAGGTTGTTGATGAGCTCCTGAATCAGAACGGTCTTGCCGACGCCGGCGCCACCGAACAGACCAGTTTTGCCGCCACGGATGTAGGGCTCGAGCAGGTCGACGGCCTTAATGCCGGTCTCGAAAATCTCGGTCTTGGTAGTGAGCTCGTCAAAGCGGGGCGCTGCATGGTGGATGGGGTAGAACTCCTCCACCTCGGGCATGGGCTTGCCGTCGACGGGCTTGCCCATGACGTTCCAGATGCGACCGAGTGTCTTGGGGCCAACGGGCATCTTCATGGGCTCACCGGTATCGGTGGCGATGAGGCCGCGTTGCAGGCCGTCGGTCGAGGACATGGCGACCGTGCGGACAACGCCGCCCGGAAGCTGGCTCTCGACCTCGAGGATCGTGCTCAGGTGACCGATCGGGGTCTCGGCCTCGACCGTGAGCGCGTTGTAGATCGGGGGCACCGCGCCGTCAAACTTGACGTCGACGACAGGGCCGATAATACGCACGATGCGACCATCACCGGCAGTCGTCTTCTTGGTGGCTTCCTCGACCGCAAGCTTTACGGTGTTATTAGCCATTACTGTTCCTCCAATGCTGAGGCTCCGCCGACGATCTCGTTAATCTCGGTCGTGATCGAAGCCTGACGCACGCGACTATACGTGCGGGTAAGGGTCGAGATGATCGCGGTGGCGTTTTCCGTCGCGGAGTGCATGGCCTTGCGGCGTGCACCCTGCTCGGCAGCCGCCGAATCGATCAAGGCCTGGTAGATGACCGTCAGGATATACGACGGTACAAGCTTGCCGAGAACATGCTCGGGAGAGGGCACGAACTCGAACGTGGACGAGATACGCTTAGGGGCGTCGGCCTCGTTCTTACGCGGACCGTGGGCCATAGCGATCATCTCGGGATCGAGCGGCAGCAAGTGCTCGACGCGAAGCTCCTGATCCACGCGGTTCTTGGCGTGGTGGTAGACAAGCTCGACACGGTCAAGCTCACCGGCACGATACGCATCGCAGATATGAGAGGAGATCATGCGGGCCTGATTGAAATCGGGCTCAGAGGAGTTGCCCTCAAAGTGCATGATGACGTTTGCGCGGTCACGGAAATACGTGGCCGGTTTGCGCCCACACGCGATGATCTCGCACTCGACGCCGTCGTTCGCCCAAGAAGCGGCGAGCTTTTCGGCCGTGCGCTCCACCGTCGTATTGAAACCGCCGGCAAGGCCGCGGTCCGAGGCAATAACGACAATCAGGCCATGCTTGACGCTCTCATGCTTCTGCAGCATGGGATCGGTGCCTGAACAGGAGGCGTCGCCGGCGACCGTCAACATGACGTCGGTAAGCGCCTCCTTATAGGGTTCGGCCTGCTTGGAGCGATCGAGGGCACGACGGATCTTGGCCGTAGAGACCATCTCCATCGTGCGCGTGATCTGCTTGGTCGTGGTAACCGAGGAGATTCGCTTCTTAATGTCGCGAAGGTTGGCCATAGGGCTTAGTTCTCCTCTGATCCAGTCGTATCGGCATGGTGCTTGGCCATGAACTGCTGCTTAAAGTCGCCGATGACGCGCAGGAGCTCAGCCTTGGTGTCATCGTCGATCTTCTTGGCGCGAACCTTGTCGAGCAGCGAGCCAAAACCGTTGTCCATGTACTCAATGAGCTCGGCGCGGAAAGGCAGCACGTCGGCGATCTCCAGGTCATCCAGGAAACCCTCGTTGCCAGCGAACAACGCAACGATCTGCTCGGAAACCTCGAACGGCTTGTAGCGCGACTGCTTAAGGAGCTCAGTCATGCGAGCGCCGTGGGTAAGCTGCTTTTGCGTGGCCTCGTCGAGGTCGGAGCCGAACTGCGTAAAGCCGGCGAGCTCCTGGTACGAAGCGAGGTCCAGACGGAGGTTGCCGGCGACCTGCTTCATAGCCTTGGTCTGTGCGTCGCCACCGACGCGGGACACGGAGATGCCCACGTCGACTGCCGGGCGCTGACCCTGGAAGAAGAGCTCGGACTGCAGGTAGATCTGACCATCGGTAATGGAAATGACGTTGGTCGGAATGTAGGCCGAGACGTCGCCGTCCTGGGTCTCGATGATCGGCAGAGCCGTCATGGAGCCGTAACCGTTCTTCTTGGACATCTTGACGGCACGCTCGAGCAGACGAGAGTGCAGGTAGAAGATGTCGCCAGGATAAGCCTCGCGTCCGGGCGGACGATGCAGCGTCAGCGACATCTGACGGTAGGCCACAGCCTGCTTGGACAGGTCGTCGTAGATGACAAGCACATGGCCGCCGGGGTTGGTCTCGCTGGCGGGCTTGCCGTCCTCGCCGTTGTACATGAAGAACTCGCCGATAGCGGCACCGGCCATAGGCGCGATGTACTGCATAGGGGCGGAATCGGCAGCGGTGGCCGAAACGATGATGGTGTAGTCGAGCGCGCCGTGCTGAGCGAGGGTCTCGCGGATGTTGGCAACCGTGGAGGCCTTCTGGCCGATAGCGACGTAGATGCAGACCATGCCCTTGCCACGCTGGTTGAGGATAGCGTCGATGGCGATAGCGGTCTTACCGGTCTTACGGTCGCCGATGATAAGCTCGCGCTGGCCGCGGCCGATAGGCACCATGGAGTCGATAGCCAACAGGCCAGTCTGAACCGGCTCGCATACCGGGGTACGGTCGATGACACCGGGGGCCTTGAACTCGATAGGACGACGGTGCGTGGCGACAATGTCACCCAAACCGTCGATGGGCTGGCCGAGCGGATTGACGACGCGGCCGAGCATGGCACGGCTCACGGGGATATCCATAATGCGGCCAGTGGTGCGGCACTCGTCGCCTTCCTTGATGGAGTCGACGGCACCAAACAGAACGGCGCCGACCTCGTCACGGTCAAGGTTCTGGGCAAGGCCGAAGACGGTCTCACCGGTATCGGAGCTCTTGAACTCCAGAAGCTCGCCTGCCATGGCGCTCTTGAGGCCGGAGACGCGCGCAATGCCGTCGCCTACCTCGTCGACCGTTGAAACCTCATGCGTATCGACCGTCGCGGAGAGGTTCGTGAGCTGCTCCTGCAGTTTCTTGGCGATATCCTGGGCATTGAGGGTTTCGGACATTAGGCTTCACCTCCGTACGAATTAGCAGAGTTTGCGAGGGTCTCCTGCGCGATGCGCAGCTGCGTCTTGACGGAAATGTCACGACGCTCGCCGCGGGCCTCGAGCACCAGGCCGCCCACGATAGACGGATCGACCTGCTCGATAAGGAATACCTTGCGGCCGAAGTCCTGCTCGCATTTCTTAGTGATGGTTTGACGCAGCTCGTCGTCGAGCGGGATCGCCGTGGTGACGGTCACGCCCACTACATCCTCGTCTTCCTCGGCAACATGCTTAAAGGCAGCTGCCACCTTGGGAAGAAGGTCGAGCTGGTCGCGCTTGGACATGGTGTCGAGCACGGCAATGATCTCGGGGCTGGCGGAAGCCAGGCGCTCGATCATCTCGAGGTCCTCGAACACATGGTTCTCGGCCTTGGCGGCTTCCATGAGGGAGCGCGCGTAGGTCTCGAGCACCTTGTCCTGATAGCGGCTAGTCGGCATTCAGGCTACCTGCTTCCTGGATGTAGCGCTCGATGAGCTTCTTCTGCTCGGTCTCGTCCTCGAGCGCCTCGCCCACGATCTTGGTGGCGACGGCAACGGACAGGTCGGCGATGGAGCTCGCGGCACCGGCGTAGATGGACTTGCGCTCGTCCTCGACGGTCGTATGGGCCTTGGCGATGATCTCCTCGGCCTCCTTGTGAGCAGCCTCGATGATACGGGCGCGCTCGGACTCGGCGTCCTTACGGGCCTCGAGAACAATGTCGGCAGCCTGACGACGGGCGTCGGTGACGATCGAGTCGGACTCAGCGCGCTTGGCGATAGCCTCCTGCTTGGTCTTCTCGGCCTCGTCGAGGCTTTCCTCGATCTTCTTGCCGCGCTCCTCCATGGTCTTCATGATGCCCGGTAGGGCGACCTTGGCCAGCACGATCCAGATGATCAGGAAGGCGATAAGCGCCGGGATGAACTCCGCCATCTTAGGGATGAGGATGTCCGCACCGGCAGCGCCGTCCTCGGCGAACGCGGAAACCGGCATGAGCAGCGCGGCCGCGGACGCGGAGAGTGCGATCGCGCTCTTCTGGGATGAAAGATTCATACTTGACGCTCCGTGCTATTTAACGATCAGCGCGACAACGAAGCCGATCAGAGCCAGAGCCTCGCCGAAGGCGGAGCCCATGATGAAGACGGTGAACACGCGGCCCTGGACCTCAGGCTGACGGGCCATAGCACCCGTAGCACCCAGAGCAGACAGGCCGATAGCAAGACCAGCGCCGATAACACCGAGACCGTAACCGATAACTCCCACGATTCCTCCTTTGTCGTGCGTGTCTTATTTCACGCAGGATAACCTTTTTATAACTGCCGGGCTCCATGGGTACGGGCACCGGCGGTTTAACGAATTGCCTTACCTTTAAGGCGCGAACGGAAGACTACTCCTCCTCCGCGACCTCCTCTGCCTCGGAGACATACACGGCGGTAAGGACCGTGAAGACGTAAGCCTGGATGGCGCCGACCACAAGCTCGATCGCATAGATCAGGATGAGGATGGCAAGCCAGGCCAGCGAAGGCAGGGCGCCGACGGCGTGGGCCGCGGAAACCTGCTGAAGCAGCGGCTGCATGAACATGCTCGCCATGATGGCGAACGAGCCCATGACCACGTGTCCTGCGAACATGTTGCAGAACAGACGGACGGCAAGCGTGATGAGGCGCAGGAAGGTCGAGAAAAGCTCGACGACCCACACAAGGACGTTCATCGGGAAGCTCACGCCCTGCGGGGCGAGGCTCTTGATGTAGCCGATCACGCCGTGAGCCTTGCATCCGTAGTAGATGAAGTACACGAAGGCGAAGATGGCGAGCGCGGCGGTGGAGCCGATTGCGCCGGTGCCGGGCTTCATTCCCGGGATCAGGCCGATCATGTTATTGATCAGGATGAACAGGAAAAGCGAGCACAGGAACGGGAAGTGCTTCTTCCAGTTCTCACCCACGACGCCCTTGCCGATATCGTTCTCGACGTACTCGATGATGTACTCGAAACCGTTGACGAAGAAGCCCTTGGGAACCAGGGTCTGCTTCTTCTTGAACACGGCCAGGACGATCAGGAGCACGATCGTGGAGACGATCAGCCAAAACGAGTACTGCGTGATGCCGCAGCTCAGATCGCCCACGACAGGGGTGGAGCTGAACTCGCTGACCAGATGATTAATCTCATCAGGCAGCTTTTCAAAAATTTCCACGACTTACCTTTCGACCTCATGAGGATCTCGCAGCGCCTTGGCGACGCGAACCGTGCAGGCGGCCATAAAGGCCACGAAGCCGATCGCCTCGCCCAGGAGGAACATGCGAAATGCCTCTCCGAACAACGCAAACACAACCAAGGTAAAGACGAGCAGGGCGATTGCCGAGACCGCCAGACTCACCATACCCTTGAGCATGTCCGCATTCTGTTTATCGTCAAGAACCGGCTTGAGCGTAAAGACAAAGGGAAGAAAGGCGACCGCGCCCGCGATGGCGCCTGCAACGATAGCGAGCAGATCGGCTATCTGAAACACTGGCGTCCTCACTTTCTTTTTTAACGCTTCACAGAACAGTTCCCGCCAAACATTGGTGACTATTGTACGAGCCAATCGCTAAAGTACAACCGAAAAAGCATCGGTTAATACGCACCTGTTCGTTTTCTTAAGACCTTCTTTATGCCGCAGGTACGGTAATACGTTTTTCTCGAACCCTGCAGGGCAAAACGTCCGTTAACAGGAGTGCGCGCGGTCGACTTTTGTTCGTCCGCGCGCACCGTTTCTTCGTATTTGCAGCCGCGGCCGTCTTAGCCCAGCGACTAGAGCGTGCCGTAGATGCGGTCGCCGGCGTCGCCGAGGCCGGGAACGATGTAGGCAGCCTCGTTGAGATGGTCGTCGATGGCGCAGGTATAGATATGCACATCTGGGTCTTTCTCGGTCAGCGACTTGAGGCCCTCGGGGGCCGCGACGATGCACAGCATGCGGATGTCCTTGACACCGCGCTCGCGCAGGTAGCTAATGGCCATCTCGGCCGAACCGCCCGTGGCGAGCATGGGGTCGACAACCAGGCAGATGCGCTGGTCGATATCCTTGGGCATCTTGCAGTAATACTCATGCGGTTCGTGGGTAACCTCGTCGCGCTCCATACCGATGTGTCCCACGCGAGCGGAGGGCACCAGGTCGAGGATGCCGTCGACCATGCCAAGGCCCGCACGCAGGATGGGCACGATGGCGAGTTTCTTGCCGGCGAGCTGTTTGAACGTGGCGGTAGTGATGGGGGTCTCGACCTCGACGTCTTCCATAGGCAGGTCGCGCATGGCCTCGTAGCCGTCAAAAAGCGCGAGTTCGCGCACGAGCTGGCGGAACTGATTGGTGCCGGTGTTTTTGTCGCGCAGGATCGACAGCTTGTGCTGGACGAGCGGATGATCGACAAGCGTCACACGGGACGCATCGTAGGTAACGGTCATGGGTCTTGCCCCTTTCGTTGCGGCCACAAAATGGCCTTGCTGACAAGGCGCGCAGCAATGTTGCCGCCGCGCGCCATACACAAGTTTAGCGGTTTGCTGTAACGAGTGGCCCGTCGCAGCCCTACTGTGCGGTACTGAGCGAGCGCTTGACCGCATCGCGCCAGCCCGCAAGGTTTTGCTCGCGGCGCTCGGCGGACATGTGGGGAAGGAAGGTCCTAACGATCTGGGCATTTTGCTCCAGCTCTTCCAGGTCTTCCCAATAGCCGACGGCAAGGCCCGCCAAGTACGCGGCACCGATTGCCGTGGTCTCCACCGTCTCGCATTGCAGCACGGGGATATCCAGCAGGTCGGCCTGGAATTGCATGATGAACTCGTTGCGCGACGCGCCGCCATCGACAGACAGGCGTTCGATCGAAAGCCCCACGTCCTGCTCCATGGCGCGCAGCACGTCGTAGCTCTGATATGCCATGGATTCGCAGGCGGCACGTACGATGGTCGCACGGCTCGAGGCGCCGGTCAGACCGCACACGATACCGCGGGCACGCGGGTCCCACCAGGGAGCGCCCAAACCCGCAAAGGCGGGAACGAAGTAGCAGCCCTCGTTGTCGTTAATCGAAGCGGCGAGTTGTGCCGACTCGCTCACGCTCGAGATGATGCCCATGTTGTTGCGAAGCCAGTTCATGGTGGAGCCGGCGGCAAAGATGGAACCCTCGAGCGCATAGCTGATCTTCCCGTCCGCGGCGATACCGATGGTGGAGACCAGACCGTTCTTGGATTCGACGACCTCGTCGCCGGTGTTCATGAGCATAAAGCAACCAGTGCCATAGGTGTTTTTGGTCTGGCCGGGATGGAAACAGCAGTGGCCGAACAGCGACGCCTGCTGGTCGCCCGCCACACCCATGATGGGTGGCATGTTGGTCATGATGTCGCTCGCGACGCGGCCGTAGTCGCCCGAGCTCCAGCGAACCTCGGGCATCATGGAACGCGGAACGTCAAAGAGCGCCAGCAGGTCGTCGTCCCAATCGAGCGTATGGATATTAAAGAGTGCCGTGCGGCTGGCATTGGTGTAGTCGGTGGCAAAGACCTGGCTGCCGGTGAGGTTGTAGATGAGCCAGGTGTCGATGGTGCCAAACATGAGGTCGCCCGCCGCCGCGCTCTCGCGTGCGCCGTCGACGTTGTCGAGAATCCACTGCACCTTGGAGGCCGAGAAATACGGGTCGAGCGTAAGCCCCGTGCGGGAGCGCACCAGCTCTTCTGCGCCCTGCTCAACCAAATTATCGATCAGAGACGCGGTGCGACGGCACTGCCATACGATGGCGTTATAGATGGGCTGGCCGCTCACGCGGTCCCAGACCACCGTGGTCTCACGCTGATTGGAGATACCGATGGCGGCGATGCGATCGGAATGAATCCCGCTCTTAAACTGAACCTCCATCATGACCGCAATCTGGCTGGCAAGGACCGCCATGGGGTCTTGCTCCACCCAGCCGGGACGCGGGAAGCTGGTTTTGACACTGCGGCGCGCTTGGGCGACGATGCAGCCGTACTCGTCGACGATGGTCGCAAGTACCGAGGTGGTGCCGCAGTCGAGCGCCATGATGTAGGAACCGCCAAAGTCAAACGAGGCATCTTCCATGCCCAGGCTGCCCAGATTCAACGACATCGCTTACACCTTTCTGTTGCATCGGGTCGGACAGGACCCGCTCAATCTCTGACGCGGGAAGTGCGCCTTGGCGCAGGATCTGGAGCCCGCCGTGCTGGAACGACACGATGGTCGAAGCGTCGCGGCACGGCGTCTCGCCCGCGTCGACGGCCACGTCGACCCCTTCTAGAATGCGGTCTTCAACGTCGGCAAAGCTTGCCGGCGCGGGCGCGCCGTGTGTATTGGCGCTCGTACAGGCAAGTGGGCTGCCACAGGTGCAGATGAGCGCCTGTACCACGGGCGATGCCGACGCGCGAAGAGCCACCGTGTCGTCGGCGGCACGCATAAAGGTCGGCACGCAGGGAGCCGCCTTGACCACAATAGTCAGGGCGCCCGGCCAGCATCGTCGGGCAAGTATGCGTGCCTCTTCTGGGATATCCACGCCGTAGCGGTCGAGGGCCTCGGCATCATCGACCAGCCAGGCGACCGTTTGGGTGAGCTCACGCTGCTTGAGGGTAAAGATGCGACGGTAGCCGGTACCGAGCGCGGGCACCGCGGCGCCGTTGACGGCAGCCTGCGGATCGCGCGGCCACGGCAGAGATTCGCTTGTATCTTGGGGCACGGCGTCCGAGAAGGCGTTGACTGCCACAGCGACGCCATAGACGGTCTCGGTCGGGATCAGGGCCAGGCCGCCACGGCCGAGCACCTCGGCCGTACGCTCGACGGCGAGCCGATGCGGCTCGCGCGCTCCCTCGAATACCCGATAGACCGTCTGCATGTGTATGCCAGCCCCTTACGCTCTGGTGAAAGTTTGTTTACTGAGGGGCATTCTCGCACGAAACGTTTAACCTATTTGTCCACAGCGCATGTTGGTTTGGTGAGCGGCTATAGCAGTCGGTGAAAGTGAGGGGTAATTGAGCCGTGACAAGCCTCTTTACATTTCCGGCGCAGCGCTCCCGCCGCCGCGCCGCCAATACGCTTCGTACTTTACTGACGTTGTTTGGGCTCGGTGACGATAGCTCGAACGATGCGGGGACGATCGGTGAGGTCACGGACGATGCGTACGTCCGAAAGACCCGCCTGGCGGCAGAGCTCGGCCGCGGCGTCGAGGGCGCCCTCATAGAGCTCGCAGGCAAACAGGCCGCCGGCGCGCAGCATATAGGGCGCCGCATTGAGCAGGCGGCGGAAGATATCAAGGCCATCGGCTCCGCCCTCGAGCGCCAAATCGGGCTCAAAGTCCTTGACCTCGTGCGGCAGCGAGCGCATGACGTCAGTCGGGATATAAGGCGGGTTGGAAACGAGCACGTCGAAGGTGCCCCACTCCTCGCGGGGGATAGAGCTCACCAGGTTCGTGAGGCTGAAGGCGACCTCATCGGACGTAAGCCCGAGTGCATCGCGGTTTTTGGTGGCCAGGTCGATGGCGCGCGGCTCGATATCGGTAGCGGTGCAGGCGACATGGCCGCGACGCTCCCAAGCAAGGGAGAGCGAAATGCAGCCCGTGCCGCAGCCGACCTCGAGAACGCGGGCAATGCGGGGGTCGGCAGGCACAGACGCGGCGGCATCCTGCACTAGGGCCGTCTCTTGGTCGACGCCTTCGATGGCAATGCCGTATTCGTCGAGCTCGGGCTCAGCGACTTCCGCGGTCTCGGCCTCAGCTGCCTGCGCGGCGGCTTCCTCGGCCTCACGATCGGCCAGCTCCTCGGCATAAGCTCGGCTGCCCAGCACGTCTCCGCCCAACGCCGCCTCATCGGCAGCCGTGAGGTTGGCGGCACGGCGCTCGGCAGTCGCGCGTTCGTCGGCCAATGCGACTTCGGCTTTACGCGCCTGCTCGACCTCGTCGTTCCATGGCAACTCTACGCGCTGGCGGGTGGCAGCCTCGGGGCTCAGAACCTCGGCATCCAGATAATTGAGGACTTCCTCGACGAGCATCTCGGTCTCGGGACGTGGAATGAGCACGCCGGGAGCGCACGCGACGTCGATCATGCGGAACTGCGTGCTGCCGGTGATGTACTGCAGCGGCTCGCCCTTGGCGCGACGGACAACCGCCGCGTGCATGGTCTCGAGCTGCGCTGCATCGAGCGTGTCGTCCATACGCATATATAAGTCGATGCGCGCTAGGCCCGTGGCTGCGCACAACAGCCACTCGGCAGAAAGACGGGGGTGCTCTTCGCCGCGCTCGGCTAGGTACTCCTTGGTCCACTCGAGACAACGCCTGATGGTCCAGATCTCGTTTGCCATGGGTCCTCCCCTCTTAAGCGCCGGGCGGCGCGCGAATGTCGGAGCAGATTGTACGCGAGGGCGGCACGCGGCGAGAGACGATTGGAAGCGATTATCGAGAATCAGCCCAGAATTTTGCACCGGGCTCGCTCAAAGTGTTCATTCGCCGACGTCTAGATTTGCATTCGTCAAGCTTTTGGCAAGGTTGCCCCAAAACTGACCAATATCTAACCAAGAACTTGCCACATCGCTTGACGTGCGACGCACCAAAAAAGGCCCCGCGACTTCTTGGACGATTTTTCGAGCAATATTTTCAATTGCAGATGAAGGCTTTTATTTAATTTGAGCAGTTAGGAAGCCCAATTTCCAACAAAGCAGATTAAATAAACTCGAAAAGTAATTTACCCAACCTAGTCATTTAAGAACGTCCCCAATGACTACCTCTAAGGCGCCGCAGGTTGAGCATAAGTCCCCAATGACTGCCCGCCGCAGATAGAGGACGGACAGCGAGCGGGCCGCATTTGAGACAAGGTGACGTGGAACGAAAGGGCGCTGACCTTCTGGTCGCGCCCTTGAAGTTGAACGTCAGATTGTACAGGTGCGGCCCGCGCAGCGTCGGCCGGTCCGCCGTTCGGTAGAACGGCGGAACCTACTACACGGCCTGTGCCAGCTTCTCGGCACGCTCGGCGGCGGCAAGCGCCTCGATGACGGCACCGAGTTGGTCGCCCAGAAGGACGCCGTTGTAGGTGGAGTTGAAACCGATACGGTGGTCGGTCACGCGGTCCTGGGGCTGGTTGTAAGTACGGATCTTCTCGGAACGGTTACCGTGGCCAATCTGGCTCTGGCGCTCGGCGCCGAGCTCGGCCTGCTGCTTCTCGAGTTCCATCTCGTACAGACGGGCACGCAGCATCTGCATGCAGACCTCGCGGTTTTGAATCTGGGAACGCTGCTCCTGCGACTGCACCACGGTATTGGTGGGCAGGTGGGTAATGCGCACGGCGGAGTAGGTGGTGTTAACGCACTGACCGCCAGGACCGGAGGCACAGTAGGTATCGATGCGCAGGTCGGACTGGTTGATCTGAACGTCGATCTCCTCGGCCTCGGGAAGCACGGCGACAGTTGCCGTGGAGGTCTGGATGCGGCCCTGGGACTCGGTCTTGGGAACGCGCTGGACACGGTGCACGCCGGACTCGAACTTCATGACGGAGTAGACACGGTCGCCCTCGACCTTGAACTCGATGGACTTAAAACCGCCGGCCTCGCTGGGGCTGGAGTCGAGCACGGTGGTCTTCCAGCCACGCGACTCGCAGAAGCGTTGGTACATCTTGTACAGGTCGCCGGCGAAAATGGCCGCCTCGTCGCCACCTGCGGCGGAGCGGATCTCGACGATGGTGTTCTTGTCGTCATTGGGGTCACTCGGGATGAGCATGTACTTGATGTCTTCCTCGAGCTGGGGAAGCTTGTCCTCGTTCTCGGAGATGTCCATCTGGAGCATCTCCTTCTCGTCGGCATCGGTAGTGTCACGGAGCATTTCTTTGGCAGCCTCGATGTCGTCGAGCGCGCCGATGTACTCGCGCGCAGCGGCAATGAGGTCGGACTGGTGCGCGTACTCCTTGTTGAGACGCGTGAACTCCTTGATGTCGGAGGCGACGGCCGGGTCGGAAAGCTTCTTCTCGAGCTCCTCGTAGGCCTTGATGATCTTTTCGAGCTTGTCGCGCATGGCGGAACTCCTTTATATGCGTGAAGGTGAAAATCGGCGGAATTGATGGGGCGCATGGCGCCGTTGCGGGGTAAGCCCAGCTAGAACATGTCGATTTTCAGATACATGCGCATCCCTTCGCGTATAGGGTACATAGTTGCGGTCTAACCCATATATGATAGCGTGCGCAGGCAAACCTGCATATAACCCGCACGGAATGAGTGGACGTAGTCGTTGGGGACGTTCCTTAACGACGAGTCGCTTGAGAACGTCCCCAACGACTACAACGGCTAACAAAGGGACTGTCGCTTTGTCACATTCTAGAGCGTTTGAAGCAGAGCGATGAAAAAGTGGGCACCTTGGAGGTAGGCACGGCGGGTAATGCGCTCGTTGGTGCCGTGGACACCGCGATCGCACTCGTCATCGTCGACCACAAACGCCGAAAAGCGAATGCATTCAGAGCAAATACGCTGATAGTTAGCCGCATCGGTGGCACCGATCACAGTTGAGGGCACAATGCCGACAGCAGCCCCGCCCGCCGCATTCGGTACGTTTTCCTCCGCCCCCTTTTGATCACGAAAGTAGCGGGCGGCAATAGTGCGAACGGCCTCGAGCCCCGGTCCGCCAACACGTGGGGACGGCGAAGGCTCTGAGCTGCCGGGGCCAAGTTCGACCTCCACGCGCCCGGTAAGGCCCGCAGCGGCAACGGCCTCGCGGCAACGGTCAACAACATCAGCCACGCCCGTGCCCTCGAGCATGCGGAAGTTAATATTGGCCCACATATCCTGCGGCATCACGTTGGCGCCAGTGCTGCCGCCCTCAATCTGCGTGGGCGCACAGGTAGTGGTCACGAGCGGATAGAGCTTGTTGCTGGCGAGGCAGTCGCGAACAATGACGCCTCCGTTGGCGGCAATCTCATCCGCCGTGTAGAGCCCCAACTCGACAAGCTGCGCGGCAAGCAGATCGGTTACGCGCGTCGGCCACTCGATATCGCAGATTGCGGCGATAGCGCGGCTCAATACCTCGAGCGATGTGCCGCCGTAGGGGTTGGACGAATGTCCGCCTTCGCTCTTCGTCTTGAGCACGATATCGGCATAGCCCTTCTCGGCAAGGTCGGCATGCATAAGCCAGCCCTCGCCCGCGCCGTACTCGGCAGCCGAAACAATACGGTAGTCACCCTCGTCGATCAGGTATTCAAGTTCAACGCCGCGCTCCTCGAGCACGCGGCCTATGGCCCCCGCTCCATACTGCGTGGTTTCCTCGTCCTGGCCAAAGGCGAGCAGCAGCGTCCGCTCGTGCTCCCAGCCGTGCACCAACGCATACTCAACCGCCTCGAGAATACCTGCGACCTGGTCTTTCATGTCGATAGCGCCGCGACCCCAAATGTAGGTGTCGTCCACGTGACCGCTAAAGGGGGCATGCGTCCAGTCGGCCTCGGTGCCGGGCACCACGGGAACCACGTCCATGTGGCCCATGAGCATAACGGGCTTGAGGGCAGGGTCGGAACCGCCAAGTGTCACCAGCAGCGAGTGGTCGATGAGTTCGACCTCGCCCGCCGCGAACACATGTGGCCACGCCTGCTGCATATAGGCGCGCAGGTCATCGAACGGCTGCCAGTTCACCGCCTCGGCATCCATACTCGAAACGGTCGGAAACGACAGCACGCGCCCCAGGCGCTCGCACGCGCCAACTTCGTCCAAATCGGCAAAATCATCCTCATGCGCAAAGAAGCGCCAAACCTCGGCCATGACATCCTTTCGATTGTGATGACGAGGGCCGCCCCACCGGAACGGCCCTGCCATGCAAACATTTGCGGTTGGTTATTTGTCCTCGAGATAGCGCGAGAGGAACTCGCGGGTACGCTGGTGCTTGGGGTTGCCAAAGAGCTCCGCCGGCGCGGCGTCCTCGAGGACCACGCCCTTGTCCATAAAGACCACGCGATCGGACACGGTGCGGGCAAAGGCCATCTCGTGCGTGACGACGACCATGGTCATGCCGTCGGCAGCGAGCTTGCGCATGACCTCGAGCACCTCTCCCACGATCTCGGGGTCGAGTGCTGAGGTCGGCTCGTCGAACAGCATGATCTGCGGATTCATGCATAGGGCACGAGCGATGGCCACGCGCTGCTTTTGACCACCGGACAGGCGACCCACGGCGGCGTGCGCGAACTTTTCGAGTCCCACGCTCGTCAGATGCTCCAACGCGACCTTTTCGGCCTCGGCCTTGCTCATTTTTTTGAGTGTGACGGGCGCAAGCGTGCAGTTATCGAGCACGTCCATGTTGTTAAACAGGTTGAAGCCCTGGAACACCATGCCGATGTCCTCACGCAGCTTGTTAATGTTGCAGCGCTCGGCCGTGAGGTCCTGGCCATGGAACCAGATATGGCCCGCGTCCGGGGTCTCGAGCAGGTTGAGGCAGCGCAGAAAGGTCGATTTGCCCGAACCCGAAGCGCCGATAATGGTAACGACCTCACCGGGGTTAACGGACAGGTCGATGCCCTTGAGCACCTCGAGCGAGCCGAAGCTCTTGTGCAGGCCCTCGACGCGGATGAGCGGCTCATTGGTCTGTGCGGCGGCCGCAGCGCCGGTAGTGGCGGTATCTGCCATGATGATTCTCCTCGTCTTGAGCCTAGTTGGAGCTGGGCAGCGTGGCCGGGGCCTCGGCGCCGAGCTTTTTGCCAAAGGCCTCGAGCAGGCGGCTCGCCACGAGCGTCAGGATTAGGTAGACCACGAGCGCCACGCAGTAGACCTCCATCTGGCGGTAGTACACGCCGGCGACGGTGGTAGTGGCGTACATGAGGTCGAACACGCCGATGACCGAGAGCACCGACGAGTCCTTGATGTTGATGATGAGCTCGTTGGTGAGCGCCGGAATCGCGTTTTTAATGCCCTGGGGAAACACGACTTTGCGCATAGCCTGCCACTGCGACAGACCCAGCGAGCGTGCCGCCTCGGCCTGACCGGGGTCGATGGACTCGATGCCGCCGCGCAGGACCTCCATCATATAGGCGGTGGAGTTGAGCGAGATGGTGACGAGGCCGGCGGTAAAGGTACTCCAAATCTGGTTGGCCTGGGCGGTCTCGAAGCCCATGCCGCGCAAAACGGTGAAGCCCGCGTAATAGATGAGCAGGCCCTGGACCATCATGGGCGTGCCGCGCACGATGGTGGAGTAGACGGTCGTAAAGCCGCGGCCGATGCTCTTAAAGAAGCGCACCAGGTCGTTATCCACGCGATCGAAGGTCTGAATGCGCAAAAACACAAAGAGCAGTGCCAGGAAAAAGGCGATAACGGTGCCGAAGGTGGCAAGCGCGATGGTGATCTCGATACCGCGAATGAAGAAGTCGCCGCTCTTGTAGGTCATGTAGACCAGGCTCGACAAAAAGTCACTGGGGTTGGAATCCGAGACAATGCTCACCTGCACCAGGTCGATAAACGACATGACGCAGCGGTCGATAAAGAAAACTGCCGCGATGGCGACCGCGACGTAGCTGCCCAAGCGTGCTCCACGACGGAAACGCTCGGATGCGAACGGCGACTTTTCGCGATAGTCGCTCCAGTGCATAAGCTTGGTGACCAGCGCCGCCGCCGACACGACGAGCCACGCCCACAGGATCGCCCAAAGGCAATCTTGGAACACGCCCGTGGGGGCCAGGAAGCTCAGCGGCGTGGGGTTGCGCTGGCTAAACGCCAGTCCGAGCGCTGCGATGACGCTCGTGCCCAGGTACACATAACGATGGTCGGCTTTGATAAAGGAGACCAGACGATTGATGGCTTTCATGCTGCCTCCCTATGCCGGCTGACGGTCGAGGCACGCGTCCCACATCTGGTCGCGCTCCTCCTGGCTGACGCCCTTGAGCGTCTTGTCGATGAGCTTAAGCAGCTTGTCCGAGCCCTTGCGGCAGCCGACGTTTGCCGCGACCTCCTGCTTAAAGCCCTCGCCCTCGGCAAAATGAATGGGGACGATACCGGGATTTTGGGCCATGTAGCCCTTTTCGTTTTCGGTGTTGTACGTCACGGCGTCGCAGGTGCCCTGCAGCAGGTTCGAGAACACCGTGGGGACGGAGTCGACCGGGTTTTTGTGAACGACGCCCGGGATCTCGTCGATGACGGTATCGAGCATGGTGTCCTTTTGGCCGAGCACCGTGGCGCCGCTGAAGTCACTGAGCTTGGTGGCGTTTTGGTAGGGGGAACCCTCTTTTACGAACAGGCCAAAGTAGCCAATAAAGTACGGGTCGGAGAAGCCGACCGACTCCTCACGCTCGGGCGTGGCGCTCATACCGGCGATGATGAGGTCGATCTGGCCGTTGTTGAGCGAATCGATAAGGCCCGAGAAGCTCTGCTTGACGGCAACGGGCTCGCCACCGAGGGCCTTGCAGACGATCTTGGCGATCTGCACGTCGTAGCCATCGGCATAGGCGCCCTGTACGTTGTCGATGGGGATGGTGTACTCACTGGCTTCGGAAACCTGCCAGTTGTACGGGGCGTAGGCCGCCTCCATGCCGATGCGGATCTTATCCTTGCCGATCACGGAATCGGACAGGTCATCGCGACCGCCGCCCGTCGTGGGCTGAACCACCTTGAGCGTGGACGGGCGCTGACAGCCGGCGAGCGCGCCGGCGACGACGGAAGCGCTCGCGGCAAGAGCGCTACCCAAGAAGATGCGACGGCTGCACACCGGCTGTGGATGTACGTCGCGCTGATGGAGAGAATGCATAATCTGCCTTCCCTGTTGAATCGTATGCTAATGACTTAACAGGATACCGCTCAGCGTTACCTCCAGCAGATGCATATATACAAATTAACAAACAGAAAACGATTAGTAGCCGTTGGGGACGTTCTTAAACGACTGGTCAAACAAGTAGTCATCGGGGACAGTCGTTGGGGACGTCGATGATTCGGCAATGCCAGCGAGCGCCACCCAGAGCGAACAAGTTGGCATGAAAAAGGCAAGGCATAGACCTTCTGGTCATGCCTTGCCTTTTGAATGACAAATTGTCGCTCTGGGTGGCGCGCAGCGTCGACCGGTCCGCCGTTCGTTAGAACGGCGGAACCTCTAGAGCAGCGTAACCTCGAAGGCGCGCTTGTCGGTGGCGCCGGGAGCCAAGGTGATGGTGTTGACCTTGTGCTCGAAGACGTCGTCCTCGGTGTCCATGGTGGTATGTCCGGTCCAAGGCTCGAGCGCCACGAACGGGGCGTCGTTGGCGGCAGACCACACGCCAATGTACTTAAAGCCCTCAAAGTCAATCTTGACGCCGTGGCCCGACTTGCGACTGCGCAGCGTGAGCGTGGAGCCCGGGGTATCGGTGAACATGATGGCGTCGTTGTCGAAGCTACGGTGTGTGATGGGCAGCACGTCCGAGTTATCGGGAGCCTTGTAGCTTCCCTCGAACGTCATAAGGCCATCGGGCGTGATGATGGGCGCCTCGTTAGTCCAAGCCTCGGTAAACGCCAGCTCGTAATCCTCGAACGCCTCGTCCTCGGCACCGGGAACGGGCACGTTAAATGCGGGGTGGCCGCCCACCGAAAACGGCAGGTCCACGTCGCCGGTGTTGGTGACGGCAAAGGTCTGCGTAAGAGTGGCGTCGCCAGTCAGGGCATAGGTCATGTTGAGCTTAAAGTGAAACGGGAAGGCCTTGAGCGACTCGGGCGTATCGGTAATCTCGTAGGTGACGGACGAACCGTCCCCCGACACCTCGACCAGCTTGTGCTCCACGATACGCGCGATGCCGTGGCGCGCCATCTCGCAGCTGCCGGCCGCAGACGTCGCCGTGTTGTTGCGCAGCGAGCCCACAATGGGGAACAGGATGGGCGCATGCTTGCCCCAAAAAGCGGGATCGCCCTGCCACAGATACTCGTTGCCGTTGAGGGCAAGGCTCGTGAGCTGGGCGCCCATGGAATCGATGGCCGCGGTGAGGCCGCCGCGCCTGATGGTAGTGACGGTAGACATGCTACTTCCTCCAAAAGTAAACAATAGTGTCGAGGACTATTGTCCCACTCTTGGCGGCGGGACGGGACGGCAGGCGATTATTGAGTAGCCATAGCGGAAATGGGCGGCGAGCGCCTACTGGGTATCCACGTAAAGGTCAAACCCGCCCTGCGAGGTGGTGTCGACCGTATCGGGCGCCCGCGAGTTAAAGCTCGCGGGAACCATTCTTTTCGAGGCACGAAAACGCGTGCCGTCGGTGGCGACAGGTGGCTCATCGACCGTAAGTTCGTAGTCGCCGGGCTTGAGCTCGATACCGTCACCTTCGGAATTGACGTATTGGTGCTCGTCGATCGCTTGTCCCTTGAGCGTGCGGCCTACGATATGGATGAGCATCTGGCTGTCGCCGCGCGCGGTATCCCACGTCGCGCCGTCCTTGACCTCGACCGACACATGCACCGAGCGCGTACGGCTGAGCGATTGTTCGACGGAGATCTCGACCTTGGCGGCGTCTTGGCGCTGCTGCTCAACATGGCTCCAAACGCTGCCGATTGCCGAGCAGGCGATAACGCCGGCCATGAAGGCGATGAGGATGGGGCCGAGCGGAGAGCGCCGGCCCGCGCCTTCCTCGCGAGCCAGATCGGGGCGATGCGTGGGCGCAGGCGCCTGGGCGCCCTGCGCGGGCACGTCGAGAATGCTAAAGGATGCCGTGCTGTCGGGGTCGATAGTGTGACGCGGCTGTGGGGTCCTTGCCGGCGAGATGGACATGTCGGCCGGCTCACCCAGTGTGGCCGTGGCGTCGGCCTTTGCCTCGTCGGCCTCAGCCTGGGCCCAGGCCTGTTCAAAGGTTAGGGGTTCGGCCGAGTCGGAAGCGGCGTCCGTCTCGACGGCATCGTCGCCGCTCTCGTCCTCGTCGCTCGACACGTCATGCGGCGCGGGCTCGTCCCACTCCTCGTCCGGAACCTCGCCCTCGCTATACCACCATTCAAAGTTATCGATATCCATACGGGGCGCCCCTTAGGCCTCGCAAATAAACACTTGCTAGCCTTATACCCCCAGACGGCACGAGGGCTCGCACGGAATGCGAAAAGGACTGCTCCTTTGTCGCATCGAAACGGATCTGTTTACGTTTAGCCGCGGGTAATCTTATTTCTCAACAAGAAGTCGACTGCCCCCACGATTCTGATGCCATCGATGTCCGTTGGATGGTCGCCATCCCTGACAATCAGGATCTTCTCATACGAATCAGGAATTTTTCCTAGCGTGCTTAGCTTGAGCGGTCGCAGCTCGCGTTCCCTCGTCGCCTCGGCATCGATCCGTTCGGTAACCTGGATATATTTGCGGTCTGATCCCCCGCCGATTGCGACAAAGTCGATTTCCCCCGCGCGTAGATGGCCGCAAAACACTTCGTATCCTTCAAAGACAAGCTGGTTGTAGATAACGTTCTCGAGCATCCTTCCGCTATCGCTACCTCTATATCCGTCAAGATAGCTGCGAATTCCCGTATCAGCTATGTAATATTCACCGCCTGTCTTAAGAAGCTTCCGCCCCTTGATGTCATACCTTTTTACTTTGGTAAACAGGTACGTCTCTTCCAGAGCGTCAATATATGCCGACACCGTCGATGCGTTGGTCTTACCGCCCGCTGATTCGTTGAGCGTCCCTACGATTGTGTTGACCGAGGTTTGGTTGGAGATGTTGTCTGCCAGATACGCACAGAGCCGCTCGAGAACATCGCGCTTGGTGATAGCTCCGCGACCCCTACGCGTCACACGCGACAGGATATCGCGCGCGACGATCGTCTGGTAGAGGCTACGGATATAGTCGCGACACAGCTCACGTCTCGGCTCATCATGGGCCAGAAACGGCATGCCGCCATAGGTTATGTACTGCTCAAGCACGGTATTTGAATTAAGGCGATCGCCCGTCTTGGAAACAAGTTCGACCCTCTCACCAAGCCCTTCAGCGGCGACCGCATCAATCGAGCGAAAATCAAGATATTCGCCAAACGTGAGAGGCTGCATCTTGACCTCGACATATCGGCCCGAGATAAGCGTTGCGAGCTCGCTCGATAGCAAAAAGGCATTGGAGCCCGTGACATAGATATCGCACGGCAAATCCACTCGGAGCGAGTTGACCGCCTTTTCCCAACCCTCGACATTCTGGAGCTCGTCAAAGAACAGGTAGGGATGATCGATGCCGTCGATGCGCTCCCGAACCATACGATAAAACGTCAGATAATCCGTAATTCCCGCGTACTCTAGAGATTCCATCTTAAAGGTCAGCAAACGCTCGGCTGGCACCCCCTGTTGCGCCAGATAGTCCCTCATCATGTCCAATAACGTTGATTTGCCACAACGGCGTATGCCCGTCACGATTTTGATGAGGTCGGTATCCTGAAAAGCAATGAGTCGATCAAGATAACGGCTTCGGCGAACGATATCCATAGAGTCTCCCTAGCGCCCGACCAGACATGAAATCTTATAAACTTGCAGTTTTTGCAAGTTTATAAGATGTTACCTTAGAGACTTGAAAAAATTGCAAGTTTCTAAGGCATTGAATGTGACAAACGGACTGTCCCTTTGTCACATCTGGAGGGCAGCGCGAATAGAGGGGGCCTCGCGGTACACCACGTGTCCGAGGTGCTCGAGCTGATCGGGCTCGCGCGTAATGCCAAGCTCTTCGTTAATGCGGCGCGCCGTGGCGGCCGCGACGTCTTCCCCGGGAAGCGGATGGCCGGCGCAGCTATCGGCCAGCACCCCGCCCCACAGGCGCTTGAGCGGACTGCGGCGACAGAGCAGCAGGCGCGCGTCTTCGCCCCGGCCCTCTACCAGAAGCGTCAGAAATGCCTGATGCAGAATACCCTCGCCGACATGGGCCTCGATGCGGTCGACGGGGCTGAGCGTCTCGCCGGTCGCGGCATCGACCGCCACGACCTCGGCGCCTGCGCCGCCCTCATCCCAGGTGCGCGAACTCCGGCGAGCAGGCGTACACCGCCATACCTCGCGGCGTCACCGTCAGCTGGGCCACGAGCGCAAACTTGCCCTCGCCCACTGCAATCTTTGTCGTGTGCATACCCATGGGATCCCCTGTCGCCCGCGAGGTACCTGAGACCATCTTCGCCTGTATTGCGACTATACAGGCAAGCGCAGCCTGCGACAAAGGGACTGCCTCTTTGTCACATGAGCTTGGCGCCGCTCATGTGCCTGTTCTCGGTGTCATGCTTCACGCACTTCATGGACGTGGCACGCCGCCGCCATCCCAAGTCGATGGTACTCGCAAGCTCGGTTAAGCCCATGGGTTTAACGTCGGCATCTCGTTCGGCACCGCGGTAGGCGGAGCCGTGGTAAGCAACATTGGCATTGCGTACGTGGGCGCAGTGGGCGCCGCGTTCTCGCTTGTGGCCTGGGCGCTCACGCTGGTGACGATTAAGCTCGCCCGCTGGGAACGCCGTCGTCAATCAACACAGCCCCGGATGCAGGCATAGGGGCGAACATAGCCCAAGGTGGCGAGCAACCGGTGAAAACCGTCCCATACGAGTAGTGTCTATCCGCCTGCAAGCTTCGACAGTGCAATTTCGTGTATTTCAGATACACGCTTTTCTACGATTTCGTGTATTTTAAGTATACGAAATCGTACTAAACTATGTATCTGAAGTACACGAAATTGGAAAGGCGGCCCCATGCGCAGATCAATCGAATCCGTTATCGAATCATGGGCGACAAAGGATGCCTCACGCCCCCTCCTCATCCGTGGTGCGCGACGCGTAGGCAAAACGTACGCTGCCGAGGAAATCGGCAGGCGAATCGCCGGCGATGCGTTTGTCAAACTCGACTTTCAGACCGATCTTGAACTGATCGCTCCGCTGTTCGACTGTCCCACCGACGACGTTGACACCATCGTGGCGCGGATTTCAGACTATAAACGCACCCCCATTCGCAAGGAAACCGCCTTCATCCTGTTTGACGAGGTGCAGCTCTGCGAACGGGCGCTCAACTCGCTTCGCTTTTTCTCGGGTTCGGGCTGGCGCATATGCGCGACCGGCAGCCAACTCGGTGTCGCCACGCGCAAGCGCAAGTTGCCTTTTCCCAGCGGCGTTCGTCAAGAGACCATGCATCCCATGTCGTTCGAGGAGTTTCTCTGGGCGCTCGATGAAGAGCAGATGGCCGATGCCATTCGTACCCACGCCGGCACGCTCGAGACCTACGCCGCGCACCAAGCCGCGCTCAGCCTGTTTCATCGATACCAGATCGTGGGCGGCATGCCCGCCGCCGTCAACGCATATCGCAAGACGTTATCCATCGAGGATGCGCGCGTCGAGCAGCGCGAAATCGACGAGACCTATACCGCCGACATGACCGACCCAGAAAACGGGATCAGCGGCGTGGCGGCGCGCAAGGTCTGGCGCTCCATTCCATCCCAGCTGCTGAGATCGTCCACAAAAAAATTCAAGTACTCCGAGGTCGAACGCGGAGGCCGTCGTGCCAAGCTTATCGAGCCGCTCGACTGGCTCGAAGGCGCCGGCATCATATCGGTCAACAACCTGACCGAAGGCATCGAGCCTCCCCTCGTTCCCTTCGACGACGAAGATGGAAGTTTCTTTAAGGTCTATCTTCTCGATACCGGCCTCATGTTCTACAAACTCGGCATCAACCCGAGGCTCTGGCTCGACCTCAAAGAGGAATCCGCCATAGCGCTGTCTTCCGACTTCCGAGGCGCCCTGGCGGAAAACTCAGTCATGCAGGCATTTTCGGGCAATGGTCTGCAGACGTATTATTGGGTGCCGCCGTCGTCTTGGAAGACGACCGGCGAGCTCGATTTTCTACTTCAGACCGACCGTATGGAAATTGTGCCCGTCGAGGTAAAGTCCGCACGTAACGTGCGCGCGAGAACCCTCGGGTCGTTTATGGACAAAGCCCGATCGCCATACGCCTACATTTTGTCCGAGAACAATTTTTCCCGCAGCGAAACCGATGACGGGCGCGAGCTACGCCACCTCCCCTTGTACGCAGCGGGCTTTATTGGAGCAAACTGCCTCAAGAGCAGTCTGTAAGCCCTGCGCGACCGCCTAGAAAGGAAACCGCATATGCAACGCATTCTTTTTATCTGCTATGGAAACATCTGCCGCTCGACGATGGCTGAGTCGGTGTTTACCGAGCTCGTGCGCCGCGCCGGGCGCGAGGCGGAGTTTGTCATCGATTCCGCCGCGACCTCGACCGAGGAGCTTGGCAACCCGCCACACCACGGCACCGTTGCCAAGCTGCGCGAAGTCGGGATTCCCGTCGTTGCCCACCGCGCACGCCAGGTGCGTCGCGCGGAATATGGCGACTGGGGCCACATCGTCTATATGGACGACGAGAACGCGCGTGGCCTGCGTCGCATCTTTGGCGACGACCCCGACGGCAAGATTACGCGCTTGCTCGATTGGACCGAGCGCCCCGGCGACGTGGCCGATCCCTGGTACACCGGCAATTTCGATGCCACGTACCGCGACGTGCTCGCCGGCTGCACGGCCATGCTCGAGCAGCTGTAGGCAAGCGAGGTCGCGGGCCACGCCTTCGGCGCGAAACAAGCGCGGATAATCTTCCACATGAAAAATGATCGTGGGTTTTCTCCCACTTTGAGCGTTCAAGTGCGCTCTAAACGGGAGAAAACCCACGCTCATGAATGTGGCAAATGGACTAGCCCTAGACCGGTTTGACCTCCAGCTTTATCCCCTCGGCGCAGGAGTCGCCCAAAACATCCGAAAGGGCCCAGGTCGCATATAGCGGCAAATAGAGAACTGCTCCGTTGCGCTCAACGTTGCCTCTCGAGAAAACAATCCCGAGCCTTACGCCATATTCAGCCGTATCAAGCACATGACCGAGCGCTGCGTGCGCGTGGTAATAGGAGCCCGATTTAACCTCGATCGGAACAGCCGTCCCATCCGGTCCATCGACCACAAAGTCCACTTCACCGCGCTTTTTTGTCTGATAGTAGTAAAGCTGGCGATTTTGGGCAGCCAGCTGCTGGGCCACCACGTTTTCGTAAATGCCGCCCAGATTGGGCTCCTTGCTATCAAGATACGTCGCTTGGGCGACTCCAACGGGGTAGCGCGCCATCAACATGCCCGTATCCGATTGATAGAGCTTGAACTGCGATGGCCGTGCCGTCTTGAACAGGGGCGATTTTGGCTCGGTTACGATATCGGCTTTGAGAGCAACGCCGGCATCGACAAGCCATACAAAATCTCGCTGATACTTCTCGTAGTGAGCCTTGGGGTCAATGGAATTGAGCACGAAGCGCTTGTTTTCGCCCTCGAGCATAATAGGGAGCTGATCGTAGATGCTCTGCACCTGAAGGGCTCGCCCGCTTGCATACCTGGAGATATCCCGCCGGTACTGTTCGTTGAGCTCTGACTGTAGCTGACGAACAGAGGCAAGGTCGCCCTGCGTGTCAAGGAAACGCTGCACGACCTCCGGCATTCCGCCGACAACGGTATAGGTCCTGAAGTTTGCCATCATCGCGTCATGAATGTAATCAGGAATGGGCCTCTCGCTGATACACGCGTCACGTATCGTTTGGCGAGCCCCCTCGCTCACCCCGATTGCCCAGCAAAACTCCTCAAAATCGAGCGGGAACATCCTAAGCTCGTGGACATACCCCACGGGATAGGACCTGACGCCCTTGAACTGAGTCCCGAGCATTGACCCCGAAAACGCCCAACGGCACCTCCCGTCCTCAACAAGGAACTTTGCCATCGTCATGATGTCGGGGGCCTCTTGGACCTCATCGATAAACACGAGTGTTTTGCCTGGCGCAATCGACTTTCCCGAAAGAAGCGTCACCCTGCTGATGAAATCATCGGCATCCCGCGCCTCGAGAAGAGCATCTTTTGCCTGGCGGTTTTCCATAAGGTTAAGCTCGATGTAGGTTGCATGGTTGGCTTTGCCAAATGCGCGAATCGAATAGCTTTTGCCAATCTGGCGAGAACCCGTAATGAACAAGGCCTTTTGCTCGGAAGACTTCAGCCAACGCTCCAGCTCTGCCGCTATTTTCCTGCGCAGCATAGGCTTCCCCTCAGTGTCATCAAATGAAATGCAAAGTTTTATACGCTTAATTATCGATGAAACGCAGAATTTTTAGAACCTAAAATCGGATGAAATGCAGAGTTTTGAGATTATAAGCGAAAAAGAAGGGGCACCACCGGCGAACGTGGCAAATGGACTGTCCCTTTGCCACATTGCGCTCAACTACTCGTCGACGATCTCGGCAAGCCAGACGTTCAGCGTATCGACCTCGGGGCAGCAGAACTTTGCCGTGCCGGGCTCGTTGCCGGGCACAGTTCCGCCATAGCGCAGAATGTCGATATAGGGAAAGCCAACGTGACAGGCCATGGCGCACATCTTGCCGCGATCGCGGTCGAAGTCGAAGACGTCGCCCGGCTTGTGACCATGGTGGCAGCGGCACGTCCCCAGCTGGTCCACGCAGCTCACGCGGATACGCGGACGCTTGCCACGCGGCGCGCCGAGCGGCTTGTTCTCGCCCACAGGCCTGATGTCGCCCTCGCCAGCATTACTCATGGTCAATCACATCCAAGCAGGCCTCGATGGGAAGACCGGCCGACTTGTCCTCTTGGTCGGCATTACGCTCGATAAGCTCGGCCACCACACGCATGGCATCGGACGTCGCGCGCTGCAGACTCCAACCTGCCATAACGCGGCCGACGAGCACTGCCGAGAACGTATCGCCCGTGCCCGGGAAATAGACCGGAATGAGCTCAAAGGGAATCGTAAAGTACTCCCCCGCTACATGGTCGTAACCGATAACCGCGTTCGTGCCATTGACCACGGTGCTCGTAATGACCACCGACTTGGCACCCAGCTCGCGCACGGCGTCCACAAGGGCGCGGGCCTCTTCGGGCGTAATTTGCTCGGCAATAGGCCTATCGGCAAGCAGGCACGCCTCGGTATAGTTGGGCACCGCGTAGTCTGCGCACTCCAGCAGGTGCCGCATAAGGCTAATCGTGGACTCGGGCACGCCCGCATAGAGCTTGCCGTTGTCGCCCATGATGGGGTCGACGAACACCTTGGTGCCCTTTTGCGCACGGCGGTGGCAAAAGTCCGAGATGATGCGCGCCTCTTCCTCGGTCACGATAAAGCCGGTCGAGATGGCGTCGAACTCAAAGCCGAGTTCTTCCCAGACGGCAAGACTCTGACGCACGTACTCCGTGGTGTCGTGGATGTAGAACTTGGGATAGTTGAGCGTATCGGACACAAGTGCCGTCGGCAGATTGTGGATACGGTAACCCATGTGCGACAGCACCGGCAGCATGGCGGAAAGCGCGACCTTGCCGTAGCCGCACATATCGTTGATCAGCAACAGCTGAGTGCTCTTCATGAGTGTCCCCCTTGGATCGGGCGCGGCGCAACGGCGCCACAGTGCAACTAAGTGTAGCGCAGGGGACGTTGCGAGCGGAGTCGAGCGGCACGAAGGGCAAATTGTTGCGGAAAGGTTTCGGAAACGAGGGGCTAGCTTGCTTCATTGCGGCTCATTTGCCGCCACTTATTCAGTGCCATTTCAAAACTATGCCGGATTACGGGGCTGAACCTGAATGAGCCAACCACACCCCTTATTTTCAAATCATAGCGAACCTTCTACCTGCGGTTTTCTTTTT
The DNA here is from genome assembly GCF_009696325.1 of Collinsella sp. WCA1-178-WT-3 (M1). Taxonomy (GTDB): domain Bacteria; phylum Actinomycetota; class Coriobacteriia; order Coriobacteriales; family Coriobacteriaceae; genus Collinsella. Next base: position 35,387 of record NZ_VUME01000015.1, read on the forward strand.
ACCAATTTCGGCATGGTCGGCAATCCGTCATTCAGCCCCGTAATCCGGCATAGTTTTTAAGTTAGTCGTTGGGGACGTTCTTAAACGACTAGTCAAACAAGAACGTCCCCAACGACTATCCCAACAAGGGCAACGCCGATGTTTTGGCGAAGTCAGCGAAAACCCGCCAGAGTGAGCAAGGTGCCTTGAAACGAGGCGGCATTGACCTTCTGGTCATGCCGCCGAAGTTGAAAGGCAGATTGCCGCTCTGGCGGGTTTGCAGCGTCGAGCCGTTACGCGGTTTGGTAAAACCGCGTAACCACTAGTTTGGTACCTTGACTTTGATTTCTCACGCTCCTAAATTGGTTAGGCACAAAACAATTCCACTACCTAACTAAAGAAAGGAGCAGCACTAATTTATGTGCGATGAACCTCTTAGCCTTTGTTCGCACGAGCCCGGCGGCGACCCGTCACAGCCGGCGGATGTATCCGAAGCGGTTAGCTCGGAAGACAAGCTTGCCAAGCGCATCCTCAATAACCTGGGCTTTTGCGGCCATTACATGCATTTTCATGGCGGAGGCGTGTCCGGCAAGGCGCCCATCATCTGCCTACTGGCCAAGCAGCCCGGCGGCGAGATGTCGCAGCAGGAACTCGGCATGCACTTCGGCCTCAAGCCGGGGTCGCTTTCCGAGATCCTGTCCAAGCTCGAGCTCAACGGCCTCATTGAGCGCAGCCGTAACCCCAAGGATCGACGGCAACTCACCATTCGCCTGACCGAAACCGGCCGGGAAAACGCCCGCATCGACCAGGCGGCCCGCATCCGCTTTAGAGAACGGGCCTTTAGCGCGCTCACCCACGACGAGCGCGAGCAGCTCGCCGAAATGCTCGATAAAATCCGCAAAACCTGGGAGGAACTGGATGATTAAAACCCTCATGGGCAGCATCCGCGATTACATGAAGGTCACGATCGCTACGCCGCTGCTGGTGCTTGGCGAGGTAATCTGCCAGATGATGATCCCGTTTATCACCGCCGACATGATCGACGCCATCAAGGACGGCACTGCCGTTACCGAGATGCTGCCCACCGCCGGCCTTCTCGTACTCATCGCACTGACGTCACTCGCCTTTGGCGCCGCCGCGGGCATCACCTGCAGCCATGCCAGCTGCGGCTTTGCCAAGAACCTGCGTCGCGACCTGTTCTACAAGATCCAGACGTTCAGCTTCGCCAACATCGACGAGTTCTCGACCTCCTCGCTCGTCACGCGCCTCACCACCGACATCAACAACGTGCAGCAGGCCTTTATGATGCTCATCCGCATCGCCGTGCGCTCGCCGCTGGTGCTGGTCTTTGCCTTTACCATGGCATACGCCATGGGCGGCAGCGTCGCCATGGTCTACCTGGTCATCATTCCGCTGCTGGGCTTTGGCCTGTTCTTTATCATCTATAAGGTGCGCCCGATCTTTACCCGCGTGTTCCGCAAGTACGACGCGCTCAACGAATCGGTCGAGGAAAACGTCACCGGCATGCGCGTGGTCAAGAGCTACGTGCGCCAGGACTACGAGAAGGAGAAGTTCGCCACCGCCGCGCGCGACGTCCAGATGGACTTCACCCGCGCCGAGAAGTTGCTCGCCTTCAACAACCCCATGATGAACATCTGCGTCAACGGCGCGTTCGTCGTCATCATCTACCTGGGCTCCAAGCTCATCATCACGAGCCAGGGCACCCTGTTCGATGTGGGCCAGCTCTCCTCCATCTTTACCTACGGCTTCCAGATTCTGATGAGCCTAATGCAGCTGTCGATGATCTTTGTCATGGTGACCATGGCAGATGAGTCGGCGCACCGCATTACCGAGGTGCTGGCCGCCGAGCCCACGATCGCTAACCCGACCGAGCCCGTGCACGAGGTTGCCGACGGCTCCATCGACTTCGATCACGTGAGCTTTAAGTATTCCGCGCATGCGAAGCGCCAGGCGCTCGACGATATCGACCTGCATATTAAGAGCGGCGAGACCATCGGCATTATCGGTGGCACCGGCTCGGCCAAGTCGACGCTCGTGAACCTGATCGCCCGTCTGTACGATGTCACGGAGGGCACCGTGCGCGTCGGCGGCGTGGACGTGCGCGACTACGACCTGGACGCGCTGCGCCACCAGGTAGCCATGGTCCTGCAGAAAAACGTGCTGTTTAGCGGCACCATCGCCGAGAACCTGCGCTGGGGCGACCCGAACGCCACCGACGAGGAAGTCCGCGAGGCCGCACATCTGGCCTGCGCCGACGAGTTTGTCGACGGCTTCCCCAAGGGCTACGACACCTGGATCGAGCAGGGCGGCTCCAACGTTTCCGGCGGCCAGAAGCAGCGCCTGTGCATCGCGCGTGCCCTGCTGCGTCGCCCCAAGATCTTGATCCTGGACGACTCCACGAGCGCCGTCGACACCAAGACCGACGCCAAGATCCGCGAGGGCCTGGCGAGCTACCTGCCCAACACGACCAAGCTCATCATCGCCCAGCGCATCAGCTCCGTTCAGGACGCCGACCGCATCATCGTCATGGAGGGCGGCCGCATCAAGGACATCGGCAACCACGATGAGCTGCTCAAGACGAGCGAGATCTACCGCGAGACCTTTACCTCGCAAAATAAGATGAGTGCCGAAGGCGAGGACGCGGGCGAGACCGCCGCAGCCGACACCGAGGCATCCGCACCGCAAGCTCAGACTCAGGAAGGAGGCGAGGCACATGAGTAAGGCCGCTACCGCCGAGCGCGCGCGCAACCGCAAGGGCGGCACCATGACGCGCCTGATCAAGATGCTCTTTGGCTTCTACCCGGTGCTTTTGCCCCTCGTCGTCGCCGGCGTTGTGCTCTGCGCCATCATCAACTCCATCGGCGCGACGTTTCTCCAGAGCGCGCTGCAGGTCATTAGCGAATCGTGGCAGTCGGGCGACTGGACGGCCGCGCAGCCCAAGATTCTGAAGCTCGTGACCACCCTCGGCTGCATCTACGCCGTGGGCGTCGCCTCCTCGCTCTTCTGGAACCGCGCCATGGCCGTCATCACGCAGGGCTCGCTCGAGAAGCTGCGCGAAAAGATGTTCAACCGCATGCAGGACCTGCCGATTCGCTACTTCGACACGCACCAGCGCGGCGACATCATGAGCCACTACACCAACGACATCGACACGCTGCGTCAGATGATCAGCCAATCGCTGCCCAACCTGCTCATGACGATCATCGTCATCGTCACCGTGTTCTTCATCATGCTGTATTACAGCGTGTGGATGTGCCTGGTCATCATTGCCGGCGTCGCCTTTATGACCTTTATGACCAAGCTGCTCGGCTCCAACTCCGCGCGCTTCTTTATCGCGCAGCAGACCGAGCTCGGCGTGGTCGAGGGCCATATCGAGGAAGTCATGAACGGCCAGAAAGTCGTCAAGGCGTTCTGTCACGAGTCCGCTGCCGAGGCCGATTTTGACGAGCGCAACGAGAAGCTCTTCGAGGTCTCGCAGAAGGCCAACATGTACGCCAACATCCTCATGCCGATCCTCGGGAACCTGGGCGACTTGCTCTACGTGCTGGTCGCGCTGGCGGGCGGCATTTTCCTGGCGCTGGGCGTGCCCAACCTGAGCATCTCGGGCATGACGCTGTCCATCGCCGTCGTGGTGCCGTTCCTCAACATGACCAAGCAGTTCTGCGGACAGATCGGTCAGATCTCGCAGCAGATCAACGCCGTGGTCATGGGTCTCGCCGGCGCCGACCGCATCTTTGAGCTCATCGACGAGGAGCCCGAGGCCGACGAAGGCTACGTGACGCTCGTCAACGCGCAGGTGAACCCCGAGACCTGGCAGCTCGAGGAGGCCGACCACCACACCGGCATGTGGGCATGGAAACACCCGCACCGTGCAACCGGCAAGATCGAGTACGTACCGCTGCGCGGCGACCTGGTCATGGACAACGTCGACTTTGGCTACACGCCCGACCACGAGGTGCTGCACGGCGTGTCCGTGTTTGCCAAGCCGGGCCAGAAGGTCGCGTTTGTCGGTGCCACCGGCGCGGGCAAGACGACCATCACCAACCTCATCAACCGCTTCTATGACATCGCCGACGGCAAGATCCGCTACGACGGCATCAACGTCAACAAGATTCGCAAGTCCGACCTGCGTCGCTCGCTGGGCGTGGTGCTGCAGGACGTGAACCTGTTCACCGGCACTGTGATGGACAACATCCGCTACGGCAACCTGGACGCCACCGACGAGGAGTGCATCGCGGCGGCCAAGCTCGCGGGCGCCGACGACTTTATCACCCGCCTGCCCGACGGCTACGACACCATGCTCACCGGCAACGGCGCCCAGCTGTCGCAGGGCCAGCGCCAGCTGATTTCGATCGCACGCGCTGCCGTCGCCGATCCGCCGGCAATGATTCTGGACGAGGCCACGTCGAGCATCGACACCCGCACCGAGGCCATCGTGCAAGCGGGCATGGATAAGCTCATGGAGGGCCGCACGACGTTTGTCATCGCGCACCGCCTGTCCACCGTGCGCAACGCCGACGCAATCATCTGCCTGGATCACGGCCGCATCATCGAGCGTGGCAACCACGACGAGCTGATCGCCAAGCGCGGATATTACTACCAGCTCTATACCGGAGCGTTTGAGCTGGAGTAGCTCAAAACATCCCCTACGCTCCCAACGGAGCTCCCCGAGGGAGACGGGGTGTTTACTCCGTGCTCAAACATTCTCGCTTCGCTGCGAAACTGCGCGCGGAGCAAACACCCCCGTCTCCCTCGGGGAGCGCCTGCGCACACGGTCTTTTCTCGCAGCCTGAAAAGAAGTGGTGAGGCCCTGGCCGTTTGGCCAGGGCCTCGTTTTGTAAGGATGATTTGGGAGGTGGTGGAGGAACAGTCTTTTTGGGACGGGGCTAAATTAGCTGGTTCTCCATCCCAATATCGATGAATCAACAAATCGCAACTGAGCCCTAATCCAAAAACAGCTAATTTAGCCCCGTCCCAAAAAGACTGGTCAAGCTAACGGAACGCCGTAGCTAAAAAAGCCCCATTACAGTTTGAGTCGTCCGAAAGGGCGGCTCTTTTCCGTTGCACGGCTATACGATTGAGCCGTACCGGTGGTCGCTGGCCGACCGCCCCGGACGGCCGTCAGCCCCTGCCCCGTAGAGGG
>NZ_VUME01000016.1 GCF_009696325.1 Collinsella sp. WCA1-178-WT-3 (M1)
GGGCAGGGGCTGACGGCCGTCCGGGGCGGTCGGCCAGCGACCACCGGTACGGCTCAATCGTATAGCCGTGCAACGGAAAAGAGCCGCCCTTTCGGACGACTCAAACTGTAATGGGGCTTTTTTAGCTGCCCCGGCTGGTAATGTGCCGGTTTAGTCGATTAACGGTCGGGGCAGCTAAAAAAGCCCCGTCCCAAATTAGCTACCCTCGCTGCGGCCGGCTAGTCCTGGGCCTTGATGCTTGGCATCAGAATCTGGGCGAGGTAGTCGGTCTCGAGTTTGGTGGCAGCGTCGGCCTTGCCGTCTTTGCCGACCAGTACGTTCTTGATCTGGCTATAGGTATAGCGGTTGCCGGTTGTAAGCTCGACAAGATCGATGGCCGTGTCCATGGGGTAGGTCGACACGGGGTCTTGCGTGCGCCCGTTGATGGTCTGGGGCACCACATACGGATAGACGGGGCCGCTGGCGTAGACCGTGTAGCCGTTGCCAAGGCTTGCCGCACCCAAAACCGTATCGCCCTTATCGGGCGTAAAGCTCTCGCCGTCGCGCGCTGCGACAAGCGTCACGATCGGCGTATTGCTGTCGCTGGCAAGATAGATGCACAGCGTATTGCCGTTTTGCCAAGTCGCGACTTTGCCGTACCACTCAACGGGAATATCGAGCTGATACAGGTTCGTTGCCTTATGCCGAGCATCGGCGTCGCGGGCCGCCTGCGCCTCGCGGGAACTCATGGCATTGACGGCGGCGTCACGGCGCGCGGTTGCCGCCTGCTGGAGCACCTTTGCGACCGCGGCAGAGCTCGTGCCGCCCTCCTCGGCGTACTTGGCCGCGGCATCGATCTGGTCGTCGGTCACCGTGTCTGCCGAAGGTACCTTAAGCTTAAAGGATGCCTGAGCGCTCAGGTCCTGCCCGTCGCTCTTTACGCTAACCTGCGCCTTGGTGGTTGGCACGGTGTAAATGGTACCGTCGGCTGCGATGGGGGACCCAGCGATGGAGAGCGTATAGTCGCCAGGCAGCAGCTTAATACCGCGACCGTGCTCGTCAACGTAGAGCGTTTCGCTCACGGAGGAGCCGTCAGAGTCTTGCCCGCTCACCTGCACGGGAATCTTGGATCCGGTGGAACAGTCGAGCCCTGCGGCATGGACGCCAATCTGCACCGACATCATGGTGTGGGCGTTGACGGCAGCGACGGCGGCCTGTTCTTGTTGGTATCCGTTCCAAGCGGCATAGCCCGCGCCGCCGGCAACGAGCGCGGCGGCAACGACGCCGGCAACCATCAAATTGCGTCGCTTGGGCGACATATTGTGATGGCGAGCCTTGGCTTCGCGTGCCGAGGGAACGGACGGCAGGGGAATATCGCCCATGGCGATGGTCTCGTCGACGGCCGGCGCAGAACCCAGGCCAGGAAGCTCGCGGGTGAGCGATTCGTCGGTCGGCAAGCTGCCAAGCAGGGCGGTCTCTTCTCCCGAGGCGGATTCCGACTGGACGTCATCCTTGCTATCGTCCTCTTCGGCTTCGGCCTCGTCAGAAGCGTCTTTGGCGTCGCTGCCTTCGTCCTCAGTGCCTTCGCGCACCTCGTCTTGCGCGTCGACGGCCAAGTCGCTCAACGAGAGCTCGTCTAGCGCAATCCGGTCAAGGCTCTCCAGGGCCTCGGCACATGCTTCCGCATCCTGGGCCGCATCCTCGCGGCCACGTGTCTCATCGCTCATATATCCCCCAATGCAATATCGGCTCAACACTGTACCCAAAAATGGAGCCATATAAAGCGCATGCGAAATATAAGATCCGATTTAACCCGAGCGTATCGTTCAGCCGCATCCTCGCGGCAGCAAAAGGCCCCCGGAACGCGAACGAATCACATTCCGGGGGCTCTGCAGTGCGTTGAGTTGCGCGGAGCCGGCTATGCCGCCTCGTGATCAAGCGATGTTTGCGTCAGGCGCGTTACTCGGCGTGCGCGTAATCAACCTTGGCGCGACGGGCAGTGGCCTTCTCCCAATCGCTGGTGCCCTCAAAGACATCCTGCTTGTAGGGATTGCGGCCGAGCTTCTTGGCGCGGTAGGCGACGTAGATGATCGCGGCGATGTTGGCGACCAGTGCGACGATCGAGACCGCGGTGGCGGCGCCGGGGTCGAGCGTGGAGTGCGTCACAAAGATGGACTCCTCCTGGAAGTAGGGGAACACCTGGGCAAACATGCACCAAATGGCCAGCGTAAAGGCGCGGTTCTGGATCCAGCCGCCCTTGTTCCAGATAAAGGCGGCGACGGTGGGCGCCAGCAGCAGCGCAAAGCCGCAGAACCAGGAGTGGGTGGGCAGGCAGTTGTAGGTGTAGCAGAAGTTCCAGATGTCGTAGGCGATGATGTAGACCCAGGTCATGTCGGGCCACAGCATGTCGGTCTTGTCCTCGGAGGCGTAGACGCTCCACCAACCGGTCATGCAGAAGATGTTGATGATACCGGCGATGCCGTTGAACACGTTGTTCCAGCCGGCCAGCTGCGTAGCACCTTCGGAGGTGACCCAGGTGGACTCGCCCAGGACAAAGAAGTGATAGGCGCTCTCAAAGTCGGACACGACGGCGATCAAGATGTTGATGGCGACGATCACAAACGGCCATGCGCGGAACCAATGCGCCTTGCCGATCTTGCCCCACTGGTACTTAATGGCAATGAAGCCCCAGCAGCCGGCCAGCGCCGCGTATACCTTGGCGTAATGGAACCAGCTGTTCTGGTATACATGGGTGGGGTTGGTGAGCGCCCACTCGGCACCCTGCGAAACGCCGACGGCGATGGCGATGCAGTAGATGGTCATGGCCAGCGGAGCCACGCCAAAGATGATGGCCGCGCCGAGCTTGGTACGGCGGCCGACCTCGTTGAGTACGATCAAGCCGATAAAGACCATCGCCCAGCCGGCCCAGTGGATAAGGGTATCGCTACCCCAAACATCGAACAGCATGCTGCTCTCCTTTCATACGCCCGCGGCCCCTCTTCCGTCGCGGGCAGTTTGGCCAAATGTCATCAGTTCCTGGGCTTGCGCTCGGAATACTTGGCGGTGTAGCCCTCGATGTGGAGTGTCGAGGCGATAATCTCCTTAACCGTCTCGTCGGGCACATCGGGGTGCGTGCGGATGTACATCAACAGCCCCATGATGAGGGTGTAAAACGTCTCGTAGACATGGTCGATGCGCAGGTCATGATGGGCGACAAAGTCCACCACGGTGGTGTCGCAGATGTATTGTGCCACGCGCTGGACCACGTTGTGCAGAAAGCCGCCGTAGAGCGCGCCGCTGCTCGAGGTGAGCGTGCTCGGCAGCTCGTGGCCGCTCACAACCAGGCGCTTAAAGAGCGGGGCGACGGTGTCGAGTGCGCCCTCGATATCACCGACGGTGCGGCTGGCATTCCACTGCTCGAGCTCGGAGATAAAACCGTCGATTGCCTCGTCCATGACGGCGGTGACGGCGGCGTCCATGTCGACGAAGTAGTGGTAGAACAGCGAGCGCGTGCAGCCGGCTCGCTTGGTCACGGCCGAGACGGATAGATGGGACACGCCCAGCTCGGAGCTCACGGCGCGCACGGCGGCGAGAATCTCGCGACGGCGCTCGTCACCTGTCAGGCGCTTTGCCGCGCTGTCGGGCGTGGGGACGGCGTCGGCCACAGGGGTGCTCGCTGCGTTATCGCTCATGCGCTTGCCGCCTTTCATCCGTTTGGGCCCGACCGTTCGCCTAATAGTCTTGAATATTGTTGACGGTTCGTCAATACTATTTTTGACATAATGTCAACAATGGCGGGTGAACGGCATGGGGGCATGCCCGGCCTGCAAAAAAGAGGGGTGCTGCGGCCTCGTCGGGCTGCGGCAAGAGAAGGGACAACCATGATTCTCAACGGACCGGGAATTAGCTACACCGAGCCCGACATCGGTTCGGAGTTCGTGCCGCCGCTGCCGGAGCATCCGCGCGAGGCCATTGTCAAGCTGTGCGAGCATTGCACCAACCGTCTGCTGCATCGCGACGAGCTGCTGGGCTACGAGTACTGGTCGTTTGCCGAGGCCGCAACCGACGAGCAGGCCGAAGTGCTCTGCAAGATGAAGATGCGCCGTCCCTATACGCTGCCCGAGATGGTCAAGCTCACCGGCATGCCCGAGGCCCAGATCGAGAAGATGCTCGACGACATGAGCTACACGGGCCTGCTCGAGTACAACTGGGAAAATCCCGAGCGCGCCAAGCAGTGGGTGCTGCCCATGCTGGTACCGGGTTCCGCCGAGTTCCTCAACATGCGCGTGAACCAGCTCGAGGAGCATCCGGTCTATGCCAAGTTCTTTGAGCAGGCGTCCAAGGGGCCGCTGTCCAAAGCCACGCCGATGGTGCCGCCCGGAGGCGCCGGCATCGGCATGCACGTCATTCCGGTCGAGAAGGCTATCGATGCTTCGAGCACCTCGGTGCCGATCGAGCATATCGAGCATTGGCTCGACAAATACGAGGGCAAATATGCCGCCAGCACCTGCAGCTGCCGCGCGAGCCGTCGTGTGATGGGCGAGGGCTGCGCCGACGACCCCGCCGACTGGTGCATTGCCGTGGGCGATATGGCCGACTATGTGGTTGAGACCGACCGCGGCCATTATGTGACGCGTGAGGAGGTCTATGACATCTTGCGCCAGGCCGAGGACAACGGCTTTGTGCACCAGATCACCAATATCGACGGCGAGAACAAGATCTTCGCCATCTGCAACTGCAACGTCAACGTGTGCTACGCCCTGCGCACCTCGCAGCTGTTCAACACGCCTAACCTGTCGCGCTCGGCCTATGTCGCCAAAGTCGAGAAGGACAAGTGCGTGGCCTGCGGTCGCTGCGTTGAGGTGTGCCCGGCCGGTGCCGTCAAGCTCGGCCAGAAGCTCTGCAGCAAAAAGGCCGGCGGACAGGTGCCCGAGTATCCGCGCCAGGAGCTGCCCGATGCCACCAAGTGGGACCACACCAAGTGGTCGCCCAACTACCGCAACGACAACCGCATCGAGACACACGATTCCGGCACCGCGCCCTGCAAGACGGCCTGCCCCGCGCACATTGCCGTTCAGGGCTATCTGAAGCTCGCGGCGCAGGGCCGCTATGACGAGGCGCTAGCGCTCATCAAGCGCGAGAACCCGCTGCCCGCTATCTGCGGCCGTGTGTGCAATCGCCGCTGCGAGGATGCCTGCACTCGCGGTCGCGTGGACGAGGCCGTGGCCATCGACGAGGTCAAGAAGTTTATCGCCCAGCGCGATCTGGATGCCGCGACCCGCTATGTCCCACCTGTGGTGACCCCGACGCGCGCCGGCGGCTTCGACCAGAAGATCGCCATCATCGGTGCCGGTCCGGCCGGCCTGTCCTGCGCTTTCTACCTGGCCGAGAAGGGCTACAAGCCCGTCGTGTTCGAGAAGAATGAGCGTCCGGGCGGCATGCTCACCTATGGCATTCCCAGCTTTAAGCTGCAGAAGGATGTTATCGAGGCCGAGGTCGAGGTCATTCGCCTGATGGGCGCCGAGTTCCGCTATGGCGTGGAGGTCGGTCGCGATGTGACGCTCGACGAGCTGCGCGAGCAGGGCTTTAAGGCCTTTTATGTTGCCATTGGCTGCCAGGGCGGCCGCCTCGCCGGTATTCCGGGCGAGGATGCCGAGGACGTGACCGTGGCCGTCGACTTTTTGCGCAAGGTCAACAGTGGCAAGATCGACGCGCTGCCCGGCCGCACCATCGTGGTGGGCGGCGGCAATGTGGCTATCGACGTCGCGCGCAACGCCTGCCGCCTGGGTTCCGAGCACGTTGAGATGTTCTGCCTGGAGAGCGAGGCCCAGATGCCCGCCAGCGAGGAGGAGCGTCGCGAGGCCGTTGAGGACGGCGCCCACATCAGCTGCGGCTGGGGCCCCAAGGAGGTCCATCTGGACGAGGCCGGTCGCGTATGTGGCATTACCTTTAAGCGCTGCACGCGCGTCTTTGACGACGAGGGCCGTTTTGCGCCCGAGTACGACGAGAACGACCTGCGTCGTGTCGACGCCGACCGTGTGGTCATGTCGATCGGTCAGTCCATCGTGTGGGGCGACCTGCTGGCTGGCTCCAAGGTGGAGCTTGGCCGTGGCCAGGGTGCCCTTGCCGATCCTCAGACCTACCAGACCGCCGAGCCCGACATCTTTGTGGGCGGCGACGTCTACACCGGTCCGAGCTTTGCCATCAACGCCATCGCTGCCGGTCACGAGGCCGCCGTGTCCATCCACCGCTTTGTGCAACCGGGCTCCACGCTCACCATCGGCCGCAACCAGCGCCGCTACATCGCGCTCGATCGGGACGATGTCGTGATTGAGAGCTATGACAACGCGAGCCGCGAGGTTGCCCACGTGGACCGCGAGCGCGAGAAGGCCGCGCCGTTTAGCGAGTACGTCGAGACCTTTACCGAAGAGCAGGTGCGCGCCGAGACCGCCCGTTGTCTGGGTTGCGGCGCCTCGATCGTCGACCCCAACAAGTGCATCGGCTGCGGTCTGTGCACCACCAAGTGCGCGTTCGACGCCATCCACCTGAATCGCGACCGCCCCGAGTGCTCCACGATGGTCAAATACGAGCAAAAGCTCCCCAGCTTGGGCAAGTACGCGCTCAAGCGTGCCATCAAGATCAAATTCGGGAAGAAGTAATGAGGTTCCGCCGTTCTAACGAACGGCGGCACTGCCGACGCTGCGCGGCGCCCAGATACCCCATCTTGCCCCTCAACTGCGGCACCGCGGGCGAAAGCCCAGCGGACGCCTTGTTTCGGGGCAACCTGGGGTACCTGGATCGCCGCTCGCTGATATATGGATTGACATCGTATCAACCGCTGCAGAAGGGTTTTCGCCTTGCATGAATTGGGAATCGTTTACCACATCATTCGCGATGTCGAGAACGTGGCGCGCGCCAATGGCGTGAGTCGCGTTTCGAGCGTCACGCTGCTGCTGGGCGAGGTCTCGGGCGTCGTTCCCGACTTGCTGCTCGACGCTTGGCGCTGGGCGGCAGATAAAAAGCCTATCACCGAGGGCACGGAGCTTATCGTGGAGCCTGTCGAGGCCGTGACGCATTGCGAGGCGTGCGGCCGTAACTATGCGACGGTCGAGCACGGCAAGATCTGCCCCCATTGCGGTAGCGGCGAGACATACCTGCTGCAGGGCCAGGAGGTCATGATCAAGCAGATCGAGACCCCCGACGAGGACCCGGCAGACACTGTTCCCGATGACCCCTCCGACGCCGTCGACGCCGCTAACCCTCTCCACATCGCCTAACATCCAATGGCTACATGGGCTAGAGTTCTAAAGATATTTGCTTCGGTTAGTCAAGTCATGTCTGTTTAAACAAAATGGCGGCAGCACAAGCGCATTCGCGCTTGCCTAAAATCGATATTAATGACCAGCCTGCTTGTATCTGTAAAATGAATGGCTTGATAAGTGACGCCTTGGCGTGTAATCCGTCAAAAAGCAGTAACGTAATCAACTTGTAACAGACCTAGACGTTTAAACAAATTATCCAATCATTCGCATTTTTCTCTATAATTTTACAGGACGAACAGGTATACTCCTTTCATGTCGTGTAGGAAATACGTAGACAAAGAGGAGGTTATGTGATGGTAAGTATTGTTCTTGCTAGCCACGGGGACTTGGCAGCCGGAATCAAGCAGACGGGCTCGATGGTCTTTGGCGATCAGCCGTCTGTGGCCGTGGTCTCGCTCGAGCCGAGCATGGGCCCCGACGACTTCCGTGCCAAGGTCGAGGAAGCAATCGCTTCCTTCGAGGACCAGGAGCAGGTGCTCTTCCTCGTTGATCTGTGGGGCGGCACGCCGTTCAACCAGATCAGCGGTCTCATCGAGGGCCACGATTCCTGGGCTATCGTCACCGGTGTCAACCTGCCTATGCTCATCGAGGCATATTCGCAGCGCTTTGACGCAAAGAACACTGCACATGCGATCGCAAAACATCTCGTGACTGAGGCTAAGGCTGGCGTGCGCGTCAAGCCCGAGTCTCTGGAGCCCGAGGAGAAGAAGCCGGCCACGGCCGCCGCTGCTCCTGCAGGCGCCATCCCTCCGGGAACGGTCATCGGCGATGGGCACATCAAGATCGCCCACGTCCGTATCGACACCCGTCTGCTGCATGGTCAGGTGGCCACCACGTGGACCAAGCAGATCAACCCCAACCGCATCATCGTGGTTTCCGACGGCGTTGCTCACGACGAGCTCCGCAAGACCATGATCGAGCAGGCTGCCCCTCCGGGAGTCCATGCCAACGTCGTGCCCATCAAGAAGATGGCCGAGGTTGTCAAGGACACGCGCTTTGGTGACACCAAGGCCATGCTGCTCTTTGAGAACCCGCAGGATCTGCTCAAGGCTATCGAGGCCGGCGTCGACATCAAGGAAGTCAACATCGGTTCCATGGCTCACTCCAAGGGCAAGGTCGTCGTCACCAACGCCGTCGCTATGGGCGATGACGACGTCAAGACTCTCGAGGCCCTCAAGGCCAAGGGCGTCAAGTTCGAGGTCCGCAAGGTTCCTTCGGATTCCTCCGAGGATCTCGACGCCATGTTGAAGAAAGCTAAGGCCGAACTGGCCGCTCAAGCATAGTAAAGGAGGGTCCGATACATGTCTGCAATCACTATTCTGCTTGTTGCGATTGTCGCGTTGCTTGCCGGTATGGAAGGCATTCTGGATGAGTTCCAGTTCCATCAGCCGCTCGTGGCATGCACGCTTATCGGTCTCGTAACCGGTCACCTTCAGGAGGGCATCCTCCTGGGCGGTTCGCTCCAGATGATGGCCCTTGGCTGGGCTAACGTCGGCGCTGCCGTCGCGCCTGACGCCGCTCTGGCCTCGGTCGCTTCTTCGATTATCATGGTGCTCGCCCTCAACGGTGGCGCCACCGATTCGGCCAAGGCCGTTACCGCCGCCATCGCCGTCGCAGTCCCGCTGTCGGTCGCTGGTCTGTTCCTGACCATGATCTGCCGTACCCTGGCTACCGCTATCGCTCACGCCATGGACGGTTGCGCCGAGAAGGGCGACTTCTCCGGCATCGAGCGCTGGCAGTACGCCGCCATCCTCATGCAGGGCCTTCGTATCGCCATCCCGGCAGTACTTCTGTGCATCATCCCGGCCGAGGCAGTTACCAACGCGCTTAACGCTATGCCCGACTGGCTGTCCGGCGGCATGGCTGTCGGCGGCGGCATGGTCGCTTCCGTCGGTTACGCCATGGTCATCAATATGATGGCCACCAAGGAGACCTGGCCGTTCTTCATCCTCGGCTTTGTCCTTGCTGCCATCCCTCAGCTCACGCTGATCGCTCTTGGCCTCATCGGCATCTCCCTTGCCCTCATCTACCTTGGCCTCAAGGATCTGGCCAAGCAGGGTGGCGGCATGGGCGGTGGCTCCGGTGACCCGCTCGGCGACATTCTGAACGATTACGAGTAGGAGGGGAGTGATACATATGGCAGAGAACAAGATTCAGCTCACCAAGGCTGACCGCAAGAAGGTTTGCTTCCGTCATCAGTTCCTTCAGGGCTCGTGGAACTACGAGCGTATGCAGAATGGCGGCTGGTGCTTCGCAATGATCCCTGCGATCAAGAAGCTCTACACCAGCAAGGACGACCAGATTTCCGCGCTTAAGCGCCACCTGGAGTTCTATAACACCCATCCCTATGTTTCCGCCCCCGTCATTGGCGTTACCCTCGCTCTCGAGGAGGAGCGCGCCAACGGTGCACCGATCGATGACGTCGCCATTCAGGGCGTCAAGGTCGGTATGATGGGCCCGCTCGCCGGCGTCGGCGACCCCGCCTTCTGGTTCACCCTTCGCCCGATCCTGGGCGCTCTGGGCGCTTCCCTGGCCCTGTCCGGCAGCATCGCCGGTCCGCTGCTGTTCTTCTTCGCGTGGAATATCATCCGTTACGCCTTCCTGTGGTACACGCAGGAGTTTGGCTATAAGGTCGGCTCCTCCATCGCCAAGGACCTCTCCGGCGGTCTGATGGGCAAGGTCACCGAGGGTGCTTCCATCCTGGGTATGTTCATCATCGGCGCCCTGGTCGAGCGCTGGGTGTCCATCTCCTTCACCCCGGTCGTCTCCAAGGTCACGCAGTCTGCCGGCGCCTTCATTGACTGGGCTAACCTACCTTCCGGTGCCGAGGGCATCAAGGAAGCGCTGACGATGTACAACTCCGTCGGTGCTACCGCCCTTGATCAGGTGAAGGTCACCACGCTTCAGGCTAACCTCGATCAGCTCATCCCCGGCCTTGCTGCCGTGTGCCTGACGCTGTTCGTCTGCAAGCTGCTCAAGAAGAAGGTCAGCCCGATTGTCATCATCCTGGCTCTCTTCGCCGTCGGTATCATCGGTCGCGTTTGCGGCTTCATGTAAGCGCGCTTCGGCTTACGACCGAGAGTTGCTAGGCAAGGGCTTTTGAGCCATTGAAACGGACCGCACCCGGTGGGTACACTGGATGCGGTCCGATTGTTTTATTTGGAGGGCGAGGCGCGCATGGCGCAATCTCAGAACAGCACGGTCGATCTGGCAACACCGGCAACCTGCCTGATGGGGCTTACCAGCCACGGTAACGTGATGGTGGGCAATAAGGCGTTCGAGTATTACAACGAGCGCAATCCCGAGGATTTTATTCAAATTCCGTGGGACGAGGTCGACTATATTGCCGCCGAGGTTTTGCGCGGCACTAAGAAGATCACGCGTTTTGCTATCTTTACCAAGGATAACGGCCACTTTACGTTTTCGACGCGCGACGACAAAGAGACGCTTCGTGCGGTTCGTAGGTACGTCGACGAGGATAAACTCGTGCGTTCGCCCGACTTTATCGATGTGACGGCCAAGGGCGCCAAGAGCATCCCCTCCGTTATCAAAAACCTCTTCCACAAAGGCAACTAGCTCCTCATAAGTTGCGGTGAAATAGTTCCTAAATACGGCTTTAGATGCTTCAGACAGGAACTATTCCACCGCAACTTCGAAGTCTAGTCATGCGACGTATGGCGATGCAGTAAATCTGCTACACTAGTACAACATGCCTCCGTAGCTCAGGGGATAGAGCACCGCTCTCCTAAAGCGGGTGTCGACGGTTCGAATCCGCCCGGGGGCACCAGAGGAACATCGAGCCCGGTACTGCTACGGTGCCGGGCTCTTCTGGTCTAAAGGCCGGATTCGGGCCGTCGACACCCGCGTCACCGATTTCTCCGCGGGGGGAGTTTTCGAATCCGCCCGGGGGCACCAGAGCAATATCAAGCCCGGTACCGCTGCGGTACCGGGCTCTTCTGGTTTAAAGGCATGCTGTAGTTTTCGCTGCTTCGGATAAAGAAAGCGCCCGCTTGCTGGGGGAGCAAGCGGGCGCCTGTGAGCGAATATGTTTGCGGCATCAGCCGCTGTGGGCAATGTCTCGATGACTAGTTGGTCGTGCCGGAATCGTCGCCTGAATCGGTGCCAGAGCCAGAAATCGAAACCGTCAGCGTGATCGTGCTGTCGGTGGACTGCTTGCCAGTGGGGGAGACGCCCGTCACGGTGGCGTTTTCGTTACCACTCACGGGGTTGCCGTTCTGATCGCAGAATGCGATGTTGTAGAATCCGGCGTTGTTGAGCGCGGTGACGGCGGAGGAGATACTCTTGCCGTACAGGTTGCCCGGAACGTTTGCCTTGCCGGACTTCTTGGCGATGACGACGGTAATCGTGGCGCCGGGCTTTTGCTTACCGCTGGGGTTCCAGCTAATGACGGTGCCCTCGGTGACGGAATCGTTCTCCTGGTAGGTCACATCGACGCCGAAGCCGGCCATATCGAGGGCGTTGCGTGCCTGAGCCTCGGTCATGTCGGTCAGATCGGGAACGGAGGTGGTGTCGGGTCCACTCGAGACTTTGTACGAAATGGTCGTGCCCTTCTCGACTTCCTTGCCCGCATCGGTGCCCTGTTCAAAGACTTCGCCCTTTTCGGCCTCGTTGGCTTCCTCGGTGGCATTGCCCTTAAGGCCGACGCTTGCCAGCGCCGCCTCTGCCTGGTCCTTGGTCAGACCAACGAGCTGCGGGACATCAACCTTCTCGGAGGGCTTGGGACCCTTGGAGATTACCAGATTCACCTTGGTGCCCTTGGGCTTCTTGGTGTGACCGTTAGGAGTCTGCTCGACAACCTTTCCCTCGTCGACGTCGTCGTTGTAGCTCTGGTCAATGGTTCCGACGTCAAGGCCGGCATCCTTAATCAGTTCGACGGCGGTCTGCTGGTCCTTACCCAACACATCGGGAACCGGGACCTGCTCGCCGCCAAAGAGTCCGGTGGCAAAGGCCACGATGACGCCGATTACGGCTACCGCAGCAACTACGGCGGCGATGATCTTGTTCTTGTTGGATTTGGGCTGCTCGGTGGCGTAAGAGCCGGTTGAACCCGAGACGGAGCTGCGAGCGTTATTTTGTCCGCTCACGCCCGAGACGGGGCGTACCATGGCGCGCGTCTGGTCGGATAGCTCTCGGGTCTTGGTGGCACCCAGGTCGCCAACGGCGCCGATAACGCGCGTAGGCTCCGGCACGTTGACGGCGCGACCAGACAGGTAGCTGTTGAGCACCTGACGCAGCTCGTCGGCCGTCTGGAAACGGTTAGCCGGATCTTTTTCCATGCACTTGAGGATAATGCGCTCAAGATCGGCATCGACACCGGAGTTGATCTGGCTCGGCGGCACGGGCAGCTCGTTGACCTGCTTGAGTGCGACCGAGATGGCATCGTCGCCGTCGAAAGGCACGCGGCCGGTGGCGCACTCGTACATCACGACGCCCAGCGAGTAAATGTCCGAGGTGGGGCCTAGATCCTGCCCGCGGGTCTGCTCGGGACTTACGTAGTGGGCGGTGCCTAAAACGTTGTTGTCCTGCGTAAGGTGGCTGTTCTTGGCGCGCGCGATACCAAAGTCCATGACCTTGATGTTGCCGTCGGGCAGCACCATGATGTTCTGCGGCTTAATATCGCGGTGGATGATCTCGTGCTTGTGGGCGACCGAAAGTGCGGAGCTGATCTGCGAGCCAATCTGAGCGACCTTTTTGGGATCAAGGGCGCCGTGGCTCTTGATGCCGCTCTTAAGGTCGGTGCCGCGCAGGTATTCCATGACGATGTAATAGGTGTCGCCGTCCTTGCCCCAATCGTAGACGCCGACGATATAGGGGGAGGAGAGGCCGGCGGCCGCCTGGGCCTCCTGCTTAAAGCGTGCGGCAAAGGTGGCATCGCCGGCATATTGCGGCAGCATGATTTTGATAGCTACCGTGCGGTCGAGGACCTGGTCCTGTGCACGGTAGACGGTCGCCATGCCGCCTGTCCCTACCTTATCCTTGAGGAGGTATCTTCCCCCGAGGACCCTCTGTTCCATTCCTGCTCCTAACATGACTATTCGCTCAACGATGTGTGTAGTACCAAATTTGAGGCCGCTGGGGCCGTGTGGCGCATTGCCGCTAGCGTTATCGGCCGCGGCACGCCCCATGCTTGCGCATCAATCACGGGCATCACGCTCCCTGGGCGGCAAGCGCCGCGGTCAGGACGATGCCGGCGATCTTTGCCGCCTTGACGTCGTGCTTGTCGTAATCCTCCAAGGCTACCGAGATGGCGACCGTGGGTGAATCGTAAGGCGCAAAACCGACGAACATCGAGTTGACGTTGGTACCGACGGTCTCGGCAGAGCCGGTCTTGCCGGCAACCTTGACGCCCGGAATCTGGGCATCGGTGCCGGTGCCGAATTGAACGACGTCGAGCATGGCCTGTTTGACCTGTTCGGCCGTGGTGGCGCTGACGGCCTGGCCCAGTGAGCGGGACTGCGTGGTCTTGACCACGGTTCCGTCTGGGGCGAGCACCTGGGCAACGAAGAACGGGTCCATGACGACGCCGCTGTTGGCGATGGCCGCCGCGATAACGGCGTTCTGCATGACGGTGGTCTGCGGACCCGGCGTGTGGTCCATGCCGACGGGCTGGCCGGCGCCGGCCCAGGCGGTTTCCCATTCGGTCATGAGCGAGGGGTCGGCCATGATGGACGCCGCGGCGGTTAGGTCCTGACCGAGCTTTTGGCCATAGCCAAAGGCGTTGGCGAACTGTACGAGCGAGCTGGCACCGACCTCGTTTGCCACCTGACCAAAGACGACGTTGGACGACACGGCAAAGGCCTGCTGCAGGCTAATCGTGCCGTAGCTCTCATTGGCGTAGTTGGTGACTGGTGCATTGCCGATATCCATGGAACCGGGCGCCTGATAAGTGCTCGAAAGGCTTGCGGTGCCGGTTTCGAGTGCCGCCGAAAGCGTGACGACCTTAAACGTGGAGCCCGGAGTATAGAGGGCGTCCATGGCGCGGTCGTACATAGAACCGTCCTCACCGCCGCCCGATTGCAGCAGGGCGTCGATGTTGGTGTTGTCGTAGGTGGGCGAGCTGGCGCATGCGAGCACCGCGCCAGTGCGCGGGTCCATGACCACAACGGCGCCCTTAAAGCCCTTGAGAGCCTGTTCGGCGGCCGTCTGGATGCGGGAGTCGATGGTGAGTTTGGCGGTGTTGCCCGGCTGGTTTTGGCCCGCGAGCGACGCGATGGCGTTGTTCCAGCTGGAGTAATCCTTGGAACCGGTGAGCGTGTCGTTCATCACGCTCTCGATGCCGGCGGTACCGTACTGCTGGCTCACATAGCCAACCACATGGGCGGCCAGGTTGCCGTTAGGGTAGGAGCGTGCGTAGGTGCCGTCCTCCTGTTGCAGCGATTCGGCCAGCGTCACGCCGTCGGACGTGATGATGGAGCCGCGCTGGATGTACTTGGAACGGGCGATGGTGTGATTGTTGGTCGGCATATCCTGGTAATCCTTGGCCTTGATGACCTGGACATAGGTGAGGTTGCCGATGAGGATGGCGAACAGGGCCGTAAAGGCAAACACCGCGCGGGTTAGGCGGTTAGCGAGCGCCACGCGGCCGAGCACGCCAGATTCGGGCGTATCGAGCAGGCGACGACGCATGCGCGAGCCGGTGGAGTGGCTGCCACGGCCGTAGGAAGACGAAGAAGCGAAGCGCGTGCCGGCATGCGCCGCGGCAGAAGCGACCTGGTCGTCAGTGATGGCGGCCATGGTACCGGTGCCGGTGAGCTCGGCCTCGCGACCGGTTGCCTCGTCACCGGCGCGCAGCAAAAGCGCGACAATGATAAAGCTCGCCAGCAGCGAGGAGCCGCCCTGACTCATAAAGGGCAGGGTGACGCCGGTCAGCGGAATCAGGCGGGTAACGCCGCCAACGATCAAGAAGGCCTGGAAGCTAATGGCGGCCGTAAGGCCCGTGGCGCTAAATGCGGCAAGGTCGGACTTAGCGCGGGCGGCCGTGGTCAGGCCTCGCACGGCAAAGAGCATAAACAGGACGAGTACGGCGCCGCCGCCCAAAAGGCCCATTTCCTCGCCGATGGCCGAGAAAATGAAGTCGGACTCGACGACGGGGATGTTATTGGCCATGCCATTACCGATGCCAACGCCGATAAGACCGCCGTCAGCCAACGAGAAAAGGGATTGCACAATCTGGTAGCCCTGGCCCTGGGCATCCTTAAAGGGGTCGGCCCAGATCTGGAAACGTACCTGGACATGCGACAGGAACTTGTAGGCGCCCACGGCACCCACTGCCAAAAGCGCAAGGCCGATGACGACATACGAGAAACGTCCCGTGGCGACGTAGAGCATCAGCAAGAAGATGGTGTAGAACAGCACGGCGGAGCCCAAGTCGCGCTCGAAGACCACGACCAGAAGGCATACACCCCACACAGCGAACAGCGGTAGCAGCAGGCGCAGGCGCGGGACCTTGAGGCCCAAGATCTTACGATTGGAGATGGAGAGTAGCTCGCGGTTCTCGGCTAGGTATCCGGCCAAGAACAATACGATAAAAATCTTGGCGAACTCGCCGGGCTGGATGGTGAAGCCGGCGATGCGAATCCACAGCTTGGAGCCCGAGATGGTGGTGCCGATAAAGATGGGCAGCATCAGCAAGATGATGCCGATGATGCCAAAGGTGTACTTGTAGCGCATGACCACATCGAGATTCTTGATCATCGCGAGCGTGCCCACCATCAGTGCCACCGAGACAAACAGAATGACGAGCTGCGAGATGGCGAGGGCGGGTGCCAGACGCGTTACGAACGTGATGCCGATACCCGAAAGCACAAAGACGATGGGCAGGATGGCCGGATCGGCACCGGGCGCCAGGATGCGCACGGCGATATGCGCCGCGGCGAAGGCGGCAAAGAGACCGATCGGCACGGCGAGCGTTTCAAACGAGATGGAAGCGCCTGCGGTGAGCACGTACATCGCATACAGCAGGATGACGGGGAACGCCGAGGCGATGAGCAAGAGCATTTCGGTGTTGCGGCGACTCATAAGCGGCACTCCCTTTCTAATTCTTATCGGAGGCTTCGGCCTCGGCGGACTGTTCGGCGGTTTTTTCGGAATTCGATTTGGAAGTCGATTCCTGGTCGGTGTTGTCGCGAATCGTTTGCGCGTCGATCACCTGGCGGGTCTGTTCCTCATCGATCTGATGACGGTACTTGGAGATAGTGTCCTGCGCGTCGTCGACACTCGTTTGCGGAATGCCTGCTTTCAGACGATTCTGCGTGTCTTCGGGTAGGTCGGATAGCTTGATGGCGGTCGTGCTCTCGAGCCAGTGCAGCTTAAGGCCGAGCGGCTTGCCGGGAATGCCCCGGTAGACCGCGACGGTGTCCTTGTAGGTGCCCAGGTAATACGAGCCGGTGACGCCCGCGTAGGCCCAGATGGCTGCCGCCAGCACAAAAGCGATGCCCAGGATGGCGGCAATGGTGACGTTGCGGCGGCGAACACGCTTCGCCTCGCGCATGACGCCGTCGTCGACCAGGTCCACAACGACTACCGTCACGTTGTCGTGGCCGCCGGCAGCGAGCGCGGCGTCCACCAGGTTGTCGACGCAAATCTGCGCCGTAGACGATTGCGTGGCGATGTTTTCGATTTCGCTATCGGGAATCATGCTCGAAAGGCCGTCCGAGCACAGGATCAGGCGGTCGCCCTCTTCGATGTGCAGGGTAAAGTGGTCGGCATACATGGCGGGGTCCGAACCCAGCGCACGCGTGATAACCGAGCGGTTGGGATGGACGCGCGCCTCGTCGGCCGTAATTTCGCCAGCGTCCACGAGCTCCTCCACATAGGAGTGGTCGCGGGTCACGCGGATGAGCGTGCCCTCGTGGAGCAGGTAGGCGCGCGAGTCGCCCACGTGGGCGATGGCGAGCATGTCGTTTTCGATATAGGCGCAGGTTGCCGTGCAGCCCATACCGGGCTTGCCCAGGCCGTTGAGTGCGGCCTCGATGACGGCGGCGTTGGCAGCTTCGACGGCTGCGGCTAGGCGCGCGGCGTCGGCAGCCTGTGGCGCCGTCTTGGCGATGGTCTCGACCGCGATGGATGAGGCCACCTCGCCGGCGGCGTGACCACCCATGCCGTCGCACACGCAAAAGAGCGGCGACTGTACCAGGTAGGAGTCCTCGTTGTGCGGACGCACGCAGCCAACATCGGAGCGGGCGCCCCACATGAGTTGCGTGGTGGTGCCGGCATCGTAGGTCGAATCGGTCTCGATGCGCTCGTCGGCCAGCGGCTCAAAACTCATGGTCGAACCAGGGTCCTTGAGCTTGGCCTCCACGGCGGCGACATCAATCTCGGCCGTGTCGCCGGGCGAGACGGCGTTGGCCTCGTTGCTCGGGTCGTCGACTTTAGACGTGGCGGGCACTTCGGTTGTGTGGTCGGCAGGCTCTTCGTCTTGCGGGGCGACGGCTGCGGGCTCGGGTGCCGCGAAGTGTGCGGGCGCGGGCGTGCTGTGGGGCTGAGAGGCGTCCTCCGTCGCTGCGACGGGCATCTCTTCGGCCGTAGGCTGCACGGCCTCGGGCACCGATGCGGCCGCGGGGGAGGATGCCGCCGCGGGTGCCGGTGTAGATGCGGGCTCGGGCGCTGCGGAGGGTGCTGGAACTACGGGAAACACCGGTGCCGTGGGCTCGGGGGCCAAAAACACCGCGGCGCTCTCATCGATTGCCGCGGCGACAGACTCGGCAAAGTGGGCCGGCGCAGGTGTAGTTTCCGGTGCCGAAGGTTGATCGGCAACGGCGTGCGCGCCGATGGGGGCATCGGTGGAATTATCTTCATCCTGGCCATCGGTGGGCATCAGATGGTCTTGCGTTACATGTGAAAGAGGCAGGGAGAACACGGTGTCCTCGGGCTCCACGGGCGCAGGGCCCGCCGGGGCGGCATGAGCCGGCACGGCCGCGGGGGCAGCCAGCGCCTCGGACATGGTTGCGGACTTGTTCTCCTCGTCGATCATCGACGGTTCACCTTCATGACCACGTCGCCAATCTGGACTTCGTCGCCCTCGCGCAGCGTTGCGGGCTCCACCAGCTGGCGGCCGTTAACAAGGGTGCCGTTGAGCGAGTTGAGGTCCTCGATAATAAGTGCCGGGCCCTGCAGCGAAAAACGCGCATGCGAGGCAGAGACAAACGGCTCGTTGATGCAGATGTCAGATGACGGCGAACGACCGACGATGACGGGGCCAAGCATATCCACGTGAATACCGCGAATGCCGCGCGGGCCCTTGTCCACATCGATCGTCCAGATGGCAGAGTCGCGGCGCTGGCCGCGCACGAGCCCCACGCCGGTCTTCATGACGGCGAACAAGAAGATATAAAGCAGGACGACCAGTACGATGCGGCCTGCAAAAAGGACGATATCGATGTTCATAAGCGATTAACCCCTAAATTCAAAGGTGCTCAGGCCAAACGTTAGCAGATCGCCGTTGCGCAGCGGGCAGCGTGTGATGCGGCGGTTGTTGACGAGCGTGCCGTTGGTGGAGTTGAGGTCCTCGATCGACCAGTCAGAGCCGGTAAAGGTGAGCTGGGCATGACGGCGCGACACGTTGGGGTCGCGCAGGGCGATGTCGGATACCGAGCGCTCACGACCGATGGTCACCTGTGCGGAGGTGATGTTGTGGCTCTCGCCGCTCACGACGTCGACGAGTTGGGCGAGCGGACGCTGTGGGGCGCGGGGGCTTGCCATGTTGGAGGCGATGCTGGTCGCAGCGCCAAGGCCCACGGCGGCGCCAGTGGCAGCCGCTCCGCCCATACCGGCAAGTGCGTCACGCGAGACGGTTTGCGGCACAGGGATGGGGGCTGCGGGATCGGGGACATTGGGTGCAAAGGGGTCGGCCGCAGCGAGCGGGTCGGGAGTGGCAGCGCGGGGTGTCGGCTGCTGCTGGGGCATGGCGGCCGGGTATTGCTGCGGCGATGCAAACTGCTGCTGGCCGGCGCGGGGGGCGCTTGCGGCACGGCTTGTGGCCGAGCTGTTCTGTCCCAGGCCATTTTGATAGGCGCGCTCTTCCTCGTACAGACGGCCGAGCGTGGGAGCGTCGACGTTCTCGGCAAAGACCGAGAACTTGCCGGCGCGCAGCTGAGGGTCGATCATAAAGCGAACAAGGGGCTCGCCGACAAAGACGTAGCGGCGTTTTTCGGCCTGCGCCTTCACAAACTCGCGCACCTCGCGCGAAAGCTCGGGATAGAACGGGGCAAGCATGGGATCGTCATCGGTGGCGATCAGGATGGTATAGAGCGCCGGCGCGGTGTTGACGCCGTTGATCACCAGAGTTTGATCCTCCATGTCGCGAGCAGCCTGCTTGGCAAGCTTCTTAAAGGAGAACGGGGCACGGGTGGCACCGAAGATGCCGGCCACGTGGTCCTCGAAGATGTTCAGGAAGTTCACGAAAGATCACTCTCCGTATAGGTTCTTTGGTATCCGAGCAAATACAGGCATATCCCAACAATTATAGAGGATAGGATTCCCGCAACCGCCGCCTTGGCGACGACCGTGCCCGCAAGGCTGGCAATTTCCATATGGTGTGCAAGACAAAACGATACGGTCGAGCCGATACCGGCGACGGCAATTGCGACGATGGCGGCGAGGTTTGACCCCTGCTCGGCGCGCTTGGCATGGGTATTGAGCAGCAGCGACGTTGCCGCGGCTGCTGCTGCAATCAGTGCGAAGGCGGCCCAGAGGAACGCGTCGCCCAGCGCTGCGGCGACATTGCCAAGCCCCAGCACGCCTCCCGTAGGGAGGGCAGCTGCGGCCAGGTGGGCAAAAAGCGCGCCTATACCCGTGGCGGCAGCGGCGCTTGCCGGGCCGAGCCAAAACGCCGCGAAGCCCGCGGCGGCCCCGGCGGCAGGGATGGCGTCGCCGGTTAGACAACCTAGCGCAAGCGCGCAGGTGAGTGCCGCGCTCGCGGCCGCTTCGGTGCGTCCCCAGGCAATCCACCATCCGGACATGGCGGCGGCAAAAATGACCGCGACCGGCAGCATCGACAGGATGCCCTGCGCCTGCATGGTGGCGTTGGCCATGAGCACCAAAAAGCCCACGGCCGAGATAGCCGAGCCGATCTGCGGTGCCAAGCCTGCCGCCGCGCCAATAGCGATGGCCGCGGCGACCAGCCCGGGAAGCGCCGCGACGCCCGCTGTCTGCATAAGCAAAAAGCTGAAGGTTGCACACGTTAGCGCCGAGAGACCGCGCATGGCGTAATCGCGCGCGCAGCTCCAGCGCGTGCCCGCCCAACCAAGCGCGGGGTCGACTTCGATGGCGTTATCCTCGTAAGGCAGCGACTCCATATCGTCTGCCGCGTGCTCGTCGTCCGAAAGCTCGCTTACCATCTGCTCCAAGCTGCGACGGCCTTCGCGCACGCTCCCCAAGCCGGCAAGGAGTTGGTCGCAGAATGCCTCGATGCTATCGGGGCGGTCTTGCGGCATAGGGGAGAGGGCGCTCATGAGCGCTGCCTCGGCTCCCGGGGGAAAGTGCGGGATCAGCTCGCTGGGGTAGGTGGCGCCGCCGATGATGCGGTCGAGCGAGTCGGCAGGCGTTGCCGCCATAAAGGGGGCGCTGCCGCACAGGCCCTCGTAGATCACGCAGGCAAGGGCAAAGACATCGGCGCGCTCGTCGACCGTGCCGGTCTCGATATCGAGCTGTTCGGGCGGCATGTAGCCGATGGTGCCGCCGCGCGATCCGCCAAAGCCGCCGGCGGATGACAGCCGCGCCATGCCAAAGTCGGTGAGCTTTACATTGCCCGAGTGGTCAATGAGCACATTGGCGGGCTTTATGTCCAGATGAAGCACGCCGTTTGCATGGGCAAAGGTGAGCGCCTGACCCAACGCGTCGGCAATGGTCGCTGCCTCGTCAAAGGTGAGCGAGTGGCCGTCCACGCGATGCAAAAACTCGGCCAGCGACATGCCGTCGACATACTCCATGACCAGGTAGGCATAGGCGGTGTCATGCGTAAAGTCGATAACCTGCACGATATTGGGATGTTGAAGCATGGCGGCGGTATGTGCCTCGCGCAGTACATCCATGATGTCGCTGGCGGGTATGCCGGAGCCGTTGATAAGAGGGATGCGCTTAATGGCCACGCGACGACGCAGGTGCGTGTCGCGGCAAATCTCGATGGAGCCAAAACCGCCGGTCGCAAGCGTCTCGAGCGGCTGGTACCGCTTGAGCAGCTCGCGAGAGCTGGTGCCCTCCAAAGGGACGTCCGGCGAGAACCGGGCGGTATGTTGCGAGAAAAGCGGCATGGCCAACCCTCGTGCGTTTAAAGTTCGTTTGCGAGCGGCGGGCGCGGGGCCGAGCCATTCGCGGTGGCATAGATGCTGCTAGTGTAGCACGCTCTGGTGCATGGGGAGGATAGTGGGATGCGAGGCTGCCTGCCTGACTTGACCTTAGCGCTTCTTCTTGCCCTTCTTCTGCTTGCACCGCTTGCCCTTGTTGTCCTGGGGCTTGTCTGCCTTGTCTCCCTGCTTGGCCTCGGCTGCAGCCTTCTCGGCCTTCATTTTCTTCTTCTTGGTCTCGATGCGGAGCTTTTTGTTGATGCGCGCCTTAAGGAAGGAGCCAAACTGCTCGGCGTCGCCGCGAACAAAGGTGTCCTTGGGGATCGTCACGCCCTGGTCTGCGAACATGGCAACAAAGATGCGCTCGCCGTCGAGTACGTGGTCGAGCTTCTCAAACGGGAAGAACTGCGACTTGCCGCTCTTGCCCCATACCATCAAGCCGTCCTCGTTGGCGGCGACGCGGCGATAGCGGCCACCCATGGACTTGTCGGCCTCGACGGCGTCGATAAAGTCGCGGGCGAGCGTGTGGTGCAGGTTTTTGCTCCACCAGGCCAAAAAGGCGCCGAACACGATCAGGACGACGCCAAACTTGATCCAGTTGCCGCCGGCCACCAACATGCCGATGCCGAGCAGCGCGGCAATTGCCGCGGCGACATACAGCGAGCCGCGACGCCTGGGCGAGGCGACCAAGCGGGCGAAGTCGGTGACGAGGTCGTTTTCGTACTGATACTCGTTGAGGTACAGGATGCCGTCGTCGGCTGCTGCCTGCTTCTCGAGCGCGACCTCGACCTGGTCGGCTGCTTCGGAGGGAACGAGGTTGCTCTCTGCGTCTGCCATGCTCTTTGGACTCCTATCGCGGCGGGCTCGCCGTACGGGTTATTATGAGTGCAGTATGCCGTGCGACCGCATGGCCGTCGCGGCAACAAAACTCAGTATACCCGGGGGAGCACCCATGGAATCGTTGTACCGAAAGTATCGCCCGCTCACCTTCGACTCCGTGGTGGGCCAGCAGCATATCGTCTCGACGCTCGAGCACGCCATCACCGAGGGACGCCTGTCCCACGCGTACCTGTTCTGCGGACCGCGCGGCACGGGCAAGACCACCATGGCGCGCATTCTGGCCAAGGCGCTACTGTGCCGCAATGCCGAGGCGGCGCGCGCCGAGGGCGCAAGCGGCTGCATGCCCGACGGCACTTGCGAAGAGTGCGAGCTCATCGCCGAGGGCAACCACCCCGATGTCTACGAGCTCGATGCCGCAAGCCGTACGGGCGTGGACAATGTGCGCGAGGAGATCATCAACTCCGTTAACTTTGCCCCGGTGCGTGGCAAGTACAAGATCTATATCATCGACGAGGTCCATATGCTCACGACGGCGGCGTTCAACGCGTTGCTCAAGACGCTTGAGGAGCCGCCGGCGCACGTGATCTTTGTGTTGTGCACCACCGATCCGCAAAAGATTCTGGAGACCATCCTCTCGCGCTGCCAGCGCTTCGATTTCCACCGCATCGGCAACGAGGATATCGAGCATCGCCTGTCCTACGTGTGCGAGCAGGAAGGCTTCGATTACGACGACGAGGCGCTGGCCATCGTGGCGCGCCATGCCAAGGGCGGCATGCGCGACGCGCTTTCCACGCTGGAGCAGCTGAGCGTTTTTGGCAACGGCGCCGTGCATGCGGACGATGCCCGCTCGCTTTTGGGCGAGGTTTCGGACCAGATCCTGGGCGAGTTTGCCCGCGCCATCGCCGAGCGTGATATTGCTGGACTCTATGGGCTCATTCGCGCACAGGTCGAGGAGGGCAATGACTTGCTTGAGCTGACGCGTGACCTGGTGGCGCACGTGCGCGACGTGTATGTGGCCTGCGTTGCCGGTACCCGTGCCGAGCTGTTTGAGGGCGGGGCCGAGCAGGCTGAGGCGCTTGCTGCCGAGGCCGCTGCCTTTGGCGGGCATCCGGCCGACCGTCTGGCCCGCGTGCTGACAGTGCTCGACGATGCCGCGTTGGAGATGAGGGGTGCGAGCGACGTGCGCCTGGTGCTCGAGATCGCCTGCACGCGCCTGGCACGTCCCGAGGCCGATCTGACCATTGAGGCCCTGGCCGAGCGCGTGGCACGCTTGGAGGCCATGGTCGCCAACGCCGCGGTGCCGGCGAGCGTGGCTGCTGCTGGTGGTGCTGCGCCCGCGGCTGTCGCGGCTGCACCTGTGGCGACACAACAACCGACGCTGATCTCGGGTGCCCGAGCTGCTGCCCCTGTGGCATCCACCGCTCCCACTGCTACGCCCGCGCGCCAGGGCGGCATGCCTTGGGATCGCGGCGCCGCCGCTCCGGCGACCCAGCCCGCGCCGACCCCCAAGCCCGCTGCGTCTGCGCCTCAGCCTGCCCCGGCTCCGATGCCCCAGCCCACCGCCGCTTCGGCTCCCGCACCTGCCGCTGCGCCGGCGCCTAAGCCCCAGCCCAACACTGCCGCTCAGGTTGCTGCCGCCGGCGCCGCCGAGACCCCTGCGGTCGAGGATGCCGGCGAGCTCCAGCGCAAATGGGTCGAGGTCGTCGAGCGCGTCAAGGCGCGTCAGGCTTCCTACGCAGGGCTTTTGCTCAACGCCCGCGCCACGGCCGACGACGGCTCCAAGCTCACCGTCTCGTTCCCTGCGGGCTCGACCTTTGCCATCAAGATGCTCGGCCGCGCTGACACGCAATCGGTGGTCCTGCCGACAGTCAGTGCGGTCTTCGGTCGTCGCACCGTCGACTATGTCCTGGATGGGGGTGTCAGGCCGGCTCCTCAACATGGGGAGCATTCTCCATCTGCACGGGCTGCGGCATCTGCGGACCCGCAACCCGTGTCCTCGGCGGCCCCTGCATCCTTGAGCGCCAGCGCGCCGCAGCCAAAAGCGGCACCGGTAGCGGCACCGATCCCGTCGGTGACTGAACCCGCCGTGCCCAAACCGGCTGCTCCGATTCCCGCGTCCAAGCCCGCTGCCGCGCCTGCACCAAAGTCATCCGACCTGGCCAAGGCCCCCTGGCTGCGCTCCGACAACCCTGCCGGTGCTCCTGCCACGGGCAAGCTCCCGACCGAGCCCGCGCCCCGAGCGCCCGAGTGCGCGTCTGCTCCCAAGATTCAGCCGTCTGCGCAGGCTGCGCCATGGGAATCCGAGCAGGTACCCTACGACGACGCGATGGTCGGCGGCTTCGCCGGCGATGCGAGCGGGGAAGATCTTCCTCCGTTCGACGTGCCTGCCGCGGCGCCTGCGCCCAGCCCTGCCGCTTCGGCCGCAGCTCCCGCAGCTGCGACGTCCGCTCCTGCAAGTGACGACGCCCTCGCTGCCCCTTGGGAGTCCAATCCCGGCGCCGGCAGTCCTTTCGGTCACCAGGGCGCAGCCCCGAGCATCCCGCAGACCGAGGACGAGGCCAAAGCCCTCATCCGTAGTGTCTTTGGCCAGTCCACCATCTTCAAGCCGGTGGAGTAACTATGCGGGCGGGTATATACGCCGAGTTGTGCGACCTTGCATAATTCGACCTTGCATAGTCTTGGGCGGCGCGTCACGCTAGAGGACATGTACATCGACTGAGTTAGCGCGACCGCCCCGCTCGCTTGCCCCGCGCCGTGGTACGATTTTTGAGTTTGAAAGTCCCGCCGTGCCCGGCTGCCCTTGCAGCTTGTCGCGCGACCACACGTAAAGGAGCCATCATGGCCGGTATGAACATGCAGCAGATGATGAAGCAGGCCCGCAAGATGCAGGAGCAGCTTGCCGCCGCGCAGGAGAGCCTCAAGTCCCAGACCGTCGACGCCTCTGCTGGCGGCGGCATGGTCAAGGTGACCGTTAACGGCGAGATGGAGCTCGTCAACCTCACCATCGATCCCGATGCCCTCGATCCCGAGGACGTCGATATGCTGCAGGACATGATTATGGCTGCCGTCAACGAGGCCGTCCGCGGCGTCAACGAGCTCGCCAACAAGCAGATGGGCGCCATCGCCGGCGGCCTCAACATCCCGGGCATGCCGTTCTAAGACGCACACATATATGAGTGCCAACCATAGTCTGCAAAAACTGCTCGATGAGCTGGGCCGTCTGCCGGGCATTGGCCCCAAATCGGCCCAGCGCATCGCCTACCACCTGCTCGAGGCCGACGCCGAGGAGGCGCGCCGCCTGGCCGAGGCCATTCTAGAGGTTAAGCAGGAAGTGCATTTTTGCAGCCGCTGCTTTAATTACGCCACCGCTGACGAGTGCTCCATCTGCCAAGACTCGATGCGCGACACCACCCGCATCTGCGTGGTGGGTGAGCCGCGCGATGTCCAGGCGATTGAGCGCACGGGCAGCTACCACGGCCTCTACCACGTGCTGGGCGGCGTGATCAGCCCCATGGACAAGATCGGCCCCGAGCAGCTGCACATCCGCGAGTTGCTGGTGCGCTTGGGCCACGAGGACATCCACGAGGTCATTATCGCCACCAACCCCAACATTGAGGGAGAGACCACGGCGAGCTACCTTGCCCGCACCATCAAGCCTCTGGGCGTCGAGGTGTCGCGTCTGGCGAGCGGCCTGCCCGTGGGAGGCGACCTGGAGTATGCTGACGAGCTTACGCTCGGCCGTGCTATCGAGGCCCGTCGTGCGATCTAGGCGGCGTCAGCTCCGCGGCATGTCCCGTCGGCCTGCCGCACGGGGCGCTCATAATTGGGCACGAGTTCATGCATTTGTTGTGCAACAAACCTGCTTTTCATCCGCTTATCGCGTGGATGGGTCCACTCGCACCTCGTATTTGCCCATTCGTTGCACAACCTTTTGGGTTCGCTGATACACTCAAATGTGGATATGAAAGAATGCGCCGCTTTTAAGCGGCGTGTTTTTGTTGGAGGAGAACGCATGCGGCCCGCTAGCACTCAGACAAAGCATGGCGCCGCGGTGCGCATGCGACGCCGGCTGGGCCTGGCGCCTCGGGCGTACGTACTGCTGTCTTGCTCGCTCGTGCTGGTCATAGCCGGTGTTTCGGCTTATGGCATGACGGTACCGTCCATGGTGCAGGCGTATGCTGCGCGCGAGCTGCATATTGGGCGCAAGGCCAAAAGCGACTTGGGAACGACAACCGGATATGCGTGGGCGAGCGTGTTCGGGCGCGCCGTGTTTGGCGTCGATCCCGCGGACGAGGGCGAGCGGGCGTCCAACGAGATCACGCTGGCAAACGGCAAGACTATCGTGCTCACCAACACCAAGGTCATTACGAAGCTTTCCAATAACAGCGTGGCTTCTGTCGTTAACAAGGCGGAGCAGCAGAAGGAGCAGGATACGCAGCAGGCGGGTAAGCCCGGCGGCTCGGACGGGTCCGGTTCTGGCACCGGTTCGGCGGGCTCGGGCGGCGGTTCCGGTTCGGGCTCCGCCTCTGGCGGTGGATCTTCGAGTGGCAGCTCGACGGACGGCGGTGCCGGCGGCGACACGGGCTCGGGTGGTCTCTCGGCTGCCGAGGAGGAGAGTATTCACAGCTGGCTCGTGACCAAATACAACATGCTCGATGGCTATGTCGCCCGCGCCAATAGCGTGGTTTCGACCTATAACGCAACAGGCGATACCGGGCCGTGCGATAGCCTGGTCAACGATATGTTTGTCATCCGTGCCGAGTTTGGCCGGCAAACGTTTTCTCCCAAGTCAAAGTGGTATCGGCAATACGCCAACCTATGGGGCTGCTACACCAATCTGTGCCAATGGGTGGGACATTACGGCGATGACGACGTCGCGCTCAACAACTTCAATACCAAAGTGGCGGCGATCGCCCTATGACGAATAGCCTTGCTTCTGTGGCAACCCAGTCGCTCAGCCGTGATCCCATGGTGGGCCTGCGCCTGGCGCGCGTTGGAGGGTTTGAGCCCGCCATTGCGCTGGGCCCGGACGAGCTTCCCGCCTACCTGCGCCGTTTTACGATGCTGTTTGCCGATGACGCCACCATGCGCCGCGGCGGTATCGGCCGTGTGACGCGTGCCGTCAACGCGCAGGGCGAGGCCGTGGCACTCAAGCAGCTCATCTTGCCAACGCGCGACGAATTTGATGACGATGTCGCCCACGAGGCGCTGGTCACCAAGTTCAAGGCGGCGTTTCGCGAGGAATATGAATGCCATCGCGCCCTTTCGGGCCTTAGAGGCTTTCCCCGCCTGTATGGATGGGGCGAGGTCGACGGCGTGCCCGCGATTGTCATGGAGTGGGTCGAGGGCGAGACGCTCGCTCGCCTGCGCTCGCGCCTTGCCGTGGACGATGCCGGGCGTCTGTCGCCGCTCCTGGCGGCGCGCCTGGGACGCGACCTGTTCGATCTGCTCTGCCGCATGAGCTTGGTAGGCGAGGGGTTCGTCCATCGCGATATCTCGCCCGCTAATATTATGGTGCGCACGGCGCGCCTGCCGCTCGACCGACAGCTTGCCGAAGGCACCTTCGACCTGTGCTTGATCGACTTTGGCTCTTCGCTGGCGCTCGAACCCGCCTCTGCGGTGGCCGGCACCGGCGGCAAGGCGTCGTTTACCGAGCGCTATGCCACGTTGCGCCGCGCGACGGTGGCCTACGCCCCGCCCGAGATGCTCACCGACGATATCCCCGACCTGCGCATGCTTCGCATGTCGCCGGCAATCGATGTCTATGCAGCGGCGAGTACGGTCTACGAGCTCATCGCCGGTGTCGCGCCGTACGAAGTAGCGCCGGGTGCGTCGGGTACTTCGGGCTCGCGCAAAAAGACGCGCGATATCGCCAGTCCTTATCGCCTCAAGATGGATACGCTGCCCGATTATCCCGTTGGCGCCCACGCGCCCGGCTGCGACTTGACGCAACTGCTGCGACGCGAGCCCGATGTGGCACTTGCCGCGGCCGAACAGGCTCAGCAGCTGGGACTCGATCCAAATTCCGAGGATCTGCGCGATGCGCTGGCGTTTGTCGATGCCCAGTTGTTCGACGTGGTCATGGCCTGCCTGTCCTGCCATCAGGAAGATCGTCCCGAGCCGGCTGCGGTGGAGGCGGCGCTCTCGGCATTTTGCGACCACTATGCGCAAAATGTCGCCCGCTCGCTTCGCGCCGAGCCGCTCTTGCCGTGCCCGATGGAGGTATCGGGGCACACAGCCCGGCGTGCGGCGATGGTTGGTGCGACGGCGGTATGCGGCGTGCTTTGGGCTGTGGTCGTGGTATCAGCTGCGCTGCTGGCGTCGGGCGCCCATGTGACGCTCGTCGTGGGACCGCTTATGTGGTCCGGGAAACTGCCGGCCATTATCGCCGCACTGGCGTTGGCACCGCCGGGCATGGTGGGCATCGCTGCCGGCGCCATGGCACGCGATCGTCGCACGGGGTTCCTGCATGGCGTACTGGCGCTTTCTGCCTGCGAGGTTCCGGTGCTGATCGCGGCTGCATGCACCGTGTTTTCCCAGCGCGCCGTAGCGAGCGGCTTCGTTGCCGCCTTAATTGCAACCTATGCGCTCACGTGGTTTTTGCTGGCGATGGGGTTTGCCTTTGAGCTTCCCGTCGTGTCAGCGCGACGTGCGAAAATTTCCATGGCGACGCCGCTTGCCGGCGGAGCCGCGGCTGCTCGCGCCTTTGGCGGGCCGGCCGAAGTATCCGACACTATCTCTGCGACCAAGGAGGGCTAAGCCATGGCTTCTCAAGCTGAGCTCACCCCGTGCGGGGCAATGTTTGACATCTTTAAGCGCGCAGCGCACCTGAGCCATATCGAACTGTGCGGCCTGGTGCTCTCGAGCCGCCCGCTCGTCGACGGCCGTAGTCCGCAGAGCCGTGCTGCCGATCGATCTTGGGTTTCGCGCTTTATCGTGCGCGCGCCGGTCGGCACGCTGCAGGAACGTTATTTTGCCGATTACGGCACCTCGGCCGCGCGCATTATGTCGCAGCTGGCCCTGCGCCGCCGCAATCCCATGGACGCCACGGCCGTGACCAACATGGTGTGCGGCCCCGCTGGCGAGCCCATGGTGCGGGCACTCGAGGAATGCCATCAGGACACGAATCTCTATCGCAATGCGCTCGAGCGCCTGTCGCAGGCGGCTGAGCTCATGCCCGCCGAGCGCGCCGAGGCCATCCTGGTGCTGTTTGTCGCCGTGGGCTGCTCGGCAGATGTCCGCTCGTCGGTGACCTATGCCCTCGACTACGCTCATGCGACCTGTGGCGGCGCCACGTCGACGCCGCGCTCGCTGAGCACCTCGACGGTCACGGGCGAGCACGAGGCGGCGCCTGCGCACCCGTTGGGACTGCTGCGCGTGCAAAACGGCTACGTGGTGAGCGCCCCGCGCTGGATTCAGCCGAGTGAGGAGGGCGTCGAGATCGGCGCGCTGGCGACGGGGGAGGGTGATATCACCGATGTGGGCGATGACGTTTCGGCTCGCCATGCCCACGTGTGGTGCGATGACCAAAATGTCTGGTACGTCGAGGACCTGTCGTCCACCAACGGAACCGTGGTGGTAAACGGCGCGACGAACGTCTGCACCCAGGTCGAGCCCGGCCGCTCCGCTCAGCTCAACCCCGGTGACGAGCTCAGGCTCGGAGAATCCACAACCTACGCCATCCTCCTCGGCGCCCTCTGACTCATCTCCTAAATAAGTTGCGGTGAAATAGGGACTGTTTAAGGCTACGGCCGGCAAAAACAGTCCCTATTTCACCGCAACTGCCATTTGGTCCCTCGGTGACGGAAGGATTATTTTTGCCCTTGATGGTCGCTCGGGGTAAACCTTTACCGCCCGCCTATATTTGTCGAAATTACACTTGACGGCGGGGTACAATAAACCCGCATGCGGATTTCCGTTGCGGGCGCTTCCCATCATCGGGGCGTGCCCGGGAGCATCCGGCATGCGGCCTTTGCGGCGCTCGATCATGTGCAAGACGGGTAGCTGGGCCTGTGGAGCGCGTGCAGCCTCCTCGCCTCGGCATGCCTTCTCTCCACGCCATGTACCTGCTGCTGAGTCCGCCTGTCAGATGACTGGAAGCAACAGCGAAAATCCCATCACGCCAACATCCCGGTAATCGCCGGGGCCTGTATACCTATATGAGAGGAGAGGGGTATATGGCGCGTAAGTTTAAGTCTATGGACGGCAACGAGGCGGCCGCATATGTTTCGTATGCGTACACCGAGGTAGCGGGAATTTATCCCATTACGCCGTCCAGCCCGATGGCCGACCATGTCGACCAGTGGGCGGCCCAGGGTCGCAAGAACATCTTTGGCACCCCGGTCAAGGTCGTCGAGATGGAGTCCGAGGCGGGTGCAGCCGGTACCGTTCACGGTTCGCTGGGCGCCGGTGCTCTGACCACCACCTACACGGCTTCTCAGGGCCTGCTCCTGATGATCCCGAACATGTACAAGATCGCGGGCGAGCAGCTCCCGGGCGTCTTCCACGTCTCCGCGCGTTGCGTCGCTTCCCACGCCCTGAACATCTTTGGCGATCACTCCGACGTCATGGCCTGCCGCCAGACCGGTTTCGCCATGCTCGCCGAGGGCAACGTCCAGGAGGTCATGGACCTCTCGCCGGTGGCTCACCTTGCCGCCATCGAGGGTAAGACCCCGTTCCTCAACTTCTTCGACGGCTTCCGCACCAGCCACGAGATCCAGAAGGTCGCCATGTGGGACTACAAGGATCTTGCCGAGATGTGCGACATGGACGCCGTCCAGGCTTTCCGCGATCACGCGCTCAACCCTGAGCACCCGCACACCCGCGGCAGCCATGAGAACGGCGACATCTTCTTCCAGAACCGCGAGGCCTGCAATAAGGTCTACGACGAGCTCCCTGCCGTCGTCGAGGGCTACATGAAGAAGATCAACGAGAAGCTCGGCACCGATTACGGCCTGTTCAACTACTACGGCGCTCCCGATGCCGATCGCGTCGTCGTGTGCATGGGCTCCTTCTGCGACGTGCTCGAGGAAGTCATCGACTACCTCAACGCTCACGGTGAGAAGGTCGGCCTGGTCAAGGTTCGCCTGTTCCGTCCGTTCTCCATCAAGCACTTCGTGGACGTTCTCCCCGAGACCGTCCAGAAGATCGCCGTCATGGACCGCACCAAGGAGCCGGGTTCCATCGGCGAGCCGCTCTACCAGGATGTCGTCTCCGCTCTCTACGAGGCCGGCAAGACGGGTATCAAGGTCGTCGGCGGCCGTTACGGCCTGGGCAGCAAGGACACGCCTCCCGCGTCCGCGTTTGCCGTCTTCGAGGAGCTCAAGAAGGACGAGCCCAAGCGCGAGTTCACCATCGGCATTGTCGATGACGTGACCAACCTGAGCCTGCCCGAGGCCGAGGATGCGCCCAACACCGCAGCTCCTGGCACCATCGAGTGCAAGTTCTGGGGTCTGGGTGGCGACGGTACCGTCGGCGCCAACAAGAACTCGATTAAGATCATCGGCGACCACACCGACAAGTACGTTCAGGCCTACTTCCAGTACGACTCCAAGAAGACCGGCGGCGTTACCGTCTCGCACCTGCGCTTTGGTGATTCCCCGATCCGCTCGCCGTACTACGTGACCAAGGCCGACTTTGTCGCTTGCCACAACCCCAGCTACATCGTCAAGGGCTTCAAGATGGTCCGCGACGTCAAGCCTGGCGGCACCTTCCTGGTCAACTGCCAGTGGAGCGACGAGGAGTTCGCCGAGCACATGTCCGCCGTGGCCAAGCGCTACATCGCGAACAACAACGTCAACGTCTACCTGATCGACGCAATCGACCTGGCCGCCAAGGTTGGCATGGGCAAGCGCACCAACACGGTACTCCAGTCCGCCTTCTTCGCGCTGGCCAAGGTCCTGCCCGCCGAGGACGCCCTGCAGTACATGAAGGACGCGGCTACCAAGTCCTACATGAAGAAGGGCCAGGCCATCGTCGACGCCAA
This sequence comes from Collinsella sp. WCA1-178-WT-3 (M1), assembly GCF_009696325.1. Lineage (GTDB taxonomy): Bacteria > Actinomycetota > Coriobacteriia > Coriobacteriales > Coriobacteriaceae > Collinsella. Next base: position 32,430 of record NZ_VUME01000016.1, read on the forward strand.
CCACAAGGCCATCGATGCCGGCGCTACCGCCTTCCGTAAGTTCGAGGTTCCGGCCGACTGGGCTACCGCCGAGGACGCCGCTCCTGTCGAGCTTTCCGAGGAGACCAAGTCCGCTATCGCCCAGCAGGTCAAGAACCTGCTCGAGCCCATCGATCGCATGGATGGCGACAGCCTGCCCGTTTCTGCCTTTGTCGATTGTGCCGACGGTCAGTTTGAGCTGGGCGCCTCCGCATACGAGAAGCGCGGCGTCGCCGTGGTCGTTCCTCACTGGGACGAGACCAAGTGCATCCAGTGCAACCAGTGCGCCTATGTGTGCCCGCATGCCACCATCCGTCCGTTCGCGATGACCGAGGACGAGGCTGCCGCCGCGCCCGAGGCTACCCGTACGCTCGACGCCATGGGTCCCAAGGCCAAGGGCATGAAGTTCACCATGGCCGTGTCCCCGCTCGACTGCATGGGCTGCACCAACTGCGCCAAGGTCTGCCCCAAGGGCGCCCTCGAGATGGTTCCCGCCGAGCAGGAGATGGATCAGCAGCCCGTTTGGGACTACATGGTCAAGAACGTCTCCGAGAAGAAGGAGCTCATCGCGGCCAACGTCAAGGGCAGCCAGTTTAAGCAGCCCTACCTGGAGTTCTCTGGCTCCTGCGCCGGCTGCGCCGAGACCGCTTATGCACGTCTGGTGACCCAGGTCGCCGGCGACCGCATGTTCATCTCCAACGCCACCGGCTGCTCCTCCATTTGGGGCAACCCCGCTGCCACCGCTCCTTACTGCAAGGACAAGGACGGTCACGGCCCGGCGTGGAACAACTCCCTGTTCGAGGACAATGCTGAGCACGGTCTGGGCATGGCCATCGGTTACGAGGCCGTCCAGAATAAGCTGATCGCCGCCACCCAGGAGCTCATCGCCGCTGACGGTCCGTCTGACGAGCTTAAGGCCGCCGGTCAGGCTTGGATCGACTCCGTCAACGACGCCGAGGCCTCCAAGACTGCTGCCGCCGCCTACGTTGCCGAGCTCGAGAAGTGCGGCTGCGACGCTTCCAAAGCGATCCTCGCCGACAAGGCTTACCTCACCAAGAAGTCCTTCTGGATCTTCGGTGGCGACGGTTGGGCCTACGACATCGGCTTCGGTGGTCTGGACCACGTCCTGGCTTCTGGCCACAACGTCAACGTCTTCGTCTTCGACACCGAGGTCTACTCCAACACCGGCGGTCAGGCCTCCAAGGCCTCGAACCTGGGTCAGGTTGCCCAGTTCGCCGCTGCCGGCAAGGTGACCAAGAAGAAGTCTCTGGCCGAGATCGCTATGAGCTATGGTTACGTCTACGTGGCGCAGGTCGCCATGGGCGCCAACCCGGCTCAGACTCTCAAGGCCATCCACGAGGCCGAGGCCTACGACGGCCCGTCCCTCATCATCGGCTACAGCCCCTGCGAGATGCACTCCATCAAGAAGGGCGGCATGCAGAACTGCCAGGCCGAGATGAAGAAGGCTGTCGAGTGCGGTTACTGGAACCTCTTCCGCTTCAACCCCGAGGCTGCTGCCGGCAAGAAGTTCTCGCTCGATTCCAAGGAGCCCGCGGGCGGTTATCAGGAGTTCCTGATGAACGAGGCCCGTTACGCTTCGCTGACGCGTTCCTTCCCCGAGCGCGCCGAGGAGCTCTTCAAGGAGAACGAGCAGGCCGCTATGGACCGCTACGCTCACCTGCTGAAGCTCAAGACGGTGTACAACGAGGCCTAGGTCTCCCACCGCAGGATCTGAGGGCTAACCTTCTCGGATGTCCTCGGACATGAAAGAACCCCCGCTGCGCACTGAACTGCCTCCCATTTCTTGGACACGAGAAATGGGAGGCTTTTTATGCGTGTCGACTTGAGGGTGAAGCACGACATCGAGGCCAGGAAGGCGGCGATCGGGCTCTTCGAGCGAGGGCACGGCTTCGAGTCGGCGGCGAAGGCGCTGTCGGTCCCGCGCGACACCGTGAGACAATGGCTCTACGTATACCGGTCGTTCGGAAGCGAGGTGCTGCTATCCATGGACGGCAAGCAGACCAGGTACACATACGAGCAGAAGGTCGCCGCCGCCTCGGCCGTGGTCGACGGCGGCATGGGCAAGCGGGACGCCATGGAGGCGTTCGGGGTCATGTCCCTGGCGCCGCTCAAGAGATGGTGCGCGCTCTACCGCGAGGGCGGCGCCGAGGCGCTCAGGCCCAGGCCCAAGGGCCGGCCAAGCGGTTCCAAGGCGAGGCCGCGCACCCGCGAGCAGGAGCTCGAGGAGCGCTGCCGAAGGCTCGAGACCGAGGTGGCCTACCTAAAAAAATTGCGTGCCCTGGTCGAGAGGGACGGGCTCTGACCAGGGCGAAGGTCGAGGCCGTGAGCGCCCTGCGCGCGGAGGGGTGCAAGCTGGGGAGCCTGCTGGAGTGCGCCGGCCTGGCCCGGTCCAGCTACTACTACGCGCTGTCGCACCCGAAGGCTCCCACCAGGCCCGAGCTCTGGGAGGCCGCCGCCGAGATATTCTCGCGCACGGCCAACGGGTGCGGCCACAGGCAGATCGCCATGTGCCTGCGCGCCGAGCAGGGCGTGCGCATAGCCTACAAGACCGTGCTGAAGATGATGCGCGAGATGGGCATCAGCTGCGGGATCCGCCGCGAGACCGACTACCACAGGTACAACTCGTACAGGGGCAAGGTCGGAAAGACCTTCGAGAACGTCATCGGGCGCGACTTCGCCGCCGACGGGCCGTGGGAAAAGATGGGCACCGACGTCACCGAGTTCAAACAGCCCTGGGGCAAGGCCTACTTCGCGCCGGTCTACGACTTCGGCAGCAAGGAGATCGTCGCCTGGTGTTAGCGTCAATCTATTTTTCACCAGTTTCGCTAAACAGGCGCACCGTTCGCGCAAAGGCGGTTTCACCGGTTGCGCTAACGTATTTTCACCGATTCCGGTCACGGCTTGACGGGCCCGTCCCTCG
>NZ_VUME01000017.1 GCF_009696325.1 Collinsella sp. WCA1-178-WT-3 (M1)
CGAAGCCGTGCCCTCGCTCGAAGAGCCCGATCGCCGCCTTCCTGGCCTCGATGTCGTGTTTCACTCTCAAGTCGACACGCATAAAAAGCCTCCCATTTCTCGTGTCCAAGAAATGGGAGGCAGTTCACAATGCATCCCCCGTTTCCATTTGAGCCAAAGGCCGATCTTCAACAAGAACAATCAGACCAACCCCGCCGAGGAGCACGCGGGCTAGCCGCGCAGCGGCGCACGCCCGCAAAACTGGTTGAACATAGTGACGGCAGGGAGGGTCTCCGGGGCCGGCTGGCGCGTGTTAAGTTTGTCGCGAGTTCCGCACGCAAAGGAAAGCACTTAATGTGCTTTCCGTCTTGCGCAGGACTGTAGAGCAGCAAACTTAACCCGCGCCAGCCGGCCCCGGAGACCCTCCCGGAGGGACCCAAAAAATATTTTCAAAAAAGTTGTTGCGCGGCGAACAGACTTCTGTGTATACTAATCCCCGCAGCGCACGCGAGTGGAAACAAACGCGAACGACTGCCTGGGGAGTTAGCTCAGTTTGGTTAGAGCGCCGGCCTGTCACGTCGGAGGTCGCGGGTTCGAGCCCCGTACTTCCCGCCAACGCAATTAAAGCCACGTCTTCGGACGTGGCTTTTTGCGTTTAATAGGACAACCGCTCGGCCGTCCCTTTCATTCAGCTCCTTGTTTCCGAGATGCGGAAAAGAATTAAGTACATCGGTTTAAACAAGGGGGGTTTGTTGCGCAACACTCGTTCAATGAAACAGGGGGTTAGGTTATACTAAATTCCACTGTTGGCCTAATCTGATGCAATTTGCTTTGGATTCGACCTTCAGCGGACATCTAATTCACTATTTGGTTGTCCCGGCGGTTATTTAGCGTCTCGACGTAAGCTCGGCCCCGGAGCCCGTTCGAGCTGTTCGTATTCCTTGAAAGGGGAAACATGGACATATCGAGGAAGACTGATTATGCCCTCCGCATGCTTGCGATGCTTGCCGAGGAGCCGGAGCGGTTGCTTTCTGTTCGCACTGCTGCCGAAGAGGTCAATGTTCCGTATTCGTTTGCCCGTTCGATCCAACACGGTTTGGTTCAGGCCGGTATTGTGGAGAGCCTGCGTGGCGTCCACGGCGGTATGCGTCTTAAGGTCAACCCGAGCGAGGTCACTATCCGTCAGGTCGTCGAGGCCGTTCAGGGCCCTATGGTTATGAATGATTGCACGGCACTCGATGGCGACTGTGCGCGCAGGGGCACGTGCTGCTATCATCCCCTGTGGGCTGGGGCCCAGGCGCTGATGCGTGACTACCTCGATTCCGTTTCGCTGGACGATGTCGTCGCTCGCCGCCAGTTCCCCGCCGTCGATCCCAAGTTCGCCGACCGCGACGCCTTTCCCGAGTATGCCGTTTGCGCGTGTGCTTGCCGGGAGGAGTAGCGCCGCATAAGGAGTATAGCTATGATTCAGGACCCCTTTCGTTCGATGATTCGTTCGGAAGGGGTTCTGCGTTATCGCGACCTTCCGTGGCGCCGCACACGTGACCCGTACATCATCTGGCTTTCCGAGGTCATGCTGCAGCAGACGCAGGTTCCACGCGTAGAGATGCGCATGCCGGTATGGCTCGACCGCTTTCCGACCGTGCATTCTCTCGCCCAGGCCGCTCCTTCTGATGTTTTGGACGCTTGGCAGGGCATGGGCTACAACCGTCGTGCTTTGGCGCTCCATAAGGCCGCGCAGCGACTCGTGGAGGACTGGGATGGGGAGTTTCCGCGTGATACGTGCGACCTGGTCGCGCTGCCCGGTATTGGGCCCGCAACGGCGCAGGGCATTCGGTCATTTGCGTTTGATCTTCCGGGAGTGTACCTGGAGACCAATGTGCGCACGGTCTTTCTGCATCACTTTTTTCCTGACGTTCCGTCTGTTCCCGATCGCGAGCTGGTGCCGTTGATCCAGGCGGCCTGCCCGGCGGCGCCCGGTGCGGCGGCGGATGAGGCCGCTCCCTTTGCCGTGCCGCTCGACGATGCCGATACGCCGCGCGCGTGGTATTACGCGCTGCTGGATTACGGCGCGTATCTCAAAAAGACGCTGCCCAATCCGTCTAGGCGCTCGGCGGGCTACAGCCGCCAGTCCAAATTTGAGGGCTCGCGTCGGCAAAAGCGTGCCCATATCGTGCGCATGCTGCTTGCAGCTCGCGACGGACAGCCGGCGGGCATAACGCTTGTTGAAGCTGTTGCAGGCGTTAACAAGATGGAGGCCGCAGCGGGTCGCGAACCGGTTGGTTGCGATTTTATTGCGGGCATTCTTGCCGACCTAGAGCGCGAAGGCTTTTGTCGTGCCGAAGGCGAGCGCTGGCTGAGTGTGTGATGACGCGAATTTGCAGGACAGGATAGTAAGGTTTAGATTCTCGGCATGAGGGTATCCTAAAAACAATGCCGTTCAAAGTCTATGGGCGGCGCGTATTGAAGGGAAGTACACCTATGGATTTTGAGAATTCTCAAACCAAGAAGAACCTCGAGACCGCTTTTGCCGGTGAGTCCCAGGCGCACACCAAGTATCGTTACTATGCATCCAAGGCCAAAAAGGACGGCTACGTTCAGATTTCGAATATCTTTGCCGAGACGGCGGGCAACGAGTCCGAGCATGCCAAGCTGTGGTTTAAGTACCTGCACGACGGTGCTGTTCCGGATACGCTGGACAACCTGCGCGATGCCGCCGCGGGCGAGAACTACGAGTGGACCACGATGTATGACGAGTTCGCCAAGACCGCCGAAGAGGAGGGTTTTGCCGAGATTGCCGCGAAGTTCCGTGGCGTTGGCGCTGTCGAGAAGGCTCACGAGGAGCGCTATAACAAGCTCGTCGAGCGCATTGAATCGGGCGAGGTGTTTGAGCGCGAGGGCGTAAAGGTGTGGAAGTGCCTGAACTGCGGGCACCTGCATGTTGGTGCCAAGGCGCCCGAGGTGTGCCCGGTTTGCAACCATCCCAAGGCGTACTTTGAGGAGCAGGTGGTGAACTACTAGCGCGTGGCGCTGGCTGCTGCGGAGCACAGGGCGGGAGGCCGGATTGCCTTCCCTCCCCGCGCCCCGGCGTTGGGTCGTTGCGTGCTCGCTACAGAAAAGCTGATTAGAAGTTTGCGTGCCGCCCCTTTTGGGGCGGCACGTTTTTGTGTGGGGTCCCTGTCTTCACAATTTCCGTCAAGCTTTTGGTTAGGTTTTGGTCGGATGGCGCAAGGGCGAGAGGGCAAAAGATTGCTGGCGAAAAAAGCTCAAAGAAAGTGCTGGTAGGGGAGTTGTTGAACTTTTCGACAGTTTTCTGACAAAAGAATCTTTGCGGCTATTGCCGCGGATTTCGTTGCCGCGGCCGCGATGGTGCGGGATGCTGGGCGCAAGCATCGAATGCTCCTATTGAGGAGGCCAACATGGATCTGTTTCTTGAGACCCCGCAGCAACAAGCCGAGCGCATGCTGCGCCAACAGCAGCGGCTTATGGAGATGCAAATGCAAGGGGCAGCCGTCCAGCCTCCTGCGCAAAACGCCGCGCCCGCGGTATCGTCTGCGGGTGAGGTGGACCCAGGAGCCTATTCCGTACAGCAAGATTCATATGCGCAGGAGCTTGCGTTCGACAAGCGTCGTGCGCGTCGCCGTCGCTGGGCCCAGCGCCTGCGTACGCTGGCGATGATCGTGCTGATCCCGTTGGGACTCGCGGCAATCTTCTTGGCCTCATATGCCCTCACGTGCATTCTCAACGGCGCCTCGCCCAGCGAAGTGCTCCAACATTTGACAGCTCTCGGCCAGCGCCTGGGCGATGTCGTAACAACCATCCGCGCCGGCTGGGAGAGTTAGCGTTTGTCACATTAGGACTTCTAGGGTGCAGGGATTGTCGCCACAAGTAGAATTCTTGCATCCTGTGGGTCCTGTCGTGCGACTGAATAGTATTATTGATGATAATTAATAATAGGATTTGCTATGCATAAGCAGGATTTAGAGCAGACTCTTTTGGGTATTGACGAAGAGGCGGAGCTGGAAATAGGTCCAAGAGACGATAGACCGAGCGTTGTATTGGTGGGAGGGAGCGCCTTCATGCTTAACGATGTGACGAATCGGTCGGTTACACATGACATTGATGTGTTTGAGGCAGACAGGTGCCTCCGCGAGATCATAGCTAGATATCCCGAGGTGAATGGTATGGCGGCGGCATATTGTAATCAGATGCCATTCAATTACGAAGATCGTTTGATTCCCTTGGATATTGGGGCGCGTTTTATCAGGTACTTTACGCCATCCTTGGAAGACCTAGCGGTAATGAAGCTCTATGCCTACCGTCCGAACGACATCGTCGATCTTCATAGCCAGGCATTCGTCGACCGACTTGATTGGGGACTGCTCGAACGGCTTATATTCGACGAGGGCGAGGCGCTGGCGTCGTCGCCTTCGGAGCGGAGTTATCAAGAGATGGTCTGCGCATACAGGCAATACAAAAAGGAGGTGCTCGGTTGAATCTGACCTTTGAGGGATTCTTAAAAGGCTATTGCCGAGAGCTATCCGGACAGCAGTCGCTCAGTTTTAGAAAACTGGTTAAGCAGGCGACGACGGTTGCGCCGCGCGTGGCGGAGCCCCTGTTTTTGCTCGCTTTGGCGCAGGGTAAAGCCGAATACGTTCTGGGCTTATCCGAGGGTTCGTGGATGGAAGAGGATTACCGAGGCGTTTTGTCCTTGTACGCCCAAACGGGTAGCCTGGCATCTCTATGCGCCGAGGACAAACTCCCTAATCGTTATGCCAACGTTTGGCGTGCGTATAGAGCGGTGAAGGAAAAGCCAGTGGCGGACAGAAGGATCAACGCTCTGATGCGAAAAAGAACGTTGGGAGCGCTAGGGGAATCGGGCGTAACGCGCTACGGTCTCTGCCGCGATTTGAATCTGAATAAGGGAAACGTGTACGCATACTTAGCCGGCGATGACTCAAAGGTGAGCAGGGAGACGGCGCGCCGCATTATGGAATATGCGGAGGAGAGGGGCGCCCAAGAAGGGGCCGGGCGCCCGGTGCGTGTGGCGGGGTAAGATTGATCGCGGTTTTGATTGATGTTCGATTGGGTTTGTTGGGCGGAGTCTATGTCTGCTGTTGATATTGTGCTGGTCGTGATCGCCTTGGTAGCGGTAGGAGTGGCTGTGGCTTGCGAACTGCAGCTCAAGGGCCTTCGCGCTGAGCTGCGAGAGCGCAGCGATGACGGTGCGGAGGCGATGGCGGCACTCGAGCAGGCCAACAACGCGCTCGATGCCCTGAACGTCGCGTTGGCCGAAACCCGCCGCACGGCCAATGCTATCGCGCAGCAGCAGACGACAGATGCGGCCGTGGAGCAGCAACGTTACCTGAACATCGCACGCGAGTTTTCGCAAGCTGGTGACCGGATGGATGACCTGCGCCGCGAGACGGCCCAACAACTCGGTGCCAACCGCGAGGGCATCGAGCACCGCCTGGACAAGGTGCGCGAGACGGTCGATGCCCAGCTGGGTGCTATCCGCAAAGACAACAACGTGCAACTCGATCAGATGCGCGCGACGGTGGACGAGAAGCTCTCCCGCACGCTCAACGATCGCCTGTCGGCATCGTTTAAGCAGGTGAGCGACCAGCTCGAGGCCGTGTACAAGGGCCTGGGCGACATGCAGTCCATCGCCACCGGCGTGGGCGACCTTAAGCGCGTGCTGGGCAACGTAAAGGCGCGTGGCATTTTGGGCGAGGTACAGCTGGGTGCAATCCTGGCGGACATCCTCACGCCCGACCAGTATCTGGAAAACGTCGCCACCAAGCCCGGCGCCTCGGAGCGCGTTGAGTTTGCCGTCAAGCTGCCAGTAGACGAGGACGATCCCGTGCTGCTGCCGATCGACTCAAAATTCCCGGGTGACGCATATGAGCATCTGCTCGACGCCCAGGAGTCGGGTGACGCTGAGGCCGTCGCCGCAGCGCGTAAGACGCTCGACGCCATGGTCAAGCGCGAGGCCAAGGACATCTGCGAAAAGTACCTGAGTGTGCCGGCAACGACCAACTTTGGCATTATGTTCGTGCCGTTTGAGGGGCTGTACGCCGAGGTTGTCAGTCGTCCGGGACTTATCGAGACCCTGGGTCGCGACTATCACGTCAACGTTGCCGGCCCTAGCACCATGGCGGCTATCCTTAACAGTCTACAGATGAGCTACCAGACGTTTAGGCTGCAAAAACGCACCGATGACGTGCTGCGCGTGCTTTCTGCCGTCAAGGCCGAGCTGCCGCGCTATCAGGCGGCGCTGCGCCGCGCCCAGCAGCAAATCGAGACCGCGGGAAAGACGGTCGAGGGCATCATCACCACGCGCACCAACGTCATGGAGCGCAAGCTCAAGGACATCGACGCGCTGGAAGACGCCGACCAAGCTGATGAGATCTTGGGACTCACGCCCGCGGGCCTTCTCACAGATCAAGAAGACGAGGAATAATTACAACAAGACGGTGGGGCGCCGGCGCAAACGCGGGCACCCCGCTGCTTTTCGCATCGTGCTTGCCTGAAGTGCGCTTTAGTATGCAACAATGACGTTTAGCCCCGCCAGATGTGAAAGGAAGCCCATGTCACAGAGAAGCACCAGTCCGCTCAAACGCTCAACCGTGCGCCGCACGCTGCAGCGTTTTTGGGACGTCACGCGCACGCAGCCGCTGATCGTCTTTCTCTCGGTGCTCTCGTCGGCGGGCTACATCTTTTTGCTCACGTTTGCCAACACCTACGTGATGGCGCTTATCGTCGACCGCGTCCAGGCCGGCCCCGTGGCGGGCGACCGGGTGTTTGAGGTCTTTGGCCCCTACATTCTGGCGCTCGTGCTCGTTAACCTGGTAGGCCAAATCCTCTCCAAGCTGCAGGACTACACCGTCTACAAGCTCGAGATTGCGGGTAACTATCACTTGGCGCGCCTGTGCTTCGACACGCTCTCCAATCAATCCATGACATTCCACACCAGCCGTTTTGGTGGATCGCTTGTGAGCCAGACGAGCCGTTTTATGAGCGGCTACACGGGTCTGGTTGACGTGACGGTGTATTCGCTCATCCCCACTGTCACCTCGGTTATCTGTACGGTGGCGGCGCTCGCTCCGGTGGTGCCCACGTTTACCGTGATCCTGGTGGGCATTATGGTCGTCTACATTGCGTTTGTCTGGCTCATGTATAAGCGCATCATGCCGCTTTCGGCCGCGACGTCCGCCGCGCAGAACAAGCTGTCGGGCGTGCTTTCCGACGCGGTCACGAACATCCTGGCCGTCAAGACCTGCGGGCGCGAAGACTTTGAGCGCGACCTGTTCGATAGCGCCGACCGCGCCGCGCGCGACGCCGAAACGGTTTCGATGCACGCCATGATGCAGCGTAACTTTACGACCTCGGGCCTTATCGTCATCACCATGGCCGTGGTGAGTGTGTTTGTGGCGGGCGGCAACGCGTGGTTTGGTATCTCTGCCGGCTCGCTTGTCATGATCTTTACCTATACGTACAACCTCACCATGCGTCTGAACTACGTAAGCTCCATGATGCAGCGCATTAACCGCGCGCTGGGCGATGCGGCCGAGATGACGCGCGTGCTGGACGAGCCGCGTCTGGTGGCAGACGACGAGAACGCTCCCGAGCTCAAGGTGGGCGAGGGCGCGATTGATTTTGAGCACCTGAGCTTTGCATACCGCGACGCCGCGGCGGGCGAGAGCGTGTTCGACGACCTGACGCTCCATGTGGCGGCGGGTCAGCGCGTGGGCCTGGTGGGCAAATCGGGCTCGGGCAAGACGACGCTCACCAAGCTGTTGTTGCGCCTGGACGACGTACAGGGCGGTCGCGTACTCGTGGACGGTCAGGATGTCTCGCGCTGCACGCAGCAGAGCCTGCGCCGCCAGGTTGCCTACGTGCCGCAGGAGGCGCTGCTGTTTCACCGCTCCATTCGCGAGAACATCGCCTACGGCCGCCCCGATGCCACCGACGAACAGATCCGCGAGGCGGCCCGCTTGGCCAATGCCCTGGAGTTTATCGACCGCCTGCCCCGGGGCTTTGACACCATGGTGGGCGAGCGCGGCGTTAAGCTTTCGGGCGGTCAGCGCCAGCGCGTGGCCATCGCCCGTGCCATCCTCACCGACGCGCCGATTCTGGTGCTCGACGAGGCGACCTCTGCCCTGGACAGTGAGTCCGAGGCGCTGGTGCAGGAGGCGCTTGAGAACCTGATGCGCGGCCGCACCTCTATTGTGGTGGCACATCGCCTGTCCACCGTGGCGGCGCTCGACCGCATCGTGGTGCTGGCGGACGGCGAGATCGTCGAGGACGGTACGCATGCGCAGCTTGTCGAGGCAGGCGGCGAGTACGCAAGCTTGTGGGGCCGCCAGACCGGCGCATTTTTGGAGGCGTAAAGACCCCATACGTGGGACAATCGTGCCCATAGGTAAGTTATGCCGCCAATCCGAGGAGTCGTTATGCCACGCGAGACCAATGCCGCCAAGCGCGAGCGCGCCGTTGAGGTGTGCGAGCGCCTTAACCGTCGCTATGGCCCGGTTGAGTGTTTTTTGGACCACGAGAATCCCTATAGGCTGCTCATAGCGGTGTTGCTCTCGGCGCAGACGACCGACGCGCAGGTCAACAAGGTGACGCCGAAGCTGTTTGCCCAGTGGCCCACGCCCGAGGCCATGGCGGGGGCGAGCGTTGCCGATGTGGCCGATATCATCAAGTCGCTCGGCTTCTATAAGAGCAAAGCCAAGCACGCCGTGGAGGCCGCACAGATGATTGTCGCCGATTACGGCGGCGAGGTGCCGGCCGACATGAAGGAGCTTGTCAAGCTGCCGGGCGTTGGGCGCAAGACGGCGAACATCGTGCTCAACGTGGGGTTTGGCATTGTCGAGGGCATCGCGGTCGATACGCACGTCAACCGCATCGCGCACCGTCTGATGCTGAGTCCCAAGACGCACGCCAAAGAGCCGCTCAAGACCGAGCAGGATCTGCTCAAGATCTTGCCGCACGAGTATTGGGAGTCGGTCAACCACCAGTGGATCACCTTTGGCCGCGAGATCTGCGATGCCCGCAAACCCAAGTGCGACGAGTGCCCGCTGGCAGATCTTTGCCCCAGCGTACGGATGGACTAGGTTGCAAGGGCAGGGTGTCGCCGCTCTCGCGTATCTCCGGGTGGCACAAATCGAGGCGCGGCCGGTGACCACGGCGCTCGCTACGACTCCCGAAGCAAGAACTCTTCTGCCGGCACAACCGATGCGCCCTCGGTATCGTAGCGCTCGGAGCCGTGATATACGACGGCTCGGTCCTTTGCGGGAATGCCCAGTTCGGAACCAACAGAGCGTAGGTGTCGAGCGAATGTGTCGCGATAGGTAGCGCCCGATTTGATTTCGAACGCCTGCGGGCGAGCCGGCTCTGTTAGATCGATAAGGTCGATCTCTCGTTTGCTGTCGTCGCGATAAAAGACAAGCGTGGGCTCGATGCCTCTGTTGAGATATGCCTTCTGGCGTTCCGAGACAACGAGGTTTTCGAATATTTCCCCGCTTAGGGGGTGGTTCATGAGACTGCGCTCGTCGTGAATGCCAAGCAGATGGCAAAGTAGTCCCGTGTCGTAGAAGTACAGTTTTGGCGCTTTGGTAAGCCGCTTGCGCATGTTTCCAGCATATGGCTGAAGCAGGAACACCAAATAGCTTGATTGCAGGATCGAAAGCCACGAGCTGATCGTCGCCGTGGCGACTCCCACATCAGCGGCGAGTCTTGATAGGTTGAGCAGCCCTCCCACGCAAGCCGCGCACAGCCCGATCATTTTTCTAAAGGAGCTCAGGTTGCGCACGTCGAGAAGACCGCCCGCATCGCGTTCCACATAGGTCATAAGGTAATTTTGGTAGAACATGTCGGTGGGGATGCCCGCATCATATATGCGCGGGTATCCCCCGCGAATCAGGTAGGTGTCAAGCGAGATTTGCGTATCGCTGAGCTCCTGGTAGGAGAGAGGTAGGAGTTTGAGCATGCCGACGCGCCCGGCAAGCGATTGCTGGATGTTGTGCATGAGCAAAAAGTTTTGCGAGCCGGACAATACATACTGGCCGGCTCTTCCGCGCTCGTCGGAGGCGACCTGAATCATGCTGAACAGCTCCGGTGCATATTGGGCCTCGTCGATGATCAGATGATCGGGGCGCCTGCTGATAAAGCCGACGGGGTCATCGAGTGCGGCGCGACGGACTTCCGGGTTCTCGAGGTTGAGATATTCATATTCAGGAAAGACGGCCTTGATGAGAGTTGACTTGCCGCTTTGGCGTGGCCCCGTAAGCGAGACGACGGGGAACCATTCTGACATGTCGCGTAGCTTTTGGGCCATGATTCGCTCAATCATTTTTAACGCCCTTCGTGTCTTGCATCGCATGCCCGTAGGCAGGCTTTTGGTCCGAAAGCCTCGTGCCGAGTTTGTCAGCATCCGGCGGGTTTCGTGGCAGGTCTTTGGGATTTGTCAGATTGTCAAGGCAAAACAACCATAATTACTAATTAGAAGTTACCACAACTATAAAGTAGGAATTGCCATAATTACAAAGTAACGCAGGTGAAAGCTGATAATTGATGCTGTCCGATCGGGCTGTTTTGTGCCGAGGACGTTCGGGCATGTGCGTTTTGGGTGAGTGGAACGGGTGCTGATGGCCGCCGTGCAGTTTGCGCGACGCCCGCAAACCTAAGTGCGACGAGTGCCCGCTGGCAGACCTTTGCCCCAGCGTACGGATGGTGTAATAGCTTTTTGCAAACTTTTTTGCAAAAAAGTCTCAAACCTTAGATATAGCTTGGTTGCGCAACCAATTCGCGTTTTTCCCCTTTTAAATAAATCGTGCACTAGTAAAACTGTCTCGTTTTTTCGGGACGGGCTGTTTCTGAACAAAGGGGAAAACATGGCAAAGTATCAGCCCGCGCACAAAAAAGCGCAACCCAAGCTCAATCTTGCTAAGCCTGCGGTAACCATGGCAGTTACCGCCAGCCTCGCACTGTCTCCGGTCCTGCAGACCGCTGCTTTCGCTGAGTCCGGCGCCGACGCCAACGACGATGTCAAGGCCGAGCAGAAGCAGGCCAGCAAGGAAGAGATCGCCGCCGCTAAGGCCGACGTCGAGAAGGCCCAGAAGGCCTACGACGAGGCTAAGGCCAACGTCGAGAAGACCCAGAAGGCCTACGACGAGGCTAAGGCTGCCGCCGACGAGGCTCAGGCCGGCGACCAGGAGGCCCAGAAGGCTCTCGAGGCCGCTGCCGCTGCCGAGATGGAGGCCGAGACCAAGCTCGCCACCGCCAAGGACGCTCTGGACGAGGCCGAGAAGGCTTACAAGGACGCCCAGGACGCTGCCGACGCACTCGGTGTTGAGTACAACGAGAACCAGTACGTGAAGAAGGCCGAGGAGGCCCGCGCCGCTGCCGACGCCAAGAAGGCAGAGTGGAACGACGCCGCACAGGCTCAGAACGACGCCCAGGTTGCTCTGGAGAACGCCAAGAACCTGACTTCTGAGGACGAGGCCCAGGCTGCCTACGACGCTGCTGCCAAGAAGGCCGATAAGCTTTATCAGGAGTGGAGCGACCTTGACAACGCTGCTGCTAAGGCTGAGCAGGCTGCCAAGGATGCCGAGAAGACGATGAAGGCTGCCAAGAAGGCCGCCAACGACGCCCAGGTTGCTCTCGAGGCTGCCAAGAAGCTTCCCTCCGTCGAGGATGCCCAGGCTGCTCTTGAGGCTGCCACCAAGACTGACGATGAGGCTGCTGCCAAGTTCAATGAGCTTAACAACAAGGCTATCAAGGCCGAGGACGCTGCCACTGCTAAGAAGAACGAGTGGGACGCTAAGCTCGCCGAGGCTAACAAGGCTCAGGAGGCTTACGAGAACCTTGACGCCAACAAGGCAAAGGCCGACGAGCTCGGCCAGAAATACCACGACCGCAACAACGAGGCTATTAAGGCCGAGGCTAAGAAGAACGAGACTGGTGCCCAGAAGGCTCAGATCAACAACAAGCTTGCGCAGTATAAGGCCGACTACGAGGCGAAGAAGGCTGAGCTTGATAGGCTGACGGAAGAAGGCGTCCTTGCCAGCTCCAAGTTAGAAGCCGCAAAGAATGCGGTAAATAATGCTTCTCAGGCAGTTGAGGACACCGAGAATGAGCTTAAGGATGCCACCAAGATTGATGACGAAGCATATCAGGCTTGGAGCAATGCCACCAACGCTGCCGCTCAGGCATTGACTGAGTGGAACGCCGCAACTGCACTGGTGAGCCTTGGCCAGCAGTATCCGCAGCTCAAGGCTGACGCCGATAAGCTTGGTGTTGAGTACAACGAGAACCAGTACGAGAAGAAGGCCGAGGACGCCCGCGCCGCTGCCGATGAGGCTAAGGCTGCTTGGTCCAAGACGACCGACAAGAAGGCCCAGGCCGAGGCTGACCTGAAGGCTGCTCAGGGCAAGGAGCAGACTGTCAAGGACGCTCAGGATGCATTTGATGCTGCCATGGGCAAGGCGGACGAGTCTGGTAAGGCTTACAACGAGGCTCTGAACAAGTCTGATAAGGCTGCTAAGGCTGCCGAGGATGCTAAGGCCGACCGTGACGCTGCCATCGATGAGCAGGTTAAGGCTAACCAGGCTCTCGCCCAGGCCAAGAAGAAGCCGCAGATCGTTGCCGCTGCCCAGGCTGCGCTCAAGGCTGCTGCCGCCAAGGCTGATAAGCTGGGCCAGGAGTACAACGACCTCGAGAACGAGGCTTTGAATGCTGAGAATACCCTTGCCGCCAAGAAGGCTGCTTGGGACAACGCTCTTGCTGCCGCCAACGCTGCTCAGGTTGCTCTCGCCGACGCCCAGAAGGCAAAGGATGAGGCCGCTAAGGCTCTCGAGGACGCAAAGGCCAACAAGGACGCCAAGTCCGCGGAGGTCGAGGCTGCCCGTGCTAAGCTCGACGCTGCTCAGAGTGTTGCTTACGACGCTCTTGCTGACCTCCAGCTCGCCAAGCAGGCCGAGGCCACGGCTCAGGCTCAGCTTGAGGCCGCCAAGAAGGTCCTGGGTTCGCTGGTTCCCTATGTTGAGCCCACTCAGCAGCAGGTGAACACCACCGCGACGACCAAGACTCCGGCCAAGGCCGAGAAGAAGGCTGACGAGAAGAAGGCCGACGAGGCTGCCCTTCCCACCACTGGTGATAGCGTTGCCGCTCAGGTTACGATCATCGCCGGTCTGGGTGCCGCTGCCATCGCCGCCGGTGCTACCCGCCGCCGCTTTAATGCCTAATGTAGCTTTTTAAGCTCGTTTCCCCTTTATAGGCGCCTCCGGTTACAAGGCCGGGGGCGCCTTTGTACAAAGGAGCGCCGCTGCGATGTGTGCAGCGGCGCTCCTTTGCGTTGATTCTTATTGTATGTGCGCGGCCCTAGGCCAGCGCGCGTACGTTTGAGGAGATCTTCAGCACCAAAAACTCGGTCGAGGAACCCAGCTTGAGCAGGTCGCCGTCGTGGATAGGAATCTGACTGTCCTTGTCATCGGCGGTGCGCAGCGAGCGTGGTTTTTCGATAACGGTGGTCGTGCCGTTGCGTGTCACCAGCACCGTTCCGTTGGTGGAGTGCAGCCCGCTTGCGAGCCATGTGCCGTTGGAATACGCCACGCGCAGGTGCCGGCGGGACACATCGGGCCCTACGTTGGTGATGGCGTTTTGGTCGTGTGCAAAAGAGCCTAGTACCGTACCCTCGGGATCGAGGCTCAAAGGATAGATCGGCGGCAAGGCCGAGCCGTCTTTCGAAAGCCTGAGCAGCCCCAGTTTTGCAGGAGGCTCGTTGACCTTGCGGTTAGTGCCTTGTGCCTGGACGACCTCGGCGGTCTCGAGCGTGCCAAAGGTCTGGGCCAGTTGCGTTATGGCAAAGTCTTTGACCTCGGAGGCGGCGGCATTGGGATCAGCCAAGCATCCGCAGACCGTTAGCGCAAGGAGCTCCAAAAGGCGCCGGTCGCTTTGCTTGAGGCCCGGCATGACGGCGATGCGGTCAAAGATATTGCGCAGGATGGAACCATCGAGCCCCCAGTGTTCGAGCGACGTTGCCATGCGCTCGAGGGCGCGCGTCGTAATGACTTGCTGGCGAGCGTTGGCGGCCGCTGGACTGCTGCCACTGCCGATTTTTGCAGCGGCAGCCAAGTTCTGGACGCTCTGCGAAAAATCGGCAAACATTTCGGGGTCGATCTTGTCGGTACCCGGAACGACGTGCACCACGCGTCGCGATAGAAACGTCTTTTCGGCAATGCGAAACCTAGGGGCCGGTTTGGCGCCCAGCGGCTTGTCCGAAACCAAGATGCGCGCCGCTTCTCGATTATTGATCTGCAGGTCGCACTTAAGGAAATCAAAGAGCACCTCGGAAGGTGTTTCCGCGCGCATGATGCGAGGCTCCTTTCTGGTATCCGGTGAAGGTGTTAGATGCAAAAGCCGGGTAGGACATAGGTCTTTTGGTCTGGTTTGTTTCCGGGCGTTGCCCAGCTAAATACGTCGCCGTCTTTTCCAACGCGGTTAAAGTACGTCGAGTTGGCGCCCTCGCTGCAGTCGGCGCTGGGGGTGCGCTCCCAGTAGCAGATCTTTTTGCCAGCGACGGTGCGGATCATGGCATCGTTGGTGGTCAGACCGCTTACGCTCTGCTCGCGATAGAGCTGGTACTGCTCGCCTTCTCCGCTGTAGAGGGTAGAAAGGTACTCGTAGCCTTCTGCGAACGTTTCGGGCGCCTGGTAGCCGCACAGCTCGCTCATGGACGGCAGCCACAGCTTGTCATCGGTGGCGGTGATGCTGGAGGCGTCTTTGGTGCCGCCGGTGTTGTTGGTGAGCTTACGCACCGAGCGGATCTGATTACGGAGATCGTCGGGCAGCGTAGCCATGCCCTTGTCCGCCAACCATTCGCGAAGCGACGATTGCTCCCAACCGCCCGTCGCGGCGCTGTCGTTAACGGCGCGCATGGCGATGGGGGTACGGAACATAAAGGTGATGCCAGCGGGAAGGCCGTCATCGGTGAGTGTGTCTGCCTTAAAGCCCACGATCTGGACTTGTGCCTTGGTCCCGTCGGAAAGCCTGACGGTCTTGGTGTTCTCGTTTTCGAGCGACTGCTTGCTGTTTACCAGGTGGTAGGTTTCGGCAATCTCGAGCACCTTTTTGCTGGAAGATGTTTCTTGGATTTTGCGGGAGATCAGGGCGAGTTCTTCCCAGGTGTAATCGTCGAGTGACGGCTTGATGCCGTGCGCCAGGTCGATAAGCCCCCAGCATCCTGTGGCAATGGCAGAGCCTGCTATGCCGGCAACGCAGACGCCGCCGAGCACGAGCGCAGCGCGACGCGAGATGACTGGGCGGCGCGTCTGAGCCTTGTCGGAGCAGGAAGGCTTCGGTTGCTGGCTAAAGTCGACCGGGGTGGGCAGCGGCGTGCGCGGCTCAAAATCGATGTCTTTAATCCAGGCATCGAGCTTGCCGACAATCGTAGACAGCGGCGCGCGCTGGGACTGCTCGTTATGGATGCCGCTCATGATGACATCGACAAGCATTTGGTCGCCGGGTACGCGTGCCTCAAGCGGCTCGTGCTCGTGCTCGATCTTGTACAGGTAGGGCGACTGGTCCATATGCTCGTTTAGGCGATATGGCGTGTGGCCGGCATAGAGCGTGTAGAGTACGCTGCAGAGCTCGTATGTATCGATGCTGGGCGACGTACGCAGCGGCGCCAGCTCGGGGATGTCGTTGGAGAGCATCTCGGGTGGGGCGAACTCGGGGGTGCCGTTGCGCCAGATGCCGGTGGACATGGTAAACGAGGGGTCTGAGCGCTTGATGCTCGAGCTGCCCAGATCGACCAGGCAAAGGTCAAAACTGCAGTGTGCAATCTGCTGGGCAAGGGACCGGAGCGTCGTGCGAATGATGATATTGCGCAAGGAGATATCACGGTGTACAAACGGCGCATCGAGCTTTTGGGCACCCAGGAGAATCTCTCCCAGGCGTTTTCCAATCGCGGCGACGGTGTTTGCGGGAATGTGGCCGCCCTCGGCGGGGTCGGTTAGCTCTGCCGCAGCATCGCGAAGGGGCAGGCCTTCAATCCACTCCATAACGATGACCGGTACGGAGCCGGTATAGCCGTAGCCATAGGTTTTGGGAAAGCCGTCCAACAGTGAGACGGCTGCAAGATTGCGATACTCCTCGGTAAGCGTCTTGATGTCCGAGGGGCTGACGGCGGAGCCGTCTTCATCACAGCCGCTGAGGGGCCACAGCGTCTTGAGCGCAAAGGTCTCGCCCTCGGTGTTGGCGACCTTGCGAAGATGGTGGGAACCGCCGCCGACTGCCCCGCAATCCAACAGGGTGGTAAAGCGGCGAATAGTATCGGGGTCTTCGGTGGTCGCAAACATGGCGTTTGGTTCAAAGGGGGACAACGCGATGATATTCATATCCGTGTCGTACGTCACGGGGCGATCCTTTCGAGAAAAAAGTGCATGGCGATAATGTTAGTGAAAAGGTAGCGCAACCGTTGCCTTAATCGAAAAGGTGCCGTTATTTGCATGGGTTGATGCAAATAACGGCACCTTGTGCGTCGAAGATGTGTGGGCGGGCTAGTCTGTGATGCGAATGACCAAGAAGCGCGTCGTGGCGCCCAAGCAAAGCGTGTCTCCGTTGTGAATCTCGACGGGGGTGTTGGCAAAGTTGGCGGGGCGCTCGCGTCTAGGTGGTTCGATAGCATGTCGGCAGCGATCGACGCCCGAGATCAAAAACGATCCGTTGGTGGAGCCGAGGCCCTGCGCAAGCCAGCGTCCGTCTTGGAGCCAAATGCGCAGGTGCTGACGCGAGACATCGGAATCGACGTCGGTGATGGCGTTCTCGTCGCTCGTCAGCGACCCGATAATGCTGCCCACCGGGTCCGTGGTAAGGGGACGCAACGGCGGTCGTGCCGAGTTGCCCACGACGCGCAGCAGCCCCAGGCGAATGTCTCCCGTGGGGCGCGCGGTTGTCGAGAAAAATGAGGTGACGGTTGTCTCGACCGTGCCGAGTGTCGAGAGCATCTGGTCGGACACAAAGGACTCGGTGTATTCGATGGCGCGGGCGGGGTCGCCAAGGCAGCCGGTAACGATAAAAAAGACCAGATGGATGTAGAGGCGGTTTTTAATGTCGCTATCGTCAGTGGTCTCGATGCGCTCGACGCCGTTTTTAAAGAGCATGCCGTCGACGCCGCAATTGGTAAGGGCATCCTGCATGTCTGGGGCGCACGATTCCATATAGCGTTTAGCGACCTTGCACAGCGATTGGGGGTCGGAGCCTCGGTTTTGTATGATGAGGTTGAGTATCTGGCGCGCACTTTGTTCAAAGGGCGCAAACAGCGACTCGGGAAGGTCACCGGGTTTGGCGTGAACGATTTCGCGTGAGATAAACGACGGGACCATCAAGCGTTCGGAGATGAGGCGTCCACCGTAACGGGCGTTGCCGTCCATGAGAATTTGCGCGGCGTTACCGTTTTTGATGCGACCGAGTGACTTGAGCCCGGCGTACAGTGCACAAGATGGAGTGTCGGCCATTTGTTTTCACCCCCCCCCCTCATCAAAAAGTGACATTGAATACGCAATTATCCTCAATTATAGGCGCTTTGCAGCTCGATATGCTCGCCATGGGGCGCGGACGGTGTAAATTGCTGCCAGAAGACAGCAAATTAAAAAGCGGAAAGCGGATTAATAAGCTGGGAAACGCGTTGGCAAGACCGTTGTGGGCAACATTTGGCATGATGTCGCTTTGGCTTTTGGTCACGGGGCCGTGCGGTACCATAAGCGTCAATGAACTTTGACGCACGACCCGCCGAGCTTGCCCCGGCGGGCTTTTGGCGTTGCGATGCCGGAGGAACAGCATGCTCATTCACCGTATAGCCGCGCAGCTCTACACTGCCGAGGCCTTGCAGACCGTCGAGGCCGGGCTCGACGCCGGCGAGGATGTGACGCTGGCCGTGTCGCAGTCGGGCCGCACGCTTATGGCGGCTGCTCAGTTTGCGCGCCGCCCGCGCCCTACGGTCTACATTGTGAGCGGCGAGGACGCGGCCGATCGCGCCGCGCGCAGCCTTGCCGCCTACGTGGGCCTGGCGCACGTGTGCCGCTTTCCCGAGCGCAAGGACTATCCGTGGCGCGAGCAGGAGCCCGACGATGCCGTGGTGGCGCAGCGCTGCGAGGCTCTGGGGCGTATCGTGCGCGGGGACAACTGCATCATGGTTGCCTCGGCCCGCGCACTGCTGCGTTGCGTGCCGCCAGTCGAGAGCCGCTACTGGGAGTCCACGACCTTTGCGGTGGGCGAGGAGATTCCTTTTGACGAAGTGCCGCAGCGCCTGGTGGGCATGGGCTACACCAATGCCGGCGCCGCCGACGCACCCGGCCTGTTCCGCGTGCACGGCGACACCGTCGAGGTATTCCCCGCACAAGAGAAAGCGCCCGTGCGCATTGAGTTCTTTGGCGACGAAATTGATCGCATTCGCCGTATGGTGAGCTCTACGGGCCAAACCATCGGCAACGAGGACAGCATCGAGATCTTCCCGTGCCGCGAGCTGGCGCTTACCGACGAAGCCGTTCACAACATGCACGTGGCGCTCTATCGCGCAAGCCAGAGCGACAGCAAGCTGGCGGCGCTGCTCGAGATGGTTGATGCGCGTATCGTCACACCCGAGCTCGACCGCTTTTTGCCGGTGATGTACGGCCAGACCGTGAGCCCGTTGGCGCACGTGAGCGGCAAGGCGCTTGTGGTTCTGTCCGAGCCGCGCTCGCTGTTCGACGACTGCCTGCGTGCCTACGAGGATATCGAGGCGCGCGCCGGCGAGGCGGGGATTGACCGCTTGGACGGCCTGTACGTGCGCGCCCAGCAGCTCGACTTTGGTGCTCAGCAGCGCCTGAACTACGTGAGCCTGATCCGCGCCGGCGGTGCGGTTACGGCAGAGCTCAAGATTGAGCAGCCGGCTATCGCAGGCTCGGACAACCGCTTTATGACGCGCGTTCAGGAAGTCGTGGGCAAGCGCTATGCCTGCGTGTTTGCCATTCCCGACCGCGGAGCGCGCGAGTCGATGGAGCTCACCTTTGGCGACGAGGGCATTACCTTTGAGGAGTCGCTGACGGCCGCCCCCGAAAACGCCGGTGTTATTGGCGAGCGCGTACGCGTGGCAGCGGCAGATTCTGCCGACCGTGCTGCCCGCCAGGAGGCCCATGCCTCGATCCGCGAGCGCCGCGTCGATGCGCTCAACGCCCGATCGCTCGAGGCGGGCGCCGCCCAGGCTGCCGCCGGTGCTGCCGTACCCACCATCTCGCGCGGACGCGTGACCTTTGTGGATGCTGCCCTGCCGCAGGGCGTGGTGGTGCCCGATGCCAACCTAGCCGTGTTCTCGATCGCCGATCTCAATGCCCGCATGGACGCCAACCGCGCGCGCAGCCGTCGCAAGGTGGACATTACGCAGATCACGTTTCCGTTTAAGCCGGGCGACTACGTGGTACACGCCACTCACGGCATCGCGCTCTTTAGCGAGATCGCGCGCCAGGAAGTGGGCGGCAAGGAGCGCGACTACTTTTTGTTGGAATATGCCGACGGCGACAAGCTCTACGTGCCGCTCGAGCAGGTCGACCGCATCACGCGCTATGTTGGTCCCGACGGCGACAAGCCGCGCCTGACTAGGCTCAACACCGCCGACTGGACGCGTGCCACCAACAAGGCGCGCAAGAACGCCAAAAAGCTGGCGTTTGACCTGGTCGATCTGTATACGCGCCGCTCGTCGATTACCGGTATCGCCTGCCCGCCCGACACGCCCGAGCAAATCGAGATGGAGGAGAGCTTTCCTTACGACGAGACGCGCGACCAGCTGGAGGCCATCGCCGACATTAAGGCCGACATGGAGGCGCCCAAGCCCATGGACCGCCTGCTGTGCGGCGACGTGGGCTTTGGCAAGACCGAGGTTGCCCTGCGCGCGGCGTTTAAGTGCGTGGACTCCGGCCGTCAGGTCATGGTGCTCTGCCCCACGACCATTCTGGCCCAACAGCACTACGAGACCTTTTTTGAGCGCTTTGCCCCGTTTGGCCTCGAGGTCGAGGTGCTCAGCCGCTTTCGCACGCCGGCGCAGCAGAAGCGCGCGCTCAAGGCGTTTGCCGAGGGCACGATCGACGTGCTCATCGGCACGCACCGCCTGCTTTCGGCCGATGTGAACCCCAAGAACCTGGGTTTGGTGATCATCGACGAGGAGCAGCGCTTTGGCGTGCAGCACAAGGAGCAGCTCAAGAACCTGCGCGAGCAGATTGACGTGCTCACGCTTTCGGCAACGCCTATTCCGCGAACCATGCAGATGGCCACGAGCGGCGTGCGCGACATGAGCCTGATCACCACGCCACCGACCGGGCGCCGCCCCGTGATCGTGCACGTGGGGGAGTACGACCCCGACGTGGTGAGCGCGGCGATTCGCCTGGAGGTGGGCCGCGGCGGCCAGGTGTACTACGTGTCCAACCGCGTCAAGACCATCGACGACGCCGTGGCACGCGTGCACGAGGCCGCGCCCGAGGCGCGCGTGGGCGTGGCGCACGGCAAGATGAGCCCGCGCGAGGTCGAGGACGTGATGATCGAGTTTGCGACCAAAAAGATTGACGTGCTCATCGCCACGACCATCGTGGAGAGCGGCATAGACAACGCGACCGCCAACACGCTCATCATCGAGGATTCGCAGCGCTTGGGCCTGGCACAGCTCTACCAGCTCAAGGGCCGCGTGGGCCGTTCTGCCACGCAGGCCTACGCGTACTTTATGTTCCCGGGCGAGCTGCCGCTCACCGAGGAGGCTACGGCGCGCCTGACCGCACTCTCCGAGTTCCAGGACCTGGGCAGCGGCATGCGCATCGCCATGCGCGACCTGGAGATTCGCGGCGCCGGCTCGCTCATGGGCGCCGAGCAGCACGGCAACCTGTCGAGCGTGGGCTTTGACCTGTTTACGCAGATGCTGGGTCAGGCCGTGGCCGAGGCGCGAGGCGACGACGATGCCGGTGTGGAGGCCGCGAGCGTGGGTATTAACCTGCCGGCCGACTACTTCTTGTCCGAGGAGTACCTGCCGGCGGTGGATCAGCGCGTGCTCGTATACCGTAAGCTTGCGGCGGCCGAGGACCTGGAGAGCATCGACGAGGTGCAGGAAGAGACCGAGGCCGCGCATGGCGAGCTGCCGTTGGCGGGACTCAACCTGTTCAATCGCGCGCGAATCCGCATTCGCGGCGAGCGCCTGGGGCTCGAGAGCGTTACGCTCAGCGGCGGTCGCATCACGTTTTTGGGCGTCGACGTTCCCAAGAAGGTGGCCTATGAGCTTAAGACCCGCTATGGAGCGGTGAACTTCCCCAAGAGCCGCAAACTGTCGGTGCCCTACAAGGCGGGCGCCGGCGCGGGTAGCGGCCTGGGTCGCGGTCTCGACGCCAACGACGGCACCGGCCCCGTGGCCGCGGCACTCATGCTGCTGCAGCAGCTGGGCACGTCCGACGATGACTAACGGGTCGACGCCGTAAACGCCCCATTTGGGCAATCTGGTTCCATCGAAAGGAAAGCATGTTCGGGTACATTTATAAGAAAGATGCCGCTGCTATCGCGGTTATCCTTGCCCTCTGTCTGGGCGTGGGCAGTTTCTTCGATTATCAGATCTCGAGCGCGCTGTTCAACATCGGCAGCGTGTACGGCCGCTTTATCGAGGCGGTCGGCGAGCTGCCGTTTGAGCTGACGGCGAGCGTCGCGGGCGTTATGCTCGTGCGCGCGGTGCGCCCCGACTCCAGGGGGAGCAAATGGCTCGCCGTGCTCGGCATCCTCGTCAATGTTGGCCTGACCGGCTATGAGATCGTTTCGTCCCTGAGGGTTGGCGGCAAACTCATCGCGGCTCAGTTGGTGCTGACGTTTGTGCTGGCCATCGTCGCCAACCTTATCGTCTATCGCCTCACGCGCACGACCGAGCCCGACGAGCTCACACGCTGGGCGCTCATGGTGCTTGCCGTGTGGGTCGCTCAGGCCATCATCCTCAACGTGATCGTCAAGCCGCTGTGGTCGCGCCCGCGCATGCGCGTGATCGAGGTGACGCCGGGGCTCGAGTTTCAGCCGTGGTGGGTGATCGGCAACCCCGACAAGTGGGCCTATATTGCCGCCGGTGTAGTCAAGGACGGCTTTAAGTCGTTTGCGAGCGGACACACGGCGCACGCGGCGATCGGCCTTATGCTCGCCGGGCTTCCCGCAGCGGCCTTTAAGGAAAAGCCGTCGCGCCGTCGTGTGGTCTTTTGGACGGCGGCTGTGGTTGTGGCGTTCGTCGCGTTTGGCCGCATCGTGATCGGAGCGCACTTTTTGAGTGATGTGACCTGCGGTTTTGTTCTGGTGCTGGCACTTGAGTGCCTTGCCGCGCGCATTGCCTATCCCAGCGGCGTACAATAGCTCCGTTTGAATCATCTGGCCGATACCCGGTAAGAGAGGATTGCCATGCTCGCGTTCAACAACGATTATTCCCACGGCGCACACCCGGCGGTGCTGCAGGCGCTCGTCGACACCAATATGGAGCCACAGCCCGGATACGGTACCGATGCGCATACCGAGCGTGCCAAGCAGCTTATCCGCGAGGCCTGTCAGGCCCCCGATGCCGACGTGTTTTTTCTGGTGGGCGGCACGCAGGCCAACGCGACGGTGATCGACATGCTGCTCGCGCCGTACGAGGGCGTCGTTGCTGCCGAGACTGGCCACGTCGCCTGCCACGAGGCGGGCGCCATCGAGTTTGGCGGCCACAAGGTGCTCACCATCCCCGGCTACGAGGGCAAGATGCACGCCGAGGACCTTGAGAACTATATCCAGGTGTTCTACGAAAACGAGAGCTACGAGCACACGGTGTTTCCGGGTGCCGTGTACGTGAGCCTATCGACCGAGTACGGCACGCTGTACTCCAAGGCCGAGCTCGCGGCGATTCACGCAGTGTGCCAGAAGCGCGAGATTCCGCTGTTTGTGGATGGCGCCCGCCTGGCCTATGCGCTGGCGGCCGATGAGTGCGACATTACCCTGCCCGAGCTGGCGCAGCTGTGCGACGTGTTCTACATCGGCGGTACCAAGTGCGGCGCGCTCTGCGGCGAGGCTGTGGTGTTCTGCGGTATGCACGCCCCGGCGCATCCCATTCCGCGTATTAAGCAGCATGGCGCGCTGCTTGCCAAAGGCCGCCTGACGGGTGTGCAGTTTGAGGCGCTCTTTACCGACGGCCTGTATTTTGAGATTGGTCGCCAGGCGATCGAGACCGCTCAGGCGCTTCGTCGCGTGCTGCACGAGCGCGGCTACCAGTTCTTTTTGGAGACGCCGACCAACCAGCAGTTTGTGATTCTGCCCAACGAGGACATGGCCCGCATTCGCGAGCATGCCTCGATTGAGTACTGGGAAAAGTACGACGAGACCCACACGGTGGTGCGCTTTTGCACCAGCTGGGCCACGACGCAGGAGGACATCGACGCGTTGGCGGCTGTCCTGTAGCCTGATGTAATGACAAGGGGCTGCCCTGCGCCTGAGCTTGGCGCAGGGCAGCCTTTGTTTTTGAGGGGGAAGGGTTGTATGACCGAAATGTCCGAGCCGACGATTCGCCTGGCGACGCCCGATGACGCACCATCGTTGCTTGCCATCTATGAGCCGTATGTGCGCCAGACGGCGATTACCTGCGAATACGAGGTGCCGAGCGTTGAGGAGTTCGCCGGGCGTATCGAGCGTACGCTCAAGCGCTACCCGTATTTGGTGATGGAGCTGGACGGGCGTCCGGTAGGCTATGCCTATGTGAGCCCGCTCAACAGCCGCGAGGCATACGACTGGTCGGTCGAGACGTCGATCTACCTGGCGCGCGATGTGCGCCACGGCGGGCTGGGCCGCAAGCTGCACGATGCGCTCAAGCAATGCCTGATTGCGATGGGCATCACCAACATGTGCGCGCTCATCGCCGTGCCGCACGACAAGGACGACGAGTACCTGACGCACAACAGCCAGGATTTCCATGCCCATATGGGATATCGCCTGGTGGGCACCTTCGATCGCTGCGCCCAAAAGTTCGGCCGCTGGTACGACATGTGCTGGATGGAGCTGGTCCTGGCTGAGCGCACACCCAACCAACCCAAACCAACCTGGTTCCCCGACCTTCCCAAACCTACCATTTAGGGACAGGTTTATTTTGGCAGGTTAGCCGATGGGTTCGATGTATTTGGCGCGGTCGGTGCGTTGGATGCGCTTGGAGACATGGAGCGGTCGGCCGTCGGTGTCGTAGACGTAGTCGGTGATCAGGATCAGCGCCTGTCCGCGCTCAACGTTGAGCAAAAACGCCTCGTTTTGCGAGGCGTAGCACACCTCAAAGGTCTTATGCCCCTGTGCCGGTGCGCGATGGAACTCCTGTCGCAGCGTGGCGTAGAGCGAACCGTTGATATCGCGATCGATGAGCGTCTCGAAGCTTGGCGGCAGGTAGGTGGTCTCCAGGCACAGCGGCGCGTCGTCCAGGTAGCGCAGGCGGACAAGTTTGACGAGCTTGCTGCCCACGGCGGCGTCAAAGAACTTAGCTATGCTGCCGGCCGCCTTGGCAAAGCCCGAGTCCACGGTGCGCGTGGTGGGCTTCATGCCCTGGCCTTCGACCTGCTTGGTATAGCTCGAAAACACCAGGTTGTTCTCGTGGAGCGCGGGCGTGTCGGCCACAAAGGCGCCACGCCCGCGCTCGGTTCGCACCAGGCCCTCATCAACGAGCACCTTAAGGGCGTGGCGTACGGTGCTGCGTGACAGCCCCGATTCGTCCATGAGCTCCATCTCGGACGGCAGCTTGTCTCCGCGCGCATACGTGCCGGCAGCGATGCGATCGCGCAGCGTGCCCGCCAAGCGCTCGTATTGGGTCAGTTTCTTTTTAGATGTGACGCCCATATTGCCAACCTATATCTAACCTGTATGCTTACCTAAGCAAGCATGTATTTAATAAAACAATAAAACTGCTGGTAGCGAGCTACTGAAAACCACAGCAGCAAAATTTCTAAGACAAATATAGCATACAACTAGTCGACATAACCAAAATATGTATGTAACTTGTATGCCTGTGATGAGCATCAAACGAGAAGAAAGGCTGATGCACGATGACTACTCAGGAACAGGTTAAGGATGTCGTCTCCCAGGTTTTGGCCGACAAGGCAGACAAGGGCGGCATCAAGCGCGTCGTGTGGATTGGCGCCGGCGGATCCAACGGCGGTAACTATCCTGCCCAGTACTTTATGGAGCACGAGGCCACGCAGGTCGTGAGCTCCAGCTACACCAGCAACGAGTTCGCGCACGCCACCCCTGCCTACGTTAACGAGAACACCTTGGCCGTCGTCGTGTCCATGCGCGGCACCAAGGAGACTATCGTCGCCGCCCAGGTCGCCAAGGACCACGGCGCCAGCACCATCGCCATCTATGTCGACGAGTCCGCCCTCACCGAGGTCTGCGACTACAAGATCCAGTACGACAGCTTGGCCGTCGACGAGTCCTGCATGGGCCGCACCAACTCCGCCGTCGTGACCATGATCGCCATGGAGCTCACGCAGCAGACCGAGGGCTATGCCGAGTACGAGACCGCCATGGCCGCCTTCGACTTGGTCGACCCCATCTATCGCAAGGCCGTCGAGTACACCCGTCCGCTTGCTGCCAAGTGGGCCGAGCAGAACGCCGACAAGCCCTGCATCAACGTGATGGCTCAGGGTCCGCTCTTTGGTGCCGCCTACGTCTTTAGCATCTGCAACGTGCAGGAGATGCTGCAGATCGACTCCTGCACCATCAACACCTGCGATTTCTTCCATGGCCCCTTCGAGATCCTGGACAAGCGTACCTCGCTGTTCCAGCTCATCAGCGTCGGCCGCAGCCGCTGCAACGACGAGCGCGGCATCCGCTTCGTCAACCAGTACGGTGGCGAGCGCGTCTATCAGCTCGACGCCAAGGAGCTCGGCCTCAACGACATCAAGGACAGCGTGAGCGAGTACTTCAACCACCTGATCTTCGCGCCGATCCTCAACAACGTCTACATGCGTGCACTCTCTGCCGTCACCCACAAGGACTATATGACGCGCCGCTACATGTGGAAGCTCGACTACTAGGGGATAGAGCGGCCTAACAGCTCGATGTCCTCATAAGTTGCGGTGGAATAGTTCCTGTTTGGGGGCTTGAAGCCTCTATTTAGGAACTATTTCACCGCAACAGCCAAATGATCCGCCGGGGACGGAGGAAAACGGATCACTGACGCAGACCAGCCCCTCAGTGATCCGTTTTCCTCCGTCCCCAGCGGATCATTTTCCGTTCGGCGATTTGTGGCTTGAAAAATGTATATAACGACTATAACGTAGTATGAAACATATTGGAAACAATACCGAGGAGGCTGCGTTGAAGAAAAGCAATCTGGGCTATGTGCTGGTGCTGATCGCCGCGCTTATGTGGGGCAGCATCGGAATCTTTGTAAACGGCATCTCGGCCATGGGCGTTTCGTCCCAGAGCATGGCTGCCTTTCGCTTGTTGGTCGGAGCGCTTATCTTGGCGCCGGTCCTGATGTTTATGGGCTGCCGCCCGGGTGAGGGGTCTACCGTGGCTCAGGGTCCGCTGGCTCTGTTCAAGGCAAGCCCTAAAGAGCTTGTTCCCTGCGCGCTTGTCGGTATCGTCGGTTTGGCCGCCGCCAACACCTGCTATTACGAGTGCATGGGCGAGGTGGGCATGTCCACGGCCTCGGTGCTGCTCTATACCTCGCCGGTGTTTGGCGTCATGCTCGGCCGCGTGCTTTATCGCGAGGACGTGACCCCTAACAAGCTCGTTGCCATTGTCTTTAATATCGTTGGCTGCGTGCTTGCAGTGACCAATGGCGACCTTTCCGGTTTTCATTTTTCGGTTTGGGGCGTCACGTCGGGTGTGATTGCAGGCCTTTGTGGTGCGTCGCTCGCGGTGTTTAGCCGAATAGCAACCAAGACGGTCCACCCGCTGGCTGTCACGTTTTGGGGCTTTGTTTTTGGCGGTGCGGTTATGGCAGCTATCGCGGCTCCGTGGCCGGATGTCGCCGCGGCAATGTCGCCACAGCTGCTGCTGCTGTTCCTTGGCTTTGGACTCATCCCCACAGCCGTGGCCTACATCTTATATATGCAGGGTCTGTCCATGGGGCTCGAGACGTCGAAAGTTCCCGTCGTAATGTCATTCGAGACAGTTGTCACCGTACTGCTGGGCATTGGTGTCTACGCCGAGCCCGCCGGCGCGATCAAAGTCCTGGGCATCGTGCTGGTGCTCGCGTCCATCCTGATTATGAACACCGACTTCTCCAAGCTGCGCAACAGTGTGTTTGTCGGTCATGTCATTGAGAGCATGACCTTTAAGCCCAACGCGTGGTGGACGGAGAAATCGCAGGACATGGATCTGTTTAAGGAACGCACCGGCATCGCGCTGGAGCCCACCGTACAGGAAAGTCCCTGGTACTTCGTGCGATAGGGAATTGCGTGCGGCATCCGACCTGGGGTTATCCAGCCAGTTCCCGCCTACCCAGCCCCAATGTTTCGAGTACGTTAACCCCGTAAACGGTCGATTTTTAACCGTGAACGGTCTTTATACTAATTATCAATGTAAGTAGCGTATAAGACGTTATAATGACCATAACGAAAAGGAGGAGGCAAGATGAATCAGATCATTCTCGCATCTCATGGCGGCCTGGCCGCAGGCGCCAAAGACACGCTCGAGATGGTTCTCGGCGACGTGTCGAACGTCCACGTCGTGTCGCTTGCTCGTGACGACAAGGAGCCCATCACCAATAAGGTGGACGCCATGATCGCCACGTTCAACGCGGACGACACCGTCTATGTGCTGACCGATATGCTCGGCAGCTCGGTCAACAACAGCATGGTCGAGCTTTCCAAGAACGGCACGAAGTTCACGGTTGTCAGCGGTTTCAACATCCCGCTGGCGCTCACGCTCGCTATGAGCCCCGCCCCCGTCAAGGGCACCGAGCTCGCGGCCCTCATCAACGAGGCCCGCACTGGTCTGACCAACCCCAACGCACCGGTCGAGGCCGTCGCGGCTCCCGCCAAGAAGGCCAAGGCGTCCCGTCACAGCTCCGGTCCCGCCAAGATCGTCCTCGCACGTCTTGACTACCGTCTGCTGCACGGTCAGGTCGTCTTTACCTGGACCACCAAGGTTCAGGCCGAGCGCATCATCGTCGTCGACAACGCTGCCGCCAACGATGACATCAAGAAGGGCGCTCTTAAGCTGGCCAAGCCCCAGGGCGTGCGCCTGAACGTCTTCACCGTCGAGCGCGCCCTCGCCAAGATGGACAAGCTCAACACCCTTGGCGAGCGCGTCATGTTCGTCTTTGGCAACACTGCCGAGATGCTGCAGTTCTGCCAGGGCTACAAGCTCGACGCCATCAACCTGGGCGCCACCGCCAACCACGACGGTGCCGATCAGGTCGGCGGCAAGGACAGCTCCGTCTTCTTCGACGCCACGCAGAAGGCCGACATCAACCAGCTGCTCGACATGGGCATCAAGCTCTATGTCCAGCAGACCCCCACGTATCAGAGCGTCGACATCGACGCCAAGCTGTAGTCAACCAGGCTTTTGCCTGACTGAAAGGAGAAGGGTATGAATACGTTCATCAGTGCGGTGCTCGTCGGCCTCGTCGGCGTGTTCTGCATGTGGGACTCCCGCCTGCTCGGTCGTCTTAACTTCGAGCAGCCCCTCGTTGGCGCTACGCTCGTCGGTCTGCTGCTGGGCGATGTGCCCACCGGCCTTGCCGTCGGTGCCGCCGTCGAGCTCGTGTCCATGGGCCTGGTGCAGGTCGGTGCTGCCGTTCCGCCCGATATGGTCCTGGGCGGCATCGTGGCCGCTGCCTTTGCGTGCCTGACCGATGCTTCCGCCGAGACCGCCATGACGATCGCCATCCCGGTCGCCGTCCTGGGTCAGCTCCTCGGCATCGTGTTCCGTTCCATCATCGCCGCCCTCACCCATGTGGCAGATAGCGCGATCGATAACGGAAAGTTCAAGACCGCCTACCGTATGCACATCTGCGTCGGCACTGGTCTGTACGCCGTCATGTACTTCCTGCCGATCTTCCTCGCCGTCTTTGTTGGCACCGACCTGGTTCAGGCCATCGTCAACATGGTCCCCGAGTGGCTGTCCACTGGTCTTAACGTTTCGACCAAGATCATGACCGCCTACGGCTTGGCCCTGCTGCTCACCATGATGATCAAGAAGGGTATGACTCCGTTCCTGTTCATCGGCTTCCTGCTCGCCGCTTACCTCAACCTGTCCGTCATCGCGGTCGCTCTGATCGGTGTGTGCCTGGCTGTCGTCTTCATGGGCTTCAAGTTCAACGGTTCCCATGCAGCCGCCGGTGTCGATTCCGACTACGATCCGCTCGAAGACGACGAAGACTAAGGAGGAACACACTATGGCAACCGCAACCAAGGACGTGTCCCTGAACAAGAAGGTCAGCCAGTTCTTCTGGCGCTCCTGGGCCATCCAGGCCTCTTGGAACTACGAGCGTCAGATGAACATGGGCTTCCTCTATGGCATGGTTCCCACGCTCGATCGCCTCTATCCGGATGAGTCCGACCCCAAGCAGCTTGCTGCCAAGAAAGAGGCTTATCGCCGTCACATGGCGTTCTACAACTGCACTCCGCAGACGAGCGCTTTCGTCCTGGGCCTCGCCGCCTCTATGGAGGAGGAGTACGCCAAGGATCCCGAGAACTTCGATCCCGATTCGATCAACGCGGTCAAGACCTCCCTCATGGGCCCGCTTTCCGGTATTGGTGACTCCTTCTTCCAGGGCACCATCCGCGTTATCGCCTTTGGTCTGGGCGTTCAGCTTGCTCAGCAGGGCTCCATCATGGGCCCGATCCTGGCCATGCTCATCTCCATCGTGCCCTCCGTGCTGATCACTTGGTTCGCAGCCAAGATGGGCTATCAGGGCGGCCACGAGTACCTGAGCAAGCTTCAGGGCGGCGACCTCATGGAGAAGCTCATGTATGTCTGCGGCATCGTGGGTCTTATGTCCGTGGGCGGCATGATCGCTACGCTGATCGGCGCCACCACCCCGCTGCAGTTCGCTGACGGCACCGTCGTGATCCAGGACATCCTGGACGGCATGATGCCCCAGATGATTTCCCTTGGCCTCACCGGCCTTATGTACTGGCTCATCAAGAAGAACGTCAACACCGGTTGGCTTCTTGTGATCGCCATCGTGGGCGGCATCGCCCTCTCCGCGGCCGGCATCCTGGCCTAGTCGCGCCCAAGCGTCTAACCGCTTTCCCCGGGGAGCCTGCCTGGCATCCCATACCCCAGGCAGGCTTCCATCCCTAAATGTGTCAAAGGGACAGTCCCTATGTCACATCTTCAATGGGCCGGCGACTCGGTCCAAATCACGGTAATCCTGCGCACGTCCGGCAAAGTGGCGCCGCAAAAATCGAAAGGAATGTGTCAGATGTACGAGATCGACCTTAACCTCCCTAAGCAGATCGTCGCTGACGTCCTGTCCAACCACGAGATCCACAGCGTCGCCTTCGTTGGCTGCGGCGCTTCCATGTCCGACCTTTACCCCGCCAAGTACTTCCTGGCCAACAACACGGACAAGCTGAACGTTCAGATCTTCACCGCAAACGAGTTCAACTACGACACGCCCTCCTGGGTCAACGAGCACACCTTCGTGATCACCTGCTCCCTTGGTGGCTCCACGCCCGAGACCGTCGAGGCCAACAAGACCGCCAAGAAGCACAACTGCCCGGTCGTCTCCCTCACCAACAAGGCCGGCTCCGCTCTGACCGTCGACGCCGACCACGTCATCATCCACGGCTTCCACGCCAACTATGCTGCCAAGTGCGAGAAGCCCGGCTATGCCATCGCTCTTGCTCTCGAGATCCTTCAGCAGACCGAGGGCTATGACCACTACGAGGACATGATCACCGGTCTCACCAACGTCTTCGACCTCTGCGAGAACGCCGCTCAGTCCTGCAAGAAGCTCGCCAAGAAGTTCGCCGAGGACTTCAAGGACGACAAGATGATCTACTTCATGGCTTCCGGTGCCTCCGAGAAGATGGCTTATTCTCACGCCGCCTTCCTGTTCACCGAGATGCAGTGGATCGACGCCGCCGCCTACAACACCGGCGAGTACTTCCACGGCCCGTTCGAGGTTTCCACCGAGGGTAAGCCCTACGTCTTCTTCATGTCCGATGGCGCTACCCGTCCGATGGACGCCCGCGCCCTCACCTTCCTTGAGCGCATGGGCGCCAAGGTCGCTCTGATCGACTCCAAGGACTACGGCCTGGCTGACGCCGTGCCCGCGAGCGTCGTCACCTACTTCAACCCGCTGCTGCACCTCGCCGTTATGCGCGAGTACGGCAACCAGATCGCCGAGGCCCGTCAGCACCCGCTGACCATGCGTCGCTACATGTGGAAGCTTTCCTACTAATCACAAGTAAGTAGACCTTACGGGTTGATTGAGAGGGGATGGGGTTTTCACCCCGTCCCCTTTTTTGCTTTGGGGGCGTGTTTGTCGCGCCGCAAACCCCAGATAAAACCTACCAAAATAAACCTGTCCCTTTTTGGCAGGTGGAAGGAGGAGCGTATGATTAAGGCAGTGCTGTTTGACATGGACGGCGTGCTGGTCGATACCGAGTGGTTCTACAACCGTCGCCGCGTGGCGTTTATGGAAGAGAAGGGGTTCCACTTTGACGAGATCCCCGACCTTTCGGGGTCTAACGAGCCGGCCATTTGGAAGGCGCTGGTGCCCGACGATGTTGAGCTGCGTGAGCGCCTGCGCGTGGAGTACAAGCAGGTCTACAGCCCGCACCACCCCGTTCCGTATGCCGAGCTTCTCAACGAGCAGACGGAGCCGGTGATGCGTGAGCTGCATGAGCGCGGCGTGAAGTGTGCCATCGCGAGCTCGTCCTATCGCGAGCTGATCGACGAGCTGGTGGAGATTGCC
The DNA here is from genome assembly GCF_009696325.1 of Collinsella sp. WCA1-178-WT-3 (M1). GTDB lineage: Bacteria > Actinomycetota > Coriobacteriia > Coriobacteriales > Coriobacteriaceae > Collinsella. Next base: position 31,910 of record NZ_VUME01000017.1, read on the forward strand.
GGCATCGCCGACGTGCTGGACTACACCATCAGCGGTCACGAGTGCAGTGCGTTTAAGCCCGACCCCGAGATCTACCAGCGTGCCATGGAGGCGCTGGGGGTGGAGCCTGCCGAGTGCCTGGTTATCGAGGATTCGCCTCTGGGCATCGAGGCTGGCAAGCGCTCTGGCGCCCGCGTCCTGGCGCTGCGTCCGCACGAGGGCGTCAACCTGGACCAGTCTGCCGCCGACGTTGTCATCGACAATCTGTGTGACATCCTACCTGCCATTTAGGGACAGGTTTATTTTGGCAGGTTTTATCTGGGCAAATGCCGAATTCGCCGTGAAGGGATCGCTCTCTTCACGGCGTTTTTCTTTTGAGCGGCCTCACGGTCCTTCTGATGGTTGTCGAGAGAGGGTGAATTGAGGCGCCCCCGCACGCTCCATGCTACAATCGCGGGCATGCCCCACAACTATATCTGCCTTCGAAAGGAGCCTGCGTGGCGGATGCCATCGATCAGCTCACGGACCGCGTGCTCGTACTCGGCCGCCTCACCATCGTCCGCCGTGCCATTACTGCCGTGGCAGTCACGGTCTCTGCTGTTCTCCAGACATTTCTGATCCAGGCGTTCATTCGGCCCGCTGACCTGCTTCCGAGTGGTCTTACCGGCGTCGCGGTCCTTCTCGATCGCGTTACCTCGCTAGGCGGCGTTCACATCGACATCTCGCTCGGTATGCTCGCACTCAACATCCCCGTGGCGCTCCTATGCTGGAGCGGCATTAGCAAGCGCTTTGTCATCTTCTCGATGATGCAGGTTGTGCTCTCGTCGCTGTTCCTCAACGTCTTTCACTTTGCGCCGTTTTTAGGCGACAAGATCATGCTCATCATTTTTGGCGGCGTGGTCTCGGGCCTGGGTGCTGCCATCGCGCTTAAGTCCGGCGCATCCACCGGCGGCACCGACTTTATCGCGTTGTGGGTTTCCAACCACACAGGCAAGACCATCTGGGGCATCATCTTTGGCTTTAACTGCTTTATCCTGGCAATCTTTGGTTTTATGTTTGGCTGGGACAAGGCGGCGTATTCCATTGTGTTTCAGTTTATTTCGACCAAGACCATCGACAGTTTCTATCGTCGCTACGATCGTGTGACGCTGCAGATCACGACGCGTAAGGCAGACGAGGTCATGACTGCCTACGTAAACCATTTTCAGCACGGCATTAGCTGCGCCGAGGTCGTCGGCGGATACAGCCGCGAGAAGATGTACCTGCTGCACACCGTTGTCTCGACCTACGAGAGCCAGGACATTATCAGGCTGGTATGCGAGGTTGATCCCGGCGCCGTGATCAACGTGTTCCACACGCTCGACTTTGTGGGCGGTTGGTGGGGCGGTCATGTCGACGAACCCATGCCCACGGCTGTTCCCGATCCCGACAAGCCCGCACGCATGGCCAGCAGGCAGGTGCGCCTCAGCGAACAGGACAGCTTGCAGCAGGACGACGGCAAGTAAGGTATTTGGCATTTTGCCGGCTCTGCCCAATCCTGTCCCTTTTTGGTAGGGAGGGTGTATCGTTTTATCGTTATGAGGTAACATAAAACTAGACGTTATATACGTATGTGTTATCCCGATATTTCGATAAGAGTGATTAGATATGCCTGCACCCAAAAATGCGCCGCTATACCAGCAGATTTACGACGAAATCAAGGATTCGATCGAGAAAGGTGTTTATGCACCCAAGGAGCGTATCCCGTCCGAGCTTGAGCTTGCCGAGCAGTACGAGGTGAGCCGTATTACGGTGCGCCGCGCCGTAGAGGAGCTGTGTTCCGATGGCTATCTGGTTAAACAGCAAGGCCGTGGCACGTTTGTCTCCACGCCGCACATCAACCGCCAGTTTCATGCCTCGACGCTGCAGACGTTTACCGCGCTGTGTGCCGACAATGGCATGAAGGCCGGCGCGCATGTAATCGATCGCCAGATCGTTCCGGCGCGCCAAAACGAGATGGAGTTCTTTGGCCTGCAGAAGGATGCGCTGCTGCTGCATATCAAGCGCGTGCGTACGGCCGACGGCGAGTCCATCTTTGAGGAGAACATCTTTGTGCCCTTTGACGCCTACCGTGAGCTGTTGACGGCCGATCTTGAGGACAAGTCGATTTTTGCCGAGGTCGAGCGTGTTGGTGGAACGCCGATTGCCTCGGTTGGCTACCGCACGGTCGAGGCCGTTCGCGCCAATGCCGAGCAGGCGGCCGAGCTGGGCATCGCTCCGCACGATCCGCTGCTCAACCTGCGTGCCGGCTTTATCGGTCCCAATGGCGAGCCGGTCCTGATGGGTAAGCAGTACTACGTGGGATCGCGCTACGTCATGGTGATGTAAGTTACGCGGTTTTACCAAACCGCGTAACGGCTCGATGCTACGCCTTTGGTTCCGCCGTTCTAACGAACGGTGGACCGGTCGACGCTGCAAACGCCCCTAAGCGGCAATCTGACGTTCAATTTCAAAGGCGCGACCAGAAGGTCAGCGCCTTTTCATTTCACGGCACCTTGGCTCAAATGACGGGCGCTCGCTGGCGTTGCCAAAACATCGGCGTTGCCTTGATTCGGGCAGCTAATTTGGGACGGGGCTATTTTGACTACTTTGCATGTAAAAGTAGTCAAAATAGCCCCATTACAGTTTGAGTCGTCCGAAAGGGCGGCTCTTTTCCGTTGCACGGCTATACGATTGAGCCGTACCGGTGGTCGCTGGCCGACCGCCCCGGACGGCCGTCAGCCCCTGCCCCGTA
>NZ_VUME01000018.1 GCF_009696325.1 Collinsella sp. WCA1-178-WT-3 (M1)
ATCCGCGTATTTGCTTCGCAAATCCGCACCGGCTTCGGCCGCCTGCCGGCGTCCTCGCCCGCGGGCTAAAAACGCTTACGCGTTTTCTTTACGCCCGCGCCCTGCATAGAGTTCGATTCTCCGCGGTGCGGGGATGACGCTGGCGCAGGGCGTTGCCGGCTGTCATCCGATCGGCATCGCATCTATATAGGGTCGAGGCTTTGCGCGGAGAATCCGCGTATTTGCTTCGCAAATCCGCACCGGCTTCGGCCGCCTGCCGGCGTCCTCGCCCGCGGGCTAAAAACGCTTACGCGTTTTCTTTACGCCCGCGCCCTGCATAGAGTTCGATTCTCCGCGGTATCTATATGTAATAAAAAAAGCAGGTAGAAACACTTCTCTACCTGCCTGTAACTATTGGTGGAGGCGCGGAGAATCGAACTCCGGTCCACGAAAGCCCCCTGATTGGCATCTCCAAGCTCAGTCGCTGGTTTAGTCTCGGACGCTTTGCGCGCAGCGACACGCTCGCGGCATCCCAACCGGTTCGGTCTTAGCCCGCGCCATACCGATTACGTGCGCGGGAGCATTCCCCTAACATGACGTCGCGCCGGTGTCGGGGAAATCACCGGGTTGACGCGCCGCTATAAACTAAGCAGCGAGAGCCATAGGCTCAAAAGAAGAGTTGTTGTCAATTCAATTTGACGGTACCCCTGTTTAACGAGGCGAGGAGACCTCGGCTTGCTTCCTCTCTCAGAGCTATCGTGTCGAAACCAGTCGCCCCCGAATGTTGGGAAAGTCTGGATGGTATCGGGCCTGCAAACACCCGATAACCGTCGACTTTTCAAGGAACACGCGGGGTAAACCCCGCTCGTGGATAGCTATCTTACCACGTTCTAAAGGCAGACAGCTGCTCTATGCACGAGCTGTGAAGACCCTAATGTGCGCCATACTTCGCATTTTTCCCACTGAACGCGTCACGTATATTTTCGCCAAGCAAAATTGACCCGTCGAAAGGACCGTTATGGATACCAAGCAGCAACTCGTCAATGCCCTCGCAGGCCTGGGCTCAACCATTACCGAAGCCATGGATGTCATCGAAGGCTTTGTCCCCTGCGGACATCCCGCCCTCACGGTATCAAACGCACTCGTCGCGCTGGACGCTGACGATGATGCAGCTCTCGCCCAGCAGTTTGAGACCGTCGCGGGCTTTATCGACCACGTGAGCGAGAACCGCGGCGTGGCCGCCTACCACGGCATTGAGGTCGAGCTCGCAGGTCCCAAAGCCGATCTGCTCGCAGCAATCCGCGAGGTAGGCGCCCTTATGCAGACCGCAGGCGTCAAGAACACCCAGGTCAACGAGTGGGTCTACCGCAGTCTAGCAGCACTAAACGATTCCGACGAAAAGGCCGCCGAGAAGCTCGCCGAAGCTCCCGTCATCAAGGCAGCGCTTTTGTAATTAAAGGATGCGTGGCCTTCTGAGCACCGACGTTCCGAAGGCCACGCAAACAGTTCGCGCTAACCGATAGCCGCACCACCACGTTCGGCCAAAGCTAGAATCGGCATCATTTGGCGCGGGGCCTTTGCTGCAAGATCGGCATGTTCGAGCAGCTTGCGATTGTTGGTCACCAAGTAATCGATCTGCGCGCGCTTGCACGCGGCGAGTACCAAGTTGTCCTCGTAATCGCGATGGAGCGCTAAGTATTTGTCGGCCAGCCAAAGGTCCGATGCATCTGCACCCACGGCCGTGGCGTTTTCGGTCACGTTCCGAACAAACGCCAACGCCGCATCGCCAATTGCACGGACAGATGCCTCGTCGGGCGCTCCCCCGCCGGCAAGAACGCTACGCTTCGGCTCGTGTTGGACAACGTACAGCACGTCCTTGGCGATATGCACCGGAAAAAACAGCAACGCCCCCGTCTCCGTCGCCTGCCCAATAAACGCGCGCGCGGCAAGCGACTCGGTATGGTCGGCGCAAAACGAATCGACCCATACGTTGGCGTCCACCATGATCTTAAGGGGGCCTCCACTCACAGGATCATCCCCTTTTGGCGATAATGCTCATCCATGGCTTCGGGATAGACTGTGTCCCAGCTGCGGTCATCAGACGCAGATGATGTATCGATGCCCAGGTCCGCGTAAAGCCGATCCACCGCCGCCCATAATGCGACAAACGGCGAGGTGGCACCAGCACTAGGCAGTTGGTCTTCAACGGCCGACAACACCTCTTCGCACGAACCGCCACCCTGCGCAACCTTGGCCACCACCTTTTTGATGAGCTCGGACAGTGTCCCGCCCGAAATCCGCAGCGCCTCCTCGGCACGGTTCTTGACCTGGCGATCCACGCGAACGTTCACCTGCGCCATGCCGCTAGCAGCACCCACGTCGATCTCGCTCCCTTCAATTGCTATCCTCGATAGCAACACTATATAGAGACGCTATCAATTGGGGTCAAATGCAAAAGGCCTGCGCCCGGACGACACCGATGCCGTCTGGGCGCAGGCCAGATAACGTGGGCAAACACGTCTGCTAACGCAGGTAAGCCTTCGCGTTGCTCAGGCTGTAGGCGATCGTCGAGCCGTTGTGCAGCAGCGACGATGCCTGCGAGGCAATCGCGCCGGTAATGCCCAGTGCCAAGAGCGCCGAGTTGGTGAGCATCACCTTAGAGTAGGAGCTCGTCAGACGATCAACGAGGCCCTGGCTCATACGGCGCAGGCGCACGATCGCAGCAAGATCCGTATCGGTCAAAGTGCGCGGAACCGATGATGGCGCGACGCCCTTCGATGGACGAAGCGATGCCGTGCCCCACGATGTACTCGACGGCAGCATGCCGCACGCAATGCCCTGCACGCAGGCATTCTTTACCGGAGCGCTGGCGAGCAGCTTGATGCCAGCCGTACCAAGCAGAAAACCGCCACCGACAAGCAGGGTGTTAAACGTCGACTTCTACATGTTGCTTCTCCCTTTTGCCGCATTGGACACGGCACGGTGCCTCAGCACCCAAGTGAATAAGTTTACTTATGCACACTTTTGGAAAATCATTTAGTATATCTAACTATTAAGGTCAAAAATGGTTAACTTTCTGGAAATCTTAGGGTGCAGACCGGCCGACTTTCGACAATCCGTCTGCCACAACGTACATCTCCGGCATCCAAGAAAGACTCTCCCCCGTCCCAGCAAATCGAGGTCTAATACTTTTCCCGAGAAGTGAACGAGCAAAATCGGACCCCTGAAGCATCCGCATTTTTTAGTAACAAAACCGCAGGGAAAACTCGGCAAAACCGCAGGAAACAGCGTCCAAATAGTGTCGATGCTTCAGAGGTCCAAATAAGGTCGTTCACTTCTCGGGAAAAGTATTAAGCTTCGCTTTCCACAGCCCAAAAATGTGACCAAGGGACCGTCCCTGCGCCACATCCACAAAAAAATGAGGGTGCAAACGGCACCCTCATTCACCAAATTCCATTCAGCCCGACTGACCAGAACGGCTGAGTCGCCACGGAACCCGGGAGCCCCGGCAGGGCGGGCGCTTGCTCAAAATGAGTTCCCTTCAAAAACAATGGGCGCGCCAACGGCGCGCCCATTCACTCTATTTCCATCAGCCCGACTGACCAGAACGGCTGAGTCGCCACGGAACCGAGGGGCCGGGCGCAGGGCCTTGCCCCTCAATGAGTTCCGCACGAACAGGAGGCGCCAGTGGCGCCTCCGTCGTGAGTCAGGACTGTCCGAAATTGAGAGGCAAGGCCCTGCGCCCGGCCCCTCGGTTCCCGCTTACGAGAGCGAGGTTCTCAGCAACTCGTTGAAGAGCTTCGGGTTACCCTTGCCGCGGCTCGCCTTCATGCACTGGCCCACCAAAAAGCCGATGACCTTCTGGTTGCCGCCACGATACTGCTGTGCCTGCTCGGCACAGTTTGCCAGTACCTCGTCCACAATCGGCTGCAGCGCGCCGGCATCGCTCACCTGACGCATACCGCGCTCGTCGACGATCTTGTTGGGGTCGTCGCCGGTCTGGGCCATGGCCTCAAAGACCTCGTGAGCCTGGTTGGAGCTGATGGCATCGGTCGCCAGCAGCTTGGCAAGCGCTGCCACCTGAGCCGGCGCGATGCCGGACTCGACGAGCGACACGCCCGCGCCCTTAAGGTAGGCGATCATCTCGTTCACCAGCAAGTTTGCAACCGTCTGGGCCTCCTTGCCAGCCATACCGGCAGCGGAGGCCTCAAAGAACTCGGCAAACTCCGGGTCACCGGCGATTTGCTCGGCATCGGCCGCCTTAATGCCAAAATCGGCCTCAAAACGGGCGCGCTTGGTATCGGGCAGCTCGGGAATCTCACCTCGGCAGCGATCGATGAACTCGTCGTCCAGATCGAACGGCGCCAAGTCGGGGTCGGGGAACAGACGATAGTCGTCGGCCGTCTCCTTCACACGCATGACCACGGTGCGCTTGCGGCTGGGCTCCCAGTGGCGGGTCTCCTGATAGATAATGCCGCCCTCCTCGAGCACCTCGGCCTGGCGGCAAATCTCGTAGGCAAGGCCGTCGTGCAGGCTCTTAAACGAGTTGAGGTTCTTGAGCTCGGTTTTGGTGCCCAGCTTGGTCTCGCCGCGGCGGCGCAGCGACACATTGCCGTCGCAGCGCATGGAGCCCTTCTCCATGGAGCAGTCCGAAATGCCCAGCGTCACAAAGATGCGACGGAGCTTTTCCATAAACAGGCGAGCCTCCTCAGGCGTACGCAAGTCGGGCTCGGTGACGAGCTCGATCAAAGGCGTGCCGCAGCGGTTGTAGTCGACGAGCGACTCGGCAGCGGCGGTAATGCGGCCCTCGGCACCGCCCACGTGCACCATCTTGGCAGCGTCCTCCTCCATGTGGATGCGCAGAATGCGGATGGGCACCGTGTAGGAACCGTCCTCGCGACGCTCGGGCATCTGCAGGTTGGACGCGTCATAGCTGGCCAGATGGCCGGCACGCTGGTTGCCCTCGCGCATGGTCGACGTCATGGACGTGGACAGGCCCTCGGCGTTGGCCGAGGCGCTCGCCAGGCTCTGGGCCTCGGCCTCGCCAAACGCGCAATCGGGGCGCTCTGCAGCGCCGCGACCAGTCACGTCCAGGTCCAGGTGACCGTACATGGCAAAGGCGACCGGACCCTGCGTGGTCTGGAAGTTCTTGGCCATATCGGGATAGAAGTAGTGCTTGCGGTAGAACATCGAGTGGCGCTGGATCTCGCAGTTGGTGGCGAGGCCGGCCTTAACGATGCTCTCGATGGCGCGCTTGTTGGGCACCGGCAGGGCGCCGGGCAGGCCCAAGCACACCGGACACACGTTGGCGTTGGGCTCGTCATCGTGGCTGAGCTTGCAGTTGCAGAACATCTTGGTATCGAGTGCGGTGAGCTCGGTATGAATCTCCAGGCCGATCACGGCCTCCCAATCCTGCAGGACCTCGGAAAGCTCCTTCATTACAGCTCGCCTCCCTTCCCGGCAAAATCGGGTGCGACGGAAAGCGCGGGCGCACCCGTGGCGGCATCGGCAAAGCCGCGCTCCAGGGCGCGGGCAAACGTGAGCAGCTGACGGTCCTTAAACGCCGGACCCACCAGCTGGGCAGAAACGGGCAGCTGAGTATCCTCGCCCAAGCCCAGCGGCACCGAGATACCACCGTTGCCGCAAATGTTGAGCGAGATGGTGTACAGGTCGGAGAGGTACATCTGCGTGGGGTCGCTGATCTCGCCAAACTTAAAGGCCGTGCGCGGCGAGGCGGGCATGAGGATGGTGTCCACCTTGGCATACGCGGTGTCGTAGTCCTGCGTGATGAGCGTGCGGGCCTTTTGCGCAGCGTAGTAATACTTGTCGTACACGCCCGAGCTCAGCAGGTAGGCGCCGAGCATCTGACGGCGCTTGGCCTCGGCGCCAAAGCCGTGGGCGCGCGACAGCGAGCTCTGGTCGGACAGGTTGGCGCAGCCCTCCTCCTGATAGCCGTAGCGAATACCGTCGAAGCGGGCCAGGTTGGAGAACGCCTCGGCCGGGCCGATGACGTAGTAGGCGGCGATGGCGGCATCCAGGTGCGGCAGGTCGACCTCGACCAGCTCGGCGCCCTGGTTCTGCAGCTCCTGGGCGGCGCGCTGAACAGCGGCCTTGACCTCGGACGTCAGGCCCTCGGCCTCCATAAACGCGGGGATGATACCCACGCGCTTACCCTCGATGCTGTCGTTGAGATGCTCGGTAAAATCGACGGCGCAATCCTGGCTGGTGCAGTCGTAGGGATCGTGGCCCGCGCCGGTAAGCGCGTTCATGGCCAGCGCGACATCCTCGACCGTGCGGCCGAAGGGGCCCACCTGGTCGAGCGACGAGCCAAAGGCGACCACGCCGTAACGGCTCACGGCGCCATACGTGGGCTTAAAGCCCACCACGCCGCACAGCGACGCCGGCTGGCGAATGGAGCCGCCGGTGTCCGAGCCCAGCGAGAGCGCGACCTCGCCCGCGGCGACGGCGGCAGCGGAGCCGCCCGAGGAGCCGCCGGGCACGCGCTCGGTATCCCAGGGGTTGTTGGTGCGGTGGAACGCCGAGCTCTCGGTGGAGCTGCCAAAGGCAAACTCGTCCATGTTGGCCTTGCCCATGGGCAGGCAGCCGGCATCGAGCATGCGCTGGACGCAGGTGGCGGTGTAGACGCTCTGGTAGTTCTCGAGCATGCGGGAAGCGCAGGTGGTGCGCGTGCCCACGAGGTTCATGTTGTCCTTGATGGCCAGCGGCACGCCCGCGAGCGGGGGCAGCGGCTTGCCTGCGGCACGATCGGCATCCACGCGCGCGGCGGCCTCGAGCGCAAGCTCGGGCGCCACCTGCAGGAATGCCTGGACCCCGCCCTCGCGCGCCTCGATGGCGGCAAGGGAGGCCTGGGCCACCTCGGTAGCGGTAAAGTCGCCAGCGGCAACGCCCGTGGCAATCTGGACAGCGGTAAGGGAATCGAAGCTCTGCGCCATTACTCGCTCTCCCCCTCTCCCAAAATGGACGGCACGCGGAAGTAGCGGTCGCGCGCGCTGCCGGCGTTTTCGAGCGCGACGTCGAGCGGCAGGTCGCGCTCGGGCTCGCGCAGGTCATCGCCCATCACGTTGGACAGGCTTCCGATGGGATGGAACGTGGGCTCCACGTCGGGCAAGTCATATTGCAAGACGGGCTCGAGCATCTGGACGGCATCGTTCATGTAGGACGTCATCTGGGCGAGCTCGTCATCGGTCAGTGCGATCTTTGCGTACTCGGCGATACCGCGCACGTCTTTCTCGCTGAGTGCCATAGGCGCTCCCTTCCGCATAACAGTTAAACCGCTCTAGTATACAAGGCAACGCCGGCTTGGAGCAGGCGCTTTACCCAAATGCAGCGAAAACGTAACGAGGGTGGCGGTTGGCAGGCGGCGGGCCGGCGGTTCTGCAGCGAAACCGCACCGTCCATAGCGAAAACCGCCACAAAGGTGCCTGCCCCCTTTGTGGTGGCCGGACCCGCAGGATGGCATGACCCGGGGCGCAAACCATCACAACATTCGACGTTATTCGGCAAAATCGCGATTTTCATCGAATGTTGTGATGGTTTTTACTGCTTTGCGGCACGATCCAAATGCCGGTGTCCAAACAGCAGCAGTGCCGCGGGAACCGCCGTCACGACCATACCCGCCCCGATGAGCGTCTGCTGCACGCCAAACGTCGCCGCCAGCCACGGGGCAATCGCCAGCGGCGCCACGCCGGCGAACATGTTGCCAAAGCCCATGACCGAGTTGACGCGACCGAGCTGTTCGAGCGGGGCCGTCGTTTGCACGATCGTGTTGTGGAGCGGGTTGACGACGCCCCAGGCCACGCCCAGGGCAATCTGGCCGACAAGGGCTACGCCCACGTACGGCGTTCCCACGTAGAGCAGGCTTCCCAGGCCCACGGACAGAAGCGCCACAAGCAGCGTCTTAAGGTTGACCAGGTGCGGCGGCAAGCGGAGCGCGACCACGGCGCCCAGCACCGCGCCCACGCCGCAGGCGGACGAGAGCCAGCCCATCCACTCGACACCGACATGCAGAACATCACGGTAGAAGAATGACTCCAGTGGATCGAAGGCGCCATAGCCAAAATTCGAAAGGAAAATAATGCAGAACAGCAGGGCGAGGACGCTGTTGGTAAAGACTGTCTTGATGCTGGTCACGAAGGTGACGCGGGTGGATTTATTAGAGTCGGAGCTTTGAATGGCAGTACTTGCCGTTGTGCTGCTATCCGCGGGAGCACTTTCGCGCGCGGCGACGCGACCTGCTTGCGGCCTAAAGCCCCAACCGGCGACGAGCGCCAGTACGGTAAAGATCATCATGAGCAAAAACACCGCGCGTGACGATGCAGCCGCCGCGACAAAGCCGCCCAGCGTGGGGCCAACGATAATGCTCACGTTGGATAGCATGGCGATGGCGGAGTTGATGTCTTTGAGCTCGACGGGGTCGTCGGTGAGATACGCCGGATAGGACGTGGCGACGGCCTGGGCGAATCCTATCACAAAGCCCAGGAGCACCGCGCCGGCAAGGACTGTTCCGGTCGCGCTGCCACAGGCGAGGATTGCCGCGCCGGTTGCCAACGTGCCGAAGATACTCGCCCGGAAATGCCGGCACGGACCCCAAGCGTCAAGTGCCGCTCCACCCGCAAAGGATCCCAGGATCACGAAGACGTTCATAAACAGGACGGCCAGCGATGTCGCAACGACCGAAGCGCCGTCCGCATAGGTGAGTGTTCCGATAACACCGATGAAGTAGCTGGTCTGAAAGCCGGTATATATGAGGAAGCGCATTGCCACCAGGTGCTTAGCCTGCGCGGACAACGAAGGGTGAGGTTTTGAGAGAAGAGATACGAGCACGGAGACTCCTCGTTTCATACGAATACGGGCGGTGGACATTCGCCACCGTCTGTCAAATCAATCTATCCGCATGAAACATTAAGGACGCATCAGGACCCTTCTCTCCGTTTTTCGCCCGTCATGAACTACTTGGTAGATTGTAAGGCATGTCACAAAAATCTACCAAAGCAAAAACCGCCACAAAGATGCCTGGCCCCTCTGTGGTGGAAATGACGTTTGCCCAGATAAAACCTGCCAAAATAAACCTGTCCCTTTTTGGCAGGTTTTAGGCCAGATGGTCTTGGATAAGGTCGCAGATGGCGCGGGCGTCGTTGATGTTGATGGCTCGGGTCGCAAAGCCTGCGTCGAAGGCCTGGCGTGCCAGGGCTTCGTTGCAGGCAAGGGCCAGCGTGCGGCCGTCGACCAGGTCGAGCGAGCTCTTGCCACGCAGACGGTCGACACCGGAGCGCGCGACCACGATGTTGTCGAAGCCCTCGGTCTTGTAGCCCTCGATGATCACCACGTCGACATCGTTGTAACGCGACAGCAGCTCGCGCGCGGGCATCTCGTCCCCCTCGCGCGTGTCGGCGTACTCCGCCCAGCGCGTGGCGCAGATGAGGCCCACGTGCTTGGACCCGGCCTGGTGATGGCGCCAGGTATCCTTAGCGGGCACGTCGATATCAAAGCCGTGGTGCCCGTGATGCTTGAGCGAACCCACGCGCAGGCCACGGCGGGTGAGCTCGGCGATAACCTTCTCGACGAGCGTGGTCTTGCCCGAGTTTTGGTAGCCGATAAACGCGATCGCGGGGACGGCCGGTGTCGGAGCTGCGGGCGCGACGGCGACGGGTGCGCTCGCGGGTGCGGCACCGTCAGTGGCCACGGCCTCAACAGCAGCGGCCTGACGCTCTGCGCGGTCCCATACGCCCGAGCGGCCGCCCTCCTTGTGCAGCAGGCGCACGTCGACGATCTCCATACCGCGATCAACCGCCTTGCACATGTCGTAGATCGTTAGGCACGCGGCACTCGCGCCGGTCAGGGCCTCCATCTCGATACCCGTCTTGCCCGTCACGCCGGCCGTAACCAGTACGTGAAAGCCAACCTGCCCGTCCGCACGCGCCGGTGCCCAGCCCTCGGGCACGTCCTCGGCCGGCGTCCCCGCCGGAGCGATGGGCGCAATGTCGCACTTGCTCTTGGTAATGAGCAACGGATGGCACATGGGAATGATGTCGCTCGTGCGTTTGATGGCCATGATGCCCGCCACGCGCGCGCAGGCAAGCACGTCGCCCTTTTTGGCGCGGTCCTGCAGCACCATGGCCTGTGTCTCGGGATGCATGAGGATGGTGCCCTCGGCGATGGCGATGCGATGAGTCTCGGCCTTGTCGGACACATCGACCATGCGCACCTCGCCCTTGGCGTCCACGTGCGTCAGCTCGTTGCGACGTGCGTCACGGGCGGGTTCGGTGGCCGCGCTGGAAGTCGGCTGCGCGGACGCGTCGGCGTTGCCAGCATTCGCCGCGGCCGTGACTTTGTGGGCAGACATCGCGGCCCTGCGAGCGGCCTTGGTGGCGTCGGCGTACCTGCTCTTGGCCATATGATCATCCTCCGATTTGGGACATAAATCGTTGCGTGCCCTCAATTATCGCGTGTTCCTGCGGTTTGTGGGCCACGGCATCGCGCCAAATCGAAAGTACCTGCATATCATCACCACGGCGCAGGGCGTCGCGCACCGAATACTCGGCATCGCTAAACAGGCACGGACGCACGTTGCCATCGGCCGTCAGGCGCAGACGGTTGCAATTCGCACAAAAATGGTTGGACATGGCGCTAATGAAGCCAACCGTTCCCGCCGCGCCCGGAAAGCGCCAATAGCGCGCAGGGCCCGCGCCGGCAGGAGCATCGTTGATGTCGAGCGGCTCGAGCTCGCCCAGTCCCGTCGCGGTGGCCCCGGCATTGATGCGCGCCCGCAGCTCGTCACTCGGCACGGTATCGTTCGCGTCCCACAGCTCGGGATTGAGCGCGGGCGCATGCGGGCCCACAGCGCAATGCGAGCTCGTGCGCTCGTCGCCGATGGGCATATATTCGATAAAGCGCAGGTGGATGGGACGGTCGAGCGTGAGCCGCGCGAGGGCCGCCACATCCTGGTTGAGCCGGCGCACAACAACGCAGTTGACCTTAACGGGCTCAAAGCCCCAAGCCAGCGCCGCGTCGATGCCGGCCATGGTCTGCTCGAGCCGACCCAGGCGCGTGATCTTTCCAAAGAGCGTAGGGTCGAGCGTGTCGAGCGAGATGTTGACGCGGTTAAGCCCGGCATCTTTGAGCTGCGGCGCCAGCTTGGGCAGCAGGGCGCCGTTGGTGGTGAGCGAGATGTCCTCGATCTGAGGGATCGCGCGGATGTCGCGAATAAGCGGAATAATACGGCGGCTGACCAGCGGCTCGCCGCCCGTCAGGCGCACGCGGCGAATGCCCTCCCCCGCCACCAAGCGCACAAAGCGGGCGATTTCCTCGGCGCTGAGTAACTCGTCGTGCGCACGGGGCGCCACGCCATCGGCCGGCATGCAGTAAATGCAGCGGAAATTGCACTTGTCGGTAACGGCAATGCGCAGGTAGTTGATATCGCGGCCAAAACCGTCATGCTGCACGTGCCCGTCCACGCAGCCCTCCCCTCACGCGGCGTTTTATTCTTCGAAAAACATAATACCCCACGAGAGAATCATGCCGACACCCGTACGACAGGACAGGTCGCTTCGAACAAGACCGGCTTCCCAAGCCCATCCTCAACACACAAACCTTGACTCTATAATCGTTGTAGGGTTTTCACTACACTGGTACGTAAACAGACCCAGCCAGAAAGCCCCACTTATGGAACACGACCTCACACGCGGCAATGTCCTTAAGACCATCGCGGTCTTTGCCCTGCCCTATATGCTCTCGTACTTTTTGCAGATGCTCTACGGCATGGCCGACCTGTACATGATGGGGCAGTTTAGCGGCGCCGCCGGCATCACCGCCGTGGGCAATGGCGCACAGACGCTCTATATCATTACCGTGACGCTCGTGGGTCTGGCCATGGGAACGACGGTTATCGTCGGCCACGCCGTGGGCTCGCGCCGCTTCGATCGCGCCGAGACCGCAATCGGCAACACCATCACGCTGTTTATGGGTGTCTCGGTAGTGCTGGCAGCCATCCTGCTCGCACTGTGCCCGCAGATCGTGGCACTTATTGGCACGCCAGCCGAGGCAGTCGAAGGAACCGCCGCCTACCTGCGCATCTGCTTTGTCGGCATTCCGTTTATCGCCGCATACAACATCCTCTCGGCCATCTTTCGCGGGCTGGGCGATTCGCGCTCGCCCATGTACGTGATCGGCGTGGCGTGCATCATCAACATCGCGCTCGATTTTCTGTTTATCGGCCACTTGGGGCTCGGCCCCGTGGGTGCGGCACTCGGCACGGTAACCGCCCAGACGGCAAGCGTTGCCCTCGCGCTCGTGTGGCTTAAGAGCCGCCGCACGAACATCCACGTTAAGCGTAGCGACCTGCGCCCCCAGCCCGAGGTGCTCGGCGGCATCCTTAAGATCGGCGTGCCCGTGGCCGTACAGGACGGCTGCATCCAGGTGGCGTTTATGTTTATCACCGTCATCGCCAACCATCGCGGCCTGGTCGACGCCGCCGCCGTGGGCCTGGTCGAAAAGATGATCAGCTTTTTGTTCATTGTACCGAGTTCCATGGGTGCCACCGTCAGCGCACTCACGGCGCAAAACGCCGGCGCGGGCAAGGGCGACCGTGCGCGTCAGGTGCTCAAAGACGCCATGACGATCTCGGTGGTGTACGGCTGCCTGATCACGGTGCTGATGTGGCTGGTGGCGCCGGCGTTTATTGGCTTTTTTGCCAAGGACGCTGCAGTAGTCGCTGCCGGCACCGGCTATATGCGCAGCTATATTTTCGACGCGATTTTTGCCGGCATCCACATTTGCTTTAGCGGCTTTTTCGCTGCATATGGCAAGAGCTACATCGGCTTTGCGCACAACGTGCTTGCCGTGGCGCTTATTCGCGTGCCAGGCGCTTGGCTGCTGTCGAACGCCTATTCCGACACACTGTTTCCCATGGGCATTGCCTCGCCGTGCGGGTCGATTCTGTCGGCAGTCATCTGTGTTGTCGCGTTTACCGTGCTCAACCGGCGCGGGGCTTTTGACAAGTTAGCAGCGTAGCGGGGCAATGCGAAATCTCCCTCATTGACGACATCATCAGCGACGACCCCGCGACCTACGTGACGCAGATCACGATGCCGGTTTCCCCAACAAAGTAAGAACCGCCCGGAAGGCATCGCGCTTTCGGGCGGTTCTTCAATTTGACTATTGATGCCTTAAGCCTGGGGCACCTCACCGGTAGCCAAGATCTGCTCGAGTACGTCCTCGTCCAGCACGGGTACGCCCAGCTGCTCGGCCTTGGTAAGCTTGGAACCCGCTTTGGGACCGGCAACCAGATAGCTCGTCTTCTTTGATACGCTGCCCGAAACCTTGGCGCCGAGCACCTTGAGCGCCGCGCCCGCCTCGTCGCGCGTGCGGTTGACGAGCGTGCCGGTGAGCACGAAGGTCAGACCCGCGAGCGGCTGTGCGTCGGCGAGCTCGCCTGCCACGCCAGCGTCGGCTGCGGCCTGCGCGTGCGCGGCGCCCAAGTCGACCTCGAGCGACAGGCCCGCCTGGCGCAGGCGCTCCAGCACGGCAAGGTTCTCGGGCACGGCCAGAAACTGCTTGACGCTCGCCGCAATCTTGGGGCCGATGCCCTCGCACTCGGCAATATCCTCTTCGCTCGCCAAGATAAGCTTGTCAATCGACAGGAATCGCTCGGCGATGACCTCGCCCACGCTCTTGCCCACGTGACGGATGCCCAGGGCAAACAGCACGCGACCGAGCGGCTGACTCTTGGACTTGTTGAGCTCGGCGATGATTTTCTCGGCCGTCTTGAGGCCTACCGGAATGGGGTCGCCCTTCTTAACGCCCTTTCTGCTGTTGGAGCTGGCATAGGTGCGCCCCGTGTCCAGGCCGGCGATGTCGTCGACCGTGAGCTGGTAGAAGTCTGCGACGTCGTGAATCAGCCCGGCGGCGATCATCTTGTCGACGATCTCGTCGCCTAGGCCATCGACGTCCATGCAGCCGCGGCTCACCCAGTGGAGCAGGCGCTCCTTGAGCTGTGCGGGGCAGTCGATGGACACGCAGCGGTAAGCCACCTCGCCATCCTCGTGGACCACGGGGCTACCGCACACGGGGCAGACCTCGGGCATCTGCCAGTCGACCGAATCGGCCGGGCGCTTGTCGAGCACCGGACCCACGACCTCGGGGATAACGTCGCCCGCCTTGTGCACGATGATGGTATCGCCCTCGCGCACGTTTTTGCGGCGGATCTCGTCGATGTTGTGCAGCGTGGCGCGCGCGATGGTGGAGCCGGCAACCGTCACCGGGTCGAACTCGGCGACCGGCGTGAGCACACCGGTGCGGCCCACCTGGATGCGAATTTCGCGCAGAATGCTCTGCTTTTCCTCGGGCGGAAACTTAAAGGCAATGGCCCAGCGTGGTGCGCGAGCGGTAAAGCCCAGGTCGAGCTGCTGCTGGAAGCTGTCAACCTTTACGACCACGCCGTCGATGTCGTAATCCAGGTCGCCGCGGTGCTCGAGCGCCTGGGCACAGAACTCGTGGACCTCGGACGGCGTGGCACAACGAGCCACGTTAGGGTTGACGCTAAAGCCGGCGCTACGCAACCAGTCCAGAAACTCGCGCTGGCTGTGGACGTGCAGCGGATCGGTATCGGCGATGGCATAGATAAAGGTGGCCAGGTCGCGGCGCGCCGTGACCTTGGGATCCTTCTGACGCAAGGATCCGGCAGCGGCGTTGCGCGGGTTGGCGAAGGGGTCGCGGCCCTCGGCATCGGCCTGTTCATTCAGGCGAACAAAGCTGCCCTTGGGCATGTACACCTCGCCGCGCACTTCGATGGTACGCTCGCGGTCGGCGCCCATGTGAGCGAGCGCCTGCTCGGACAGGTGCATGGGCACATCCTTGATAGTGCGCACGTTGAGCGATACGTCCTCGCCCGTGGTGCCATCGCCGCGTGTGGCCGCGCGTACGAAGGTGCCGTTTTGGTAGGTAAGCGCGACGCCCAGACCGTCAATCTTGAGCTCACAGGTATAGGTGACGCTACCGGCGCCGAGCGCATCCTCGGTGCGCTGGAGCCAAGCGTCGAGCTCGTCCAGATCCATGGCATCGTCCATGGAATACATGCGCGCCATGTGCTTGACCGGCGTAAACTGCTCGCTCACGTAGCCGCCCACGCGCTGGGTATAGCTGTCGGGCGTCACCAGGTCAGGGTAGGTAGCCTCGATTTCTTGCAGTTCAACGAGCATTTTGTCAAAAGCGGCGTCCGTGATCTCGGGCGCATCGAGCATGTAGTAGCGGTAGGCGTGGTAATCGAGCTCGTGGCGCAACTCAGCCGCACGCGCTGCCGCCTGGGCACGGTCATCGGCCGGCGCGGCGGTATCCGTGCTCGCTGGCGTTTCGGTATCGATGTCCACGCCGTCACCAAACAGGCTCGATTGCTCCATAGCGGCACTCCTTCGCTCGATTTCAAACGGATACTAGAGTACCACCGGTCGCAATGGGGCCGAATAGCGGTCTCAAACCGCACCGAATTGGCAGCGACCGGACCGGGGTTGGACAGTTAGTTCAGATTTGTATAATTACGCGCGCCGAATCGAGCTGAAATATCGGCTTTTCGCCCCAATCAATCGTTCTGAACGGCAAATTAGGTTTGCTTCCGTCTTCGAGACACCCACTCGGCCCGTCTTTCATTTCAAAACCGCTCAAAACACGCCTCAGACCGCACCCGTTTTATACAAATCTGAACTAACTGTCCAAGCCCTTCCGAACCATGCCCTTGCCATTTCTAAATGATCCGTTTTCCTCCGTCCCCAACGGACCAATAAGAGAAGAGGGGCTGTCCCGCGCTGGCGGAACAGCCCCTCTGGCTTCGATATGTGCGATACAGCTCGTTAGAAACCCTGACCGTAGCCTTGCCCCTGACCCTGTTGGCCCAGCAGTTCTTCCAGGTACTGGCGCAGTTGCTCGTCGGTAATGCCGCCGTTGCCGGTGTCGGTCGCGCTGTCGTTCTGCTGCTGGTTCTGCAGCTCCTCGTCGGAGCCCAGCTCGACCGTGACCTTCTTCTCTTCCTTGCCGCGCACGAGCGTGATCTCGACCTTCTCGCCCACCTCGTGGCTGCGCAGCGCGATAATCAGGCCATCGGCGCTCGTAATCTCATCGTCACCCAGCTTGGTGACGACATCGCCCTCTTGGATGCCAGCCTTGGCGGCAGGACCGTCCTCGACGACACTTGCCACATACGCGCCGCTATCGGTGCCGAGATTGTTAGTGCGGGCGTTGAGCGCGTTGACGCTCGAAAGCGTGGCGCCCAGGTACGGATGAACCGGCGTCTTGCCGTCGATAATCTGGTCGGCGATGTTCTTGGCATAGTTGACCGGAATGGCAAAGCCCACGCCCGAGCTGGAGCCCGAGTAGCTCTCGATAAGAGAGTTAATACCCACGAGTTCGCCATTGTCGTTAACGAGCGCGCCGCCGGAGTTGCCCGGGTTGATGGCGGCATCGGTCTGGATCATGTTGGCGTAGATGGTGTTGCCGCTGGTAGAACTCATGGCCGTGGAGCGATACAGCGCCGACACAATGCCCGTGGAGACAGATTGCTCGTTGCCGAACGGCGAGCCGATCGCCATGACCCACTCGCCCACGTTAAGCTTGGAGGAATCACCGATCTCGATCGGCGTGAGCTTGGAGGCGTCAGCATCCTTGAGCTTGATGACGGCCAGGTCGCTCGAGGCATCGTTGCCCACGAACTCGGCCTCGTAGGTGGTTCCGTCGTCCATGGTAACCACGTACTGGTCATAGCCATCGACCACGTGGTTGTTGGTGAGGATGTGGCCCTCGGTATCGAGCACCACGCCCGAACCGACGCTGCCCGAACCATCCGACTCGTCGGCAGACTGCGAAAGCGATCCATTCTGGCTGCCGCTCGAAGTGGCGGTGATGGAAACGACGGAGGGCAGGGCCTTGGCAGAAACGGCCTCGGCAAGCGTGGTGTCCTCGGAGTCGATCGTAATCTTTTGCGTCGATGAACCCGAAGCACCCGCCGTCACGACATTCTTTCCGCCGCCAATGTTGAGCGTGCCACTCATAATGAGCGCGATGACCAGCAGGGCGCCGCAGGCGCAGCCGGCGAGCGCCGTAATAAAGATCGGCAGCTTTTTGGTCTTGGTCTTGACCACCGTGTGCTTGTTTACAACCTGCTGACCGCCCAGCGGCTGGCCGGTCTGTGTGTTGTAGGCCTGCACGTAGGGAATGTTGCCGTCGGCAGGCGTCGACTCCACCTGCACGCGCGGCTGCTGCTGGGTCTCGCCAGCGTTGCCCGCATCCTGGGGACGCTGGGAATCGTTCTCGCTCATGACTGCGATCCTTTCGTCTAATAACCAAAGGCCCGCCAAACATGTGGCGGGCCATCATTGTTCACGTTGAGTTGTACCCCAATATGCGGGCGAACGTGTATGAGAACGCAATCTTTAAGGAATGCTTAAGTTCTGCTGCAAACTCGAAAGGGATCCACGCATGCGGCAAAACCACCACGAAGGCGCCTGCCCCCTTTGCGGTGAAAAGCTAGTCCTTAAACAGATAGCCCACGCCGCGGACGGTGGTGATGTGTGCCGCGATCTGCGGGCCCACCTTGGAGCGAATGCGTCGGATGTGCACGTCGACGGTGCGCGTGCCGCCGCAGTACTCAAAGCCCCACACGCGGTGCAGCAGCACTTCGCGGCTGTAGGCACGGTTGGGATGCGTCGCCAAAAAGCTCAGCAGCGAGTACTCCATCAACGTCAGGTCGATGGGCTCGTTATCGAGCGTCACCTGGTAGGTAGCCAGGTTAATCTCGAGATTATCGATGTTGAGCACATCGTCGGCGGTGATGGTCTCCTCCTCGCCCATCAGGCGCTGCGCACGAGCCTTAAGCTCGTTGGGTGTCGCCGTGGGGCATACAAAGTCGGCATGCGCGTGATTGGGCAGGCGCAGGGTGCCGAGCGCCTCGTCGTCGACGATCACCAGCATGGGAACGCCGCCGCGGTCGTCGAGCCATTTGGCAATCTGATCGATACGGTCGCTGCGGATGCCATCGGAATCGAGGATCAGCAGGTCAAAGTCGTGCGCCGCAGTCGGCGAATCGGGGGTTGCCAGGCTCACCTCGACACCCAGGGTAGTTGTCAAGCTGCGGGCAAACTCGTGGAAGCGCGTCGTGCGCGCCATGAACAGGGCACTCTTTTCGGTCATGTCGGCCTCCAAAGAAATGAGCTCAATCGTACTGGAACAAACCGGCGCGATTAGGAGTTCGCCAGATAATGCTTGATCTCCCACTCGGTGATCGTGGACTCAAACTTATGCCACTCGTCGCGCTTCTTTTTGAGGAAGAAGCTGTGAATGTGCTCGCCGAGGGCATCCTTCATAAACTGCGAGTCCTCAAACACGTCGAGCGCCTCTTTGAGCGAGCGCGGCAGCGGCGTATAGCCGGCCTCGACCATCTGACGGTCGGTAAGCTTGAGCGTCTCGGCCGTTGCCTCGGGCGGGAGTTCCAGCTTGCGCTCGATGCCATCTAGACCGGCCGCCAGCGTGACGGTGTTGACCAAGTACGGATTGGCCATGGGATCGGGACTGCGCAGCTCGATGCGCGTGGACAGCTGCTTGCCGGGCTTATAGACCGGGATGCGGACCATGCTCGCGCGGTTGCGCAGGCCCCACGTAGCGTACTGTGGCACGGAGTCGCCGCCCGTGGTGATGCGCTTGTACGAGTTGACCGTGGGGTTGGTGATGGCGCTGATCTCGCGCGCGTGTGCCAGAATGCCGGCCATATAGTGCTTGGCGATATCGGAGAGGTGGTACTTCTCGTCGTCCTCGCCCCAAAAGACGTTGTTGCCGTCGTGGTCGAACAGCGACTGATGCAAAAACATGGCGCTGCCGTCCTCGCCCGCCAGCGGCTTGGGCATAAAGGAGGCGTGGCAACCGCTCTCGTAGGCCTGCTGCTTAATGATGAGTTTGGCCGTGGTGATGGCGTCGGACATGCTCAGGGCCTCGGCGTGACGCAAGCTCATGCCGTGCTGCGAGCGGCCGGCGGCGTGGAAGGTGTACTCCACGGGCACGGACATCTTCTCGAGCGTGAGCACCGTGTTGCGACGCAAGTCGCGAGCGGCATCGCTCACCGAAAGGTCGAAGTAGCCCACGTTGTCGAGCGGCTCGGGGGTGTGCTCGTCGGGGAAGTAGTAATACTCCAGCTCGGCACCCACGTTGAGCAGGTAGCCGGCCTTCTCGGCCTTATAAAACATTCGGCGCAGGGCGTCGCGCGGGTCGCCGGCAAACGGCTTGCGATCGGGAGTGCACACATCGCAGAACACGCGGGCGACGCCGTTATGGCTCGGGCGCCACGGCAGGATCTGGAAGGTCGAAGCGTCAGGGAATGCGAGCATGTCGGCTTCCTCGGGCGTGGCAAAGCCCTCGATGGCGGAGCCGTCAAAGCCAATACCCTCCTCAAAAGCGACCTCGAGGTCTTCGGGGCTAATGGCAAAGTTCTTGAGGCGGCCGAGAATGTCGACAAACCACAGACGCACAAAGCGGATGTCACGCTGCTCTACGGAACGGAGTACGTAATCGATGTTCTGCTGGTTCATGTCGCTCCCCTTTCTTTCGGGCGGGTTTCGACTGGTCTATATCGCAGATACTATCGCAGAAAAATGTTTCCGCAGGGTTAAAGCGTATCAAGCGCCCAAAAAACGCGCGCGAACAGGCAGTTACGAACGAGCGGCTAGCGCGAGGTCGAAGCGCGGTGTTCGATGTGGCCGGGAACCTCGATGCGTTTAGGCGCGAGCTTTGCGGCATCGCCCACGGTGGTGGTAACAACGTCGATACGCTCGGAGAGGCGATCGACCACGCGCTCGGCGATGGTGAGGGTGTCCTGCGCGGCCGTGGTGACTCCGCCAAAGAGCACATGGTTCCAGGGACAGTCGTCAAACGTCGCGATCTTGAGCCCCGCCGGCAGCGAGGGACCAAGCTGCGCCAGCGCCTCGGTCAGGCGCAGGAAAACCAGGCCGTTGACGGCAATGAGGCCGAGCTCTTTTCCTGCATAGCCGCGGATGGTCTTGTCCAGGCGGCCGACGCCCGTGGCGCCGCCATCGGCCAAGGTGATAACCTCGCCGGCAAGGCCGCGGCGCGAAAGCTCGTCGGTAAAGGCCTCGGCGCGCTCGCGACGGACGGGGCTGTCGTCGCTTGCTTCGGTGAGCAGGCACAGGCACTCGCTGCCAGCGGCGGTCAAGGCGTCTACCAAGCCGGCGACCAGCTCACGGTTGTTAGATGTCACCAGATCGACACCGCCGTCGGCAACGTCGCGGTCGAGCAGCACAACGGGCAGGCGTCCCGCTGCCGCGACGATCGCCTCGTCGTTACCACCGCAGGTATTGACGACCAGGCCGTCCACGCCAGCGTCGATAAGCCTGGTGAGCGACTCGGCCTCCTTGGCGGGATCGTTGCCGCTAATGGCTGTCATGAGCGAGCAGCCGCGCGCGGCGGCGCTGGCGGAAAGGCCCTCGAGCATGGCGCTGGAGAACGGGTTGGCGATGTCGGCCAAGATCACGCCGATGAGGTTGGTACGCGAGCTGCGCAGATTGCGCGCGGCGGCACGTGGGCGATAGCCGGTACGCTCGATAACCTCCGCAATGCGAGCACGGGTTTCCTCGGTCATTTGCCCGGGGCGGTTATTGAGATAGCGCGAGACCGTGGCCGGGCTCACACCCGCCTCGACGGCAATGTCCTTGATTCTCATCTGCGCCATAGCGCACCCCGTTTCCCCATTGTCGGCAGTCTGAGCCATTTTAGGCATTTTTTAAAAATCTCGGTTGCAAAACGCTGTAGGTGAACAGCATCGTTTTTGCGTCTCGAGCAGATGCGATAATGGGCTAGATAGCCAAGTCTTTGGACAGCTCAAAATAATCGGGATGTAAGGCGATAACCGGACCTTGCTCTTCGGGCATCAGGTGCAGGTGTGTCTCTGCCAGATAGCTCGCCGCGTCGGTATCGCCCCTCTTAATGGCCTCGAGAATCCGGCGATGCTGCCGACGAATCGGCTCCCAATCTAGATCCTGCGACACCATACGCAACCAGTTGTATCGCTCAAAATGCGTATTGACGCTCTTCATCCAATCCCACAACATGTGACGGCCGGCAATCTCAAAACACGTCTCATGGAACAGGTTGTCCAGGTCAAAGAAACGACGCGTTTCGCCATGGTCGAGCGACTCGGACTCGGCAAGAATCTGATCGAGCCGATGCTTTTGCTCGGGCGAGGCGGCCGAACAGCATTTAATAAGCACGCTTCGCTCGAGTTTCTCGCGCAAGAAACAGGCGTTCTCGGCGCGCTCCATGCTGATCTTAGAGACGTAGGTGCCGCTTTTGGGACGCGTTTCCACCAGCTCCTGCTCACGCAGGCGCACAAAGGACTCGCGAATGGGCGTACGCCCGATTCCCGTCTCCTTTTCCAGACCAATCGCCGAAAGGCGCGTGCCGGGCTTGAGCTCGGCATAGATGATCTTGGAGCGCAGTGCATTGTATGCCTGATCTTGCAAGCTTTGATTATGCTGGTGCTGTTCCATAAAGCCCTCGGATAAACCCTCGGTTAGTCGAATACCACCATGCAATACTATCGCATCGACACGCCCCAGCTCCCAATCAGTCTTTTTGGGACGGGGCTCTTTTAGCTACCCTAGCCCGCAGATCGGCCCCTTGCCACAAAAGTGGCCCATTTACTACGTTAACACGGATAGCCTCGGCCATACCAAAAACTGTGAAAACAAAACCGCAGGTAGGCAGCTTGTCGATTTTCGAAAAAGCCGACTATGGTTGACCCCTGAGGCTTAAACGTAGTAGATAGGCCCTTTTCGTGGCGCAGCACTACTGCACCCCAAATTGGCACCCCGAGCCTGTTATAAGTTGCTGCGAAATACGGACGGTTGATGATCAAGGCGCGCTATGCGGGTTGCTATAGCTCGAACGTCCCACGTCCGATGCACCAAAGCGTTTGCGACAGCTTCGCGAAACGCCTCGAGAGGAATTCGATCGGTTTGGACGCGCTCCATCCCTTCGATACGCTCATAACGGTAGTAGCGTGCAAACATAGCCACCGCCCTGTCCACCTGCTCAATTGCGGATATATTTGTCGCCGCCTCGCGATCCAAGTATTACATCCTCGGTATCACCAAAACGGACGCAGTCGATGCCCGGAAAATCATTCTTATCCGCCAAAATCGCCGCAGCGTTGGTATAGCCATCTTTGCCGAGCAAGCGAAGCGTGCGCATAATATCCGGCGTTAGCTCAGAAATGCCGAGATGTTCAACACACTTATGCTCGAGCGTGTGAAAACTCAAGTCCTGGCGAGCCGACGTGAGCGCGTCGAACGTTACGTTGCTGCCTTCGAGCGTCAGCCTGCCATACTCAAACCGGTCGACCTCCACCGTTGCCGAATCGTTTCGCCTGTAGGCCTTCAAGATATAAGACGAAAACCGTTTGCGTACTGATTTATCCGAGACGCAAACGGTTTTCGTCTTGATTTGCGTACGGAATTAAGACGCATAATTTCGCTTTCGTATGGCTCAATACCGGACGCAGACTGTTTTCGTCTGTCAATACGTCTGCAATCCAAACGAAAAGAGCCCCGAGCTCGTATGAACTCGGGGCTCTTGGTGCCGCACATCTATGAGAGGATAAATTCGATGCGTACGGGCGCTACTCCATGAAGCCGCCCTGGGATAGCGGCAACCTCGTCGTTACCCGTCTGATGGGTGTGTTCAAGGCGTCCGTTCCCCTTTTTATCGACGTAACGGGCAAAAAAGCTCGTCGAGGAGACCATCCACACGCACCACGGTGCGGCCGACGCCATCGAGGCGCACAACCCCACCGCCGCTCACGATGCGATGTATCTGCACCTGGCCTACAACCGCAACATGATTGTGGAAGGCACACAGACAAAAGGCATTTAAGGCTCGGCAATGATCTTTCTTTGATAAAACGCAAGCGGCGGCCGCCCAAACTGAACTGCACCCCAAAACTTGGACGGCTTAAATAAGAACTACGCCGCAAGGGGCTGGTTCCGGAACTCCTCCGGGGTCAGCCCCTTCAGTTTAACCTGCCTTCGCCTCGTGTTCCAATGGGCGACGCACGCGTCCAGGTCCGCCTTGAAGGACTCGAAGTCGGGCCATGTCCTTCCCCGGAAGAACTCGTCCTTCATGTGGCCGAAGACCTGCTCGGTGGCGCCGTTGTCGATGCAGTTGCCCTTTCTGGACATGCTCTGGACGATCCCGGCGTCCTTCAGCCTCCCGCACCATGCGGCGTGCTGGTACTGCCAGCCCATGTCGCTGTGGAGCACCGGCGTCGCGCCCTCGGGCATCTTCGCCAGCAGCTGGTCGAGCAGCTCGGCCTGCTGCGCCATGTCCGGGCTGGTCGACGTCGACCACGCGACTATCTCCTTGCTGCCGAAGTCGTACACCGGCGCGAAGTAGGCCTTGCCCCAGGGCTGCTTGAACTCGGTGACGTCGGTGCCCATCTTCTGCCACGGCCCGTCGGCGGCGAAGTCGCGCCCGATGACGTTCTCGAACGTCTCGCCCACGACCCCCCCTGTACGAGTTGTACCTATGGTAGTCGGTCTCGCGGCGGATGCCGCAGCGGATCCCCATCTCCCGCATCATCTTGAGCACGGTCTTGTTGGCTATGCGCGCGCCCAGCTCGGCGCGCAGGCA
>NZ_VUME01000019.1 GCF_009696325.1 Collinsella sp. WCA1-178-WT-3 (M1)
ATGTCCAGAAAGGGCAACTGCATCGACAACGGCGCCACCGAGCAGGTCTTCGGCCACATGAAGGACGAGTTCTTCCGGGGAAGGACATGGCCCGACTTCGAGTCCTTCAAGGCGGACCTGGACGCGTACGTCGCCCATTGGAACACGAGGCGAAGGCAGGTTAAACTGAAGGGGCTGACCCCGGAGGAGTTCCGGAACCAGCCCCTTGCGGCGTAGTTCTTATTTAAGCCGTCCAAGTTTTGGGGTGCAGTTCATTGTGCATCCCCCGTTTTTGTTGCGGTTAGTCTAAGTCAATAAACTTGACGCTTAAGACCTTGCCGTCCTTGACGAGCATTCTGGCCATGGTGGGGCCCCGGGTGCCCCTGGGGTAGCTGGCGCTGCCTGGGTTGAGGACCAAGCAGCGGCCCACCTGGGCCTCTTTGGTTACGTGAGTGTGACCGTTGATGGCTACGTCCACGGATCCCACCGGGAGGTCTTCGCGGTAGTGGGCTACGGCAAACTTAAGGCCCTCGTAGCTAAAGAGCGCCAGACGGTCCACTTCGGGCCCGTAATCACGGTAGTAGTCGTTATTGCCCAGAACCGCTCGCACGGGGGCGATGGTTCGCAGATGTTCGTAGTCCATCTCCGACGTAAGATCGCCGGCATGGATAATCAGGTCCGCGCCGCTCAACTCATCTAAAAGCGCGGGCGACAGATAACCGTGGGTGTCCGAGATGATGTCGATACGCTTGGCGCTTGCACTGTTCATGGGATCCCTTTCGCAAAACGATTTGGTGCGTTCATACAAAAAGCCCCGCGGCTCCGCAGACGATTTTGGTCTACAGGGCTGCGGGGCCGGTGTGCTAGAGGCTCAGGGCCTTCTTGAGCGGTACGACGCGACGGCGCGAAACCGGTACGCGTTCGTCGACGCCCGTAATGCCCAGCTGGATAGCGCCCGAGGGAACCGTCTCGACGTCGGTAACACACGCCAGGTTAACGATATAGCGGCGGTGAACGCGGAAGAAGCCAAAATCACAGAGCTTGGCCTCGAACTGTGCCAGCGAGGTCGTCGACAAAAAACGGTCGTCGACGGTATAGATACAGGAGTAATCGTCCTTGGCCATAATGAAGCGAATGTCGTCCACGGGGATGAGCACCTTGCGGCCGCCCTTCTCCACCGGGATGCGCTCGATGGTCACCTTGCTGTCCGCAACGGGCTTCGTGCGCTGCATGACCTTCTCGATTGCACGATCCAGGCGGGCTTCCTCTACCGGCTTCATCAGATAGTCGACGGCATCCACATCAAACGCCTCAACCGCATGATCGCTGTACGCGGTCACAAACACGATCGCCGGCGGATTCTTAAGCTTATGCAGCGCCTCGGCAAGTTGCAGACCCGAAGCGCCAGGCATCGAAATATCGAGGAACACGACATCAACGCGACTCTCCATAAGCATCTCGATGGCGGAGCGAACGCTCGACGCTTCTGTGATCGTGCCGATCTTGCCCGTCTGCTCGAGCAAGAAGCGAAGTTCCGAACGGGCCGGTGCCTCATCATCCACAATCATCGCACGCAGCATGGGGATAAAACCTTTCGTCAACAAACTACATCGGGCATACGCCAACCGGCGTTAAGCCCGTGACCAATTATTCTACTCTTGAATGTCGAAGATGCTCTCCGACAAATCGAGATGTAGGAGCACTTTAGCGCCCTTACCCGGCGCCGATTCGACGCGCGTATAGGAGTGCGGCCCATAAAAGCGATGAATGCGCTCCGAAATATTGTGCATGGCAACGCCGGCGCCGCCACCCTGCGGGGAGCTGGCGTCGGGACGGGCAGAGCGCTCGTCAAACAGTCTGGCAGCGATGCCCTCGTCCATGCCCACACCGTCATCGGCCACCGAAATCAAAATCGCATCGTCACCATCCCTGCGCACCGTCACGTCAATCTTCAGCGCACTGGCATCACCCATGCCGTGACGCACGGCGTTCTCGACAATCGGTTGGATCACAAATGCCGGAACCAGCGTGTCCTCGACGTCCTCGGACACGTCAAAGGTCGCCAGCACGCGATCCTCGCCAAAGCGCGCCTTCTCAAACGTCAGGTAGCGCTTGGTCTGTGCGACCTCGCGCGACACGGGAATGAGCGAGCCCGAATTGTCGAGCGTTGCGCGATAGAACGAGGAGAACTCGCGCAGCAGCTCGCGGGCGCGCAGCGGGTCGGTACGCGTAAACGATGCGATGGTGTTGAGCGTGTTGAACAGGAAGTGCGGGTTAATCTGCGCCTGCAGGGCACGCACCTCGGCACGGGCCGTGAGCTCCTTTTGCACCTCGAGCTCGTGAATGGCGAGCTGCGTGGACAGGATTTCGGCAAAACCCGAGGCGAGCGCATACTGGGTACGGTCGACGGCACGCGGGGTCTTGTAATAGAACTTGAGCGTGCCGACGGTGCGGTCGCCCACCTTGATGGGTGCGATGATGCCAGCGGGGACCTGGTTGTGTGAGCCATCCGAACCCACCACGTCCACCACACGGTTGAACGACTGGACGATACCGTGTTCGATGACGTAGCGCGTGGCGAGCGTATGAATGGGAGAATTGGGCAGCAGCTTTTCCTCAAACTCGCCCGCGCAGGCCAGTACGTTGCTCTCGTCGGTAACGGCAACTGTCATGGCGCGTGTCTCGGGCAAAATGCGCTGGCACACCAGACGTGCTGACTCCTGCGTCAGACCGCCTTTAATGTCCTCGAGCATGGCCGAGGCCACCGAGAGCGTCTCCTCGGTGTACTGCGAGCGAACCGAATCGGGATTGAGCGTCAAAAAGAAAAAGATACACAGGAAGATGCATAGCAGCGTACAGGCGACCACGGTCGCGATTGGATCGATTCCAGTCGCCAGGGCAAAAACAAAGTACACCAGCACACAAATGGCGCAGGATACGGCAATGATGCGAAAGATTGACATTGAACTATCGCGCTGGGCGCGGCGGTCGATCATTCAGTCCCCTCCAGGATGCTGGTCAGCTGGGCGTCACGCCAGAGCCCATCCATAATCTTGGGCCAGAAGCTCTGGAAACGCAGGTAGCTTGCGGCGTTTTGGCGTGCGTAGGTCCTGGCCTCGTCAATACCGTGGCGCCAAATGCGTAGGTATCCCTCGTGCTCGCGGGTAAACATGCTGCGGACCATGGCAGTCTTACGCACGCGATCGTCAAGCTCGCGCGAAATCCACGGGCCCGGATAGGGCATGAGAGACGCGGCTGTAACGGGAATGAGCTCTTTCTGATGCGCGGCAAACGTTAGCTTGGCACGTTCGTAGTACCAACGGTACACGTCCTGCATAAAGCGCGGCGAGCGTTTCTCGGACTCGGGCGGCAGATGGCGCACGGTCCACTCGTTATCAAACCATACGTCGTAGCCAAATATGCGCATATTAAAGAGGTAGTCCAGGTCCTCGCCACGAGTGATAAACGGGTCAAATGCCACGCGGGTAAAGGCGCGGGCATGGAGGGCCATAAGGCCGCCGCACACATAGTTTGAACGCGAAATACGGGTACCCGAGAGCGCCTTTTTCATCCAGCGATTGAACTCGATACGCTTGGTCCACCAACGGTGGCAGATGCCCACCTTGTCCGTGGGGGCCAGCGGCGATCCGTCTCGATCGTAAAAGTAGCCGCTCTTAACCAAGATCGGCAGGCCCTGACGCGTCTGCTGCCCCAACGCGTAAGTCGCGCGTTTCATAAAGTCGGCATCGATGACAGTCTCGTCGTCATCCAAAAAGATGACGGCATCGTGACCCAGCACGGCGGCACAGGCAAGTCCCATATTGCGGATGGCGCCATAGCCGCGCAGGCTCACGCATTCTCCCGAACCCTTGGGCGCAATCTGCGCTACGCGGTCGGCGATACGCGATGCCTGGGTATTGGTGACTACGGTAACTTTGAGCGTAGGGTGCGCGTCGACGATTTCGCGTACGCGCTTCGACACATCCGCCGTGGCCGAGATGGGACAGACCACCAAAAGGATGATTCGCGGAATATCGCGTACCTGCTCGAGCGAAGCAAGACAGCGATCGAGCTCGGGATTGGTGGCGTTGAGCTTCGTCGAGTGGTCATAGACACCGGGAGCGTTTGCATGGGCATCATCGCCCGCCCAATATGTTGGAATCACAACCGTGGCGTTCATGCCTTCCCTCCCTGCAACACAAAAACGAGGCGCCGCCAAACACAGGCGACGCCCCGCGACCTAGCTGATTCCATCATACCCACTTGGGCAAATCATTGCTCGCAAGTCGCAATGTTTATTGCGGATAACCCCAAAAGAGTACCGCGGACAGGCACAATAGCCGCCCGCTCCTATGCGGCATTCTCTGCCGCTCGAGTCATGCGAGACAGGCGGGCCAGCAGCATAAAGCCAACGACCAGCAGCACAGCAATAGAAAGAACGCCCAGCGACGGGTTGCCGGTCAGCGAGGTGACGACCGACACCAGAAAGGTGCCCATAACGCTTGCATAGCGCCCAAAGATGTCAAAGAAGCCGTAGTACTCGTTGGACTTTTCCTTGGGGATGATGCGGCCAAAGTAGCTACGGCTGAGTGCCTGCACGCCACCCTGGAACAGGCCGACCATAATGGCAAGCACCCAGAATTCAAAGGCGGTCTTGAGGAAAAACGCGGCGAACAGCACAATGCCCATGTAGGCGGCGACCGCCACCAGGATCATGTTGAGCGTGCCCACGCGTCCGGCGAGCTTGCCGTAGATGATGGCGGACGGAAAGGCCACGAACTGCGTAACGAGCAGGGCCAGTACCAGCTGGGTCGAGTCGATACCCAGAGCCGAACCGTAGCTGGTTGCCATGGAAATGACCGTGTGCACACCGTCGATGTAGAAGAAGAACGCGATCATGTAGACCAGCACGGTCTTGTTGTTGGCGATCTCGCGCATGGTGTGTACGACCTCGGAGAACACGCCGCCCACGATGTGGCCGATGGTGTCCTCGGGACCGCGCTCGCGACCGTACTTTTGCTTATAGGTGCGAATGAGCGGCAGGGTAAAGATGAGCCACCAGGCACCAGTGATGACAAACGACAGACGCGTTGCCAGCATGGTGGGGACGCCAAGAGCGGGACCACCCATGATAAGCGCCAGGCAGATGATAAACGGCACGGTGGAACCGATGTAGCCCCAGGCATAGCCCGAGCTGGACACGGCGTCCATGCGCTCGTCGGTGGTAATGTCGGGCAGCATGGCGTCATAGAACGTCATAGAAGAGTTAAGGCCGATGGTGCACAGCACGTACACGGCCAAAAATGCCATAGCGGACATTGGGATAGCCTGCGCCAGGCAAAGCACCAAGCCCGTGAGGAAGAAGCCCAAGAAAAACTTGATCTTGTTGCCGGCGTAATCGGCAAGCGCGCCCAGAATGGGCATGAGCATGGCAATGACCAGCGAGGCGATCGTCTGCGCGCTACCCCAAGCGACCACCAGGTCGGCCGAGGAAGCACCGGTATTGATGGCGTTAAAGTAGATGGGCACCACCGAAGTGTTGAGCAACACGAGGGCCGAATTGCCCACATCGTACATAACCCAGTTACGC
The DNA here is from genome assembly GCF_009696325.1 of Collinsella sp. WCA1-178-WT-3 (M1). Taxonomy (GTDB): domain Bacteria; phylum Actinomycetota; class Coriobacteriia; order Coriobacteriales; family Coriobacteriaceae; genus Collinsella. The sequence continues at coordinate 5,570 of NZ_VUME01000019.1, forward strand.
TCGAGCTTGGTGTATTTCATGGACAGGGACCCTTCGTATTCGCCCGATATGCAGTCAGTTCATCGTACCCCAATTGCACAGAGGCACCGGTAAGGATTCGGCAAAGGGACACGCACGAACCCTACTCCTCGCGGTCGAACTCTTCGTCAGCGCCGAGTACGCGACCGCTGTAATTGACGTGGTTGGTCACGGCCTCCATATCGCCGGTCTCGATAAAGCGGGTGACCGTGCACTCGTAATCGACCAGAGCGCGGTCAAAGACCTCGGGGAAGCTCTCGTTCGAGACCTCATCGGTAAAGGGATTCTTCCACGTCAGATGGCCCAGATTGCCGGTGCGCTCGGGCGGCTCGGTCGTCACGCGGTGAGCAAGGCCATCGAGCAGGGAGTAGTCGTGTACTAGGCCCTCGACCAGGGCAATTGCACGCGTCTTGGCCGAGCCCGCCGGTTCAATGGCGCGATAGAGCAGCTGCATGTCGGCAACGGCGGCACCGTACTCCCCCGCTGGGATATCGATACCGTACACACGCCCGGCAACATAGCTCATCAGCACGCCGGCCACGCGATTGATGCGGTCGGTGGTGACGATCTCGCCCGCCGGCGGATAGTCCTCGACCGTGGCCCCGTCGCGCTTGAGCTGCAGCATCAACACGTCCAGGTCACTTTCGAGCACCGCATGGACCTGGCTGCCCGAATCCCCCAGCTCGGGATCGGACTCGACAATGCCAAACTGCTGCTCGTAGACAAAGGGGTGGGCATTACGGTCGAGCACGTAGTGCGACAGCAGGCCCAGCGCAAAGGCGCGGCCCAAGTTGGCATCGCGCGGGAGCAGATGGGACACGCCGTCGCGCAGGCACGAGAACTGGCGCGACATGCGCGAGCGATGCATGGCCTGCGCCAGCAGCGTGCAGTCGGAAACGCGCGGCGTCAGGATGTGGAAGAAAAACGGGTCGGGACCCTGGTTGCCCAGGATAAAGGCAATGCGTTCCTCGTCGGACGTAATGACGCCCTGCGGCAGACGATCGATGCTTTCCTCGCCAAACAGATGATGCGTAATAAGCGCAGGCATAATGATCCTTTCGATTTCATTCGATGTCACCCATTATGCCCACCGCGCGCCCATGCCAAACCTGCGTCGGCAAACGATGGCATGCGGACCGTCTACACAAGCCCCAGGCGCGCCTTAACCTCGGCAGCGCGACGACGGGACACGGGCACCGTCGAGGTTACGCGATCGAGCCTGAGTTCCATAAGACCCGTAGAACCGATCTCGACATTGTGCACGTCTTCCAAATTGACCAGATAGCTGCGGTGGACACGGATAAAGCCCTCGGAGGCCAGGCGCCGCTCGAGCGATGAAATCGACTCATTGATCAGATATGTTCCCTCGGCGCAGACGGCGTTGCAAAAATCGGCGCGCGCCTCAAAGTAGCAGACATCCGCCACGGGAATGAACACCTTTTTACCCCCACGATCCACCGTCAGGCGCAAAGGCTGGCGCGGAGCATGGACGACACGGCGAGCGCCCAGGGCGGTCTCGATCTTATCGAGCGCCTTTGACAGGCGAGCATCCTCGACCGGCTTTACGATGTAATCGACGGCATCGAGGTTATAGGCATCGGCCGCATACTCGGCAAATGCCGTCACAAACACCACGACCGGCGGTGTCTTTAGGTTCTGAAGCGTCTCGGCAAGCTCAATTCCCGAGCGACCGGGCATAGTAATGTCTAAAAACAGCACGTCAGGCTTGTTCGACAGAATCGATTCCACGGCTTCGGTGACATTGCCCGCCTCGGCAATCTGGCCCACACGCGCATCCTTTTCCAACAGATAACGTAGCTCAGCCCTAATTGGAGGCTCGTCATCAACCACCAAGATGTTCCAGCCTTCGGACATATGCGCTTCCCCTCTTTTTTTCTCTCAATCCAACCGCGTGCTACACCGTTAGCGGCGCCGGCTCATGCGGCTCGCCGTTCAACTCAACGATGACCTGCGTTCCCACGCCCTCCTGGGACTTCACACGCATGCCAGAATCTTCTCCGTAAAAGAAATGGATGCGCTGAAGCACGTTGAAGAGCGCCAGGCCGCAGCCTCGCTTGACGGAGCCGTCGGCGGTAATGCTTTCGGGCTCCTCTCGGCGATGCTGCTCAAACAGATGCGCGCAGACTTCTTCGCTCATACCGATGCCGTCATCTTCGACGATGATCTCCAAGCCGTCATCGGTCTCAAAAGCCCTAACACGAATGGAAAGCGGCTCGGTCTCGCGCTGCGCATGCTTGATACAGTTTTCGAGCAGCGGCTGCAAGATAAACGGCGGCACCAGGCTGTCGCGCACCTCAAAGTCGATGTCGACCGAAACGCGCAGACGGCCGTCGCCATACCGGGCCTGCATAAGATTGATATAACGGGTGCCCTGTTCCACCTCGTGCTCGAGCGTGGTGAGCGTATCGGAGTCAGAAAGCGTCTGACGATAGTAGTTGGAAAAGTCGATCAGCAGCGATCGCGCCTTGTCGGGCTCGGTTCGAACGAGCGAAACGATCGTGCTAATGGTATTGAATAGAAAATGCGGATCGACCTGCGACTGCAGAGCGCGGAGCTCAACGCGGGCCGTGAGCTCATCCTGGCGCTCGAGCTCAAAGCTGGCGAGCTGCGTGGAAATGAGATCGGCAAAACCCGAGGCAAGCGCCGTCTGGCGCATATCGATGCTGCTCAGGCGGGGGTAATACAGCTCGAGTGTGCCCACGCAATGACCACGCACGCTAAGCGGCGCGACAATACCGGCACGCAGATGGGGAAAATAGCCACCCATCTCATTGGAGGCATCACGCGAAAACACGCTCTGCTCGCCCGTCTCAATCACGTTGAGCGTGGTCTTGAGCACTACCGGGGTTCCGGCAGGGCACTTTGCCGAGTCCTCGCCCCAGCTTGCCAGCACCTGCCTGCCGTCAGTAAAGCAGATGGCAGAAGCGATGGTCTCGGACAGGATGATTTTAGAGGCACCCAGGGCCGCTTCGGGCGTAAGGCCGCGCGACGTGTAGGCAAATATTTTTGATGCGATGGCGAGCGTGCGGTCGGTTGCGCTCGATGTGAGGTCATCGGGGACCACAAAGACATACGAGAAGAAAAAGCACAGCATGACCAGGCCGGCAATAACGACAACGCCTGGAACGGGATTGGGATTATCGGTTAAATCCCAGATAAGCAGCAAGATAAGCGCCGGAACGACAACACCGAGTAGGATGGCCTGAACCACATGCTGGGCCGTACGAAAGACCTTGGTAGAGTTGTAACTCTTGCCCAGAATCAGCCTGTTTAAATCCACCGTCATCCCCTCTTGTCCGTAGTACCGATAGCAATAAAGAGGGCCGCAAGCGACCCTCTCCATTGCATTATGTAATCAAAAACTGTGTTTTACATCCAGCCATCGACAAACGGTAGCTTAGGCGCTGTACTTGTTTGGCTCGCCGAAGGTGCCGGCCTCGACAATCCAGCCGTCCTTCATGATGACGTCCATGTTGTCGGTGTTGAGCACGTGGATGTCGGCGGCGACGTCACCGTTGACGACCAGCAGGTCGGCGCACTTGCCGGCCTCGATGGAACCGGTCTCGTCCTCGATGTGGCACATCTTGGCACCGTTGAGGGTGGCGCAGGTGATGGTCTCGACCGGGGTGAAGCCGATCTTGTCGACGAACTCGTACATCTCCTCGATGGAGCAGGTGCCGTACGGGGTGACGAAGGAGAAGGAGTCAGAGCCGATCGTCATGACGACGCCGCGCTTCTTGGCCTCGCGCAGGCAGTCGTAGTTGCGCTGCAGCTCCTTCTCGACCAGGGTACCCTCGTACTTGTCGTGCAGCTCGGGGACGTAGACGGGAGGATAGGTGGCGTACCAGGTGGGCAGGAAGGCGATCGTCGGGGTGAAGAAGGTTCCCTGCTCGGCCATGAGATCCATGGTGCGCTCATCGATATCGAAGCCGTGAATCAGCTGCTCGCAGCCAAAGCGAACGGAATCGTAGGCGGCGGCGTGGTTGTTGTAGCAGTGGCTCCACACGGGGATACCGACCATCTTGGCCTCTTCGACCACGGCCTGGATCTCCTCGGAGCAATAGTGCTGGTCGCGACCGGAGTCCCAGCGCCAGATGCCGCCACCGGTAGCCCAGATCTTGATGGCATCGGGGTTCTCGCGCAGGCGACGACGGACGGCCTTGCGCAGATCCCAAGGACCGTCGACCTGGTCGCCCCAGGGATGGGATTCCTTGTTGAGCTCCTGGGTGCAGTGGTGGGAGTCACCGTGACCGGCAACACGGCAGAAGCCGAGGCCGGTGGCCAGAACGCGCGGACCCTTAAAGACGCCCTTGTCGATGCAGTCGCGAATCTGGATACCAAAGCGGCCGATCTCGCAGACGGTGGTGAGGCCGTGGGTGAGGCAGTCGTAGGCCTGCTTGACGGCGACGGCCTGCTTCTCGAGGAGCGGCTGCATGACCCAATCGGTGTCATCGTCGGTCAGGTTGCCCGAGAAGTGCAGGTGGGTGTCGATCAGGCCGGGAAGGACAGTCTTGCCGGCGGCGTCGATAACCTCAACGCCCTCGGGAAGGTCCTGCATAACACCGGCGTACTCGATCTTGCCGTTATCGTCGACGAGAACGAGGGAGTTCTCGACCGGCTCGGCACCGGTACCGTCGATGAGCTTGCCGCCAACGATTGCATACTTAGTGGACATGGTTCCTCCTTATGGATCCATATAGTGGGTGAGGCCGTGTTGGGTTAAGGCCTCACAAAGCTACCCAAGTGATGCCGGGTTCGGTACGCGGGAGAGAGGGCACCGCGCACCCAATCCGCCCCGGTTAGGCGTTACTTTTTACGGGAATTGGTGAAAGCCATGAGAGCCAGGCCAATAGCCAACCAGCCGATCACGATGCTCCACTCCACCATGTTGAGGGAGGCGGGAGAGAACGGAATCACGAGCAGGCCGATGATGATGGCGCAGGCAGCGACGGCGAGGCAGATGCCAAACTTGCCGCCGGGCACCTCGTAGGGACGAGGTAGGTCGGGCTCGGTGAAGCGCATGCGCAGGCAGGCAAGAGCGACCATGCCGCAAGAGAAGATGAAGGCGAGAGCCGACACATTGGTCAGAGGGATGAGCATGTTCTTGCCCAGGAACGGACCGACGACGGTGATGATGGCCAGAACGACGCAGGCGAGCTTGGGAGCGCCGGAATTGGGATCGACCTCGGCAAACTTCTCGGGCAGCTGGCCCTTGCGGCCCATGGCGAGCATAATGCGGCTCGTGGCGCCGTAGAAGGAGTTCATCGGGCCCATGGGTCCAAGCGTGGCGATGACGAGCATGGCCAGGTACAGGAGCATGTTGATGCCCTTAAGACAGGCAAGCGCGGGAACGGGGCTCTTAACAAACTCATGCCAGTCAAGGATAGTGCCGAACGAGTAAATGCAGACCATGTAGAAGCCGCCGGCGGCCAGCAGGGCCAGGGAGATGATCTTGCCGAACTTGTTCCAGTTAAGGCCCTCGGCTGCTTCCTCAGCCTGCTGAGGAATGGTGTCGAAACCGGCGTAGAAGAACGGGGTAAGAACCAGGACCGACACGATACCGGCGAACAGGCTGGTGCCCTCGGTGGCGGCCTTACCGCCGCCAGCACCGGCGACCTGGGAGAACACAGGCATGGCGTTGTTCGGCGAGCCGGTGAACAGCGAGACGCCCATGGCGAGTAGCATGCCGCAGAGCAGGGCCTTGGTCAGGAAGGCTTGGAGCTTGGCGGCCGAGCTGGCACCGCGGAAATTGAGGAAGATGACGTAGACTGCAAAGCCGAGCGCGATCAGCGTCGGGAACAGGTAAACGTCGGCGCCCAGGATGGTGTAGAGCTTGATGGCGCGCAGCCACTCAAGACCGGGCAGGCTACCGAACATCTCGGACACGAGAGTCGAAATGGCAATGGCCTCCCACGGGCACAGGATGCCGTTGCCCAGGGCCAGGAGCCAACCGGTGATGTAGCTCAGTGTACGGCCAAAGCTACGATCGACATACTCGACGATGCCGCCCGAGATGGGGATAGCAGCCGTAAGCTCACCGAAAACAGCTCCGACGGGCACGAGGAAGATTGCACCCAAGAGGAATGCGATCATAGCGGGAACGGGACCGCCGCCCACGACCATCCAGTCGCCGACCTGCAGAACCCAACCGGTACCGATGATGGCACCGAAACCGATGGTGAAGAAGTTCCAGAGCGAAAGCGTTTTCTTCATGCCGCCGGTATCCTCGACTGCAACTTCTGCGTTCTTGTCCGCCATTGTTCCCCTCCTTTCCTTTCTGACGCCCCTTGGCGTCACCCCTTGCACGGTCTGTTTTGCCGCGCACTTTTATTTCATGGCTTTAAGATACGGCCTTGGCACAGCAACGCCACTCGTAGCTCGACCGAAGGCAGAACTGCAAAACGAGCGGCGCCGTTTTTGGGACGAACGGCACGGTTTGCCGCTCATTGTTGCCGCCCGACCGACGGGCGCACGCTCATCGAACGCATAGAGAGATATTTTTGAGGCCGTGTGTTTTGCGCCTTTCATACCGTTTACCGAGCTTTTGACGCGCAGACTCATTTGTTGCACATCTTTTTTGTAGGATGGACAGGTTATACATGAGGCAAGGCGGTACGAATGGCCTACGGATACAACGACGGTGATCAACGGCGACAAAGCGTTCGCCTTGCTGGCCGTACCACGCCGACGCCCAGAAGTGCCACGAGCGGCAATCCGCAACGTCCTCAAGAGCAACCCAGGCCTTCGTCTCGGCAGCAGACAAGCAGAACGCGGCAGAGTGGCCGTCCGAGCATAGGCACAAGCGCGCAGCAAGATAGCCGCTTGGGCGCGCGCACTCGACAGCGTCAGGCCGAGGTTCCGCAGCTGCGCCGCAACGGCGTACGTCAGCCCGGCATCCATATCAACCGCTTCTTTTCGCATCCCCAAGGCGGACGCAACGGCAGGCCTTACCGCTCGACATCGCACGTGAATGCCCCCGCCCTGCCGGCTCGTCGAGTTCGCCTCGCACTGTGCTCTATCCTCACCTGTCTGGTCTTTGTGTTTATGAGCTCCTGTATGTCCCACGGCTTGGCCGGTCTCGAGCCCACCGCCGAGGACAAGCTGCTCAAGGCCCCCGTCGCGCCCGGTTATTCTTTCGCCTTTTCGACCCCGCGCTCGCAATGGCAAGCCGGCACGATGCCCCATATCTATCAGATCGACCCTGCGTGGTCGGAGCTGCCTTACGCCGGCGGCACCATCCGCCAAAATGCCTGCGGGCCTACGTGCCTCACCATGGTCTACATCTTTAAGACGGGACGCACCGATATGACCCCCGTCGATATGTGCGCGCTTTCCGAGGCGGGCAATTACGCCCCCACCGGTGCAACGGAATGGTCGTTTATGACGCGCGGCGCGTGGCAGTTGGGACTTAACGGAACGGAGCTCCATAACGATCGCGACTCTATGACTCAGGCGCTACGTTCGGGAGCGCCCGTCATCGCCGCCGTTCGGCCGGGCACCTTTACCAACGTGGGCCACTACATTGTGCTTTACGGTATTGACGACGCCGACCAGATTGGCGTCTACGACCCCAACTCGGCCAGCCGCAGCGCCCGCCGCTGGGGCATCGTAGAAGTCCTTAACGAAGTCGAAGCCATGTGGGCCTACTACTAGTCATTGGGGACAGACTTAAATGAGTGGTCGTTGGGGACGGCCCTTGCGGATGCCGCTCGTGGGCGGCCATGCCGGCTGCCGCACACCGCCAGAAACTGCCAGCACGGAAAACGTCTCCCACTTTGGAGCTCGATTACGAGATGCACTTTCCGCGCACGGCCTGTTTGGGAAACTGGGGGCCACTTTTCGATCAAATTCCGGGATGTATTTTCCGGTTGAGGGCCATAGGGAAACTGCATCCCATTTCGAACGCCGATTCTGGGATACAGTTTCCCGCTGCTGATCGATGCGACCTTTAGAGAACGTCCCCAATGACTAGGTGAATAGCAAAAGCCCCGCAGTCGGAGCGGACTGCGGGGCTCATGAAGAGAGGCTAGTTTGTGGGCGCTTTGCCTGGCGCCCACGAGAGAGGCAACAGAGTAGAGACTACTCGTGGATGCGGGTACCGGAGAGGCCGGCCATGGTCTCGGCGGCCTTGTCCAGAGCGCCGATGATGCAGGTGCGGCCCTTGCGGGAGCGGGCGAACTTGATGGCAGCGCGGACCTTGGGCTCCATGGAACCCTTGCCGAACTGGCCCTCGTCGGCCAGGCGCTCGGCCTCGTCGGCGGTGAGGTCCTCGAGCTCCTCCTGGTTGGGCTTGCCGAAGTTGATGGCGACATGCTCGACGGCGGTCAGCAGGAACAGGACGTCAGCGTCGCAGTCCTCGGCCAGCAGCTCGCCGCCCAGGTCCTTGTCGATGACGGCGGGAACGCCCTTGTAGCAGCCCTTGTTCTCGTAGTCGCGGACGACGGGGATGCCGCCGCCACCGCAGGCGATGACGATGAACTCGTTGTCGAGCAGGTTGAGGATGGAGTCGGCCTCGACGATCTTCTTGGGATCGGGGGAGGCGACGACGCGGCGCCAGCCGCGGCCGGAATCCTCGACGAAGACCTTGGAGGGATCCTCGGCCATGAACTCCTTGGCCTGCTCCTCGGTGTAGAAGGGGCCGATCGGCTTGGTCGGGTTCTTGAACGCGGGATCGTCGGGATCGCACTCGATCTGGGTGACGACGGTGGCGGCGTGCCAACGCTTATAGCGCTTGTGCATCTCGCGGCCGATGCCCTGCTGCAGGTGATAACCAATGTAGCCCTGGGACATGGCGCCGCACTCGGGCAGCGGCATCTCGGGGGTGCCGATGGCGTCGTGGGCAGCGGCGAAGGCATTCTGGATCATGCCGACCTGCGGGCCGTTGCCGTGGGTGATGATGATCTCGTTACCCTGCTCGATGAGACCAAGGAGTGCGTGGGCGGTGTTGCTCACGGCCTCGATCTGCTCGACGGGGTTGTTGCCGAGGGCGTTGCCGCCAAGGGCGACGACAATACGATCGGGCTTGCCAAGAGGCTTAGACATTGCTGGAATCCTTTCTGTAAAAGGCCTACATCCCATTAATAACCCACGTCCGTGCAATACGCGAGTTTATTAAGGTTTATATTCTCTTTATCGCTCATTTTATTCATTTTTAAAACAGTTGAACGGTGAACGGTCGTTTTTACCCGTTCAGCGTAAAGATGCCCAGCTCAAGCATATCTAAGCTATTTACGTGCGACTTTATTTTGATATAGCAGGGATTAGACCAGATTATGCAAACTATATCTTTGCTAAACACAAAACAGACAGCGCAATATCTTACTCGCACTATACGAGATTCTATACATTTATAAGACGAGTATGCACCCCAACAAAAACATGGGGCTTTTCATCCAACTTAAGGAATAGACAAGTGTTCATACCGCGCGTCGGCCGGTAGCCGGCGAGCCGTCTCGTCGATTGCCGCTTCCAGAAATTCAAAAACTGATATTGCGCGCGTAATTGCGGCATGGTACTTTAGCGAGGAACAGCACGGGCTGGGGCGACAGAGATCTGTCGTGAAGTTTGGGTTCGGCGACCCCGCTGCTGTCTTCTCCTTATCCGCCAGCGAACCCCTTGAGCGACGGATTGAGGAGGTCCTTACTATGACAAAAATGCTCAAGATCACGCTAAATGGCGAGACGTTTCTCGCCGACATGCTCTGGGACAAGGCTCCCGAGGCATGCAAGCTGTTCGAATCGTCCTGTCCGGTCGAGTCACGTATCTTTTCGGCCAAGATCTGCGATGCCGAGGTAACCTATCCCGTATCGGGCCCCATCGCCAATTACGAGCACATCGAGAACCCCGTCTTTCATGAGCCGGCGGGCGCCGTGAGCTGGTATGGCGGCTGGTCGTCAATTTGCATCTTCTTTGACGTGTGCGAGCCCTTTGGCACCTGCAACATGTTCGCCCGCATCTGCGAAGCCGACCGCGAGCGTTTTGCCGCCGCCTGCCGCAATGTCTGGGACAACCAGGGCATGTACATTAAAAACGAAATCGTCGAGATCGAAACGGAGGCCTAAAGATGATGGATATCAACACCCTGCTCACACTCGACCTTGCCGAGTACACCACTGCACTTGAGGCCCTCGCCGACCAAATGATGCTCGAGGAACCGCGCGATATCGACTACATGCGCCGCCGCAAGCTCGACACAGGCCGCGAATTCGCCGTCTGGAACTTCACCGTCGGCTACTGTATGAACGCCGCCGACGCCCTCTCCCTCTTGCGTGCCCAGGCCAACGAAAACGCCAACGACGGCACCGCCGACCTCGCAACAATCAACAATAGTGCCGCGCGCCTGTGCGACTGGTTCTCGGGCGCCTTCGACGTCACCGGCAAAATGGACGACACGACGGCAATCCTCGCCCACAGCCGCGACCTCTACGCCCAGGTAGAGACTCACGAACAGTTCGCGGCCCTCACACGCGCCACCGAGCGCTATCTGGTCCAGCTCCAATTTTGGGTCGACCGCCAGATTCCCTGGCCGGCTATTAGCGACCTCGTCCACGGCTACCGCCTACGCACAGAGAGCGGCGAGACAAGGTAAACCGACCAGGAAGGCCAACAAAGTCCCATCGCGGAACCAAAAGTAAGAATCAGAGGGCTGGAGACGCACACAGCAGCGTCTCCAGCCCCTTCGCAAAGTAGAGCGCTGTTTCAGTGGCTTTGAGACCTTATCGGACCTTTGCTATCTTCCAATTTTTGTATATTTACGCACGCTATTATCCGCAAATTTTTGTATGATTTTAGGCAATTGTATCTGCCAATTTTTGTCATTTGGGGGTTTTATGCTACGCCGTAAGGTCACTGATAAGCTTTTGAGCTGGAAGAATACCTCCAATAAGGCATTACTTGTTACTGGTGCGCGTCAGATCGGCAAGAGCTATGCGATTCGCGCGTTCGGAAAAAGCAACTACGCTTCGTATTTTGAGGTCAATTTACTACTCAATGTCGAGGCAAAGAATGTGCTTATTGGCGCAAAGAACTCCGTTGACTTTATCAACCGCGTAGCCCTTCTTGCGAATGCGCCGCTTGTTGAGGGGGACACGCTTGTCTTTGTCGATGAGATTCAGGAGTATCCGCAGATCGTTACACTCATGAAGGCGTTGGTCGAGGATGGGCGCTTTAGCTATGTCTTCTCGGGGTCTATGCTTGGGACTGAGTTTAAGGGAATCTCTTCTTTTCCGGTGGGGTATGTCGAGCACATTGTTATGCGCCCAATGGATTTTGAAGAGTTTTGTTGGGCAAACGGCGTCAGCGAGAATGTGCTTGCCGGTATTCGCAGCTGCCTTGTCGAGAAGCATCCTGTCGAAAACTATATTCATGAGGCGATGCTCAAAAACTATAGAGCATATATCATTTGCGGCGGCATGCCGGAGGTCGTTCAGAACTATATTGATTCGGGTTATTCGCTCGTGAGCACACGTGAGCTTCAAACTCAGCTGGTCGATCAGTACAAAAGCGATATCTCAAAATATGCATCGACTCGAGCGTTTAACGTTCGGTCGATTTTTGAGCAAATTCCCGTTCAGCTTGAGGCGGAGTCCCATCGCTTTGTTGTTTCGTCTCTGGGTGAGGGAGCTCGCCTTAAAAAATATGAACAGGATTTCCTGTGGCTTGTTAACGCAGGTGTTGGATTGATGGTCGCCAGGGTGACGGAGCCACGGAGTCCTCTCAAGAGGACGGAGAAAACGACAGCCTTCAAACTATACGAGTCTGATACAGGCATGCTAGCATCGCGGTACCCCGGCAGCACTGCACGCGCTGTCTATCTTGATATGAAAACTCCCAACCTTGGTGGTCTCTATGAGAACGTGGTCGCGCAGGAACTTGTTGCCCTCGGGGCGGATGCATGGTACTACCAAACGCGTGAGGTCGGTGAAGTTGACTTTGTAATCGAAGGCGCCCACGGGCATGTTGTCCCAATCGAGGTCAAATCGGGTAAGAAGGTTCGAGCGCACGCGGCCCTCGATCGTCTGATGAATGTGGGCGAGTACAAAATTCCCGAGGCCGTTGTACTGAGCCACGAGAACCTCAGCAAAGAGGGCAAGGTTCTGTATGCTCCAATCTACATGACGTTTTGTCTTGATGAGTTTATGGAAAAGGATGACCCCAATAACGATTTCTCGTTCGCACCCATATCTCTCTAGCCATTTGAATCTGCAATCCAGCCACGCCCCCATCCATCCCCAAAGTGGCGCGAGCTTTCGCGGCAAAGCCGCGAAACAGCGAAGGGGACAAAAGGCCCCCTCAGCCACGTCCTTCATTCAGCCCCACAATCCGAGGACGCAGTCGTAGCAGGATCTGAGGGCTAACCTTCGCGGACATTCCGCAGGACGAAAGAACCCCCGCCGCACGTAGTGTGAACTGCACCCCAAAACCTGGACGGCTTAAATAAGAACTACGCCGCAAGGGACTGTCTCCGGAACTCCTCCGGGGTCAGTCCCTTCAGTTTAACCTGGCGCCTCCTCGTGTTCCAATGGACCACGAAGTCGTCGAGGTCCGCCTT
>NZ_VUME01000002.1 GCF_009696325.1 Collinsella sp. WCA1-178-WT-3 (M1)
GCCGCTATCGACGTCATGGCCCAGAACATCTTCTGGAACTCCGACTCCAAGGTCGAGCGCATCCTGGCCTTCGACATCCCGGTCTCGCGCGCCTTCATGCACCTCGACACGGTCTTCACCCAGATCGACGTCGATAAGTTCACGATCCACCCCGCCATCATGGGCACCCTGCGCGTCTACGAGCTGACCGCCGGCAAGAACCCGGGCGACGTGAACATCCGCCTGATCGAGGACACCCTCGAGCACGTCCTGGAGGACGCCACCGGCGTCGACCAGGTCAAGCTGATCCCCTGCGGCGGCGGCGACCCGATCGCGGCCTCCCGCGAGCAGTGGAACGACGGCTCCAACACCCTGTGCGTCGAGCCCGGCAAGATCTGCGTCTACGCCCGCAACACCGTCACCAACGACGTGCTGTACAAGGAGGGCCTGGACCTTCTCGTCGTGCCCTCCGCCGAGCTCTCCCGCGGCCGTGGCGGCCCGCGCTGCATGAGCATGCCCTTCTGGCGCGAGGACCTCTAAGTCTTTCCGTTTCCGGTGCGGTCCCCCTACAACCGCACCGGTTTTGCCCGTCAAACGGGCAACACGAATACTTGCGTAATTCATTTTTCGAAAGGAAACGAACCATGGGTGTTAACCTCTCCGGCCGTAGCTTCCTCAAGCTCCTCGACCTTACCACTGAGGAGATCGAGTACCTGCTCAAGCTCTCCAAGAACTTCAAGGACATGAAGCGCGCTGGCGTTCCGCATCGCTATCTCGAGGGCAAGAACATCGTTCTGCTCTTCCAGAAGACCTCCACTCGTACCCGCTGCGCCTTCGAGGTCGGCGGCATGGATCTGGGCATGGGCGTCACCTACCTCGATCCGGGTTCGTCGCAGATGGGCAAGAAGGAGTCCATCGAGGACACCGCCCGCGTTCTCGGCCGCATGTATGACGGCATCGAGTTCCGTGGTTTTGCCCAGGACGACGTCGAGGAGCTCGCCGCTAAGTCCGGCGTGCCCGTGTGGAACGGCCTGACCACTGAGTGGCATCCCACCCAGATGCTCGCCGACATCCTGACCGTCCAGGAGAACTTCAACTACGACATCAAGGGCAAGACCCTCGTCTTCATGGGCGACTGCAAGAACAACGTTGCTCGCTCCCTCATGGTTGTCTGCTCCAAGCTCGGCATGAATTTCGTGGCCTGTGGCCCCGAGGAGTGCATGCCCGCTGACGACGTCATCGAGGCCTGCAAGCCTATCGCCGAGGCTAACGACTGCACCATCAAGCTGACCACCGACGTCAAGGACGGCGTCACCGGTGCCGACGTTATCTACACCGACGTGTGGGTCTCCATGGGCGAGCCTGACGAGGTTTGGGCCGAGCGCATCGCTCAGCTCACCCCGTATCGTGTCACCTCCGAGGTCATGGCTATGGCCAACCCGGGTGCCATCTTCCTGCACTGCCTGCCCAGCTTCCACGACACCAACACCACGATTGGCGCCGAGAAGTGCGAGCAGTTCGGCATTACCGAGCAGGAGGTCACCGACGAGGTCTTCGAGAGCCCCGCTTCCAAGGTTTTCGACGAGGCCGAGAACCGCATGCACACCATCAAGGCTGTCATGTACGCAACGCTCAAGTAAGAGCCTCTAAGCATTTCGCTCGGGGTGTATTGCTGCACACCCCGAGCGGTTTGTCTGGTAAATATCTTGCGTCGGGCGGTGGGCACGGCACGGAAGATCCGCTTCGCGCGAGAAAGTTAAATGATTTATGAAGGGGGGATGAGAACTATGACTGAGACCGCTAAGAAAAAGCGCGGTATGCCTTCATCGTTCACCATTCTTCTAGCTCTGCTGGCAATTGTTGCAGTGATTACCGTTATCGTCTCCGGCACGTCCGGCGGCGCTGTTACTGCAGCCCGTCTGAGCGATTTCTGCACCGCCCCGATCCTGGGCTTCGCTGACGCTCTGCCCGTCTGCCTCTTCGTTATGATCCTGGGCGGCTTCCTCGGTATGATGACCGAGACTGGCGCTCTGGACAACGGCATCGCCGTTCTGGTGCAGAAGCTTAAGGGCAACGAGATCATGCTCGTTCCTGTCCTTATGCTCATCTTCTCCCTCGGTGGTACCACCTATGGTATGTGCGAGGAGACCGTTCCCTTCTACGCCCTGCTCGCCGCTACCATGATGGCTGCCGGCTTCGACCCCATGGTCGGCGCCGCTACCGTCCTGCTCGGCGCTGGCTGCGGCTGCCTGGGCTCCACGGTTAACCCGTTCGCCGTCGGCGCTGCCGTCGACGCTCTGACCGGCGTTGGCATTGAGGTCAACCAGTCCATCATCATCGGCCTCGGTGCCGTCCTGTGGATTGTTACCACGGCCATTTCCATCTTCTTCGTCATGGGCTATGCCAAGAAGGTCAAGGCTGACAAGGGTTCCACCATCCTGTCGATGCAGGAGCTCAAGGACGCCGAAGAGGCTCACGGCAAGGCTGCTTCCGAGGTTAACAAGGAGGTCAAGCTCACCGGTCGTCAGAAGGGTGTTCTGATCGCCTTTGCCTTCACCTTCGTCGTCATGATCGTCGGCTTCATTCCGCTGGCCGACCTCAACGAGGGCGTTGCCAACTTCTTTGACGCTGGCGCTGTCTACGATGCCGACGGTAACACCGTCGTCCAGGGCTGGTCTGCCCTGATCACCGGCCTGCCCATTGGCCAGTGGTACTTCGACGAGGCTTCCACCTGGTTCTTCCTCATGGCTATCCTGATCGGTATCATCGGTGGCCTGTCCGAGAAGCAGATCGTTAACACCTTCATCACCGGCGCTGCCGACATGATGTCCGTTGTTCTCGTCATCGCCCTCGCCCGTGGCATCTCCGTCCTCATGGCCAACACCGGTCTCGACGTCTACGTCCTCGACGCTGCCGCCAGTGCCCTGGCTGGTCTGTCCGGCGTGATCTTCGCTCCCATGAGCTTCCTGGTCTACTTCGGCCTGTCCTTCCTGATCCCGTCGACCTCTGGTATGGCTACCGTCTCCATGCCCATCATGGGACCGCTGGCTGTTAAGCTCGGCTTCTCGCCCGAGGTCATGGTCATGATCTTCTCCGCCGCCATCGGTGTCGTGAACCTGTTCACCCCGACCTCCGGTGCCATCATGGGCGGTCTCGCCCTGGCCAAGATCGAGTGGACGACCTGGCTCAAGTTTGCCCTTAAGCTCATCGTCGTTCTCTCCGTCGTCTGCGCCATCATCCTGACCGTCGCCTGCGTGTTGATCTAAGTACCCAACGGGTGCCCCACGGAAACCTTGACGATCCTGTAGAGGATCACTTGGTCATCGTCTGTCCGGTGGGGTCAACCCACCGGTAGACTCCTACCTTTAGCCCCCTCCCGTTCCGTGCGCGGGAGGGGGCGCTCTTATGTTCCGGCGTTTTGCCGAACGCCGGAACCGGTCGACGCTGCAAGCCCGCCAGAGCGGCAATCTGACGTTCAATCGTCGGGCATTGCCAAAAGGTGTATGCCCTCCTCTTTCACGTCAGCTTGCTCGCTCTGGCGCCCGTGTCTGACTTATGCTCAACCTGCGATGTTGCCATTGTTGGTGCAGGGGAAGTGCGTTTGGGGCAGCTAATTTGGGACGGGGCTTTTTTGACTACCCCCACATAAAGGGTAGTCAAAAAAGCCCCGTCCCAAATTAGCTGCCCCGGCCTCGTCGGTGGGGGAGGGTCTGCTCCGCTATAATCGCCTAGGACATTAAATGAAAACGGGACGGGAGCCATACATGCGCCAGGGTTTCGACAACGCGAAGTATATCGAGCTGCAGGCTGCTCACATTAAGGAGCGCATCTCGCAGTTTGGCGGCAAGCTGTATTTGGAGTTTGGCGGCAAGCTGTTCGATGACTATCATGCGAGCCGCGTGCTGCCGGGTTTTGAACCGGACAGCAAGTTCCGCATGCTCAAGAGCATTGCCGACGACGTCGAGGTCATCATCGCAATCAATGCGAACCATATCGAGAAGAACAAAGCCCGTGGCGACTTGGGCATTACCTATGACGAGGACGTCCTGCGTCTGGTCGATCTGTTCCGCGGGAACGGATTTGCCGTTGCCGCTGTGGTTATCACGCAGTATGCCGGTCAGCCCGCTGCCGACGTCTTCCGCAATCGTCTAAACGCGCTCGGCATTCCCGCCAAGCTGCACTATCCCATCGAGGGCTATCCGCACGATGTCGACCTGATCGTTTCTGATGAAGGCTACGGCAAGAACGAGTTTGTCGAGACCACGCGTCCGCTCGTTGTCGTGACGGCGCCCGGCCCTGGCTCGGGTAAGCTCGCCACCTGCCTGTCGCAGCTGTATCACGAGCACAAGCATGGCACCGCTGCCGGCTATGCCAAGTTTGAGACCTTCCCGGTCTGGAATCTCCCCCTCACGCATCCGGTGAACATTGCCTATGAGGCTGCCACGGCAGACCTCGATGACGCCAACATCATCGACTCGTTCCACCTTGAGGCATACAACAAGACCACGGTCAACTACAACCGAGACGTTGAGGCGTTCCCGGTTGTTCGCGCCCTCATGGAAAAGATCTTGGGCGAGAGCCCCTATCAGAGCCCCACGGACATGGGCGTCAATATGGTCGGTTTTGCCATTACCGATGACGATGCATGCCGAGATGCCTCCAAGATGGAGATCGTGCGCCGCTATTTTGCCGCGGTTGAAAGCGTGCGCCGTACTGGCGTGGGCGATGAGCAGGTCGACCGTCTCAAACTCATTATGAAAAAAGCCGGCATCGACAAGAACTATTCGCCGGCACGCTCGGCTGCTCTCACCAGGGAGCAACTGACGGGCGGTCCCGTGGGTGCCATGGTGATGCCGGACGGTTCGGTAGTGACCGGAAAGACCTCAACGCGTCTGGGTGCCGCGAGCTCGCTCATCATGAACGCGCTTAAGCATGTTTCGGGCGTCGATCTTGAGCTCGAGGTCATCAGCGATGAGGCGATTGAGCCTATCAGCAAGCTCAAGACGCATTTCCTTGGCAGCAAAAACCCGCGTCTCCACACCGACGAGACGCTCATGGCGCTCTCTATCACCTCGGCCACGAGCGAGACAGCTACTCGTGTTCTTTCGGGTCTTGAGCAGCTGCGCGGCTGCGACGCCTTCTTTAGCGTGATTATCTCGCCTACGGACGAGACGGTGCTGCGCAAGCTGGGCATTAACGTGTGCTGTGAGCCCAAGTTTGAGCGCCGCGGCTTCTTCCATCGCTAAGATTGAGATGAGACGCCGCATCGGAGTGCGCACCCGATGCGGCGCTTAGGGGGTTTTAGGGCTATATTTGAGGCTTCGGTAGTTTGTGTGACAAGGGGCTAGCCTAGGCAGCAACGCTCTTCGCTCCCTTCACGCCCTTCTTCCTCGCCTTCACCGGGCGACCCGGGAGCTGGGGCTGGCAGTCGCCGCACCTGAGCATGAGCAGGGCCACGAGGTTGTCGGTGTTGCGGAAGCCGTAGCCCATCCTCACCGCCACCTTGATCTTGTTGTTGATGGCCTCTACGCGCCCGTTGCTGATGCCGAGCTCGACTGCGGCGATGATGTCGTCGCGCCGGCGGCGCACCTTCTTCTCCACGGCGACGACCTTGGCGATCTTGCAGTAGGCGGCCCTGTGCATCCAGTCGTCGAGCAGCTCGGCGGCCTCGGAGCCGTCGGCTGCCCGGAAGACGGCCCGCAGGTCCTCCTTGAGCTCCCAGGCCCTGACCAGCCGCGAGCCGGCCCTCTTCTTGAGCGCCTCGAGCCTCGCCCTCTGGCCGTCGGTGAGGTCCTCGGGGTTCTTCACGAGCGCGTAGCGGCTGCCCTTGATGGAGGCCGCCTCCTCCTCGAGCGCCCTGACCTCCTCGGGCGGCAGCTCGCCTTTGGCAGGCCTGCCGCGCTTGCCCTCGGGCCTGGGCCTGGCGGCCCTGGCGGCGGCCCTGGCGGCGTTCCACTCCTCGCAGCGCACGGCGTCGAGCGCGTCGTTCATCCACTGGACCACGTGGAAGGGGTCCATGACCCACCTCGCGTTGGGGCAGCGGCGCTTGACCAGCTGCCTTATCCACCTCGCGCCGTCGGCGGTCACCACCTCTATGGCGCGCCTCTGCTCGCGCGTGAGCTCGTCGAGGAACAGGTTGAGCACGTCCTTGCCGGTGCCCTCGTGCGCCCAGATGAGGCAGCCGCGGTCGTGGTCGACGACCACCGTGACGTACTTGTGGCCCTTCTTGTACGACGTCTCGTCGATGCCGATGCGGCGCACGCCGTCGAACCTCGAGGCGCCGCGCGCGGCCTCCAGCTCGGCGTAGACGCGCCTGCACACGCCGCCCACGCTGTGCCACTCGACGCGGGCGAGCTCGGAGACCGCCGAGGCGGTGCAGCGGACCGCCAGCCACGCCACCCAGTCCTCGAAGTCGCGCGTGAAGCGCGCCCCGTGCCGCGCCCAGGGGACGGCCTCGGTGCGCACGCCGTGCTCCGGGCAGCGCACCCTGCAGGGCGCGTACTCCAGGTAGCAGGCCGAGCGCGCCAGGTCCATCGCCCTCCACAGCCTGGGGGCCCCGCGGTTCGCCATGTCGTAGAAGTCGCAGGCCCTGCCGCATACGGGGCAGCGGCGCTGCTCGCGCTTGTAGGGCCGGACGCTCACGACGATGCGCTCGGCCTCGATGCGCGCGCCCAGGACGACCGTGCGGGCCAGACCGAGGGCGAGAAGTAGTAGACTCTTCATGCGTCACACCTCTTCGGTTGTCTGAATTTGGCTTAGCAATCATAGGCGGATGACGCGGAAACGGCCCCTCCCGGGGCCGTTTCAGTTCCAGATCGTTGTTTTCGCCCGCTGAGCTGGGCCTATGCCGGAATCTCTCCCACAGAAACCACCGAAGAGCCCTATATTTGCCGAAATTTAGGCCGTTTACCTGCCCAAAAGCGATTTGCGCGGTATACAATTACCTCAGTGGATACATCCTTTGCGGGGCTACCCATGATGGATGTTGCCGGCCATCGAGGGATGCGCCGGTCATGCGCGGTGCTTTTGATGCTCGTGCTCGGTTTGAGGAGGCTGCCATGGCGGGCAAGGGTCGTGCGAGTGTCAACGATATGAAGCGTGTCGAGGTGCTGGTGCTGATGGAGATCGCTCGGCAATCTAAGGGAAACGGTGTGCCGTACGGTTTCTCGCGCAAGACACTCTCCGAGTGCGTAGGGGTTTCGCCGTATCGTGCCCGCGCTGCAATCGACCGTTTGGATTCTGATGGCCTTATCGAGGTCGTTTCTCGTTATAACGATGATGGCGGCCAGCTTGCAAACGGCATATGCCTGACCGGGCGAGGCGAGTGGTACCTTAAGGGTGTTCGTGCCGGCATGCTTGTTCAAGATATGTTGAAGGATGAGACTGCCGATCGGTAACAACACGGCAGTTTCGACGAACCTGCACCGCCCAAAGCTACTTGGGCGGTGTTTTGTTTCGAGATGGAGAAATGCGGGCATGCGGGTGAAAAATAGCGAGCGGCTTGCTTTTCGAGTATTACAATGAAGACCCGTAAGATGTGAATGGAAAACTTCTACGGGAAGCGCAGGTAATTCAATATGACCAAGCATGTGTTTGTAACCGGCGGCGTAGTTTCGTCCTTGGGTAAGGGCATCACCGCGGCCTCGTTGGGCCGTCTGCTCAAGTCACGCGGCTACAAGGTGACGATGCAGAAGGCCGACCCGTATCTGAACGTCGACCCCGGCACCATGAGCCCGTTTCAGCATGGTGAGGTCTTCGTGACCGAGGATGGCTACGAGTCCGACCTGGACCTGGGCCATTATGAGCGCTTTATTGACGAGAATCTTACCCGTGATTCCAACTTTACGACCGGCGCTATCTACAAGAGCCTGATTGCCCGCGAGCGTCGCGGTGACTTTTTAGGCGGCACCGTTCAGGTGATTCCGCACGTCACCAACGCCATTAAGGATAAGTTCCGCCGCATCGAGGAGCAGACCGGTTCCGACGTGGTCATCACCGAGCTGGGCGGCACGATTGGCGATATCGAGTCGCAGCCGTTCGTGGAGGCCATCCGCCAGTATCGTAAAGAGGCCGGTCCCGAAAACGTCTGCTACATCCACGTGTCGCTCGTCCCCTATATCGCCGCCGCGCACGAGGTCAAGACCAAGCCCACGCAGCATTCGGTCAAGGAGCTTCGCAGCTTTGGCATTCAGCCCGACATCATTGTGCTGCGTTCTGATCACCATATCGACGATGCCATCCGTGGCAAGATCGCAAGCTTCTGCGACGTCGATACCGACTGCGTCTTTACCAACGAAGATTGCGCGAGTATTTACGATGTGCCGCAGCTGCTCGCCGAGCAGGACTTTGACCTGCGCATTTGCGAGCGCCTGGGCTTGGACCCGCGCGAGCGCGACATGAGCGAGTGGAACGAGTTCCTGCGCAAACAGAATCATGCCAACCACCATGCCGACAAGGTCAAGATCGCCGTTGTGGGCAAGTATACCCAGCTTCCCGATGCCTACCTGTCGGTTATCGAGGCCCTGCATCATGCAGGCGTTTTCTATGATCGTCATGTGGACGTGCAGCTGGTCGACGGCGAGAGCCTCGACGAGCAGAACGTCTCCGAGGTGCTGGGCGACGCATCGGGCATTTTGGTGCCCGGCGGCTTTGGCAAGCGTGCCCTGGAGGGCAAGATTCTTGCTGCCGAGTTTGCTCGCGAGCATAAGATTCCGTATCTGGGCATTTGTCTGGGCATGCAGGTCGCCGTGTGCGAGTTTGCCCGCAACGTGGTCGGCCTTGCCGGCGCTAGCTCCTCCGAGTTCGATCCGGACGGTCCGTTTAGCGTAATTGACCTGATGAGCTCGCAGGAGGACGTGACCGAGAAGGGCGGCACCATGCGCCTGGGCGCCTATCCGTGCAAGCTCGCCGCCGATACCCTTGCGCGCGAGGCCTATGGCGAGGAGCTTGTCTATGAGCGCCACCGTCATCGCTTTGAGTTCAACAATGCCTTCCGCGACCAGCTCGAGGACGCGGGTTTGGTTATCTCGGGTCTTTCGCCTGACGAGCGTCTGGTCGAGATGGTCGAGCTGCCGCGTGACGTGCATCCGTGGTATGTGGCCACCCAGGCCCACCCCGAGTTTAAGAGCCGTCCGACCAAGCCGCAGCCTCTGTTCCGCGAGTTCGTGCGCGCCTCGATTGGCCAGCACGAGGGTGTCGATCGCCTGCAGGTGACGCCCATGAACCTCGCGACGGACTAAGGGTGTCAGCGAACGAAAGACATACCGAAGATACTCCCTCGTTGCTCGATACGGTGACGGGGGAGTATCTTGATTACCTTGCGGTCGAGCGAGGCTTGGCGCGCAATACGATCGCGGCATATCGTCGTGACTTGACGACTTACTGTTCCTACCTGGAGCGGGTCGGTGTTGAGTCCTTTGAAGGCGTGAACCGTCAGATAATAGAGGGTTTTGTCGGTGATCGGCGCGACGGGGGCTACTCCGATGCCTCGGTGGAGCGTGCAGTTGCGGCCGTGAAAGGTTTGCATGCCTTTTTGGTTCGCGATGGGATCGTCGCCCAAAACCCGACGGCTGCACTGCGCCTGCCCAAAAAGGCGGAGCGCCTTCCGGAGTGTCTCTCGGTAGGGGATGTCTCGGCGCTCCTCGACCAAGATTTCCCGGAAGGGGAGATGGGTTTGCGGGACCATGCCATTTTGGAAGTGCTCTATGGATGTGGCCTGCGCGTGAGCGAGTTGGTGGGGCTCGATGTGGGCGATGTTCATTTTGACGACGGCTTTGTGCTGGTGCGCGGCAAGGGCTCGAAGGAGCGGCTTGCCCCACTCGTGGGAAGTGCCGCACGGGCTATGGCTCAATATATTGCTGATGGGCGTCGGCGCCTGGCCGCCCATGCCCGCGGGTCAAAGACACCGGCAGTCTTTTTAAATAAGAACGGTGGTCGCCTGTCACGTCAGAGTGTTCATGTCATATGCGAGCGATACGGGCGTCAGGTGGGACTGGTGGGACTTCATCCTCATACCTTGCGTCACTCCTTTGCGACCCATATGCTTGCGGGCGGTGCCGACCTGCGCGTGCTACAGGAGATTTTGGGACATGCCGACATTTCGACCACACAGGTCTACACGCATGTCGACCGCACGCAGCTGACCGAGGTCTACCTGGCGGCTCATCCGTTGGCGCATCGCTAGCGACTCTTTGACCTGCATATTTACAACTAATGGGGGACGGACCCCAGGTTGTCGTGACGCGGTTTTGTGCGCGTATCGGCAATCTGGGGTCCGCCCCATCTTTTGTCTTGCGCCGATGCGCCGGTGGGTCGCGCGTGACGTTGGTGGGGAAGTTTGGGGGGCGATGTGAACGGCGCGTAAAGGGACACAAAATTCGCCTCAAGGTCAACTTGAAGGTTGAAGTTGAAAGCCGGGCTGCTACAGATGGCATCCCGGCTTTGCTGTAAACACAACATGTTGTGTTTTCGAACATATGAACGAGGGTGTTTTACAGCATATAGAGGGTGGAGTGGTGGGGTGTTGTGGGGGAAGGTGTGGGGAAAGATGTTGAAAAATGGGGCAGTTCCCCATATTATTAATGACGTCGACAGGCGGGGTGGTTCCCCGCGTACGTGCCATCTGAGTAACCGAGGGGAGGGCGCACATGGGAATGACGGGTGCATACGAGCGCAATCTCGATGCAAAAGGTCGTCTGTCCCTGCCTGCACCCCTTCGCGAGGAGCTTGGAGAGCATGTTCGCGTGTTCAAAGCCCTGGATGTCGATGCTCTGTACGTGTTCTCTGCCGAGGCCTTCGATAAGTGGGTCGAAGGACTCTTCGCGGGTCGTGAGGGCCACGAGGGTTTTAACCCGCGTGACATCAACGACCAGAAACTCATGAGGGCGATCAACAAGCGCACCACCTCGATGGATGTGGACAGCGCCGGTCGTATCGGTCTTTCTGAGTCTCTCCGCAAGCAGGCGAACCTCGACCGCGAGGTCACGGTTGTGGGCAACTACGACCACCTCGAGGTTTGGGACCGTGCTACGGCCGATGAGGACGATGACGATGAGGCTCTGCTGGACCTCTTCTTCTCGTAAGGGCAAGGCATGAGTAACGGATGGAGCGTGGGATCTTGACACAAGAATATCGGCATGAACCTGTCATGCTCGGCGAAGTGCTTGAGTCGCTGCAGCTAAAGAGCGGATCTGTCGTCTGCGATTGCACCCTTGGCGGTGCCGGTCATTCGGTAAAGATGGCCGCGCAGGTGGGGGAGACGGGTCTTTTGCTTGGCGTCGATCAGGACGACATGGCCCTCGAGGCCGCTGGTGCCCGTCTGGACCGCGAGGTCCCCGGCGTCCCGCATCAGCTGCTGAAGGGCAACTTTGGCGACTTGGACGAGCTGCTTTGCTCGGCCGAGGTGCCCGGGGTCGATGGCTTCCTGTTCGACTTGGGCGTTTCGTCACCGCAACTCGATATCCCTGGCAGGGGCTTTTCGTATAACGAAGATGCCCCATTGGACATGCGGATGGATCCGGGTAACAACACCCTAAACGCAGCTGAGGTCATCAACACCTATAACGAACACGACCTCGCCCGGATTCTACGCGTCTATGGCGAAGAGAAGTTCGCCTCGCAGATCGCACGCGAGATCGTGCGTCGACGCGAGTCCGAACCGATTGAAACCACCGGTCAGTTTGTCGAGATCATCAAGGCTGGCATTCCGGCTGCCGCTCGTCGGCATGGCGGACACCCGGCCAAGAAAAGTTTCCAGGCCATTCGCATCGAGGTCAATCATGAACTCGATGTGCTCGAGAGAGGACTTGACGCCGCCACCAGGTGGCTCAACCCGGGCGGACGCATCTGCGTCATCTCGTATCACTCGCTCGAGGACCGTATCGTAAAGAACCACTTTAAGGAGATGAGCCAGGGGTGCACGTGTCCGCCGGAGATTCCGGTGTGCGTGTGCGGCAACGTGCCGATACTCAAGGTCATCACCCGCAAACCCTTGGTTGCCCAACCCGATGAGGTTGCGCGCAACCCTCGGGCGAGATCAGCCAAAATCCGCGTGGCGGAGCGCTTGTAGCGTTGCGCGCGCGATATTGGACCTCCCGCTCGCACCATAAACGAAGCTTAAACACACTACCAACGTACTCGGGATGGGAGGCGGCATATCATGGGCTACAACACCTCAAACGCAGCACTCGCCTATGATATGAACGCCATGCCCGCCTACCGCGAGGCACCGCAGGCGCCCGCTGCTCCTCGTGAGCAGCGCGCGCCGCGCTTTGATGTCTACACGGGCGCGGGCCGTCAGGCAAACCAGGCGGTAAGCCCGGTTTTCATGAGCGTTCTTAAAACGTTTTGCATCATTGCGGCTATCTTCATGACGATTGGCGTCGCCCGCGTGGCGCTTGCAAGCGTTACGGCCCAGGTGCTCAACAGCAACGCCGAGCTTACCAACACGCTCGAGAAGGCGACCGATGAGAGCTCTGACCTTGAGGTCATGCACTCTGTTTATGGTGCCGATACGCGCATTCGCGATCTTGCGGGCGCTTATGGCATGGTGGAGCCCAGCGAGAGCGTTACACTTGATTTTTCGCAGGATGCAGCCGCGGGCGCTAGCTCGGCTGCGGCTGTCCAGTAATAAGACGGTAGCTGAGTATGACAAATGATTATCGCCGCGGTCCAGACGGGAGTCGCGGGCAGGGACGTCCCTCTTCGCGGGGACGTTCTGGTTATCAAGGATCGGGTCGGTCATCTTACAACTTGGGGTCGAATCGTGGCAACGATCCAACGTCGCGCCTTCGCGGCTCGGATGACCCTCAAGTACGCAATAGCAGATCGAATAGACGATCTTCGACCGAATGGCTTACGGGGACGCCATTGCCTCGCCGTAATGTCGTCATGGGTTGTATCGGTTTGGGCCTGGCTGCGGGCGCCATCCGCCTTACCGACTACCAGATCGTAAATGCCGATGAGTTACGCGGGCGCGCCGATGCTCGACGCCTGCTTGCGGAGACGCTTTACGCCAAACGCGGCACGATTTACGACCGAAACGGCAACGTGCTGACGTCGTCGGTCGAGTGCAGCAATGTCGCCGTGAATCCACAGCTGATCGAGGATGTCGATAAAACGGTATCGGCCTTGGTTAAGGCGACTGGAATCGATAAGAAGACTTGCCGCAAGCTGGTTCAGTCCGATGGCACTTGGGTGTATATCAAGCGCCAGGTGGACGAGGACGATGCCGCGGCATTGAAGAAGAAAAATCTGCCCGGCGTGCTCTTTGAGCAGGCGATGAAGCGGGTGTATCCATACGGCAATCTGGCTTCGCAGGTTCTAGGCGTGGTGAACGTTGACAACGTGGGCCTAACGGGACTTGAAAAGCAATATGACAAATTGCTGACCGGAACAAACGGCACGCTGGTACGAGAGCGTGCGAGGGACGATAGCTATATTGCGGGTGGCGCCTATAAAAAAGTCGCCGCCATCGATGGCGTTGACATCGTGACGACGCTGGATGTCAATATCCAGCGTGCAGCAGAGGACGCTCTGGCGGAGGCGGTCGAGAAGACCAAAGCCAAGAACGGTTCGGCTTTGGTGACAGACCCTACTACCGGCGAGATTCTGGCCGCCTGTTCGTATCCGACCTACGACCCGACCGATCTGGAGAACGCCAAGACCGAGGATATGAACTTGCGCTTGGTTACCGATGCGTATGAACCCGGTTCGGTCTTTAAGACGCTCGTTGCAGGTGCGGGTTTCGACTTGGGCGTCGTGCGCTCGAGTACGTCGTTTGAGGTGCCGGCGAGCATTAAGGTCGGCGACGATACCGTCACCGATGCCGATAAGCGTGACTACGCCATGACCATGGATGTGCGCGAGATGATGCGCCGCTCATCCAATGTTGGCTTTGTATTGGTCGGGCATAAGATCGGCGCGGACGATTTTGCCGCGTACGTGGACAAATGGGGCGTTGGACACAGTTCGGGCATCGATTTTCCCGGCGAGAGCCTTGGCATTGTCAAGGAGCGTGACCAGTATGACGGCGCCACGTTGGGCTCGATGAGTTTTGGCCAAGCGCTGTCTGTCTCGCCGATCGAGATTGCGCGCGCCGTGGGCGGCATTGCCAACGACGGCGTGATGATGACGCCGCACTTTTATAAATCCAGCAAAGGCGAGGAGAAGGACTGGGGCGAGGGCGAGCAGGCGATTTCTGAGGACGCCGCCGCCCAGGTGATATCGTGCATGCAGACGGTCGTTTCCGAGGGCACGGGTGTCGGGGGCGCCGTCGACGGTTACGACGTGGCGGGTAAGACCGGTACGGCCGAGCGCGCCGATGAAAAAGGCGGCTACCTCAAAGCGAGCTATATGTCGTCCTTTATGGGGTTTGCCCCGGCGCAAGCACCTAAGGTTTTGTGCTATATCACGCTCGACGGAACGCCGAGCGGTTCGGATGCTGCCGCCGTGCCGTTCCAGGTCATTATGGCTAACGCGCTCGATGTGTTGGGTATCCCACGCACCAAGTAGGGGGTTACAATCCTGAAAAGGGCTGTCGATTAAACTGGAGGGTGTTCACATGCCCTGCACCACGCATGCGCGGCGCTGGGATACAATACGCCGATAGCGTTATTAGGTTTACAGGGGAGCTGCAATGATAGAGATCGCCGTCAACAACCTCGCGGCCGCAACAGGGGCCCGGACCGTGACGGGAGAAGCCGATCGGGTATGCCGTGGGTGCGTTATCGACTCGCGCCAGGTTGAGGAAGGCACGATTTTTGTTGCCTTTCCGGGTGAAAAAGTCGACGGCAACGACTTTGCTTCCCGCGCCATCGAATCGGGCGCCGGCGCCGTTGTGATGACGCGCGAGCCCAACGCCGAGCTCGTATCGCTGGCTCAGCGTAAGGGCTGCGCCATCCTACACACCGATGATCCCGAGGAATTTTTGCTGCGCCTGGCACATGCCTATCGCACGCGGCTTGGCTGCCTAGTGGTTGGCATTACCGGCTCTATCGGTAAGACGACGACCAAGGATGTCCTTGCGGCAGTGCTTGCCAAGCGCTATCGCGTTTGGGCCACCAAGGGTAATTTCAACAATCTGATCGGTATGCCGCTCACGGTTTTGGCCGCTCCTGCCGACACCGAGGTGCTGGTTCTCGAGATGGGTATGAACCATTTTCACGAGATAGAGCGCCTTTCTCGGTCCGCCAATCCCAACCTTGCCATCGTGACCAAGATCGGCACCTCTCATATTGGAATCCTGGGAAGTCGCGAGAATATCGCCCGCGCTAAGTCCGAGATTGTTGGGGGCATGTGTGCCGCCGACGACCTTCTCCCGTTGCTGGTTTTGGGCGGGGAAGACGACTTCACCCCGTTCATTCGTGAGACGTTTGCCGAGCCCGCGGGTATCGATGTGATGCTGGCGGGTGTTTCGGATGTTGATGAGGTTTGCGCCCGCGGCATTCACATTGATGACGAGGGCCGCCCGGTCTTTACGCTTGACTTTGGCATGGGTGAGTCCGTTGACACCATGCTCGTCATTCCCGGCGTCCAGTCCGTTCCCAATGCCGTTAAGGCCGCCGCAGTTGCCTATCGTTTGGGTGTGACCCCCGAGCAGATCGATGCTGCCTTTAGGGGTATCGCGATTACCGGTCATCGTCAGGAGATCAAACACGCCAAGAGCGGTGCCCGCATTATCGACGACTCGTATAACGCCAGCGCCGAATCCATGGCTGCTGGCCTTGACCTACTGTGCTCGCTTTCGTGTTCTGGCTCTCGAATGGCGATTCTGGGCGAGATGGGCGAAATGGGCGACGAGGCCCCCCGCATGCATGAGCTGGTGGGCGCCTATGCCGCGGCTAAGAAGCTCGATATGCTGGCGTGCGTGGGCGGTGAGCTGGCCGCTCGTATGGCCGAAGCTGCGCGCATGATGGGCATGGACGAGGACCGCATCCAGGTGTTCTCCGATTATCAGCAGGTGCTCGACCGCATGGCCGGCGCACTTGAGAAACATGACGTTGTGCTGGTCAAGGGCTCTCGCTTTGTCGAGCTCGACCGCTTTGTGGAAGGTGTGTGCTAGCCCATGTTCGGGAACCCCGCGTATCCTACATACCAGGCCTTTTTGGGACTTGGCATCGCCGCCGCCATTGCGCTGCTGCTCATGCCGTGGTGGATCAAGCTTCTTAAGGTCGAGGGTATCGGCCAGCAGGTCCGCGCCGATGGACCCAAACGCCACCTGATTAAGCAGGGCACGCCCACCATGGGCGGCGTTGTCATTCTCGTAGCCGTTTCGCTGACGTGCCTTTTGATGGGCAAGCTCACCACCGAGCTTGTGCTCGTGCTGCTTGCCACGCTTGCAACCGGCGTTCTGGGCCTTATCGACGATTTGACCTCTGTCACGCACGGTCGTTCGCTCGGCCTGACGCCCCACGCCAAGATGATCGGTCTCACCATCATCTGCGTCACGTTTACCGTGCTTGCCGTCAGCTGGTGCGGCGTTGCCCCCGAGATTCGTTTTCCCGGCGGTCTGACGATTGACCTCGGTATCTTCTCGACCACCATTGGTGGCCTTACCTTTCCGTGGCTCTATATCGTCTTTTGCTGGCTGATGATCGCCGGTCTTTCTAATGCCGTGAACCTGACCGATGGCCTGGACGGCCTTGCCGGTGGCACCTCCATGATTGCCATGCTTGCCATGGCTGCCATGGCGTTTTTGCACGGTGACGTAAACCTGTCTATCTTCTGTACCGCATGTGCTGGTGCTTGCCTGGGCTTCCTTTGGTTCAACTGCTATCCGGCGAGCATCTTTATGGGTGATACCGGCTCTCTTGCCTTGGGTGCAGCCTTTGCCTGCACGTCCATTATGACCAACACCGAGGTCGTCTCGCTCATCATCGGCGGCCTGTTTATCGTCGAGACCCTGTCGGTCATGATTCAGGTCGTCTACTTCCACTTTACGCATAAGCGCGTCTTCCTTATGGCGCCCATTCATCATCATTTCGAGAAGAAGGGATGGGCCGAGACTAAGGTCGTCATCCGTTTTTGGATTGTCGCTGCCGCTTTTGGCGCTCTGGGCCTTGCCCTGTTTTTCCAGTTGGGATAGTGGTTTTTCATGCCTCTTGCAGATTCCTTTAGCCTGCTCGTCTTGGGCCAGGGTAAGTCCGGTCTAGATGTCGCTCGCTGGGCGCTTGCGCACCCCGAGCGCGTGAGTACCGTTACCGTGTACGGTGGCGGCACGTCCGAGCCCAATGATGCCACGCGCTCGCTCGAGTCGCGCGGGGTATCGTTTGTCTACGGAACCGAGCAGGTCGAGGGCGCGTTTGATGTATGCGTGACGTGTCCGGGCATCTCGGAGTTCTCGACATTCTTTAAGGCTGGCCGCGATCACGCTGTCCAGATCATGGGTGAGCCCGAGTTTGCCTACCGCCTGTCTCCCCAAAATTGGATCGCCATTACGGGCACCAATGGCAAGACGACCACCACGTCGCTGACCGACTACCTGCTTAAGGCAGCGGGCGAGGCGAGCGTTGCTGTTGGTAATATCGGTGAGCCTCCGGTGAACGAAATCGACGACCGCGCGCATAACGAGTGGTTTGTAGCTGAGCTTTCGAGCTATCAGATCGCAACGACCCAGGAGCTTCACCCCCGTGTGGCGGTGCTGCTCAACATTACCCCCGACCATCTGGGCTGGCACAAGAGCCATAAGAACTATGCGCTCGCCAAGATTAAGCTCTTCGAGAATATGGTCGATGATGACCTTGTGGTTATTGATGTCGAGGATGCCGGTATCCATGAATTCGATGAGTATGTCTACACGCCGGGTCGTCGCATCTGCAAGGTCGCCTTTGACGACCCTGCGGGCGAGGACGCCGCATTTGTGCGCGATGGCAAGATGGTCATTCGCCTGAAGGGCGTCGAGACCCCGCTCATCGCCACGTCCGAGCTCAAAATCTCCGGACATCACAATGTCATCAATGCCCTGTGCGCTGCCACGGCTGCCCTGGCCGTCGGTGCCGATGTCGACGGTGTGTGTCGCGGCCTGGCCTCATTCCAGCCGCTGGAGCACCGCGTTGAGCCCTGTGGCGAGATCGATGGCGTGCGCTACGTCAACGATTCCAAGGCAACGAACACCGATGCGGTCGAAAAGGCCCTGACGGCGTTTCCCGACGACGACGTGATCTTGCTGCTCGGTGGTCACGATAAGGGCACGCCACTCGAGTCCTTCGCCCGCGTTGTCATGGACAACGTGCGATCGGTCGTCTGCTTTGGCGATGCGCGCGAGCGCTTTACCGCCGCTATGGACGAGGCCGATGTCGATGGTGACGTTGATATCGCTCAGGCTGACGACCTGCGCGACGCCGTCGACGTTGCCCGTTCGCTGTCGAGCCGAGGCGACGTGATCCTGCTTTCTCCCGCCTGTTCTTCGTTCGATGAGTTCTCGGGCTACGAGGAGCGCGGCCGCGTGTTTAAGGACTACGTGGCCCAGCTTGCCGCCGCAGCGAAATCGCAAATGGAATAGGGGCCGCCGGTGAGAGAGGAGAGCCCCCGACAAGGTATGAGGAGGCCCGACTCGGACCGTGCTTCCTCGCAGCGCAGTACGCCGCGCTCCGGTCGCGGCGGGCAGACGCTCAGCGAACGCTATATTGCCGGCGTCCCCGCCCGCATCATGCGCCCTCGTTTGATATTCATGGCGTGCCTGTTTACTTTAGTGTGCTTTGGTCTGCTGATGGTGTACTCGGCGTCATCGGTCGAGGCATTGCACGAGAACGGCTCGGCGACGTATTTCCTGGTTCGACAGGCTACCTTTGCCGGGGTTGGCGTGCTTGCCATGGTTGCGATCGTTCGCGTCTTGCCGGACAGCTGGTTTGGGGAAGATGTACTTAGGGTTTTCCTTATCGGCATGATTCTCTTGCTGTTTGCGGTATTTCTTGTCGGCAGTGGCAGCCGTGGCGCCACGCGCTGGCTCAACATCGCCGGTATTCAGTTCCAGCCGTCTGAGTTTTTAAAACCGTTTGCCATCGCGTATTCGGCCATCATGCTCGACCGTTTCTTTTCGCCCGGTGGCAACATCAACGAGTTCCTTCGCAAGATGGTCGTCTACTTGGGCATTTCGCTCTTTTTGATCTTTATCCAGCCCGATTATGGCACCGTCTTGATCATCTCGCTGACCCTCATGTGTATGGCGTTATTTGCGGGCCTAGACCCCAAGTTTATCATCGGCGTGATCATTCTCGTCATTGTCGTGAGTGTGTTTGCGCTTGTTGCAGAGCCGTACCGCATGGTGCGTGTTCAGGTTGCCCTGAACCCTTGGGCCGACGAGTATGGCGATGGCTATCAGGCAACGCTTGCCATCATGGCGTTTGCTTCGGGCGGCTTGTTCGGCCGTGGCATCGGTAACTCCACCATGAAGTACTCGTATCTGCCCGAGGCACACAACGACTATATTCTGGCCATTATCGGCGAGGAGGTCGGTTTTGTCGGGACCGTGCTGCTCTTCTTGGTCTTTGCGATGCTGATTTACTCAGCGTTTCGCATTGCCGAGCAGGCTGCGGACCGTCGCGGAGCGCTCATGGCATCGGGTTCCGCAGTCATTCTCGCGGTACAGTTTTTGATCAATGCGCTGGGCATCCTCAACGTGTTTCCCATGACGGGTAAGCCGCTGCCGTTTATCAGCTACGGCGGTTCGTCGATTATCGTATCGCTTATGCTTGCGGGGTTGATCTTGCGCGTCTCGCACGAGAGCGCCCGTCGTGATGAGTACGACCGTCGCCGCGAGAGCTTTGCCGTTATGGACGAGAGCACCGCCGGCGTGCCCCATGTGCGCGGCGATCGCCCTTCGCGCAACGGTTTTACCGTCTTGGACGGCTCTGCGTCCGAGCCGGCGGCTCGTCCGCGCCCGCGAACGGCTCCGCAGGGGCGTCCCCAACGCCCGAACCCCCGAAGCTCGGGCGGCGGATATAATCGAATCAATTTGAATTCGGACCCGTCGGCGCGTCTGCGCACCGAAGATCAGGGACCGCGCGTACGAAGGGATTTTCATGACCGATAAGATGACCGTTGCTATCGCAGCCGGCGGCACGGCGGGACATATCAACCCTGCGCTTGCCTTGGCTGAGGAGTTGCGCGACCGCGGACATCATGTTGTGTTCGTGGGCCAGTCGCATAAGCTCGAGGGTCGTTTGGTTCCCGAGGCCGGGTTCGATTTTGTACCTATCACGGTCACGGGCTTCGACCGCTCCCGTCCTTGGACCGCGCTGAGCTCGCTGTGGCGCGTCAATAAGGCCAAGCGCTCGCTCGCCAGCCATTTCTCAAAGGTTGGCAAGCCCGATGCTGCCATCGGTTTTGGTGCCTACGTCGAGGTCCCGCTGCTGGGCTGGTGCAAGGATGCGGGCGTTCCGTATCTGCTGCACGAGCAGAACTCTGTTCCGGGCCTGGCCAATAAGATGATGAGCTCCCATGCCGCCCGCGTGTGTATCTCGGTGCCGGCTGCGCGCTCTGTCTTTGAGCGCGCGGGCGACCCCGAGCATGTGCTTATGACCGGTAATCCGGTGCGCCGCTCGGTCATTGAGGGCGATCGCGCCCGCGGCCGCGAGGCACTTGGCGTGCCCGAGGACGCTGTGCTGCT
Organism: Collinsella sp. WCA1-178-WT-3 (M1); assembly: GCF_009696325.1. GTDB lineage: Bacteria > Actinomycetota > Coriobacteriia > Coriobacteriales > Coriobacteriaceae > Collinsella. Next base: position 20,585 of record NZ_VUME01000002.1, read on the forward strand.
GCTTGTCTTTGGTGGTTCGCTCGGTGCTCGGCATCTTAACGAGCGCGTAGCCTCGCTCAAGGGCGAGCTGCTGACCCGCGAGAATCTCTACATTTTGCATTCGACGGGTGCCGACGGCTTTGAGGACACCGAGCGTGCTTTGGCGCTGACGTCCGATGAGATGAAGCGCTATCGCGTCCAGCCCTACATTGACGACATGGGCGACATGCTAGCTGCAGCTGACCTGGTGCTCTCGCGCTCCGGCGCCTCGAGCGTGGCCGAGATTGCCGCCCTCGCCGTGCCTTCGGTGCTCGTGCCGTATCCGCATGCCACGGCCGACCACCAGACGACCAATGCGCGTTATCTGGTCGATGCCGGTGCCGGCGTGCTTTGTGCCGATGCCGATATCGATGCTCCTGCGTTTGCCGAGGAGCTGCTGCATCTGGTCGATGACGCCGCGGCGCGCGATGCCATGCGTCAGGCGGCGCGCGGGTTGGCTCAGGACCGCGCCGCCGCACTTTTGGCCGATGCGGTAGAGGGTTTGCGTTAGTTAGACGGGATATCGAGCTTGCGCTCGCGCGGATGCGGTAGGTGCGGTACAGTTAACGGGTTACAGGCAGTGTTTACGCAAGGAGTACACGAGCACATGGCTGATTCCCAGACTGCAACCTCCGCGCCCGAGTTCAAGAGCGCCCACTTTATCGGTATCGGTGGCGCCGGCATGAGCGGCATCGCTCTCGTTTTGCACGAGCGTGGCTATGCCGTTACCGGTTCCGACCTTAAGACCTCGCGCTACATTCGTCAGCTTACCCGTGCTGGCGTGAAGGTTCATGTGGGCCACGAGGCCGCCACGATCGATGAGGTCAAGCCCGACGTGGTCGTGGTCTCTACCGCTATTCCCGAGTCCAACCCCGAGCTTGTGCGTGCTCGCGAGCTCGGTATTCCTGTGTGGCCCCGCGCCAAGATGCTCTCGGCTCTGGGCCACGGCTACACCACCATCGCTGTTGCCGGCACGCACGGCAAGACCACGACGTCCTCGATGTGTGCCACCATGCTCGACCGCATGGGTCTGGACCCCAGCTTTTTGATCGGTGGTATCGTCGAGGGTTACGATACCAACGGAAAGAACGGCTCGGGTGACTACTTTGTCGCCGAGGCCGATGAGTCCGACAGCTCGTTCCTGTTCCTGAACCCCAACGTGGTCATCGTGACCAACGTCGAGGCCGACCATCTCGACCACTACTCGGGCATCGAGGAGATCGAGGCCACCTTTGCCAAGTTTATGGGCCTGGTTGGAGAGAGCGGTACCGTCATCGTTTGCGGTGAGGACCCGCATCTGGTCGAACTCGCCAAGTCGACGGGTCGCCACGTGCTTTCCTATGGCTTTGCCGAAACCAACGACGTCGTCTGCGTGCATCCGGATGTCAAGGGCATTCAGAGCGATTTTATCGTTCGCTTTGAGGATGGGACCGAGCATGCTGTCGAGATCAAGAGCAACCCCGGTCGCCACAACATGCTCAACGCCACGGCAGTGCTAACCGTTGCCCATGTCCTGGGTCTCGACGTCGACGCCGCAGCCGAGGCGCTTTCGAGCTTTGAGGGCGTCCGCCGCCGCTTTACCCATGTGGGCGATATTGACGGCATCACCGTGGTCGATGACTACGGCCATCATCCCACCGAGATCAAGGCGACGCTTGCCGCCGCCTCGTCGCTGGGCTATAAGCATGTTGACGTCGTGTTCCAGCCGCACCGCTATTCGCGTTTGCAGGCGCTGTGCGATGACTTTGCCGATGCCTTCGCCAATGCCGATAAGCTGCTGCTCATCGACGTGTTCTCTGCCGGCGAGATGCCGATTCCGGGTGTTACCTCCAAGATGCTCGCTGACACTGTGCGCGCCAAGCACCCTGGCAAGGAGGTCGTGTACTGCTCCAGCCGTCTCGAGCTCAATCGTGAGCTCGAGAAAATGGTAGGTGAGGGCGATCTGCTGCTTACTATGGGCGCCGGCGACGTTACGACCGTTGGCCCTGAGTTCATCGAGTATCTGACTGCCAAGAAAGACGCTTAGCCCCTATGGGTCTGTTTAACGCCGTCATGGCGCTTTCGGGCATGATCGACACGGATGTAGTCGAGGATGAACGCCTTGCGCGTCATACGAGTTATCGTATCGGCGGCAAGGCCGACCTCTTCGTGACGTGCCATAGCTATCATGCCCTTCGTCGTGCCGTGGCAGTGCTCGACCGTGAGCAGGTGCCGTGGGTCATTATCGGCAAGGGATCTAATCTGCTCGTTGCCGATGCGGGCTATCGCGGCGCCGTCATTTCGCTGGGGCGTGAGTTTCAGCGCACCGTTGTTGCCGAGGACGGTTGCACGCTGACCGTTGGCGCGGGCGTTATGTTCGCACGTTTGGTCAACGATGCCCTGTCGCGCGGGCTTTCGGGCCTTGAGTTTGCGGTTGGCATCCCCGGCTCGGTCGGCGGCGCCGTATCTATGAACGCCGGTACGCGTACCGAGTGGATAGGTTCGCTTGTCGAGGATGTGGTTACGTTTGACCCGGCATCCGGCATTAAGCATTATGCGGGGTCCGAGATTGCCTGGGGCTACCGTGAGTGCAGCCTGCCGCGTAACGAGATTATTCTCGAGTGCGTGCTTAAGCTCAAGCCTGCGCCTAAGGCCGACATTCGCGAGCGTATGGAGCGGTACCTGACGAGGCGCAAACGCACGCAGCCCATGGGTCGCGCTTCTTGCGGGTCGGTCTTTCGCAATCCACCCGACGCGAGCGTTGGCAAGCTGATTGAGGATTGTGGATTAAAGGGTTTTTCGGTTGGCGGTGCGGAAGTTTCGCCCGTACACGCTAATTTTATCGTTAATAACGGTACCGCCTCGGCCGATGATGTGGCCGCGGTTATCAGGCATGTGCACGGAAAGGTGAGGGAGGCGTATGGCATCGAGCTCAGACCGGAAGTCAAATTCCTCGGCTTCTAGAGCATCGAAACCTACCTTCCGCCGCGCCGGAGGGCGTTCCGGCGCACCCGTCCAGCCTCAACGCAAGCCCCCTGTGTCCTCCAAGCCCGCTGGATCCGTACGGTCCGCCAAACGTCCGGTCGTCGGCTCGCAACTTGGTGGACGCACTGCCGCAAAAAAGACGGTTCACCCGGCTCCGCGCCCCTCGGTGACGTCTAAGTCGGCGATGGGTGCCAAGCCCTCTCGCCCCATAGTGACGCCCAAGCCCTCGCTGGGGGCTAAAGCGACGCATCCCGGTCGTACGTTGGGCGCTGCCAAGCCGCGCTCGTTGACGTCGGTGCCCGCCACTAAGGCACCTGCGACCAATAAGGGTATCAATCCGCTGTCGTCGCTTGGCGCCATGGCGAGTAAGACGTCCGAGGCCGCCTCTGCCGTTAAGGGCAAGAGCAAAATCGTGGGCGGTATCTTGGCGGCTGTGGCCGTGCTTGCCGTCGTTGCCATCGTCGTTATCAATTCCGGCCTGTTTGCCGCTACCGATATTCAGATCGAGGGCAGCGAGCATGTGACCAAGCACGATGCCATGCAGCTGATCAGTCTGCCCGAGAACACATCGCTCTTCAACGTAAATCCCGACCAGATTACCGAAGATCTCAAGCAGAACCCGTGGGTTTCGGGCGTGGACGTTCAACGGCAGTTTCCCCACACGCTCGTCATTACGCCGACGGAGCGCAAGGTCACCGCGATCGCTTATATAAGTTCCGACGATCTTGCCTGGGCCATCGGCGACGATGACACCTGGATCGCACCGCTTTCGACCTCTGTGGAGGTGGACGACCAGGGAAATGTCGTCACTTCGGGTGAGGGCGCCAACACATTGAGCGGTATCGATGCTGCGTTGGCGCTGGCCAAGCACTACGGGGCCGTGCTGCTTACCGATGTCTCGGCTGATGTCGAGCCGGTCTCGGGGCAGGCTGTTTCTTCCAAGGCCGTTAAAGCGGGCCTGGATTACGTGCGTGGTTTTTCCGGCGAATTCTTGGCGCAGATCAAGGATATTTCTATACCTTCGGTCGAGGCCATCTCGGCGAATCTTGATAATGGCGTTGAGGTCTCGCTGGGCGATTCTGATGATATCGCCAAGAAGGAACGCGTCGTGACCAAGCTTCTGTCGCAGGTAGAGGGCGTAACCTACATCAACGTTCGGTCTCCCGGCAACTATACGTTTAGAAACGCACCGACCGCTTAGCGTCGGTGCGTGGCTTTGTTGAGGGGCCATACCACGCCGTTTATCTGGTTTGTTTGGTTTTCACGGTCAATTATTTGACTGATACGTTCATAATGTGCAAACATAATACGGTTTACCTTTGCATTTACTTTCAACCTGAAGGTTAATGTGCGCAGGGGTCAACCCATGCTATGGCTATAACCTTTGTTCGGAGGACCGACATGCACGAGACAGAGATCAACAACTACCTTGCCGTCATTAAGGTGGTCGGCGTCGGCGGCGGCGGTACCAACGCGGTCAATCGAATGATCGAAGAGGGCATTCGTGGCGTCGAGTTTGTTGCCATCAACACCGATGCTCAGGCGCTCGCGATCTCTGATGCCGATATCAAGGTCCACATCGGTACCGACCTTACCCGCGGCCTGGGCGCTGGCGCCAACCCCGAGGTTGGTCGCAAGGCTGCCGATGAGTCCCGCGATGACATCGCCGAGGCGCTCGCTGGCGCCGACATGGTGTTCATCACCTGCGGTGAGGGCGGTGGCACCGGCACCGGCGCCGCTCCCATCGTTGCCGATATCGCGATGAACGAGGTCGGTGCGCTGACCGTCGCCGTCGTGACCAAGCCCTTCACCTTCGAGGGCCGCAAGCGTAAGAAGAGCGCCGAAGAGGGCATTAAGACCCTTTCCGATTGCGTCGACACCATGATCGTTATCCCTAACGACAAGCTGCTCGACATCGCCGAGAAGAAGACCACCATGCTCGAGGCCTTCGCGATTGCCGATGGCGTCCTTTCCCAGGGTACCCAGGGCATCACCGACCTCATCACCGTCCCGGGCATCATCAACCTGGACTTCGCTGATGTTAAGACCATCATGAAGCAGGCCGGCACCGCCATGATGGGTATCGGTACTTCTTCTGGGGACACCCGTGCCGTCGACGCCGCCCAGCAGGCTATTTCCAGCCCGCTGCTCGAGAGTTCTATCGATGGTGCTACGCGCGTCCTGCTCTCCATCGCCGGCTCCAAGGATCTGGGCATCCAAGAGATCAGCGACGCTGCCGACGTTGTCGCCAACGCCGTCGATCCCGAGGCCAACATCATCTTCGGTACCGTTGTCGACGAGTCCCTGGGCGATCAGGTGCGCATCACCGTTATCGCTACGGGCTTCTCCGACTCTAATGTCAACCGTCAGGACGAGCTCTTCGCTGCCCAGCAGTCCCAGAGCAAGGCTTCCGTTGCCGAGCCTCAGCGTACCGTTCCCGCTGCAAGCTCGGCTCAGTCTGCCCCGACCCGCAATGTCGGCGGTACGGAGCTTCCCAATTTTGGTAACGACCAGTTTGAGCTTCCCGACTTCCTTAAGCGTGGTAGCTTCTAGTTCGTTTTTCTCAACGACCTGCACGGGGTGTATCCATTTGGATGCACCCCGTTTTGTTTCTCGTTTGTAAACGAAAGTCTCCAATCTCTTTACGTTCCCCTTACGTTTGGTCCCTACCGCTGCGGGTATCCTTTTGTAGAAGTATGGCAGCCGTATGGCACGGACTGCTGCGGCTTGGCCGCGATACTCGTGTTATTAGGAGGCTTTAGTATGGCAGCACGTGCGGACAACGTTTCGCGTGTCGACCATGATGGAGTTACGTTGGTAGAGGGCGCGACACACGATGTCCGCTTTGCCTTCACCGAACGCACTGGCGGTGTTTCCGAAGATGCGTACTCCTCACTCAATCTGGGCTCGCATGTTGGCGATGACCCCTTTGCCGTTCAAGAAAATCGTCGCCGCGTACTCGAGGCCATGGGTATTGCCGAGTGCGAGCACAACCTGCTTGTCCCCAATCAGGTACACGGTGACAATGTCGTGACGGTGACCTCGAACGGCGCCGATGATCTCGAGAACATTCGCGAGCAGATTGCCGAGGGCTGCGATGCCCTCGTCTGCACGGCGCATGAGGTGCCCGTGATGCTTTGCTTTGCCGATTGTGTTCCCGTTGTGCTGGTGGCTCCCGGCGGCTTTGCCGTGGTGCATTCTGGCTGGAAGGGCACGATTGCGCGCATTTCCGCCAAGGCGTGCCAAGCGCTCTGCGAGGCGGCTGGCTGCAAGCCAGACGACATCTCTGCCTATATTGGGCCCCATATCCTGGGTGACGAGTACGAGGTGTCCCAAGAACTTATGGACCGCTTTGCCTCCGAGTTCGCGTGCATCGATGCTGCCGCTTCTCGTATGCTCGATCTTTCCGCCGCCATTCGCGAGGCGCTGATGGACGCCGGCGTCGAAGCGAACGGCATTGTGGACACCAAGCTCTCCACCGTTCGTCAGAACGACCGCTTTTATTCCTACCGCAACGAGGGCGGCACCTGTGGGCGCCATGCTGCGATCGGCGTGATGCTATGAGAAAGATCGCATCGGTCCTAAGCGCGGCAGTGCTCACGCTTACGCTGTGTGCCTGCTCCTCGGGATCTTCCACGTCTTCTATCACCGTGGCCGGCTCGACCACCTGCCTTCCCATTGCCGAGATTGCGGCCGAGGGCTTTAAGGAGGAGACCGGCACCGACGTGCTCGTCTCTGGCCTTGGCTCTTCTGCCGGTATCGAGGCCGTCAGCAACGGCACGGCTGACATCGCCAGCTCGTCTCGTGGCCTCAATGCCGACGAGCAGAATCTGGGCCTGACCCCGATTGTAATCGCGCACGACGGCATCGCAGTCATCGTGAACGACGATAACCCGGTCGACAACCTCTCGACCGAGCAGCTTCGCGACATATACGCCGGTAAGATTACCAACTGGAAGGAAGTCGGCGGAGAGGACCTGAAGATTCAGGTTATTAACCGCGATGAGGCGTCCGGTACGCGCGAGGCCTTCCGTACCATCGTGATGGACGGCACGCCGTTCGATCGTCGCTCTGCCGTTCTTTCGGGCACGGGCCAGGTACGCGATGTCGTGTCCCGTTCGCGTGGTGCCATTGGCTACATCTCGCTGGGTTTTGTCGAGAGCCTCAACGCTAAGACTTCGGTTAAGGCTGTTTCGGTCAACCATGTCGAGGCATCCGAGAAGACGGTCGCAAGTGGCGGCTACCCCATCTCGCGCGACCTTTACTTCTTTGTGAAGGGTACGCCTTCGCAGCGTGCACAGGACTACATTGACTATGTGACGTCGGAGAAGATGGACAAGCAGATTCGCGAGGCGGGCTTTATTCCCGTCACCAACGACGGAAAGGGGAGTGAGTAGCATGGAAGCGCAGGAAACCCCCCAGATTGAGCGAGAGACTCAGGCGCCCAAAAAGCGTGAGTTGGCGTTGGTGTCGCGCAGCACCTATCTCAAAGAGAAGGCGCTGCAGTGGATCTTCTTTGCTTGCGCGTTCTTGGCGGTCGTCACCGTCATCCTGATTTTTGTCTTTACCACGTACTCGGCGTTGCCCGTCTTTACCGACATCGGTCTGGCGGACTTCTTTAGCTTTACGTGGGCGCCCTCCGAGGGCCATTACGGCATCATGTCGCTGCTGGCGGGCTCTGGTCTGGTGACGGTCGGTGCGCTCGCCATGGGTGTGCCCCTGGGTGTGGGCACGGCCGTGTATCTGGTCGAGATCGCCGGCAAGCGCGTGCGCAGTCTCATCAGCCCCGCCGTCGACCTGCTGGCGGGTATCCCCTCCATCATCTACGGTTTCTTTGGCATGGTCATCATCCGTCCGTTTATCGCGCAGCTGACCGGTGGTCTTGGCTTTGGTGCGCTGACAGCGTGGCTCGTGCTCGCCATCATGATCGTTCCCACCATCACCACGCTCACCATCGATGCCCTCAATTCCATTCCCATGGGCATTCGCGAGGCATCCTATGCCATGGGTGCCACCAAGTGGCAGACCATCTACAAGGTCGTGCTGCCTGCAGCCAAGTTGGGCATCGTCGATGCGATTGTCTTGGGCATGGGTCGTGCCATCGGTGAGACCATGGCCGTGCTCATGGTCGTTGGCAACGCTCCGGTCATCCCGGACAGCATCTCGAGCCCCATCTCGACGCTCACGAGCCAGATCGCGCTCGACATGAGCTATTCCTCGGGCCTGCACCGCTCGGCTCTGTTTGGCATGGGCGTGGTCCTGTTTATCATTTCCGCCGCATTGGTGGGCATCGTCCGTCTGATTTCCAAGAAGAAGAGGGGGTAGGCTATGTCCGATTTCGTTGACACGACGGTCGATACGACCTCGTCGCGCGAACGCATCAAGCGTGCCCTTTCCCATGGTAAGAAGGGCCGCATCAACAAGGATCTGTCCAACAAGATTATGCTCGGCGTGTTTCGCGCCGCGGCCTATATCACCACGCTGGTGCTGGTCGCCATCATCGCCTATGTAGTTATCAACGGTCTGCCTCACATCTCGCTCGACTTTATCTTTGGCTGGCCGCAGGGCGTAAACGCCGAGGGCGGCATTTGGCCCACTATCGTCTCGACCGTCTACGTGACGGCGCTCGCCATGCTCATCTGCACGCCGGTTGCCGTCTTGGCTGCGGTCTATCTGGCCGAGTATGCCAAGCAGGGCAAGGTCGTCGACATCATTCGCTATGCTGCCGATGCCCTGGCCTCGGTGCCCTCCATTGTTATGGGCCTTTTTGGCTACGCCTTGTTTGTCGAGGCCATGGGCCTGGGTCTTTCGATGGTTTCGGCCGCCCTGGCGCTCGCACTTCTGATGCTGCCCATTGTCATGCGTACCACCGAGGAGGCAATCCGCGCCGTTCCGCGCTATATCCGTTGGGGCGCATATGGCCTGGGTGCCACCAAGTGGCAGGTCGTCTCCAAGATCGTGCTTCCTTCGGCTTTTGGTCGCATCGCCACCGGCATCGTACTTGCCATCGGCCGCGCCATCGGCGAGACCGCCGTGGTGCTCTACACCATGGGCCAGGCCATCAACCTGCCTATTTCGCCGCTCGATTCCGGCCGCCCCATGACCGTTCACCTTTATCTGCTTGCCAATGACGGCATCAACATGAACGCAGCCTACGGCACCGCGCTTTTGCTGATGGCGATTATTCTGGCCTTCAACCTGTTTGCGCGTTATCTGTCGCGCAAACGCCGCTAGTTAAGGAGTCCCATGTCCGTCTATCAGTCCGCTCCCACGCTGGAGCAAGCGGCCATCACGGCCAAGGATTTCAACTTTTGGTACGGTGACTTTCATGCGCTGACGGGTCTCGACCTCAACATCGCCAAAAACGCCATTACCTCGTTTATCGGCCCTTCGGGCTGCGGCAAATCGACGTTTTTGCGCTGTATCAACCGTATGAACGACCTTATCGAGGGCACGCGCGTCGAGGGCACCATGACGCTCGACGGCAACGATATCTATGCCGAGGGCGTCGACCCGGTCGACCTTCGCCGCCGCGTGGGCATGATTTTTCAGCAGCCCAACCCGTTCCCTAAATCCATCTACGAGAATGTTGCTTTTGGCCCTCGTCTGCAGGGCGTGACTAGCAAAAGCGACCTCGATGACATCGTGGAAGAATCGCTCAAGCGCGCCAACCTCTGGAAAGAGGTATCCAATCAGCTCAACAAGGATGGTTTGGCGCTCTCGGGCGGTCAGCAGCAGCGTCTGTGCATCGCGCGTGTGCTCGCGGTGCAGCCCGATGTCCTTCTGATGGACGAGCCCTGCTCCGCCATCGACCCCACGTCCGTCTCCAAGGTCGAGGATCTGATGGCCGAGCTGGCGCCCGAGATGACGATCATCATCGTCACACATTCAATGCAGCAGGCAGCTCGCATTAGCGACTACACCGCCTTCTTCTTGCAGGAGGTTGCCGGCGAGCCCGCCACGCTCATCGAGTATGGTCAAACCGACGCGATCTTCACCAGCCCGGTGGATTCGCGGACGGAAGACTATATCACCGGCCGCTTTGGCTGATCGGTGCGACTAGTCCCAAGCCGATCGGACCTGGTCCGGTGCGTATTCACTGTGCGGGCGGCATGACCGCACCCAACTGATTGGAGTGAACCATGCGCAAACTGTTTTCCCGTCAGCTCGTCGAGGCTCGTCACGAGATGTTGAGCATCTACGAGGCTGTAGACCTGGCTCTTCACGACGCCGTGAAGGCCTATGTGACCGACGACCGCAAGCTCGCCACCAAGACCAAGAAGCGCACGCTTTCGATTGACGCGCGCTGCGCCAACCTGGAGGCCGTGTGCTACAACCTGATCGCTACGCAGTCGCCGGTCGCCTCCGACTTCCGCTTGCTGCAGACAATCATCTACGTCGACTTTAACCTGCAGCGCATGACCGATAAGGTTCGCCAGATCTGCCGCGCCACGCGTCATATGGTCAAGGCCGATATCTCGCTGCCCCAGGAGCTCGTCGGTACGGTTGAGGCCGAGGCCGAAGCCGTATACCAGGTGCTGGGCTCGTCGCTTTCCGCGCTCGTCACCAACGACATGTCCATCATCTGCAACCTGGCCGTCGAGGACGAGCCGGTGCATGCGGCCTATGAGAAGTTCTTCCGTACCTTCAACCGCATGGACGCGGGCGAGTTTATGGACGACGACAGCAACTATGACGATCTGCGCCGCGCCATCATGGTTTCGCGCTACCTCGATCGCATCGCCTCGATTTCCATCGATGCCGCCTGCCGTCTGACCTTCCTTTTGACCGGCCAGCGCATGAACGCCGGCGATATCGCCCGTACGGACGAGGATGAGCTCGAGAGCATGCGCGTACCTTCGGGCGAGGGCGTCATCATGAGGCCCACTGTCGATGCGCGCTTTGTTGCCAAGGTGCCCGCTAACGAGGTGAGCGAGGGTCTTCGCTACCTGCTCGAGCACCTCGAGGACGAGGACGATACCGAGGATGACGAGGAGTAGGGTAGCTCCGTTCGTCGAAAGATTGTAAATACCTAAGTGAGCGCGGCCTTGCACATGCAGGGCCGCGCTCTTGCGTTAGCATGGGACTACTTGTATGGCTGTTAGCGGAGGCGATTGGCAATGGATAATTATTTGAACGTGATGCGCGCTCGCCGCGAGCAGATTCTCGAACGCTTTTATGCCGCACTCGATCGCGCGGGCCGTTCTCACGATGCCGCACGTCTGATTGCCGTCTCCAAGACCGTTGGCGTCGATGAGACCGTTGCCGCCATCCAGGCAGGGTATCGTCATTTTGCCGAGAACCGTCCGCAGGAGCTTGTTCGCAAGCTTGCGGGGCTGGCGGAGCATCCGGAGCTGCCCGAGGTGCGCTTCGATATGATCGGTAATCTTCAGACCAACAAGATCAATGCGGTGCTGGGTGCGGCCGAGCTGATTCATTCGGTGGGGTCGCTTCATTTGGCGCAGGCTATCTCGAGCCGTGCCGTCCGCAAGATTGAGGCGGGCGAGCTTGCCGGTCCTCAGCATGTGCTGATCGAGGTCAATGTAAGCGGGGAGGAGTCCAAGGGCGGCTTTTCGCCCGATGAGGTTCGTGCCTCCGCCGGCGAGCTTGCGGAACTTGAGGGAATTTGTGTGCAGGGGCTTATGACCATGGCACCCCGGGGGAATAAGGATGTGGCGCGCCGCACCTTTGCCGGGCTGCGTGAGTTGAGGGATGAGCTGGAGACGGCACACCCCGATCTGTGTCTGCCTGAGCTTTCTTGCGGCATGAGCGAGGACTTTGAGCCTGCCCTTGAGGAAGGCTCGACGCTTGTTCGCCTGGGCAGGGTAGTATTCAGCCCGGAGTTTGAAGTAAAATAAGAGCCTGAAGTGCGCGCTGATTGTCAGAGCGCCTGCATTAGACCGTGAGAGGACACAACCATGGGTTTCCTTGACGAAATTAAAAATAAAATGCACCTAGGCGGCCAGCAGGGTTATGACCAGGGTTATGGCCAGGATGATGACTACGGTTACGATGACGGCTATGACGACGGCTATCAGAACAACGGCTACAGCGGTGCTTCGGGCGAGGGCTTCTACACGCAAGATGAACCGAGCAATGGACTGCTGGGGCAGACACGCCGCGGAGAGGCTGAGTCGGTTGCTGTGTACACGCGTTCCGGTCAACTGATCGGCGACGACTCCCGTCACGCTACGACGTACAATCCGCCTTCGCGCTCTCAGGATGCCGCTGCGGGCGGTTATCGTCCCGGCGCCTATGACACGCCGTCAAGCTACGCCGAGAACGCTCGGGTCCGCGCTGCCGCTGTGCCCGCTCCTGCTTCAACGCCGAGCGATGCCTCTGCCTATGCGAGCAATATCATCAACGCCACGCCTCAGTTGCCGGCCTACGTTCTTCGTCCGGAGAGTTATGACGACGTGGAGACGGTCGTGCGCCGCGTGCGTACCAAGCAGCCTGTCGCGCTGATCTTTGTGGGCGTTCGCACCGAGGTCGCCAAACGCGTCCTGGACTTTAGCTATGGCTTTGCCTGCGGCCTGGGCGCTTCGGTCAAAGAAGTGGGCGATCGCGTGTTTATGGTGCTGCCCGCCGGCTGCGAGGTCAAGGATTCGGATCTCAAGAAGCTTCGCGCCGACGGCTATCTCAAGTAAAGACAAGGCGAGGAGATTCCCATCAACATCTACACCATCGTTCAGCTTGTCAACACGCTGTTTAATTTTTATTCCACGTTGATTGTGGTCTACTGCTTTATGACGTGGATTCCCATGAAGCAGGGTGGTTTGCTACAGGATATCGCGGCGGTGCTCGACAGCGTTTGCGGCCCTTGGCTCAACCTGTTTCGCCGGTTTATGCCGCCGATGGGCGGTATCGATTTTTCACCGGTCGTTGCGATTATTGCGTTGCAGTTGGTGCAGAAGCTCATTCTGCAGCTACTTATAGGTATACTCGTATAGGACTGGCTCAGTAACCTATGTCGGGCGCTTAGCGCCAAGGCGATGATAAAGGAGAACTTGTTATGGCTATTACCCCTGCTGACATCCAGGCTCAGACCTTCTCTGAGGCCAAGCGCGGCTACGATCCCGCCGAGGTCGACGTCTTCCTGGAGACCCTGTCCTCCGAGGTCGACGCTATGCTTGCCAAGATCGTTGATCTTAAGGGTCGCCTGACCGCCACCGAGCAGCAGCTTGCCGATACGCAGGCTCAGCTTGCGCAGGCCCAGGATTCTGCCGCTCAGGCTGCCCCTGTCGCCACTCCCGCTCCCGATTTCTCCGCTCAGGAGCGTCAGATTTCCGCCGCTCTCATTGCGGCTCAGCAGACCGCCGAGGCGATTGTCAACGACGCTAACGAGAATGCTGACCGCATCCGCAACGAGGCCGACGCCAAGGCCCGCGAGGTCATCCGTCAGGCCCTGACCGAGAAGCAGGCCGAGCTCGAGGAGATTGACCGTCTGAAGGCTTCCCGCGAGGAGTTCAAGGCCGAGTATCTCAAGCTCATTCAGCACTTTATGGACGATGCTCAGAATTCCTTCCCGGCCGATCTGCTGGCTTCTACGCCGGTCGGTTCCGCGGCTTCTCCTGCCGTGACCATGCCTGCCGCCGAGCCGCTGCCTGTCGCTGATCCGGTTGTCCCCGTGGCCGACCCCTTCGCCCCGATTGACAACTTTGCCGCGGACGACCTGGACTAGCGCCAAAACTACAATCTAGCCCCTTAGAAGGAGCTCGCGCTTGCGAGCTCCTTTTTTGTAGCTGTATACGGGTTGGGAAGCAAAACGCCGAGCTCTGCGTGCGATAGGGCAGAACTCGGCGAACGCTTGAGCGGTAAAAGGTAGATTTTAGGGCATGGGCCAAAAACTACTTGAGGAGGAAATTGGATAGGGGAATGGTGCGGGCCTCGCGATGCTCGGGGTCGGCGATATGGTCGGCGGGATAGCCGCAGACGAGCATGTGGTAGGGATAAACGCCCTCGGGCAGGTTGAACTGCTCGCGGGCTAGCTCGGGCTTAAAATGGCATACCCAGCACGTTCCCAGGCCCTGTTCCTCGGCCTCCATCATCATCTGATCGCAAACAATCGAGGTGTCGATAGCGCTGGAGTTCATCTGATCATAGGGACGCACCCAAGCATCGTTGGTAACGCTGCAAACGAGGAAGATGAGCGGAGCGCCAAAGATGGACCCATCACGAGCAAACCGAGGCTGACAAGCAGCTGCCTTTTCCAGAAGCTCAGGCGTATCCAACACCATCACACGGGTTGGATGATTATTGCAAGCAGAAGGAGCAATGCGTCCAGCCTCAACAATGGTATCCACCACAGCCTGCTCAACAGAACGATCCTCAAACAAACGACAAGAATACCGAGACCGAGCCAGATCCATATACGACATACAAGCCCTCCAACAATTAAAAATCAAACAAACCCAAAGTAACCCAAAGAGTACCCAAAGCAGCAATCAGTCAAACGCTCACCAAGGGCCAAAGTGTCCGAGCGGGTACCAAAGGTCCCTTCAGCCAAACCCCCATTGCGCTAAAACAATCAGCCAAGGTTCCCAATGGCGGTACGCAAGGCGAAGGCCCGACACCTATTTACTTTCGAACGACTCTGCCGTGCAGCCGGAGAGAGAAAGCAAATAGGTGCCGGGCCTTCGCCGGTGGGACGCATACCCCCAATTAACTGTTCTTCATGACAATCGAATCCACGACATCGGCCACATTCTCGCAGCAGTCGGCGCAGTACTCCAAGAAGGCGTACACGTCACGCCAGGCGATGACCTCGAGCGGGTCCTTGCCGTTGACGTGCAGGTTACGCATGGCGTTGATGTAGAGTTCGTCGGCCTCGGACTCGATGGTGTTGATCTGGATGACGAGCTCGCGCAGCGTTTTGGACTTGCGGTAGTTGGGCAACTCGACCATCAGGTCCTTCATGGCGCGGCAGGCGTCGGTCACCTTGTGGGCGATCACGATGGCATCAGGGTGGATGCTCTGGATGTTGGTGAAGTAGAGGCGCTGCACGACGCCCTCAATACGGTCGAGCACGGTATCGAGCGAGCAGCTCATTAGGTTAAGGTCCTCGCGCTCAAGCGGGGTGATAAAGGCCGTGAGCAGGGCGTCTTCGAGCTCATGGTGCTTCTTGTCTGCTGCATGCTCAATCGCATGCATCTTCTCGAGCATATCGTGGATCTGCGCGGGGTCAAAGTTCTCAAAAATCTTGGTGAGCAGCTCGGCTGCCTGAACGGCGAAGTCGGCGCAGACGACGTAGTTGTCAAAGTAGAACGAATCGGGTTTCTTTGCCATGAGTGATCCTTTCGGGGCGAAGACGGGTGGGCGAGGTAATGCGGTCCGGATGGACGTTCGGTTTGACTAGAGGAACATCATGAACAGCCTGGCCATGACAAAGCTGATGAGTCCACAGGCGGGGAAGGTGAAGAACCACGTGAACATCATGTCCTTGACCACGCCGAAGTTGATGGCCGAGAGGCGCTTGACGGCGCCAACGCCCATGATGGCGCAGGTCTTGATGTGCGTGGAGGACACGGGGATACCGGTGAGCGTGGCAAGCAGCAGGTTTGCGGCTCCTGCCAGGTCGGCAGAGAAGCCCTGATACTTCTCGAGCTTAACCATGCTCTGGCCGACGGACTTGATGATACGCTCACCGCCCACGCTGGTGCCGATGCCCATGGTGGCCGAGCACAGCAGCATGATCCAGATGGGGATGCCGGCGTTGCCGACGCCGGTCTGTCCGTTGGCAAAGGCGACACCTAAAAAGAGCACGCCGATGAACTTTTGTCCATCCTGCGCGCCGTGCATAAAGCTCATGGCCGCGGCGCTCGCGATCTGAGCATATTTAAAGAAGACGTTGGCACGTCGCCTGTTGGCGGCAGCGAAAAGAATCGAGACGAGCTTGCACAGGACCCAGCCCATGACGAAGCCCAGACCGATGGAGAGCGCCAGGCCGTAGATGACCTTCATCCACTCGTGGACATTGACGCTGCTGGCGCCGCCGAGGGCGATGGCAGCGCCGGTCAGGCCGGCGATGAGGCTGTGGCTCTGCGAGGTGGGGATGCCAAAACGCGATGCCGTGGCGCCGTAGACGACGATGGAGAACAGGGCCGCGCAGAGGCACGCGAGCGCCATGGTGCTGTTTCCGCCAAAGTCGACGATATGGGAGATGGTGTTGGCAACGCTGGCATTAAAGTGCGTCATGATGAGCACGCCCAAAAAGTTGAACGCGGCACTCATGAGAATGGCGGCGCGGGCGGGCATGCAACGCGTGGTGACACAGGTCGCGATGGCGTTGGGCGCGTCGGTCCATCCGTTGACGAAGATGGCGCCGAGCGCGAGGAACACGGTGACGGCAAGGACTGGGTTCGAAACAAGTTGGCCGAGGAAGGCTGAGAACGTTACGTCCATATATGGGCTTTCTCGAAGTTTGCAGAAACGTTACAAAAACATGATAAATCGTATCACCTCCTGCGGGTTTCTTTACCGAGTTCTGACGGGAGAAGTGAATTTTTTGGCACTAAAATTGAATATTAGCCCTGTTGACCGCGGGTGTTCTTTTTGCTAACACGCCGTGAGGACACGTGCGCTCGCTCCGACACCCCAAAACCACAGTCTGTTCGCTTTACAATATACAAACATGCGTTCGATAATAGGGGCATGGAATATCGACAGACAGATGGCAAAACTCGGCGCGTGCACAAGCAGTATGTGGACGTCGTGGCCCGCATCCTCGCGGGCGGACAAGTTGTGCCGGTTACCGTCTGCTGGGTCGACGGTCGCTGCTTTACGATTGACGAGATTGTCTCGTCTACCGGTTTTGGCCTGACGGTTCACGGCATTCGTACGGCAACCTATAAGGTTCGTTTTGGCGGACATACGACCGAGCTGTATCTGGAAGATCAGGCGCGTGAGCGACCGGATGGCTCGCAGGCTCATCTGATGCGGTGGTGGGTGTGGGCGTTCGACCGCACACTCGAGAGTGAGCGCCGCGGGTAAGAGCGCGCGCCATTCGGGTACAATGGCAGGAATCTTGTCACCTACGGCGCTGTCGCGGCGCTTTTTGAAAGGACGAAATTATGAACGATATCCAGGGCTATCAGAACGGCCCCATCGAGACCGGCGCAAGCCGTGCCAAGGAGATGTCGCCGCGCGCGTACAACCTTGCCATGTCTGCCCTGATCTTTTTGGGTTTTTGCGCTATGGGCGCTGGCGCCTACTTTACGGGCACCATGTCGTTTGCGCGCATGATGATGAGTGGCGCCGCCCTGCCGCTGGTCTTTGGCTCGTTTATCCTGACCATTGTCGGCATCGTCATGATGTCGGCCGCCGCCAGCAAACAGTCCGTGGGCCTGTCGCTCGCGGGTTACGCGATCTTTGCGAGCACCTTTGGTCTGACCGCGTCGTTTGGCCTTGCCAACTACGACCTGCCCACCATCAACACCGCCTTTATCGCCACTGCCGCCATCACCTTTGTCTTTGGCGCACTGGGCGTGACCTTCCCCAAATTCTTCCAGCGTGTGTACGGCATTGGTTTTGGCATTCTGCTTGCCACGATTCTGGTCGAGATCGTGCTGATGTTCATGGGCGTCTCGCAGACCATCACCGACCTGATCGTGATTGTGGTGTTCGCCGGCTTTATTGGCTACGACACCTATGTGGCCACGACGGTGCCGCCCACGCTGCCCAACGCCGTGCTCATGGCGTCCAACCTGTTCGTGGACATTATCAACGTGTTCCTGCGCATTCTGAACATCCTTGGTCGTCGCGACTAGTGCCAGATTGCAGCGGTGCTTGCCGCGCGCAAATCGATGCGAAAGGCGGTCCTTCGGGGCCGCCTTTTTTGTACGCGGCGGGGTATCATGGATGGGAAAAGCCGATAGCGGCAGCGACCGAGAAAGGTGACCACTTATGGCAGACGTCGACAACAGGAACCGTAACCGTAGGCCCAACCGCGCGGGACAGCCCAATCCCAAGCGCGAGGCCCGTGCCAAGGCCGCCGAGCGTCACGTGGCGACTGTGTCCGAAGCGTGCGCAAAGGATATCGAGCGCTCGCTTGCCGGCGTGCGCGAGTTCGAGGGCATGCCTGCCGGATTTGTCGCGGCGATGAAGGCTAAGGCCCAGGTGGCTGCTGCCGAAGAGCAGGTTGCCGATGAGTCTGAGGCCGCCGAGGTTGCGTCTGCCGAGACCGAGGTCGTGGCCGAGCCTGTGCCCGCAGAGGAAGCCACGGAGACCGAGCCCGCGCCTGCTGCCGAGGAGCCCGCTCCGGTCCTGCCCGAGGTCACCGTGCTCGACGCCTCTGCCACGCAGGCCATTCTGGATAACGGCCGAGGCTACGCGCAGTTCTGCGACATGGCCGTGCTCGCCTTTGCCTCGTTCACCAACCCGGGCGGTGGCTACATCCAGGGCTATCTGGGTCAGGAGGCCACG
Organism: Collinsella sp. WCA1-178-WT-3 (M1); assembly: GCF_009696325.1. Classification (GTDB taxonomy): domain Bacteria; phylum Actinomycetota; class Coriobacteriia; order Coriobacteriales; family Coriobacteriaceae; genus Collinsella. The sequence continues at coordinate 38,987 of NZ_VUME01000002.1, forward strand.
CTCTGTGCCGATTCGTATCTGTACAATGTGCTCGATAAGCAGCGCAAATGGTACGGCGAGAACCGTCGCCGCAACATCAACTGTGAGCTGTACCGCAACCGTGCGCTGGTGGTGCCTGCGGTGCGCTTCGACCGCAACCACGTGCATGCGTATGCCGACGTGATCGTTGCCGCTGCGCCCAACGCCAAGCGCGCTCGCCAGGAGTATCGCGTGGGTGACGATGCCCTGCTGGACGCCCTGCGCGATCGTATCCGCTTTGTGCTGGCCATCTGCGACGAGCTTGGTCGCGAGAAGCTCGTGCTGGGCGCCTGGGGGTGTGACAACAACGGCTTTGACGCCGAGGCCGTGGCCGAGCTCTTCCGCAAGGAGCTCGCATCGGGCGACTTTAAGGTCAAGCAGGTCTTCTTTGCCGTGCCCTCTACGCGCTGGGACGAGGATTTTGCCAAGTTCGAGCACGTGCTGGCAAGCTTCCCCGAGCGCAACGAGGAGTCCTATGCCCAGGTTGCCGCCCGTGCCGCGGCCGCCCGTGCCGCCGAGCAGGCTCATGCCGCTGCCGAGGACGACGAGGATGATGACGACTGGCGCAAGTATCTGTAATCGGTGCGCGCTGACAGATAGGTCGAGCCGGCGGGAGGGGCTGCTCCCGTCGGCTTTTTACTGAAGGAAGGGCTTGCGATGAAAAACGTCCTGTGCTTTGGTGACAGCAATACCTATGGCTACGATCCGTCGGGCATGCGCGATGGCACCGCGGTGCGCTATGCGCACGATGTGCGCTGGTGCGGCGTGGCCCAGCGCGACCTGGGCGAGGGCTGGCATGTGATTGAGGAAGGCCTAAACGGCCGCACAACGGTGCGCGACGATATGTGTCATCTGGACACTAATCTCAACGGCATCCGCGCGTTGCCGATGCTGCTCGAGGCCCATAAGCCGCTGGACGCCATGGTGATCATGCTGGGCACCAACGACTGCAAGACGGTCTTTAACGTGACGGCTTCCGATATCGCCCGTGGCGCCATGGCGCTGATTCGCGCCGTCCGCGCGTTTCCGTGGACCGACGCTGCGCCCTGCCCGCGCATTCTGCTGATGGCGCCTATCAAGATTAAACCGCAGATCGCCGATGTGTACATGACCGACTTTGACGAGCGTTCCGTCGAGGCCTCGGAGCATGTTGCCGAATACTATGCGTATGTCGCTGAGCAGTTTGGCTGCGACTTTTTGAATGCCGCCGATTTTGCCGAGCCGGGCGATATCGATTATCTGCACATGATGCCCGAAAGCCACGAGAGCCTGGGCCACGCCGTGGCGGCCAAGCTCCAAGAGATGCTCGGTCAGTAGCGCGACCCCAAACCACCACAAAGGGACAGGCGCCTTTGTGGTGGTTTGTGCGGTGGTTTTGGTTGCTGGCTTTTTAGTACTGCCACATGTGGTTGACGGGGCCGGAGCCCTTGCCCATGTTCAGGCCGGCGGCGAGAGCGCCGGTTAGGTAGGCCTTGCCGGCGTTGACGGCATCGGCAAGATCCATGCCCTGGGCCAGCGCGCAGGCGATGGCGGACGAGAGCGTGCAGCCGGTACCATGCGTGTTGGCGGTCTCGATGCGTTTGTGACGGAACCACGTGGTGAGCGGATCGCCCAGGTGGTTGCCCTCGTCATCGAGCGGCGCGGGCTCTGCTAGCACATCGTTGGCCTCGTTGACAAAATGCCCGCCCTTAACGAGGGACGCGCAGCCAAAACGGCGGGTGAGGAGCATAGCAGCGTTTTGCTGCGTGCGCTCAGAATCGACCTCGTAGTCGAGCAGCGCCATGGCCTCGGGAATGTTGGGCGTGATGACGGTCGCCAGCGGGAACAGGCGGCGTGTAAGCGCTTCGGCGGCGTCCTCGGCGATGAGACGAGCGCCCGAAGTGGCGACCATGACGGGGTCGACGACGATATTTTGTGCGTCCCAGGCGCTCAGGCGGTCGGCTATGACTTCGATAATCTCGGCAGAAGAAACCATGCCGATCTTGACGGCACTGGGGCGGATATCGTCAAAAACGGCATCGATCTGCGCCGCGACAATATCCGGGGAGATGTTCTGCACGGCGGTGACGCCTAGGGTGTTCTGTGCGGTGATGGCCGTGATGACCGTCTCGGCATACAGGCGGTGCGCCGTGATGGTCTTGATGTCGGCCTGAATGCCGGCGCCACCGCTGGAATCGGATCCTGCGATGGACAGGACGGCTGGTACCTTACTGCGATCCATGTTCGCTCCCTTGTTCGGTCGGATTCAAATGGGTCTCCTGCCCGCATTATAAAGTTGCCCGGGCCGGCTGTATGCCGATCCCGGGCGGGTGGTGCAATCTTTACGTAAATGAAAGAAATTGTTCACACGTCAACAATTGACGAACGCCTTGTGGCCGATTATGGCTCCGGTGACGAGTTAGTCCTCCATGCCGAGGTCGATCGTCGTGCCCTCGAACACCTTGTTGACGGTGCGGACGGCGCACATCTTGCCGCACATGGTGCAGGTGCCCTCGGTGGCAGCAGGGGATTCCTCGTAGCGCTTCTTGCCGGTGACCGGGTCGAGCGCGCACTTCCACATGGCGTCCCAGTCGAGCTTGCGGCGTGCCTGGCCCATCTTGTCGTCCATGTCGCGGGCGTGGGGCACCTTTTTGGCGATGTCGGCGGCGTGTGCGGCAATCTTGGTGGCCATGAGGCCGTCGAGCACATCCTGGGCGTTAGGCAGGCATAGGTGCTCTGCCGGTGTCACGTAGCACAAAAAGTCGGCACCCGAGCTCGCGGAGATGGCGCCACCGATGGCTGCGGTGATGTGGTCGTAGCCCACGCCGATATCGGTCACCAGCGGCCCGAGCACGTAGAACGGGGCGTTGTGGCACAGGCGCTTCTGCAGTTTCATGTTGGCGGCGATCTCGTCGAGCGCCATGTGACCCGGGCCCTCGACCATGACCTGGACGCCGGCGGCCCAAGCGCGCTTGCACAGCTTGCCCAGCTCGATCATCTCGGCGGTCTCGGTGGCATCGTTGGAGTCGTAGAGGCAGCCCGGGCGGCAGGAGTCGCCGAGCGAAATCGTCACGTCATACTCGTGGCAGATCTCGAGCAGCTCGTCAAAGTACTCGTAGAAGGGGTTCTCGTTGCCGGTGACCTCCATCCAGCCAAACAGCAGTGAGCCGCCGCGGCTGACGATGTTCATGAGACGGCCGGTCTCCTTAAAGGTTTTGGTGACCGACTTGTTGATGCCGCAGTGGATGGTCATAAAGTCCACGCCGTCCTCGGCGTGCGCGCGCACGACCTCGAACAGGTCGTCCTTGGTAAGCTTGACAAGCGGCTTTTCCATGTAGCCGATGGCGTCGTACATGGGGACGGTGCCTACCATGAGCGGCGTCTCGTCGATGAGCTGCTGGCGGAATTGGCGCGTCTTGCCCGAGTTGGAGAGGTCCATGATGGCGTCGGCGCCAAAGTCCTCGGCGATCTTGACCTTCTTCCATTCCTCGGCGGCATCGGCCTTGTCGCCCGAGATGCCCAGGTTGACGTTGACCTTGGTAGACAGGCCCTCGCCGACGCCAAAGGCACGCATGCCCTTTTTGATATGCACGATGTTGGCGGGAATGGCGATGCGGCCGTCGGCCACGCGCTCGCGGATGTACTCGGGGTCGCGATGCTCGCGCTCGGCAACCTCCTTCATCTGCGGTGTGATTTGCCCGGCGCGGGCGAAGTCGATTTGCGTGACGAGCTTGGGCTCGGTCTGTGTGCTCATTGGCACGGCTCCCTTCGTTGGCATTACCCATATCAGGTTTGCGGGTCAGGGCGGGCGCGCCCAGTCTCAGCCTGCCGTCTTGTCCTGCAAGCTCCCCGTTTATGTGGTGGGCTCAAGTATAGCTCGAATGGGTACGATTGACGCGACGAGCATGCCCGCGGGGAGGCGAACATGGAAGACAAGCATCTGTATCGGGAGACGCAGTGGGATGTGTCGGCCGAGGAGAGCCGCGCCCATCATGGGCTGGTCGCAATTGGTTTCGCGATTCTTGTCGTGATGGTGATTGCCTGTTGTATCTGGACGTTTGGCGGGCGTGGGGGAGTTTCCTGGACGTTTGAGGCGGACGATAGCCTGCCGATTATGACGGCGAAGGTCGCGGGTGGCAATACTGTTGCCGCGCCGGGCGACTATTGGTATCCGCGCGACAAGTTTGTGCAACTGCAGCTGAGCGGTGGTTCCATTCCTGGTGAAGAGATCGAGCGTGTGACCTTCGATGCGTCGCTTAGGACGCTGTCGGTCGAGCTCAAAGATCAGGGGGATGTACCCACGACCATGGATATAGCCCTGACGGAATGGCGCCTGGAGCCTCCGTCGGGTGTTGAGGCGTCCGAGGTGGAGCACGTTAAGGTTACCTACCAAGATGGCTCGACGAGCGAGATTGCAAAAGCCGACGGCCTGGCGGAATAGACGCCGTGCCTAGGCAGCACATTCAAAAGTAGCGGTAGTCCTACAAGGCCTGTTCGTTCAGGAAGACCAAAGTGTTTTTATTTGAAAGCTCGGGAAAGTAACGATAACCAACGTCGAACGCGGTGAGCCCGCTTGCATCCTCGAACTTGTTTTCTGCCATCCAGCGCACCATGGAGCCGCGCGCTTTTTTGCTGGCGGTCGAGCGTTGGATGGGCTTGCCGTTGCGGATGCCTTCGCCAAAGAGACATGTGACGACCGTGGCGTCGGTGGTGAGGCGGGTCAGAACGGCTTTGGCGTATTCCGCGCTGGCGAGGTTGACGATCGTGGCGTTGGAGCCTGCCGGAGCGATGACCCGTGCGAGCTTGTCGCCCCAAAACGCGTAGAGGTCTCGGGCATCGTCGACGGCAAGCTTCGCGCCCATCTCCAGTCGATACGGTTCAACGGCATGAAAGGGGCGTACGCATCCGTAAAGGCCCGAGAGGATCCACAGATGGTCTTGCAGCCATGCGAGCTGTGCGGAATCCATCACCTCGGGCGCCATGCTTTGGTATTGAATGCCGTGATAGGACATGACGGCAGGGGAGAGGTGACGGGCGAGTGCGGGATTGTCGAGATCGCCGCTTTGCAAGATGGGCTCGAACTCATGCAGGGTGTTGAGGCAGGGCCCCAGCAGTTTGTCACTCACGTTCCACAGCGCCTGCAGGCTGCCGCTGCCTTCATTCCGCTCGATATCTAGCAGTGCGCGGTGGAGGCGAGCCGTCTCGCGCACAAAGGGTGGAATGCCCAGGACTTCAAAAGCATCTTGGGCCGCGCGCATCTGCTTGGCGGGCGAAATGATGACCTGCAGCATGGACTCTCCTCTGTCAAAAAGGAAGTTGCGGTGTAATACGGTCTGTTTTGGCCGTTTATGGGCCAGTTTAGTCCGTATCTCACCGCAACTGATGAAGGGTTGGTTAGGCGCGCTCGATGAAGGCCTTGTAGCCGCGATAGGCCTCGTAGATATCGGCCTTGTTGGCGACCTCCCACAGGGCGTGCATGGACAGGACGGCAACGCCGGAGTCGATGACGTTCATGCCGTACTTGGCCATGATGTAGGCGATGGTGCCGCCGCCGCCCGCGTTGACGCGACCGAGCTCGCAGGTCTGGAAGTCCACGCCGGCCTCGTCCATAATGTCGCGGATGAGGGCCATATACTCGGCGTCGGCGTCGTTGGAACCGCCCTTGCCGCGGCTGCCCGTGTACTTGTTAAAGCACAGGCCGCGACCCATAAAGGCTGCATTCTTGGTCTCGAACTTGCCGGCGTAGCCCGGGTCGAAGCCGGCGGATACGTCAGAGGAGAGCATGCGGCTGTGGGCGAGTGCGCGGCGCAGGGCCAGCGGGCTGCCCTCGCCGGCGAGCGTCATGATCTCGGCGACGGTGTTCTCGAAGAAGCGGCTTGTCATGCCGGTGGCTCCCACGGAGCCAATCTCCTCCTTGTCGACGATGAGCGTGATGCTCGTGCGCTCCACGTTGGCCACATTGATCTGGGCGAGCATGGAGGGGTAGGCGCAGACGCGGTCGTCGTGGCCATAGCCCAAAATCATGGAGCGGTCGAGGCCCATGTCGCGGGCGGGGCCGGCGGGCACGACCTCGATTTCGGCGGAGAGGAAGTCCTCCTCCTCGACGTCGTACTGCTCCTTGAGGATATCCAGGAACATCTGCTTGACGGGCTCGGTGGGGGCGTCCTTGTCGTCCTCGTCAAATTTTACGGGACGGCCGCCCACGATCACGTCGAGGATCTCGGCGTCGACGGCGTCCTTGGCGGGCTTGGACATCTGCTCGCTCGAGAGGTGGATCAGCAGGTCGGAGATGGTAAAGACCGGATCGTCGGCCTTGTCGCCGATGTTGATGTCGACGGTGGTGCCGTCCTTTTTGCAGATGACGCCCACGAGTGCGAGCGGGGAGGCCACCCAGTGGTAGCTCTTGACGCCACCGTAGTAGTGCGTGTCGAGGTAGGCCATGTCGCCGGCCTCGAAGGCGGGATTCTGCTTGAGGTCCAGGCGCGGCGAGTCCACGTGGGCGCCCAGGATGTTAAAGCCCTGCTCGAGCGGGGCGGTGCCCAGGTTGACGAGCATAAGATCCTTGCCGTGGTTGGCGGCGTACACCTTGTCGCCTGCCTTGAGCTCGCGGCCTTCGGCGATCACGGTCTCCAGGTCGACGTATCCCGCCTCCTCGGCCATCTTGATGCCGGTCTTGACGCACAGGCGCTCGGTCTTGTTCTCGCTCAAAAACTGCTTATAGCCGCGGCAAAGCTCCTCGAGCTCCTCGATTTGCTGTGGCGTGTACTTTTTCCATGCGCAGGGACGCTCCATGACGCAGGCTCCTTTCGGATCGATCGTGCTGGTTGTTGTACCGTGAGCCATCGTATCACGCGCGGGCTCACGGTGGCGGGGGAGCTTGATGCGCGGTGGCCGCGGGGCGGGGAGCGTGTAAACTGGAGTGAGCAAGCCGTGCCCAGTCCAAAGCGAGGTATTCAATATGTCTGACAAGCGCCGCACCTTTGCCGTTATCGACGGCAACTCGCTCATGCACCGCGCCTTCCACGCCGTGCCGCCGACCATGAACGCGCCGGACGGTCGCCCCACCAACGCGATCTTTGGCTTTCTGAACATGTTTCTTAAGATGATCGATGCCTTTAACCCCGACGGTGTGGTCGTGGCGTTTGACAAGGGCAAGCCGCGCGTGCGCATGGAGATGCTGCCGCAGTATAAGGCGCAGCGCCCGCCCATGGACCCCGATCTGCATGCGCAGTTTCCCATGATTAAGGAGCTGCTCACGGCGCTCAACGTGCCAATTCTGCAGTCCGAGGGCTGGGAGGGCGACGATATTCTGGGAACCATGGCGCGCCTGGGTGAGGAGGCCGGCTGCGACATGCTGCTGGTGACCGGCGACCGTGACATGTATCAGCTTGTGACCGAGCACGTCAACGTGGTCTCGACTCGCAAGGGCCTGTCCGACGTGGCGATCATGACACCCGAGAGCGTGGACGACCTGTATCACGGCATTACGCCGGCGCTCGTGCCCGATTTTTACGGTCTGAAGGGCGATACGTCGGACAACATTCCCGGCGTACCGGGCATCGGCCCCAAAAAGGCGAGCGCGCTCATCGCGCAGTACGGCAGCTTGGACGAGGTCATTGCGCATGCTGACGAGGTCAAGGGCAAGATGGGCGAGAACCTGCGTGCACACATCGACGATGCGCTGCTGAGCCGCAAGGTTGCGACCATCCGCACCGATGCACCTGTCGAGCTCGACTTTGACGCGACGTCCTTCCCATCGTTTTCTGCCGATGAGGTGTCCGCGGCGCTGGGCGCACTTGGCATTACGGCCATGCAGAACCGCTTCCTGGCGCTGATTGGCGGCGAGGGCGGGGTCGTGCCCGCTGCCAGCGCGTTCGAGATGCCCGCGGTTTCGCGTGCGGCCGCCGGCGATGCTGAGGCACTTGCTGCTGTGGCGGCCGAGATCTCTCGCGCGATTGATGCGGGCGAGTGGGTCGCCGCCGTGGTGGACGATGACAAGGAGGAGGGTGCGCTCTTTGGCCTGACGCGTACGCTGTGGCTGGCGACGTCCAAGGGGCTCTTTGCGCTCGAGGAAGCCGATGACGGCACGCCTGCCGCTGTCGAGGGCTTCAATTCTGCCCACGGCGTTATCGCTGGCGTGCTCGCGCGCCTGTTTATGGAGGGCCGCGTGGCGAGCCCGGACATGAAGGCGTTGCTGCATGAGCTTTCGCCCATCGATTCTTCTGAGCCCGAGCTCATGGACCCGCTGGCAGTCGATTCCGTGCGCATCTTTGATACCGTGGTTGCCGCGTACCTGTTGGATTCCGACCGTTCCGAGTTTGACGAGGCATATCTGGCCGATACCTATCTGCAGATGGCGCTGCCTGCGGCGCGCGGTGCGGATGGTGCTGGCGAGGACGCTCCTGCTCCTGCTGCCCGTACCGCGGCGTTGACGCTGGCGCTCGTGGCGCCGCTTCGCGACCGCATGGCCCGCGAGAACGCCGCCAACGTGTTCGATGGCATTGAGATGCCGCTCGTGCCGGTGCTTGCCAAGATGGAGCGCGCGGGCATGCTCGTAGATCCCGACCGGCTGCGCAGCCTGTCCGAGGGCCTGGCGACCCAGATCACCGAGGTCGAGCGCAGCATTCGCGACCTGGCAGGTGATGAGACGTTTAACATCGGCAGTCCCATGCAGCTCTCGCACGTGCTCTTTGACGTTATGGGGCTTCCGACCAAGGGCCTCAAAAAGACCAAGCGCGGGTACTATTCGACCAACGCCAAGGTGCTGAGCGACCTTGCCCGTGACCACGAAATCGTGCGCCTGATTTTGGACTGGCGTGAGAAGTCCAAGATTAAGTCGACCTATCTGGACACGCTAGGTCCGCTGCGCCGTGGTGACGGTCGCGTGCACACCACGTACAACCAGACCATCACGGCAACGGGTCGCCTGTCCTCGAGCGACCCGAACCTGCAGAACATCCCGACGCGCTCTGAGCTGGGCCGTACCGTTAAGACGGCGTTTTCGGCAGGCGAGGGCAGCGTCTTTTTGGCGGTGGACTACTCGCAGATCGAGCTGCGTCTACTCGCGCATCTCTCGGGTGACGAGCACCTGGTGCGCGCCTTTAACGAGGGCGAGGACTTCCATGCCGAGACGGCTGCGCGCGTGTTTGGCGTTTCGGTGTCCGAGGTAACGCCCGACTTGCGCAGCCGCGCCAAGGCTGTGAACTTTGGCATCGTCTATGGTCAACAGGCGTACGGTCTGTCGCAGTCGCTGCACATCTCGATGGCCGAGGCGCGTGGCATGATCGATCGCTACTACGAGGCCTACCCGGGCGTGCGCACGTTCCTCGACAACGTGGTGGCGCGCGCCAAGCAGACGGGCTACGCCGAGACCATGTATGGCCGTCGGCGTCATATTCCGGAGCTCAAGGCCAAAAACCCACAGCTCCGCGGCTTTGGTGAGCGTACGGCCATGAATCACCCCATGCAGGGCACCGCCGCCGACATCATCAAGATCGCGATGGCCCGCGTAAGCCGCCGCCTGGAAGAAGAGGGCTTTGCCGCCCACATGATCTTGCAGGTGCACGACGAGCTGGACTTTGAGTGCCCCGTCGACGAAGTTGAGCGCCTGACCGCCATGGTCCGCGACGTCATGGAGCACGTAGTAGACCTCCGCGTACCGTTGATCGCCGAAGCCAGCACCGGCATAACCTGGGCCGACGCGAAATAGGAAAGCAACCACAGTTCCAAAGTAACTAAAGGCAGAAGGGGGCTCCTTGCCAACAAGGAGCCCCCTTCATTCCAAAAAATCAGCCAAGTATCTAGACACCCAAGACGCCATCTAGGCGGCAAGCAAGTCACCCAAGGACCTGGCCGGGCGAGACGGGTAAGTTTTTCGTAGATTCCGCACGAGCCGGAAAGCACTTAATGTGCTTTCCGAGCGAGCCCAGGACCTGACCGAGCGAAAAACTTACCCGTCTCGCCCGGCCAGGTCCGACGAGCTACGTTAACGAGCCGCCAAGATGGCGTCGATGAGCGTCAGTACGCCCCCGTCGTTGTTGCTCGGAATGCGCCACTTAGCGTGCGCATCCATATGCTCTTCGGCATTGTCCACGATAAAGCTATGCCCGACGCGCTCGAGCATAGGGATATCGTTGTAGGTGTCGCCCACGGCGGCGGCATCGGCGATATCGATGCCCAAGTGCTCGCACAGGTGCGCGACGCCGGCGCCCTTGTCGACGCCCAGGTTCATAAAGTCGATCCACTCGCGGCCGGCATTGGTGACGTAGAGCTGATCCGAGAACGCGGGGTTATAGATCTCGCGGAACGCAGGCTCGGCGTCGTAGGCGGGGAAGAAGATCGAAATCTTGTTGGATTCGACGTCAAGACCCTCAAAGGTGTCGATGTAGTTGATGGCAGAATAGTAGATGCTGATCTCGTCGTGGTACTTGTGGTCGCGCGCCAAAACGTAAGCATCGTCATAGCAGCACAGGACGGGAACGGCACGCGGGTCCTCCACGGCATGTGCCAGGACCTTGTGGTAGAGCGCCACATCGATATTGCTCTTATAGATATAGTTGCCGCGATAGATGACGCAGGCTCCGTTATCGGGGCAAAAAGCGATGCGGTTCTTGATGCCCCCGAACATCTCCTCGAGCTTGGGGGCGGGACGTCCGCTGGCGGGGCAGAATACGATGCCGGCTTCGGCGAGCTTGTCCAGGTGTTCGTCAAGGCCTTGCGGCAGCACGCGCTCGTCGGTGAGTAACGTCTTGTCCATATCGACGGCGAGAATCTTGATGTTGCCGATGTTGGCGTCTGATTCGTAAGTTTGCATAAAACGCGCCTTTCGGTTTCCGGAATGTTTCGGGTGTAATGACCCTCTACTTGGTAATCGGGCGTATTTTCGCAGGATTGGCGCGTATTTGCATCACTATTCACAAAGTGATGAAAAAACTTTTCAGAAATTTGAATTTGTCGCTTGTGCAGCGGACACTTTAGCGTATTATAGCGAACATCGAAAACGGAGACGGAAAAACGACCGCTTACCGAGGAGAAGGTACCGTTTACGATATTTGAATTGCGCTCGGCGATGTGTGAAAGGAGAGGCAGATGCAGTTCGTACAGATCATCACCACTGCAGACAATGCCATCCGACGCCAGCGCGCAATTTCCCGACGACGATAACAATCGTCTCTGTCCGCATGGGGCGAATTGCCTCAACAGAGTCATTTTCTAGGTCGTCGGGTTTTCGCACGACACAACTGCATGTTTCTAGGGCATGTTGTGGTGCTTTATGCTATTTAACCTGATATTGCACGATATGTGACCTTGAAATGACTTGCAACTGACCGATGTTCTAACTAGCTATCAAGGGCGAAAGGAAACAGCCATGAGCAAGGAAAAAGTCGTTCTCGCATATTCTGGTGGACTTGATACATCCGTATGTGTTAAGTGGCTCCAGGACGAGAAGAATCTCGATGTCGTTTGCGTCTGCGGCAACGTGGGCCAGGAGGAGACCGGCCTGGATGCCAAGAAACAGAAAGCGCTCGACCTGGGCGTTCTTGATTGCCAGGTACTCGACCTGCGCGATGAGTTCTCCGATGAGTTCCTGACCAAGGCCATCGCCGCAAATTCCATGTACGAGAACAAGTACCCGCTGCTTTCCGCTCTGTCTCGCCCGCTGCTCGCCAAGAAGCTTGTCGAGGTCGCCCACGAGTTTGGCGCGACCTACGTCGCCCACGGCTGCACCGGCAAGGGTAACGACCAGGTCCGTTTTGAGGCTGCCGTCAAGGCCCTCGACCCCGAGCTCAAGGTTATCGCCCCGGTTCGCGAGTGGGATCTGAAGTGCCGTCCCGACGAGGTCGCCTATGCTCACGCCCACAACGTGCCGGTTCCCGAGGGTGCCAACGACAACCCCTATTCCATCGACGACAACCTGTGGGGTCGTGCCATTGAGTGCGGCCACCTGGAGGATCCCTGGAACGAGCCGCTCGACGACGCCTGGGTTATGACCAAGAATCCCGAGGACACGCCCGACACCCCGACCTACACCGAGATTGAGTTTGAGGCCGGCAAGCCCGTCGCCGTCGACGGCAAGAAGATGAAGCTCTCCGAGATCGTCATCGCCCTCAACAAGATCTCCGGCGACAACGGCTTTGGCCGTCTCGACCTGGTCGAGGATCGTCTGGTGGGCCTCAAGAGCCGCGAGTGCTATGAGGTTCCCGGCGCCCTGACGCTTATCACCGCCCACAAGGCGCTCGAGGATATTTGTGTCGAGGGCGATCTGCTCAAGACCAAGATTAAGCTCGAGCAGGATTGGGCCACCGCTGTGTACAACGGCCAGTGGTACAGCCCGCTCAAAAACGCACTCGACGCCTTTATGGCCGATACCCAGAAGTTCGTGACCGGTACCGTTCGTCTGAAGTTCTTTAAGGGCAACTGCCATGTTGTCGGCCGCAAGAGCCCCTTCAGCCTCTATGACTACGGTCTGGCCACCTACGACCGCGACACCACGTTTGACGAGAAGGCCAGCGCCGGCTTTATCGAGATCGACACGCTGTCGCTCAAGACGTGGGCCAAGGTCCAGGGTCCCAGCTCTGCTGCCGCTCAGGCTTAAGTCTTTCTCCCTTGGTATCCGCGCGGCCCATCCGCGTGATACATAACGGGCGCATGGGGTCCCTACCTTTCGTTATGCTTGCTGACACTTCTTAACATCGGTGGCCCCTACATTCCGCCCGCATATATGATGCCGCGTCTGCGGCTGAGTCCGAGCCCCGCCGGGGTTGTCCGGCGGGGCTCCTTCTATCAATTTGGCGGCTCTGCGCCTATATATATGAGGAGTATCCATTATGTTCAATGCTATTGCGCATGCTTTACTTGCCCTCGCGCCCGAGTTCGATGCTGCAAAGGTCGAGGATGTCCCTATGAGCCTGAAGGCATGGATTGACGGCTCGGCGAGCAACGGCTGGCGGGAGTCGATGGGCGCCAAGTGCCTGGTGCGTCACTTCTTTGCAAATTAGCCACATGGTCTCGCGCACGGCGGGGAATGTGCAAAACTAGCGGTTGATAAATCGCTTTAGCGACATGGCGCTTTGCTTTGGGCGCTTGTTTTGGTATTTAGAGAAAGGGGACGGTTCCATGGCTCTTTGGGGCGGTCGTTTTGAGGCGGGCGTGGCCGAGGTCACGCAGGAGTTTGGCGCGTCGCTGCCGGTCGACAAACATCTCTATAAGCAAGATATCGCTGGCTCTAAGGCGCATGCCAAGATGCTGGCGGCCCAGGGCATTATCAGTGCAAAGGACGAGCAGGCGATTGCCGAGGGTCTGACCGCAATCGAACAGGATATCGATGCCGGCGACTTCACCTTCGATATCAACGACGAGGACATTCATATGTCCATCGAGAGCGAGCTGACCCGTCGCATCGGCGAGGCGGGCAAGCGCCTGCATACCGGGCGTTCGCGCAACGACCAGGTGGCGACCGATACGCGCCTGGGCGTCAAGGCGCTGGCCAAGGAGCTCATGGAGGCCAATCTTGAGCTGCGCCACGTGCTGGTGGATGCGGCCAAACAGTACAACAAGGTGATTCTGCCGGGTTACACGCACATGCAGCATGCTCAGCCCGTGCTGCTGTCGCATCATCTGCTGGCGTATTCTTGGATGTTCGCGCGCGACTTTACACGCCTGAAGGCCGCCTTTGATGCTGCCGACAACTGCCCGCTGGGCGCTGCCGCGCTTGCCGGTACGAGCTATCCGCTCGATCGTCAGATGACGGCCGCCGAACTTGGCTTTGCGGGCGTGATTCCCAACTCGCTCGATGCGGTTTCCGACCGTGATTTCCTCCTCGACCTGCATTACGCCGGCTCCGTCATGGCGATGCACCTGTCGCGTCTTTCCGAGGAGATCGTGCTGTGGTCGAGCTCCGAGTTTGGCTTTATCACGCTTTCAGACTCGTATTCCACTGGCTCGTCCATCATGCCGCAGAAGAAGAACCCCGATTTTGCCGAGCTTATCCGCGGCAAGAGCGGCCGAGTCTATGGCAACCTGGTGCAGCTGCTCGTGACCATGAAGGGCCTGCCGCTCGCTTATAACAAGGACTTGCAGGAGGACAAGGAGGGTGCGCTCGATACCGCCCATACGCTCATGCAGTGCCTGTCCGTTATGGCCGGTATGATTTCGACCTGGACCGTCAACGAGGATGCCATGGCGCGCGAGTGCGGCGTGGGGCACCTTGCCGCCACCGATGTTGCCGATTACCTGGCCAAGCGTGGCCTGCCGTTCCGCGAGGCCCACGCCGTGGTGGGCCATTTGGTCCTGATGTGCGAGAAGCGCGGCTGCAATCTTGAGGACCTGCCGTTTGAGGTGTTCCAAGAGGCAAGCCCGCTCTTTGAGCACGACATTACCGAGGCGCTCGACATCCCGTCGATTGTCGCTGCACGCACGACCGAGGGCGGTTCCGCCCCTGCTGCCGTTGCCGTGCAGCTGCAGCGTGCCCAGGCACAACTCGTTGCCGACGAAGGTGTGCTTGGATCGCTGACTAAGGTCGTCGAGATGGGCCACGGGGCAAAGTAAGGGTTTAGTTAAAGCGGCTTTGGCCATTTATTGATAAATCGTTTTTGCTTTTACGGGCGTCTGTTGCTGCGGGCGCCCGTATTTTGTTGCAATGGGGAAGGGGCTTGTCGAGAACTTCTGTAGGACCTTTGGGCAGGTTGTGAAGGGGGTACGTTCACGGGCGGCAACCGACCGTCCGCTCGGTTCGGCGCGGTTGATGCGCGGTCGGATGGTACTCTAATCAGGCTTCGAAACAGAAGTGACACATATGGAACGTTTTAATAAATTGTAATGTTTCAAAAAACAGCTTTTTGTTTAACTGCAGCTAAAACTCTGTTACGATGCAGTCCAGGCGGGTGCCGGAATGGGACTTGGGCACGCGCGAACCTACTTGAAAGGCTACCTTATGGCTATCGAGAAGACCTTCATCATGATTAAGCCCGACGCTGTGCGCGATCGCAAGATCGGCGAGATCGTCGCTCGCATTGAGCGTAGCGGCCTTGTCATCGAGCGCATGGAGATGACCACGCTCGAGCGCGCTACCGTCGAGGAGCACTACGCCCATCTGGCCGACAAGCCCTTCTTTGGCGATCTCTGCGACTTTATGACGAGCGGTTCGGTCGTCAAGATGGTCGTTTCCGGTCTCTCCGCTGTCTCCAAGATGCGCACCCTTATGGGCGCTACCAACCCGCTTGACGCTGCCCCCGGCACCATTCGCGGCGACTTCGCTGTCGATGTCAACGCCAACGTGATCCACGGCTCCGACTGCCTGGAGAACGCCGAGATCGAGATCAAGCGCTTCTTTGGCTAAACCAGCTTTGACTCCTCAAAGCTGTTAGCGTGTGGCTTTGGCGCCGCGGAATTCCATCCGCGGCGCCCTTTTTATTCCAGTAGATTTCTAGGTATATCCCAAAAATCTACGAAACAGCCCCCGTCCGGATGTGTGTTCCGGACGGGGGCTGTCGTTAACGTATGGTGTTGTAAGTCTTTAGGCCTCGTCGACGACCTTGAGGCCGCGGGTCTGGTCGATCTCGTTGAGGAGATTGACGCGACGCTCGTGACGGCCGCCCTCAAACTCGGCATCGAGCCACTCGTCGACGATCATCTTGGCGAGCTCGGAGCCCACGACGCGGGCGCCAAAGGCGAGCACGTTGGTGTTGTTGTGCATGCGCGAGAGCTTGGCGCTGAAGGGCTCGGAGCACACGACGGCACGAACGCCCTCGACCTTGTTGGCGGCCAAGCTAATCCCGACACCGGTGCCGCAGATCAGGATGCCCAGATCGACGTCGCCGTTGGCTACGGCTTTGCCCACCTTGTAGCCGGCGATGGGGTAATCAAAGCTCTCGGAGGTGTCGGTGCCAAAGTTCACGACCTCGCAGCCGCGCTCCTTCAGGTGCTCGGAAATGATGTTCTTGAGCTCGACGGCGGCGTGGTCGTTGCCGATACCGATCTTCATGAGTGGTTCCTCTCTGGTCCGTGCGGCGGAATTGCTAAAGGTTTTACCGCGTTCGACTGCATGATAGCGCGTCTTTTGCCTAAACACTCGGGCGTTTTTTGGTCAAACGCTTTAGCGGACGCGAACATCAGCCCATCACGAAAAATGCCGCCAATTTGCTTCTGGCGGCCGTCTGCCGGAACTCGACTTGCGGTTTTTGGTGCCTTGTTATCAAATGGAGAAGTTGATACTTGCGAGAGCAACCCGTTATACATGTAGGAGATACCTATGCCTACCGATTCCATCCGTGATACCGCGTTTTGTGATGTTTTGAACCGCGAGCTTGTCTGTGCGCTCGGCTGCACCGAGCCCATTGCCGTTGCCTATGCGGCGGCGCTGGCGAGCCAGACGCTCGGTTGCGAACCCGAACATATGGATGTTGCCTGCTCAGGCAACATCATCAAGAACGTAAAGAGCGTGACCGTGCCCAACTCGGGCGGTATGCACGGTATTGAGGCCGCGGCCGTGCTGGGTGCCGTGGGCGGTGACGCCAAGAACGCGCTCGAGGTGCTCGAGAGTGTTGGCGATGCAGACCGTGCTCGCGTGACCGAGCTGCTCTCCGATGCCGACTACTGCGATGTGTCGCTTGTCGAGGGTGTGCCCAACCTCTACATTAAGGTGACTGCCACGGCCGGAGGTCATACTGCGGTCGTCGAGATCACCGACCATCACACCAATGTTACGTGCCATACACTCGATGGCATTCCGATGTGTGGCAAGTCGGCGGGGGAGTGTGCCGCCTGCGCCGAGCGCATCGTGGCCGAGCGTGCCGCCGATACGCCCATGTCGATTGAGTCTATCATTGACTTTATCGAGGACGGCGACATCGAGGGCGCCCGCGCTGCCGTTGAGCGTCAGATTGAGCTGAACGGCGCTATTAGCGCCGAGGGCTTGGTGAACGCTTGGGGCGCCGAGGTGGGCCGTACGCTGCTGGGCGCTCGCGCCGACGATGTCGCCTGCCGTGCGCGTGCGCGTGCGGCCGCCGGGTCTGACGCCCGTATGAACGGCTGTGCGCTACCGGTCGCCATTGTGTGCGGCTCGGGCAACCAGGGTATTACCTGTGCGTTGCCCGTTATGGAATATGCCGACTACCTGCGCTGCGACCACGAGCGCCTGGTGCGTGCCGTGATGCTGTCTGATCTTATTGCCGTGCATATCAAGAGCTATATTGGTGCGCTCTCGGCGTTTTGCGGTGCTATTTGCGCTGCGTGCGGTGCCGGCGCGGCGATTACCTGGCTGTGCGGTGGCACGCGCGAGCAGATCGGCGCGACGGTCTCCAATACGCTCGGTAACGTGGGCGGCATCGTGTGCGATGGCGCCAAGGCAAGCTGCGCCGCTAAGATTTCCGCTGCCGTTGATGCGGCGATTCTGGGCCACGATATGGCCATGCAGGGCCGCGGCTTCCGTGCCGGCGAGGGCCTGATTCAGGATACGGTGGAAGAGACGATCGCCAGCATGGGCTATGTGGGCCGCGTTGGCATGAAGGATACCGACGTCGAGATCCTCAACATCATGATCGGCAAGACCATCGTCGACTGCTAGGGGCTCTGGGGCACTGCATCTTGTTGTTGAAACTATCGCGCTTGTGGCTGTAAAGCACCTGTCTGCATTGCGGACAGCGAGGATCTCGCGGTATGTCACCAGGTCGTTCTCGCGCTTGATGCGCTCGAGGACGGTTGCGACAACAAGCGCCGCTATCGCCGGCAGGAACGCCGCAGCCGCGGCGACGCCGGCGCCCCAGGTGCCCTCCATCCAGTTAAACGCCGGCGACAG
The DNA here is from genome assembly GCF_009696325.1 of Collinsella sp. WCA1-178-WT-3 (M1). Taxonomy (GTDB): domain Bacteria; phylum Actinomycetota; class Coriobacteriia; order Coriobacteriales; family Coriobacteriaceae; genus Collinsella. Next base: position 56,778 of record NZ_VUME01000002.1, read on the forward strand.
TATCAGTGCGAACGCCACCGCCAGCAACGCGAGCATCAGCACGGCCAGCCATAGCATCCGCGTTCCCATGCGCTTGCGATCCCTTTCGACTGCCTCTTCCATAACGGTCACGTCTCCCTTCACGAGCGTGTCTATGGAGGTGTCGAATAGGATGCTCAGCATGAGCAGACTCTGGACGTCCGGATACGTCTTGTCCCGCTCCCAGTTGCTGATCGTCTGACGCGATACATAGAGCTTCTCGGCAAGTTGCTCTTGCGAGAGGCCCATCGCCTCGCGCCGCGTCTTGATCTGGTTGCTGATGTCCATCGTCACCTCCCGGTCGTGAAGGAGCGTCCCGCGAACACGTAGGGTGCGCTATCGAATCTGTTGTACATCATATGCGGCAAGGCTTGCCGGGCGCTGCAAAAACTGTTTTGCACGGGGTTTACCTGCATGATTGTTGCTGCGATGCGTGCCATCGCCGCGGGGAGATTTGGCTTGTGGAGGCTTGCGGGGCGATGGCTTAGCGATGTTGTCGAGCAGTCGTCCAGGTGCGCAGGCCCATGGCGGCGTAGCCGATTGCGGTATAGGCAACCCCATGGAACGCAAGGTCCTGGCTGCCCTCGACCGCGAGGGGAAACAGGAGTGCGGGTCCGATTCCGAGCGCTGCGGGTATCCAGAAGAGCGTCCTCGCGGAGTTCGCGGCGAGCAGGCCGAGGGCGATCGCAGTTACGGGGAGCACGAGGTAGATCAGCGTCATCATGGCGATCATGCCGGCATCGGATGGGACGATGCTCACCAGGAGGACGGGGATTGCCCAGCAGGCGTCAACGATTGCGATCAATGCGATGAGGGACGCGCGTACGGTGACGTTCATGGGGCACCTCCTAACGGGAATCGCCCCCATTCTGGCATACATCTTCAGAATGGGGGCAAAGGGGGATACCATTTCGGGGAACGGGTGCGTACCCGCGCTTTTAACTCAGCATCTTGGCGAGCATGCCGATGCCGACGCCCACCAGTCCGCCGGCGATGGCGCCGATGATGATCTGCACCGCGTTGCGCGTGCCCTTGACCCAAGGGTTCATCTCGCGCTCACGGCGCCCCTCGAGCGTGTCGCGATCGACCTGCTCGCCGCGGCTAAACGCCAACACCTCGCGGTACGTGACGAGGTCGTGCTGCTTCTTCATGCGTTCCATATACACGAACGCCACGAGCATCACGACGAGCGCCACGGCGGCAAACGCCGCGGTGGGCGCGATGTGCATGCCCCAGCCCCATTCGAACTGGAACGCCGCCCACGCGCTCAGCACCAAAAACACGACCGCGCTCACGACCGTGATTGTGGAGAGGGCGTTGTACTTCTTGACCGCTTCGTTCATTACCTGTGCCATGGTTTCCACATCTCCTTTGATGAGGGAGTCCACGGTCACCCCGAACACGTTGGAAAGCAGCAGCAGGCTCTGGACATCCGGATACGTACGGCCGCACTCCCAGTTGCTGATGGTCTGGCGCGACACGTAGATGCGCTCCGCCAGATCGTCTTGGGACAGTCCGAGCTCCGTGCGATGCTCCTTGATGTGCGAGCCCAGCTCCATGCGTTTGCTCCCTAGAGGGTCGGGGTGACCCCTGTCGAGAGCCACCATGTCATTGACGCGAGCATCGTACCATCAAAGGTCTTTATATTTGACCCCCACGGGGCAAAATCGAGCTGTCAAAAGGCTTTATATACGACATCTAGCTGGGAAAAGAACGGTCCCCAAAGGCGGATGCCTCCGGGGACCGGTTGGTGCGTATAGAGGGGGCGAGCTTGCTTTGGGTTGGTGTTGGCCCCGCCGCTCGGCTCGACTTTGGAGCGGCGGGGCTCAGCTCTGCCTCGACCGCGGCGCGGGGCGCGGCTTTGTCCCGACGTCGGCAGCGGCCGAGCCCTGTCTTCCCAGCTTAGCCCTCCTCGCCTTTGGGCGCGTCCTTGGACGAGGGCTCTTTCTTCGGCAGCCTTCCCGCGCGTTTGAGGGCGTCTCGCAAGATCCATTCCACCTGACCGTTGGCGCTGCGCATCTCATCGTCCGCCCAGCGTTGGACGGCCTCCCAGATAGCGGGGTCTATACGGAGTGGATACTGCTTGCGTGCCATGACGTGCCTTCTTGTCGAATGTGCAATTCTGCACCCGTCCCCAAATTACTCATTGGTGTTGGGGTTAGTACAGCGAGCCTGCGTTGAGCACCGGGTGCGCCTCGGATTCACCGCAGAGCACCACCATGAGGTTGCTGGCCATCTGCGCCTTGCGCTCGTCGTCGAGCTCGATGGTGCCGCCGGCAGCCATCTCCTTCACGGCCATGTCGACCATGGAGACCGCGCCCTCGACGATCTTCTTGCGTGCGGCGATGACGGCCTCCGCCTGCTGGCGGCGCAGCATCGCCTGGGCGATCTCGGGGGAGTAGGCAAGATGGGTGAGGCGGGCGTCGTCGACCTCCACGCCGGCGGGTGCCAGGCGCATCGCGAGCTCGCGGCGCAGGGCTTCGGAGACCTCTTCCACATTGGCGCGCAGCGTGATGGCGCCGGCGGCATCGGACTCGTCCTCCAGGTGGTCGTAGGCGTACACGCTCGCCACGTGGCGCAGCGCCGTCTCGGCCTGCATGGCGACATAGCTCTGGTAGTCGTCGACGTCGAAGAGCGCCTTGGCGGTATCGGCGACGTGCCACACCACGACGGTTGCGATCTCGATGGGGTTGCCCATTTTGTCGTTGACCTTCAGGCGCTCGCCATTCAGGGTGCGCACGCGGGTGGAGATGGTGGTGGGGTTGCCCTTGGCGGCCTTCTGCGCCGCGGCCTTGGCGGCCTTGGAATCGCTCATCTCGAGCTCGATCATCTCGCCGATCCCGGCCGATCCGCCCATGCTCTTGCTAAAGAACGGGTTGGCCCAGAAGAAGCCCTCGTCGCGGACGGTGCCCACGTACTTGCCGAACAGGATGCACACGCGCGCCTGGCCGGGCTGCAGCGAGAAGAATCCGTTGAGTGGGATGAACCACAGGCAAAACGCGAGGATGCTGAGGCCGAGCCCCCATCCGTAGACTGCGGGCGCGTCGACGCCGTCGGGCGTGCTCGCGAGCCCGATGGTGCTCCAGATAAAGAGGCCGATGATGGCGATGAACGCCACCGCCACGGCGACGAGCATGCCGTAGCCCGACTTGGCCTTGAGTTGCTTTTCCACGCTCATTGTGAGTTCCTTTCACGACTGCGCCGGCGTTTGCGTGACGTCCCCGGCGCCGCGCTCCAGATTGCGATGGGGAGGAGGCGAGTCCCCGAGCAGTCCGTGCGACTGCTGATTGCATTGTGATATCACATTGAGACCAAGTCAAGGAGAATCGGATGCCGTCTCTCATGGCATAAGTGGTTCGGGGCGCCCGGCATCTACGCTCCGTAGAGGTCTTCCTGTTGCATCTTGGCTCGCAAGTCCCTATAATAGCCCCACTCACGGCTGAAGGTTTACCTCGAGATTTGGAAAGGGGAGCTGCACCATGCTTGCTTCCATGAGGATTTGGCTCTAGCCACGGTCGCGTGAGCGACCGGTACTTCGCTGCATACCACCGATCGCATCAAAGGATTATTCCATGACACAACCGAATCCCTGCGCTTCTTGGAAGCGCTCGCTCGCCATCGTCTGGATCGGCGAGTTCTTCTCCGTGCTCACGAGCTCCATTCTGCAGATGGGTCTCATCTGGCACGTCACCCTCACCACCGGCTCCGCGAGCGCCCTGTCGTTCGTGAGCCTGGCGGCCTTCTTGCCCATGGCGCTCCTCGGCGCCTTCGCGGGCACCATCGTGGACCGCACGTCCATCAAGCGTCTCATGATCGGCGCCGATCTCTTCATCGCGGCCGTGAGCCTCACGCTTGTCTTCGGCTCGCTTCGGGGCGACCTCTCTGTCGCCGTTGTGGCGGCGGTGCTGTTCGTCCGTGCGCTGGGCAGCACGCTCCATACGCCCGCCTTCAACGCGCTCACACCGCTCATCGCCCCGCCCGAGGTGCTCGGCAAGCTGGCGGGCATGCTGCAGTTCATGCAGTCGGGTAGCTATATCATCGGCAACGCCATCGCCGCGGTGGTCTACCCGGCGTTTGGTCTGACCTTCATGATCGCGCTCGATGTCGCCGGCGCGGTGCTCGCGAGCATCGCGGTGGCGACCTCCGGCATCAAGACGCCGGCGCCCGAGCGCCATACGCCCGAGGAGAACGCCGAGGCGTCGCACCACGCGGTGCGGGCCTTCCTATTGGAGACGGCCAACGGGTACCGCGAGCTCAAGCGCCATCACGGTCTGTTCGCCATGCTCTGGATCGGCTTCGCCTTCTCGGTCCTGTTCTCGCCCATATCCGCGCTGTTCCCGCTCATGGTGTTCGACCATTTTGGGGGTACCACTACGCAGTCGGCTATCGCGGAGATCGCGTTCTCGGTCGGCATGATCGCGGCGAGCGGCTGGATCGGGGCGACGGGTGGCCTTAAGAACCGCGCGCTTTCGTGCACGCTGGCCATCGGCCTCTTCGGAGCGGGCACGCTCGCGGGCGGCCTCGTGCCCCCTTCCGCGCTCGTTGTGTTTCTGGGGCTTACGTTCGCGATGGGGGTCTCGAGTCCGCTGTACAGCGCGCCGCAGATGGCGCTCATGCAGGAGCGCGTCGATCCCGAGTGCATGGGCCGCGTCTTCGGCCTGTACGGAGCGGTCTGCAGCTGGGCCATGCCCGTGGGGCTCGTCGCATCGACCTTGTTCGCGGACGCCATCGGCGTAAGCGCGTGTTTCGTGCTCATCGGTGCTGCAATGGTGATCCTAGCAGGCATCACCTGGGCGATCCCGAGCATCCGCAAGATTGGGTAGCGCTCTGGCGGAGTGCGTTTCGTTTCGGACGGCTCGTAGGGTCGCTGCGACGTGAAGGGTGGTCGACGGTGCGCCTGCGAGGGCGCCGTCGACCACCCTTTTGTTTAATTCGTCTGGCCCGGCGCCGATCATCATCTGTTCGCCGGGCGATTGCGATGCCGCCGCTTGCCGATACGCGGCTCCTTACGTTGTGCGCATCCCATCGTTCTGGCAGCGTTTCCTGCAGTTAATCTCCAGAGCCCGAGGCGGTGGCCCCTATGAGTAATCTGCTCGAATCCATTCTGCGCGTCGGTATGACCGTGTTCATCGTCGGCCCGCTCACTGCATGGGTCGCCCGCCGCGGCGCGCGCGAGCGCAGCGAGGCAACGGACAGCCTCGATTGCTTCACGGTGCGCATGCCCGCAGCCATCCGCACGATCATCGCCTGCTGCGCCGTCGCGTTCGAACTGCTCATGCTGGGTGTCTACGTCTGGCAGGGCGTCTCGCTGGGCGAGTGGGACCACGAACTTGTGTGGTTCGGTCATGCCATGGCGCTCGCGGGTATGGCTATCTGGGCCTTGCTGAGCATCCCGCGTATCGACGTGGACGGTGGGCGCATTCTCTCGCGTAACGCCTTCGGCATCCGCAAGGAGACGACGTTTGGCAACATCACCCGTGCAACGCTTCACGCGCAGATGATGAGGATCGACCTATTCGAGGGCGACCGGAAGTTCTGCTCGATAAGCCTCGAGGGGGTGTGCTCGCTCAACCTCCTCGCCCGTCTGGAGGAAGAGGGCATCGAAGTCTCGGACGCCGTCGACGGTCCCATGACCAAGGCGGGCCTGTGTTGGTCTGCCATCAAGCCGTTGACGATTGTTTTCAACGGCATGGCCCTCGTCTTCTCGCTCGTCCTCGCCTTCATGGCGGTCTTCACCGACGAGGGTGCGCGCCTGCTCGTGCTCATCCCGTTCCTGTTCCTGTTCATAGGGGGGTTCCTGCCCCTGCTCATGCTCGGCATGCCGGCCCGCGGCATCCTCGAGATCGGCAGGCAGGAGCGCGCGCTCGGTTTCTCCTTCTCCGAGGAGATGGCAAGCCGAGGTGCCACGGGTACTTCGCTTGTCGATGACGATTGGTTCATCGAGATCAGCAACGCCCGCGTCGTGGCGTTTCGCCGCGATTACCTCAAGAAGATCACGGCGCACGAGAACAGCGAGAGCGGCGACCGCTGCACGGTGACCACGAGGGGTGGTCGCAAAATCAAGGTGTATGCAAGCGGGCAGCACGCTCGAGGACCTGCGCACGTGGTTCAAACAGGGTGCCAAGGTCAGAAGCACACTCGACCGCGCGGGGGACGCACTCGAGGCGACCGTTTGATTGGGTTGCCTGCCAAGGATCCAAAACGGGAAGGGGCGCTGTCGGCGCCCCTTGTCATACCAGGCCCGCTGGCCAGCGAGAGGCCTGCAGGTCGACATGTCCGTTGGCGAGGAAGGCAACGCCTTCGTCCTCGAGCAGTGTGCGCTGCGCCTCGGGCCCACCGAAGGCGAACCCCTCCGCGAGGCGTCCGTCGGCGAATACGATGCGATGACAGGGGATGGTGCCGGGTTCCGGATTGACGTGCAGGGCGTATCCCACGTATCGGGCTCGACGGGGCTCACCAACGAGCTTGGCGATCTGACCATATGTGGCAACCATGCTGCAGGGCACCTGGCGTACCATGTCGTATACGCGGTTGAAGAATCCGTCGGTGTCCCGGTCTGCCATGCCGCCCTCACTTTCAATCGATATCGCCATTGTAGTCAAGAAAGGCGCCCCACATGCGCGGGGCGCCTTTCCAAAGAGGTGTTGCGCGAGGGGAGGGAAGGTGCAACGTTCGTGTCGAAGGTCTTTAATTCGCCTGTGCCTTCATTAAGTTAACTATAGCTAATTCTCTGAGACCCAAGTCGTAGACCGACGAGCACACAGCCTCTCCATAAGTTAATCAAGGGTTACAAATAGAAAGACACAGTGACATGTGGTCGTTGGGGTTCAAGGAATCGCTCGATGAGTTCGGAGAACGCACCCTCAGTCCCAGCCGTTTCAAGGACGACATCGCAATACGGCCGCACGTCGTCGGTGACATTCGCCACGCCGACGCCCAGTCCCGCCGCCTTGATCATGGAGAGGTCGTTTGCGGAATCACCAACGGCGATGACCTCGGACATCGGAATTCCCAGCATATCGGCAAGGCGCGTGAGCCCCGTCCCTTTGTCAACGCCTGCGGGCATGAGTTCGAGGTAGCGCTTGGAGGAGAAGGTGATGTCAACGCCGAGTCGCTCGGCCATCGGCGCGAGCTTGCGGCCCAATTCCTGCAGCTCATCGAAGTCCCAGTCGACGTACAGGATCTTCACGATGCCACGGCCTTCAAGGAATGAGAGGTCGGGATGGTCAGATCCGCGAAAATGAGTGACCCCGGTGATCGATTCCAGATAGTCGCGCTCCCGTGTGGGTGCGTCATTCACGAACACATGGCCGTCGGCGACGTTGACGTGCATGCAGAGTCCGAGTTCGAGCCCCTTTGAATAGATCGCGTTCGCGCATTCGTTGGAAAGGCCGCAGGTGGTGAGCGGGGTGGGGTCTCCCACGCGGTTGATGAAGCCGCCGTTATAGGAGAGCACATAGCCGTCTTCGATCAGCTCGCGGGCCTCCCCCGAGAAGTTGTCCATGATAGAGGAATACCATCGCCCGCTCGAAGGGACGAACAGCACACCGAGCTCCCTCATGCGTTTGAGTGCTCGGAGATTGGACGCCGGGATGGCGTGGTCGGCATCGAGAAACGTCTCATCCATATCGCTGGCAACAAGTCGGTACATGCAATCCCCCATACAACGTAAAAAACGAGGCGGGCTTATTATCGCCCACCTCGTAAGACCTTGGCTATGTCGAAGGCGTGGACACGTGAAGATGGCCCATTCGCGTGTCGCGGCGCGTTTCCGCGAGCCGGATGGCTTAGTACACCATTCCCATGGCTTCGCGTACCTCGGCGAGCGTCGCCTCGGCGACCTCGTTGGCACGGCGATTGCCCTAGCGTAGGACGTCCTTGACGTAGTCCATATCCTGGACCAGTTCCTCGCGGCGGGCGCGGATGGGGGCAAAGTACTCGTTCACGCTTTCGGTGACGTACTTCTTGAGCTGGCCGGAGCCGCCCATGCCGATCTCTTCGGCGATCTCGACCTCGGAGCGGCCGGTGCAGATGGCGGCGGTGGAGAGCAGGCCGGACACACCGGGACGGGCTTCGGGGTCGAACGTGATCGTGCGCTCGCCGTCGGTCTGGCTCTTCTTGATGCGCTTGGCCGTCTCCTCGGCGGTCATGGAGATGTTGATGGCGTTGCCGTAGGACTTGCTCATCTTGCGCCCGTCAAGGCCGGGCAGCAGCGGAGTGTCGGACAGCAGCGCGTCGACCTCGGGGAACACCTTGCCGTAGCGGTTGTTGAACTTGCGTGCGATGGTGCGGGTGAGCTCGATGTGCGGCAGCTGGTCGCGCCCGACCGGCACCACGTGCCCTTGCAGAACAAGATGTCGCACGCCTGGTGCACGGGGTAGGTGAGCAAAAGGCCGGTGAGCTCATGGCCGCTGGCCTCCATCTCGGCCTTGACGATGGGGTTGCGCTGCAGCAGGGCCTCGGAGACGAGCGACAAGAACGGCAGCATGAGCTGGTTTGCCGCGGGCACGGCGGAGTGCGTGTAGATCATCGTCTTGTCGGGGTCCAGGCCGCAGGCCAGGTAGTCGATGACCATGTTGTAGACGTTGTCCTGGATGTTGTCGGTGCTGTCGCGGTCGGTGATGACCTGGTAGTCGGCGATGAGCACGTTGGTGTGGACGCCCATGTCCTGCAGCTCGACACGGCTCTTGAGCGTGCCGAAGTAGTGGCCGAGGTGCAGGCGGCCGGTGGGGCGGTCGCCGGTGAGCATGGTGTACTTCTCGGGGTGCTGCGGCAGGTCGGCGCGGATCTGGTTGCTGCGCTCGAGGCTGACCTCATAGCTGAGCTCGTTGGGCATGCTGTCTCCTTTTGGGTTGAGTGCCTGGCCGGCATTGTCGGTCTGGGTTGAAGATGAAGGTACCAGAGAAACGGCGTCTCTTGCCGGAATCAACGATGGTTTTCGCCGTGTCGTCCCGCAGGGTCGTTTCCCTTCTTGGGAAGGAGCCCCTCGATATGCTCGAGCCGCTCCTCATGGGCCGCGTGCGCCGCGCGCTCCTCGGCGGCGAAAGCGGGGTCTTCGGGCGTGACGGTCTCATCTCGCTGTCGACTCCGGTACCACCGCGACGGCGCTCCTGAGCCTGCTCGTCGACAAGCCGGTGACTATCTACACCACCAACGGCTATGCATGTCGGTTTACGGGCGAGCTTGCTGCTAAGGTGGTGGTAATTGGCGGCGACTTCAACCCCGTTACCTGCTCGCTCACCGGTCCTATGGTTGAGAGCGCGCTGCGCGAGCTGTACTTTGACCGGGCGTTTATAGGTGTCAATGCGGTGGACGAGGACCGCGGCATCATGACGCCAGGTTATCCCGAGGCTATCAAAAAACGTATCGTGATGCAGCATTCCCAAGCGAGTTACGTACTCGCCGATAGCTCCAAGTTCCACGTGTTTTCAAATGTAAAGGTGTGCGACCTGGAGGGCTTTACTGTTATTTCCGACAAGCGCGACGCCAAAATCGGCGAACGCGTCAAAATGATCACGGCCTAGGACACTGGGGCATCGCATCTTGCCCTCAAGCCGTTGCCCACGTAACGAAGCGTGGGGCAAACGTGCGCCCCATTCCTGATTTGGGGACTAGCTTAGTTCGTCGGCTACTTGGTGCTCGTAGAAGGCATCGATTACGGCGTTAAAGTCGCGGGCGAAGTCTTCCATGGTTCCGCGCCAGGTGGCTCGACTGGGTTTTCCCTGGCCAACATAGGCAGTTTGAATACCGCAGGCGGGGCTGGGGAAGTCGCGCTTGGGGTCGTTGCCCACCATAAGGACCTCGTGCGGTTCGAGCCCCATGGCCTGCAGCTGCTCTAGATAATATGTGGCATCGGGCTTGCAGCGCGTGGCGTTGCCCATGTGCGTTACGAGCTCGAAGGGCGCGTCTGTCAGCTCGCCCCAGCCCATGCGGCACTCGATGGCCCCTTGGGGAAAGCTGGGGTTGGTGAAGAGCGCGCAGCGCAGCCCCGCGTCCTGTACGGCTTGAAGCGCGGCGTGCGCACCCGGCATGGCTTTTGCGTTGATCATGTCATCGTTCTTGTACGGCAGAACTTCGTGATCGTAGTAGGTAAACGCCTCGTAGATGAGGGGGTCGGAGAGGCAGATGCCACACCGGCGCTCAACCTCTTCCTGGTAGAACTCAAGATTGGTGCGATTGTCCGTGCTGCTGCGGCGATTGGCGTTGAGGTCGACCAGGATGGTGCCGAGGCGTGCCATCGTGCCGCCGCGGCTGCATCGTCCGATATCCGCGAGCATTGACGAGAGATCCTTAAAATAGCGAAGGATAAACGCGTTGAGATTGATGCTGAGAAGCGTCTCGTCCATATCGAAAACGACTGCTTTGAGCACGCGGGCACCTTTCTCGAAAAATCGTTTAGAACGTTGGCTCCGGATACTTTACCCCAAAGCCGTATACTCAACTGCTTATCGTCAACTTATGGAGACGGTCGTTCACAAGATTGCGAAAAAGTCTCCATACGAGTAAAAAATCGCAGTTCACGCTTGAAATCGAAGTGATTTCCACGTAACCTATACGAACGTGATTGCATAAGCGTCACATTAGTATCTGTCGGCTCCCGAGTGTTCCTAAACGTTGTGTGCTTGTCGCACCCTTCTGTAGGTCCTAGCAATCGGGGCCCCGTAGTTCGAAAGGGGTCCACCTTTGAGTGAGATTCAGAACTCGTCCATTTTCTCTCTTGACGATGTCAACGAGGAGGAGATGAACAACCTCATCGACGGTACGATTACCGACTTTGATGAGGGCGATCTCGTTAACGGTACTGTCGTTAAGATCGAGCATGACGAGGTGCTCGTTGACATCGGATTCAAGTCCGAGGGCGTTATCCCGGTCCGCGAGCTGTCCATCCGCAAGGACGCTAACCCTGCAGACATCGTTGCACTCGGTGATTCCATCGAGGCCCTGGTTCTCCAGAAGGAGGACAAGGACGGTCGTCTGGTCCTTTCCAAGAAGCGTGCCGAGTACGAGCGTGCTTGGAACCGCATCGAGGAGAAGTTCAACTCCGGCGAGAACGTCGAGGGCGAGGTTATCGAGGTTGTCAAGGGCGGCCTGATCCTCGATATCGGCCTGCGTGGCTTCCTGCCCGCTTCCCTCGTCGACCTCCGTCGCGTCAAGGACCTCACCTCCTACATGGGCACCCGCATCGAGGCCCGCGTCATCGAGATGGACCGCAACCGCAACAACGTCGTTCTCTCCCGTCGCGTCGTGCTTGAGGAGTCCCGTAAGGCCGAGCGTTCCGAGATCCTGTCCAAGCTCAAGTCTGGCATGCGTCTCCAGGGCACCGTTTCCTCCATCGTCGACTTCGGCGCCTTCGTCGACCTCGGCGGTATCGACGGTCTCATCCACATCTCCGAGCTCTCCTGGAACCACGTCAACCATCCTTCCGAGGTTGTCAAGGTCGGCCAGGAGGTCGAGGTCGAGGTTCTCGACGTCGATCTCAACCGCGAGCGTATCTCCCTGGGTCTCAAGCAGACCACCGAGGATCCGTGGCGCGCACTGGTCAAGAAGTACCCCGTCGGCGCTATCGTCGAGGGCACTGTGACCAAGCTTGTCCCGTTTGGCGCTTTCGTCGATCTGGGCGAGGGCATCGAGGGCCTGGTGCACATCTCCGAGATGGCCAACAAGCACGTCGACCAGCCTTCTCAGGTCACCCACGTGGGCGACAAGGTTCAGGTCAAGGTCATGGAGATCGACCTCGACCGTCGTCGTATCTCCCTGTCTATGAAGTCCGCTGCTGAGACTCTGGGCGTCGAGATCGAGGTTACCCCGCTGCCTTCCGAGAAGAAGGACGAGGAGACCGACGCCGAGTAAATCGGTTTGACGATCACTTGCTTTAAGGGATCCGTCCGCAATGGACGGGTCCCTTTTTGCGTTTGCCGGTGAGGTGCGCAATGCTACTCGTGCGCAATGCTGTCCGGGCTGTTCACGGGGGCTATTGGGTTGTCGGTGCATGAAAATGCCGACATCCCGCCTCGGGGAGGAGGCGGGAACGCACCGAGTAGACGGAGGGGTGCGGAGCGCGGTCGCGTCTCGACTGGCGACGTTGCCCATCGACGACCCTATTGTACTGCATGGCATGGTTCTTGGTATATCGTGTCGAACGCTTGTGTTGTGCCTTTGCCTGCGGCAACGGTGTGTTACACTCTTGCACTGCTGAGTGGGCCAGACGGTCGCGCGATGTGCTGCTTGCGGCACGCGTGAGGAAAGTCCGGGCTCCAGAGGGCGGGATGCCGGCTAACGGCCGGGCGGAGTGATCCGACGGAAAGCGCCGCAGAAAAGAAGACTCCCACCTGCGCCGCAAGGCGTAAAGGGAAAAGCTGAAACGGTGGTGTAAGAGACCACCAGCGTCGTGGCAACACGGCGGCTTGGCAAGCCCCATCCGGAGCAAGCGCGAATAGGAACGCTATGGGCCGGCCCGGTCCGCGTTCGGGTAGCGTGCGTGGAGCTGCACGGTAACGTGCAGACAAGATAAATGACCGTTCACGACAGAACCCGGCTTATAGGCCCACTCGGCACTTTGTTGACGCTGCGAACCCGTCAGCGCGACAATCTGCCTTTCAAGCCTTCGGGCATGACCATAAGGTCAATGCCCTCGTCTTTCAAGGCACCTTGCTCGCGCTGACGGGTTCTCGCTTTCGTTGACGGAATCATCGGCGGTTCCGTTCTTGGCATCTCGCTGTTTTTTCCTGGTCATCGGCAGCCTCATTTCTGTTGCAATCTCGTCTTTCAAGGCACCTTGCTCGCGCTGACGGGTTCTCGCTGTTGGTGACGGCCTCATTGGCGTTTTCGCTCTTGTTGGCGAGGACAACGGTGCTGTCTTTGCCGTATTATTGAGGCTGTTTGTTGCCGCGCTTAGTTTTGTTGAGGGGCTTTGTTGGACAGCTACTTTACTCTGCGATCGAATATTGAGGCTTCTGGCGAGTTTGTGGATCGCAAGAGCCGGTTTATTGCCCAGCTGGTCCATATTGAATCCGAGGATGAGGCGAATGCCTTCATCGAGATGGTTCGCAAGCGTCATTACGACGCTCGACACAATGTTCCCGCGTGGATTTTGGTCGATGGACGCGAGCGTCAGAGTGATGACGGTGAGCCGAGCCGCACGAGCGGCATGCCGACGCTCGAGGTGTTGCGCGGCGCTGGGCTCAAAAATGTTTGCTGCGTGGTGACGCGCTATTTTGGCGGCACGCTGTTGGGGCCCGGTGGCTTGGTGCGCGCCTATACCGCGGCGACGCAGGCGGCGGTGGCAGCTGCTCAGGAGGCAGGGCAGGTCGTTGAGATGACGAGCGTCGTGCCTGTTGACGTGCACGTGGCCTATCCGCAGTATGAGCAGGTGCTTCGTTTGGCGCAGGATTCGGGTGCCAAGGTTTCGGATACCGATTACGCGGATGCCGTGACGATTCATTTGGTGTTTAAGGCGGGGGAGCAGGAGCCGTTTTGCGCTAAGATGCGCGAGCTTATGGCGGGGCGCGAAGAGATTGAGGTCGGCGCTCCCAAATTTGCCGAGTTCTAACGGCGACGGCCGGCGTGCTTTTGGATGAATCCCAAGCACGCCGGCCGTCGTTTTCTGTTGCCGCCGTTTACTCGGCGAGCTGCTTTAGCACATCGCAGGCGATCTCGATGGCGTCGTCGATGCAGCCGGGGCAGCTGCGGAGCGGACCATTGTCCGATCCGATGCCCTTGAGCGTGCCGCAGACGGTCGTCGTGTTTTTCGTTTTAAAACGCTTGGCGATTTCGCGCGACAGCTTGTAAGTCTGGCCCTTGGTCTTGGGGTTATCCATGCCGTCGCTCATTACAAAGCCCATGATGGCCACGGCGCCCGAGATAGCGCCGCAGGTCTCGGTCATGCCGCCCATGCCGGCGCCAAAGCCCTCGGTGAGGATAAAGGCGGTCTGGGGGTCGAGCCCGACGGCGGGTGCGAGCGTGCAGGCGACGGCCTGTGCGCAGTTAAAGCCACGGGCGTGGTATTCGGCAGCCTGAGCCTGACAGGCGGTGATGTCGAGCTGGGCAGTATCGATTTGCTTCATCGTTGTCTCCTCGGTAACGGTGTACTCGCCTATAGTACCCTTGCCGATGCATTTGTTCATCGAAAGCCTCATGTATGCCTCATTTTTATCTATCGAATAAATGCCAAGATCTGCGATAAATGCCCCCGGCTGATTTGTCTCATAACCTACTTTGGGGATGGGTTGAGAGGGGTGCGGGGTAGCGGTATCGTGAACCGGATAAAAATGTAACCCAGGCAAGGGAGCTAGATATGAGCGAGCAGACCATCGGTACTACATGTGTTCAGGGCGGCTATCACCCGGGAGATGCGGAGCCGCGCCAGGTGCCCATCTACCAGTCCACCACGTGGAAGTATGACACGTCCGAGCACATGGGCAAGCTGTTTGACCTGGAGGAGTCTGGTTATTTCTACAGCCGTCTGCAGAACCCTACGTGCGATCTGGTTGCCGCCAAGATCTGCGAGATGGAGGGCGGCACCGCTGCGATGCTCACGAGCTCGGGCATGGCCGCGAACTTCCTCGCGATCTTTAACGTGGCCGGCGCCGGCGATCATGTGGTCGCAAGCTCGGCCATCTACGGCGGTACCTACAACCTGCTTGCCCATACCATGGGTCGTATGGGCGTTACCTGCACGTTCGTTGCCCCCGATTGCACCGATGAGGAGCTCGAGGCAGCCTTTGAGCCCAATACCAAGCTCGTCTTTGGCGAGACGATCGCCAACCCCGCCCTTGCCGTGCTCGATATTGAGCGCTTTGCCAAGGCCGCGCATGACCACGGCGTGCCGCTGATGGTCGACAACACCTTCCCGACGCCCGTGATGTGCCGTCCCTTTGAGTGGGGCGCCGATATCGTTACGCACTCCACCACCAAGTACATGGATGGACATGGGGCCTGCCTGGGCGGCGTGATCGTCGACCACGGCCAGTTTGACTGGATGGCCCATGCGGACAAGTTCCCGGGTCTCACCACGCCCGATGAGAGCTACCACGGCGTGACCTATGCCGAGAAGTTCGGTCGCGAGGGCGCCTTCATTACCAAGGCAACCGCTCAGCTCATGCGCGACCTCGGCCCCATGCAGAACCCGCAGGCGGCGTTTTTCCTGAACAGCTCGCTCGAGAGCCTGCATGTGCGCATGCCGCGTCATTGCGAGAACGGCCTGGCTGTTGCCAAGTTCCTGCAGAGCCATCCCAAGGTGCGCTTCGTGAGCTATCCGGGTCTGGAGGGCGACAAGTACTATGACCTAGCTCAAAAGTACATGCCCA
Organism: Collinsella sp. WCA1-178-WT-3 (M1); assembly: GCF_009696325.1. Taxonomy (GTDB): domain Bacteria; phylum Actinomycetota; class Coriobacteriia; order Coriobacteriales; family Coriobacteriaceae; genus Collinsella. Next base: position 72,101 of record NZ_VUME01000002.1, read on the forward strand.
ACGGCACCTGCGGCGTTGTGAGCTTTGGCTTTAACGGTGGTCGCGCGGCGGCCGAGACCTTTATGAAGAGCCTCAAGCTCGCCCAGATCGCCACGCATGTGGCCGACGCCCGCACTTGCTGCCTGCATCCCGCTAACGCCACGCACCGCCAGATGAACGATGAGGAGCTTATCGCCTGTGGCATCTCCGCCGACATGGTGCGCCTGTCGTGCGGCCTCGAGGACACGGACGATCTGATTGCCGACCTTGAGCAGGCGCTCGAGCAGTGCTAGGCTAGCGTTCGTGCAAGGCGCCGATGCCGGCAGAAAGCTTCGGCGACCTTTAGCTCCGATACCGTAGGCGGGGCCCCAATCGCGACTGTTTGCAGGCGATTGGGGCCCCGTTTTTGTGTTGCGCCACTCGAAAGGATGGATATGGAGAAAACCGCATAGCAACTGCGCCGCGAACACATCGCTCTTGGGGGAGACACCCATGGCAAGAACAAATGGGCGATTCTGTTTACGGTGCTCATCATGACGTTTATGGTGTGTCTGGATTCGACCGTCGTGACCGTGGCGCTGCCCGTGATGCAAAAGGGGCTGGGCGTGGGCCTCGATCGCATTCAGCTGGTAAGCTCGGTGTATCTGCTTGCGGCTTTGCGGTGCGATGCGGCTTTGTGGTGCGATGCGGCTTGTGGGGCGGGCGGGGGTCGGTCCGTGGTAGACTATCGAACAACGTTTATTAATCGCGCGGTATCGTTGCCGCGAGAAGGGGTTGCGCCATGCAGGAGCTTGAGGACCGTATTCGCCATGACGGCATCGTAAAGGCCGGTAATGTCCTTAAGGTTGATGCTTTCCTCAACCACCAGTGCGACGTTGAACTGTTTGACCACATGGGCGCCGAGTGGGCCCGTCTGTTCGAGGATGTCGAGATTAACAAGATCCTTACGATCGAGGCTTCGGGCATTGGCATGGCTTGCATTGCGGCCCAGCATTTTGGCGGCGTGCCGGTGGTCTTTGCCAAGAAGGCGCAGTCCATCAACCTCGACGGCGAGCAGTATGCCACGACCATCTACTCCTTTACCAAGCAGAGGGAGTACCCGGTCATCGTTGGTAAGCGCTTCCTGTCCGAGGGCGACAAGGTCCTGATTATCGACGACTTCCTGGCCAACGGATGCGCGCTCGAGGGTCTTATCAAGATCTGCGAGGCCGCAGGTGCCGAGGTGTCCGGCATTGGCATTGCGGTGGAGAAGGGCTTCCAGGGCGGTGGCGATAAGCTCCGCGAGCGCGGCTTCCGTGTTGAGAGCCTGGCCCGTATCGCCGATATGGACTGTGAGAACGGCGAGATCACCTTCGCCTAAGCGCGCAACACAAGCGATTGGTATGCGATGTGACAAAGGGGGTGTCCCTTTGTCACATTTTTTGTATGAGGGGAGGTGTTGATATGGATGAGTACAAGATGGGATGGCGTGAGTATGCGCGCTATGCCGAGATGTCGGTCGAGGAGCTGGCGCGCGATTGCGAGGTGCAGGTGTTTCGCGCGACGGGTCCGGGTGGGCAAGGCGTGAACACGACGGACTCGGCGGTGCGCATGAAACATATCCCTACGGGGATTACCGTGACGGCGCGCGAGAGTCGCAGTCAGTTCCAAAATCGTAGCTGCTGTTTGCGTAAGCTGCGCGCTGAGCTTGAGCGTCGCGGGCGTCCACCGCGTCGACGCGTAAAGACCAAGGTGCCTCAGCGCTCTCGCCAGCGCAGACTTAATGACAAGCACTTCAACGCCATTAAAAAGGCCAACCGCCGCAAGCCGGGCGGGGAGGAGTGATCTTCTCGATAAGTTGCGGTGAAATAGGGACTGTTTTGCGGCTTTACCTGCATAAACAGTCCCTATTTCACCGCAACTTAGGGGTGGTTAGCGGGTTGGGCGCCAGACTTGGAGGGCGCCGGGTAGGATGTCGACTTCGATGCGCGAGGCGATAACAGGTTCGCCGTCGGCCTGGATGGGGTAGTCGGGCTCCCCAAAGGTGAGCTCGGCATGGCGGCAGCGACGCATGCAAACCGGCGGCAACTTGGTATGGTGGCCGTCCTTGGCCGAAAGGAACATGGGAAGCGCGACCGCGCGCGGAACGGGGCCGCAGGCGTAGCAAACGTCGAGCATGCCGTCGCACGGGTCGGCGTCGGGACAGATGCGATAGCCCGAACCATACGTGGGGCCCAGCTGAATCGCCATGATGATCGCCCTCACGCGCTCGGCGGGCGCGCCGTCAAAGCTGACTGTCATGGGGTAGTTGCGATAGCGCAGGCCAAACTGTTCAAGTCCCGAGAGGGTGTAGAGCGGAGCGCCGGTGAGGCCCGTCTTTTTGCGCAGCTCGGTGGTGCCAAGGCCGATGGCGGCGTCAATACCGACGGAGAGCGTCTGGTCGTAGTACTCAACGGAAGCCTCGCCGCTACCGCTTGCGGGGTTCCATGAGCGAATGCGACCGATGTCCTGACGCTGCAGCTCGCAGGTGAGCAGCGCGCCAAAATCCTTGCCGGAGAAATCTTCTATACCGAGCGTTTGGGCAAAATCGTTGCCGGAACCCACGGGTAGGATGGCAAGAGCGGGGCGGGCGTCCTCCTTTTGTGCCATAAGCCCGTTGACGACCTCGTGGATCACGCCGTCGCCGCCAAGGGCGATAACGGTGCGATAGCCCTGAGCCTGTGCGGCCAGCTCCTTGGCGTGTCCCATACACTCGGTCAATACCAGGTCAAACTGGGATGCGCGTGCAGTCATGTCCAAAAAGCGTTGCAGGCGCTCGGCAACTTCGCGCGCCGCACCCGATTGGGCGGCGGGGTTGGCGATGATGAGCGTGCGACCAAAATCAGTTGCGTGCATGGGCGACTCCCGGCATATGGCGTGACGGTGCGGTCGCGCTCGGGTCGAATTGCCCCCCGATTGTGGCTGCACGGCGAATACTTACGTCTACTCTATCAGGTCGTTGTGGCGCTCGATAGCATCCGCTACCGTACCGCCCTCATCCACTATAAGCGAACGGCGCTTGGGTGAGATGATGCGCTGGGCAGGGTACACGCCGCGGTGTCCGCCGGCGAGATAGCTGATAAAGGCCACGATGACAAAGAACCCGGCGGCCGTGCCGTGGAACAGGTCGATGGCCATCATGCAGGTGGTGATGGGCACGTTAAGGCCGGCACAGAACACGCCGAGCATGCCGAGAGCCGCCAGAAAACTGGGGTCGAGCCCGGTAAGGCAACCGATCCAGCCACCGAGTGCCGCACCGATGCCAAACAGGGGCGTGACCTCGCCGCCTTGGAAACCGGCACCCAGGGTGAGTGCCGTTACGACGAGCTTGATGGCGGCGTCGGCGAGGGTGGTGTTGCCGGCAAACCCGGCGCCCGAAAGCCACGTGGAAAGGCCGGCGTAGTCCCAGGCGTCGAGGAGGGCATAGACAGCCAAAACCACGAGTGCGCCTATAAGTGCGCGAACGAGGTAATTGGTGATAAAGCGACCGTACAGGCTCTTGACGGTTCGAACCGACCAGGCAAAGAGGCGTGCCGTCAGACCGAAGATAATGGCGCTGATAACAACGATAACGACCGTTTTGGGCGTCATGGCGGGAACGCTGGCGATGGCATTCGCTTCGTACTCGGTACCCAGGGCGAGTGATGTAAAGTAGCCGGTAAACGAGGCAACCAGGCAGTAGATCCCTGCGGTGTAGTCGATCTTGCCGATAAAGCACATCTCCATGCCAAAGAAAGCTCCGGCAAGGGGCGAACCGAATACGGCGCCAAAGGCCGACGAGATGCCGGCGAGCATGAGGTCGTGGTGGTCATGCTTTTTGAGGTGGGCGAGGCTTGAGATGTTGCTGGCGATGGTGCCGCCAATCTGCACCGCGGCTCCCTCGCGACCGGCCGATCCGCCCGTTAGGTGCGTGAGCGTGGAGCAGACGAAGGTGAGGACGGCCATGCGCTTATGGATGAGGCGTGTGCCCAGAGCGGAGTCGATGACCAGGTTGTTACCGCGTTTGGCGGCAAGACCGTGGTTTTTGTACGCCCATGCGGTGGCAACGCCCACAACGGGAAGCAGCGCGTAAATCCACGTATGGCGCTCGCGATAGTCGGTCGCGATATTCAACGAGGCCAAAAACGCCCAAGCGGCAACGCCCATGGCGAGCGAGACGATGACGACGAGCACGAGCAACTTAGCGCTCGCGAGTAGGTTGTGGGCATTGCGGCGCGTGTCGGCAGCCAAGAGATGCTCGGAGCGGGTGAGCTGTTGCCTGCCTGCCATGATGACGTCGTTCAGGGAGAAAAAGCCGCCGTCGTCGAGCGGCTGGGAATGATCATGCGCCTCGTTTGCGCTTTCGGGTTTGTCGGTAAAAGCCATACGTTCCTCTTTTAGGTTGCAACACGAGCATTATAGAACGTGCCAAACGTGACAAACCGGCAGGTTGGTTTCGGTTCTGTTTCGCGGCTTGCGGCCGTCAGATGTATTCGAGAACGTGGGCCGTTTCGCCGTCGTGCGGCAGGGGATTATACTGAGACAAGCATAAAGAATTGGCGCCCCCGTTGTGCGCTGTGGCATTAAGAGGTGCATATGGCAGAGAAACTCATTCCGCTGGAGGACGCGCAGTCGATTGTTCTGTCTCACGTTGCTCCGACCGATCTCGTCGAGATTCCCGTGTGGCAGGCCGCCGGTCTTCCCTTGGCCGAGGACGCGGTGGCCGATATCGACATTTCGCCGTTTGCCAACAGCGCTATGGACGGATATGCCGTGCGCGCCGTCGACCTCGCCAAAGCGTCCACCGATGCGCCCGTGACGCTTTCTGTCGTGGGACACGAGGCTGCGGGCCATGTCTTTGAGGGCGCAATCGGCGCGGGCGACACGGTTCGTATCATGACGGGCGCGCCGGTACCCGAAGGTGCCGATGCCGTGGTGAAGTACGAGATTGTCGATGTGCTCGACGGTGACGGCAACGAGGGTTCGCGTGTGAGATTCTCGGCGCCTGCCAAGGTGGGGGAGAACGTTCGATTGGCTGCTGAGGAAGCGCATACTGGCGACGTCGTGATGTACGCTGGAGAGGTTGTGGCTCCGGCGGGCGCCGGCTTGCTGGCGAGCGCCGGGTATGCGAGCGTGAAGGTGCATGCCGCGCCGCGCGTGGGCATTATCTCGCTGGGGACGGAACTGGTCGCACCGAGTAACGTGCCGGCGCGCGGGCAGATTCGCGACTCCAACTCGTCGGCGTTGATGGCCGAGGCGCTCGATGCAGGAGCCGAGCCCGTGTTCTACGGCATTGCGCCCGATGATGAGCGGGCGATTGCCGAGCTGGTGCATCGCGCCGCGCAGGAGTGCGATTTTGTCATTACGAGTGGTGGCGCCTCTGCGGGTGATTACGACTATGTGACGGCGCTCGTTCGGCGCGAGGGCGAGGTGCTGTTCGACCGCATCTCGATGCGTCCCGGCAAGGCCATCACGTTTGGCCTGCTGGGGGGCAAGCCATATTTGGGACTTTCGGGCAATCCCGCGGCGGCGTATGTGGGCTTTGAGATGCTCGCCCGCCCGGCGATCCGCAAGATGCGCGGCTTTGCCGAGGGCGTGCGTCCCGTGCAGCAGGCCAAGCTCACACACGGCGTGAAGAAGCGACAGCATCGCCGCTTCTTCGATCGTGCCACGGTTTTGCGCGACCCCGAGACCGGTGAGCTGTTGGTGACCGAGGCCAAGACGCAGAATTCGGCGCTGCTCGGCACGATGCAGCGGGCCAACTGCCTGCTGCGTATTGACGAAGGCCCGTGTGACCTCAAGGCGGGCGACGTCGTGGATGTCGTGCGTGTCGACTTGCCTGAGGGCACGGTGCTATAGGAGGAATGCTATGGAGCTGAAGATATCGATTGTGACGTGCTCGGATACGCGCGATCTTGCCCAGGACGAGGCGGGTGCTGCGCTCGAGGAACTCATCGCGGCGCAGGGCTGGACGGTCGCCTCACATGTGGTCGTGCGCGACGACGTCAGCGAGATCGGTGATGCCATTGTGGAAGCGGCCGATGAGAGCCACGCCAATGTCGTGCTCACCTGCGGCGGCACGGGCCTTTCGATGCGCGACGTGACGCCCGAGGCGACGCGTGCCGTCTGCGACCGCGATGTACCGGGCATTGCAGAGGCAATCCGTGCGTACTCCATGACCAAGACGCGCCGCGCTATGCTTTCGCGCGCCGTGTGCATGCAGCGTGGGCATACGCTTGTCATCAACTTTCCGGGATCAACGAAAGCAGTCCGCGAAAGCTGGGAGGCTGTGAGCGACCAGCTGGAGCACGCAGCTCAAATGACGGCGGGGGGCGGGCACGCCAAATAAGCGCATTACCTGCGGCGGAGTGACCTTACGGGCTGCTCCGCCTTTTTTATGCAGCGACAGTGCGGGCCGTCTCGTGGTTATCGGTAAAGGAAAATTATTAGACGAGAACTATTTATCACAAACACTATTCGCGCAAAAGTATAATCTAGTAACAGAATAAAGCTTGCGGCGGGGTGCCCGGGCGTAGCGTTCGAAAGGGTTGAACATGTTCGATACGGTTTCTCGCCGCGGGTTCGTTTCACTTTCCGCTGTCGCCGCTGCCGGCCTTGGGCTTGCCGGCTGTTCCGGCAACAAGACGTCTGGGCCGACTGGCTCCGATGCCGGTTCCGCCAAGATTTCGTCCAAGAAGGCTGTTGAGCTGCAAGTCTTTGCTGCCAACTCGCTCGAGAAGGCCCTGCCCGAGGTTCAGAAGCTCTATACCGACCAGACCGGCACCACGTTTGCCGACACGCAGTTTAAGGCGTCTGGCGACCTTGTCGAGCAGATGCGCGCCGGTGCCGCCGTCGACGTACTCATCACGGCCTCCAAGGGCACCGTGGACGACGCCGAGGCCGCCGAGCTCGTCGACGCCGACACGCGTGAGGACATGTTCGTCAACGACCTCGTGATCATTCGCGCCGAGGGCTCCGAAACCAAGGTCGAGGCCATCGCCGACGTCGCGAACCTGGACGGCAAGATCGCCATCGGCGATGCCAAGACCGTTCCCGCCGGCAAGTACGCCAACCAGGCGCTGGCTTCTGTGGGCCTCTACACCGGTACCGAGGGCGACGACGGCGAGTATGCATCCGAGCTCGCCGACAAGGTGGCTCTGGCCGACAAGGTCGGCACCGCTGCGTCTTACGTCTCTACAGGCGACTGCGTGGCCGGTTTTGTCTACAGCTCCGATATCTTCCGCTACGACGGCATCGAGGAGGCCTTCGTGTGCCCCGAGGACTCGCACAAGACCATCGTGTATCCCGGCGCTGTTGCCGAGAGCTCCGAGCACGCCGACGAGGCCAAGGCGTTTATCGACTTTTGCCTGTCCAACAAGAAAGCCCAGAAGATTTGGGCTAAGTACGGCTTTGAGCTTTCCGAGTAGTTCGCAACATCGCTGCATAACGATATGCTTGAGGGCGGGCGTTCTCGCGATCGCCCGCCCTTTTGATTGAACCGGCGTGTCCGCGCGCCGTTGCCCTGTGTTTGAGGAGCCGCCCGTGTCAAGGAAAACGATTCGCCTGCTCGCCGTGCTGGCTGCGGTTCTGTGCGTGCTGACCGCACCGCCCGGGGTTGCTCGGGCCGAGGCACTCTTCACCACCGCCGATGGCCGCCAGGCGACCGAAGATTCCGCGCTTATCGATGGCGTCGGGTTTGGCCTCAACGCGTTTGAGCGCAATGCCAAGGGTACGGCCCGTTCGTTTGCGGGTCAGCCCGAGGGTTACCGTTTTCCTATCTACAAGAAGACGACCCTCGTGACGGTGACGACGCCTGAGAGCATCGTGGTCTGGCTCGACGCCCATGCCGCCAAAGACGCGGGGCTCGACATCTCAAAGGCAGATGACCAAAAGGCGCTCAAGAAGATGCTCGTGGGGCTCGACAAGTCGCACTCCATGGGTGGGGCGTTGCTGGAGGACTCTAATCTCGAATGGGTCTTTACCTCGGATAACGCGCTGGTGCAGAGCGATTACCGCTATCAGTTTAAGGTGAAGGGCGGCAACGGCGATTACTACACGGTAGTGAATGCCGCCGACGCCGCGAATGCCGAGCTAGATTTGGGTGACGGCGTCCTGTGGAGCGATAACGCCGCACTCGTGCGGTATGCGGACGTGTCGACGACGGTGCCGCCGTCGCTGGCGGAGCGCGCCGCAGCCTTCTTTGGCGACATCGACTATCGCCCGTTTTGGGTGTCCATAAAAACGAGCGGCCTTGCCCTGCTGATCTCCTTTGCGCTGGGGCTGTTCGCCGCGTGGAAGACTATGGGTACCTCGAGTCGCATCAAGGGCCTGCTCGATTCAGTTTTTACGATTCCTATGGTATTGCCGCCCACGGTCTGCGGCTTTCTGCTCCTCATGCTGTTTGGTCGATCGACCGGGGTGGGCCAGTGGCTTATCGCGCACGGCATCTCGATTGTCTTTACGTGGCCGGCGGCGGTGATATCTGCCGTGGTGGTGTCGTTTCCCCTGGTCTACCGTACGGCACTCGGTGCCTTCGAGAGCCTCGACACGCAGATGCTCGATGCGGCGCGCACGCTGGGATGGTCCGAACGGCGTATCTTTGCCAAGCTTATGATGCCGCTCGGCTGGCCTTCTATTGCCGCCGGTACGGTCCTCGCCTTTGCCCGCGCGATGGGAGAGTTTGGCTGCACCCTGTTCTTTGCGGGCAACTACGCCGGTATTACGCAGACCATTCCCATCGCCATTTACTTTGAATGGATGGGCGGCAACACGTCGGTGGCCCTCTTTTGGGTCATCGTCGTAATCGTGTTTAGTTTCCTGGTCATCCTGTTCATCAACATGTACACTGCGCATTCGCAAAAGTACCGCGAGCGCGGCCTTTCCCGTGCGGAGCGCAAGCAGGCCAAAGATCTCGCCGGACAGGGCGATTCGCTCGACCCGGCGGGCGGCGATGCCTTGCGTATCGATCGCGAGGCGCTGGCCGAGCTCATGCGCGATGACGCCGCTTTGCAGGGAGGTCGATAGGCCATGTCGCTCGTTCTGGACATCAAAAAGCGCTATCCCGGGTTTACGCTCGACATACAGCTTGAGGCCGGCGAGGAGCGCGTGGCGCTGCTGGGCGCCTCGGGTTGCGGCAAGAGCTGCACACTTCGCTGCATCGCCGGCGTGGAGACGCCCGACGAGGGCAAGATCGTCGTCAACGGCATGGCCTTTTTTGACTCGGCGGCGGGCATCAACCTGTCGCCCCAGGAGCGCAAATGCGCCCTGCTGTTCCAAAACTATCAGCTGTTTCCCAACATGACGGTGGCCGATAACGTATGTGCCGGTGTAAAGGACGCGGGCGACGCCGCGGCGCGCAAAAGGTTGGCGGAGCGCTATCTGGGCATTTTCGGCCTGGCCGATTTTGCCGACCGCTACCCCGCGCGCCTTTCGGGCGGGCAGCAGCAACGCGTGGCGCTTGCCCGCATGGTGGCGGCGCATCCGGGCATCTTTATGTTCGACGAGCCCATGAGCGCGCTCGATTCCTATCTTAAGAGCGCCCTCGAGCAGAACATGCTCGACCTGTTCGATGTGTGCAACCGTACCGTGCTCTACGTGAGCCACGACATCGACGAAGCGTGCCGCCTCTGCCAGCGCATCTGCGTGATGCATAACGGGCGTGTCGAGGAGATCGGTTCTGTCGAGGACGTGGTCCGCCGTCCGCAGACGCTGGCGGCACTGCGCCTGACGGGGTGTAAGAACACAAGCCGGGCGCGCAAGATCGGCGATGAAGAAGTTGAGGCCCTCGACTGGGGCATGACCTTTAACGTGGGTCGCGAGGTTCCCGATAATGTGGTGTACCTGGGCATTCGCGCAAGTTACTTCCATGTTGACAACCGTGCCGAGCGGGGCCGCAACAGCTATGATTTGCACGTGGCCCGAGTGAGCGATTCACGTTTTGAGCGCCTGGTGCTGTTGGACGTACCGCGCGTCGATGCGCCCACGCGCCTGCAGTGGAAGGTCAACAAGGTGGGCGTGCCTGTCGACGAGCTGCCGCAAGCGGGCGAGACGCTGCGCATGCATTTTGATGCCAGTAGGATCCATTTGGCCTGTCGATAGCGCCGGGTAATGCCGTCGGGGATATAAGTCTCGGCAGCTTTGTCTTGCCGTTCGCCGAATGAGGGATGACAAACTCTTATCAATCAAGATAATAATTTATTATACGACGGCACACGATGCTGCCGTACGAATGTCAACGGTGTTCGCATGGTCGATGACCGTTGACATAGTTGACCTCAACTGGTTAAGGAGGGTGCGCGCATGCCGCAGACGACATACATTCGCCGCGTTACCGCGCGCGCCCTGTATATGGCTCGGAGTCGCATATGAGCAGGTATGTTCACGGCTCCGGGAGAGACGACGCACAACTAAATAATCGACCGCAAAGCAGGTTCCCCAAAATTCCGGGTTTGAGCACGGCCGGGCAATCGCCGTCCGTCGTGCATCGATACCGCTGTTATCCGTTTTTGGTTCGAGAGGGGAACCGTTATGACTGAAGAATTTGATTTCCATCCGATGTGGGAGAGCCTCGGCATGAATCTTGCCGACCACGACATGCTGCTGGGCGCCGTGGGCCAGATGTACGGCGATATGTTCCTGACGCAGAACAATCGCCCCAAGTCCACGTCCTACCTGGATTTTGTCGCCACCAACATCCACAGCGGCCGCATTAAGGAGATGCTCGACAAGAAGGAGGCCGGCGAGGCCACCAAGATCGTCGGTTCGTTCTGCGTCTACGTGCCCGAGGAGATCGTACTTGCCTGCAACGGTATCCCCGTGGGTCTGTGCTCTGGTGCCGATTGGGCAACCGATAAGGTCGAGGAGCACCTGCCCCGCAACACCTGTCCGCTTATCAAGAGCTTTGCCGGCTTTAAGCTGGGCGAGGTCTGCCCCTACATCGAGTCGAGCGACCTGGTGGTGGGCGAGAACACCTGCGATGGCAAGAAGAAGGCCTACGAGTTTTTTGCCACGCAAAAGAACATGTACGTCATGGATATTCCCAACGTACACAACGAGTCGACGCTCGTGACCTGGAAGGCCGAGGTCAAGAAGCTCGCCGCCAAGATTGAGGAAGAGTGCGGCGTCAAGATTACGCCCGAGCGTCTGAAGGCCGCCATCCACGCCGTCAATGAGAAGCGTCGCGCCCTGCAGCGTCTGGCTGCCACACGCGCTGCCGACCCGGCGCCCATCAGCGGTCTCGACAGCCTGCTGACCGTTCAGGCCGCCTTTATGGACGACACGCCGCGTCTGACCGGAGCCATTAACGATATGGCGGCTGAGTGCGAGCAGCGTGTCGAGGCCGGCGAGGGTGTGGCGCCCAAGGGGACCAAGCGCATCCTGTACACCGGTACGCCCATGGCCGTGCCCAACTGGAAGCTGTTCAACCTCATCGAGAAGGCCGGCGGCGTCGTGGTGGGCGAGGAGTCCTGCACGGGTTCGCGCTATTACAAGGACTTGGTCGATGAGTCCGGTGAGACGGTCGACGAGATGCTTGATGCCATCGCCGAGCGCTACTTTAAGATCAACTGTGCCGTCTTTACGCCCAACGACCAGCGTATGAAGGACATTGTTCAGATGGCCAAGGACCTGCATGCCGACGGCATCGTCGACGTGGCCCTGCAGTTCTGCACGCTCTACGAGATGGAGTCGTTTGCCGTGGAGAAGGCCGCCGAGGAGGCCGGCATTCCGTTTATGCACATCACGACCGACTACGCCGGCGAGGATGCAGGCCAACTGCAAACCAGGATTGAGGCTTTCTTGGAAACCATTTAGGGCTATCCGTCTCGGCGGTTTCCCCAGGTACCCGATCTTGCCGTTCAAACCGTCGCTTGCTATCAAAGTATGCGGCGCTCCTCTTTCACGGCAACCTCGGGCACCTGGGAAAGCCGTTTCCTTGGTTGGTAAAAAGTTTAGGAGTTATATGTCGGAAAATATTGAGCAGCCGTTGCCGTCCACGTTTGAGGAATTCAACGAGCAGCGCAAGGCGGCGTTTATTCGCGTCAAGGATTACAAGCAGGCCGGCAATCGCCTGGTCGGCTTTTTGTGTAGCTATACCCCGCTCGAGATTATCGATGCCGCGGGCGCCTCGAGCGTGGCTCTGTGCGGTACGTCCGACGAGGTGATTCCCGAGGCCGAGAAGGTGCTGCCGGCAAATCTGTGTCCGCTCATCAAGTCGACGTACGGCTTTGCCTACTCGCAAAAGTGCCCGTTTACGTACTTTAGCGACATGATCATCGGCGAGACCACCTGTGACGGCAAGAAGAAGATGTACGAGTTACTCAACGAGCTCAAGCGCACGCACATTCTGCATCTTCCGCAGGGTCGCGACCGCGCCTACGAGCGTGAAGGCTGGTACGAGGAGTGCCGCCTGCTCAAGGAGGAGCTCGAGGGCTTCTACGGCATCACGATTACCGACGATGACCTGCGCGCTGCCGTCCGTCGTCGCAACCGCTTGCGTGCGGCCCAGCTCGACATGTTTGCGCTGCAGGCCAACCAGCCGGCGGCCATGAGCGGCGTCGACCTGATGAGCACCATGTTTGCCGGCACGTTCAGCTTTGATATCGAGGCCTATACGCAGCAGCTGGAACAAAAGGTTGCCAAGCTGCGCGAGGCCTATGACGCGGGCGAGCGCCCGGTTGCGGCGGATGCCAAGCGCATTCTGATCACCGGCTGCCCGGTGGGCGGCGTGATCAACAAGATCGGTCGCACCATCGAGTCCAACGGCGGCGTGGTCGTGTGCATGGATGACTGCTCGGGTGAGCGCACGGCGGTCATGATAATCGACCCGGATGCACCCGACATGCTGCGCGCCATCGCCGACCGCTACCTGGACATCAACTGCTCGGTCATGACGCCCAACGAAGGCCGCATGGAGAACACGCTGGCCATGTGCGAGAAGTACCACGTCGATGGCGTAGTGGAGAGCGTGCTGCAGGCTTGTCACACCTTTAACGTGGAGAGTGCACGCATGCAGGAGGCCGTTGAGGGCGCAGGCATTCCGTATATGAAGATCGAGACCGATTACAGCAATGGCGACATGGGCCAGATCGAGACGCGCATCGCCGCCTTCATCGAAACCCTCTAGCTTCCTCAGGCACCGGATCTTGCCCCTCAAACCGTCGCTTGCGTACCCAAAGTACGCTGCGCTCCTCTTTCGGGGTAATCTCCGGCACCTGAGAAACCTAGAGCTAAGGCGCCTGAACGCGCCGCTACCTTTGATGTTTAGATTGGGAGAGAGCCATGATAGGGATCGGGATCGATATCGGGTCTACGGCGGCTAAGGCCGCTGTGGTCGATGGGGTGGATTCGGTGGCGTGGACGTGCGTGCAGCCAACCGGGTTCTCGTCGGTCGATGCGGCCGAGCGTCTGCGTGGCGAGCTTGCCGCGGCTGGCTATGACGTGGCTGCCGACGATGTGCGCGTGGTCGCGACCGGATATGGTCGTGTCGCCGTGCCCTATGCGCACAAGGTTGTGACCGAGATTACCTGCCACGGTACCGGTGCCGTGCGTCTGTTTGGCGACCATGGCACGGTGATTGACGTGGGCGGCCAGGATACCAAGGTCATTACGATCAAGGGCGGCCGCGTGGCAAAGTTCGCCATGAACGACAAGTGCGCCGCCGGTACGGGGCGCTTTTTGGAGATCATGGCCGACCGCCTGGGCATTACCCAGCAGCAGATGGCCGACCTGGCGCGTTCCGGCGAGCCCACCAAGATCAGCAGCATGTGCACGGTGTTTGCCGAGAGCGAGGTCATTAGTCTGATCGGCCGCGGCGAGCCGCGCGAGAACATTGCGCGTGGCGTGATCGAGAACGTCGTGTCGCGTGTGGCGACCATGGCCTCGCAAGCCACGGGCGCCCCGTACTATCTGACCGGTGGTCTGTGCGAAAACGCCTATGTCGTCGAGCGTCTTGGCGCATTGGTGGGCTCGCCAGTCACCACCTCGCCCCAGGCCCGCTTTGCCGGTGCCATCGGCGCGGCCATTCGAGCCCAGGCGCTCGCGTAGGGGGCCGGTGCGATAGATTGCCCGCTCTCGGCGCCGTCATGCGTATACTGGGAGGAAATGATTGACCTATGAGAGGAGGAATCGATGGCTGACGATCTCATGAAGCTCACGCAGATGACTGCCGCGAGCGGTTGAGCCGCTAAGTTGGCTCCTGGAGCCCTCGCCCAGGTCCTGGGCGACTTACCCAATGTGCATAACGACAACCTGCTTGTGGGGTTCGATACCTCCGACGATGCGAGTGTCTTCCGCGTTGGCGATAACTTGGGCCTCGTGCAGTCCATCGACTTCTTCCCACCGATGGTCGACGACCCGTTCCTGTTTGGCCAGATCGCCGCGGCAAACTCACTGTCGGACATATACGCCATGGGCGGACGGCCGAGCCATGCCATGAACCTGCTTTGCATACCCAGTTGCCTGGGCGTTGAGGTTGCCGGCCAGATTCTGGCGGGTGGCGCCGACAAGTGCGTCGAGGCCTGCTGTGCCATCGCGGGCGGCCACACCATCAACGACGACGAGCCCAAGTACGGCCTGTCCGTGAGTGGCTTTGTCGCGCTTGACCGTATGCTCACCAACAGCGGCGCACGCGTGGGCGATGTTCTGCTGCTGACCAAGGCGATCGGCTCGGGCATCATCACTACGGCCATTAAGGGCGAGCTCATCGAACAGGACGAGGCCGCAGCCATGTTCGACTCGATGCGGACCCTCAACGAGGCTCCGATTCGTCTGGCCGAGGAACTCGAGCTTCATGGCTGCACCGACATCACGGGCTTTGGCCTGATCGGACATGCGTGCGAGATGGCCGAGGGCTCGGGCGTGCAGATTGAGCTTGTGTCGGGGGCGGTGCCGCTCTTTGACCAGGTGCTCGACATGGCACGCCTGGGCATTATCCCTGCCGGCGCCTACCGTAACCAGGACTTTTTTGGCCCGCGCGTGGCTGCCGACGAGGACCTGGAGCCGGGCATGCTGGATGCGCTGTACGATCCGCAGACCTCGGGCGGCCTGCTTATCGCGGCGCCTGCTGCCGATGTGGATGAGCTTGCGCGCCGTCTGCATGCCGAGGGGCGCGTTGCCGCCGTCGTCGGCCGCGTGTGCGAGCCGGTGCCGGGCGGTCCTGCCGTCCACGTTGTCCGCTAGCCCGCACGTTTATGTAACTGTTTACCGTTCTCTAGAACGGTTCTTTCGAAAGGAAATGCTATGTCTACCAAGATTGAAGTCAATGCCATGGGCGACGCCTGCCCGCTGCCCGTCGTCAAGACGCTTAAGGCGCTCAAGCAGCTCGATGGCGAGGGCGTTGTCGTGACCTCGGTCGATAACGAGACCGCCGTCAAGAACATCTCCAAGATGGCGCAGGAGAAGGGCTGCACGGCCTCGGTCGAGAAGGTTTCTGACGCCGAGTGGCACGTGACCGTGGCGACCGCCGGTGCCGTGGCCGTTGCGGACCCCGAGCAGGATGGCGCTGCCTTCTGTGATGCCAGCGCCGGCAAGGGCAAACTCGTCATTTCCGTCTACACCGACTGCATGGGCCGCGGCGACGACGAGCTGGGCCACAAGCTCATGAAGGCCTTCATCTTTGCCGTGACGCAGCAGGAGGAGCTGCCCGCGACCATGCTGTTCTACAACGGCGGCGCCAAGCTCACCGTCGAGGGCTCTCCGGTGCTCGATGACCTGAAGGGCCTGGCCGAGCAGGGCGTCGAGATTCTCACCTGTGGTACCTGCCTGGACCACTTTGGCATTAAAGACCAGCTTGCGGTGGGCGAGGTCACCAACATGTACGTGATCGTGGAGAAGATGGAGCAGGCCGTGCGCGTCGTGCGCCCGTAACATATTTGGTTGGAGTTGCCATGAGGGAGAAGCGTCCGGCGCTTGTCATCACGTTTCCCACCACGGCGGCCGCCATGGGGTGCGAGACCCTATGCATCGAGCGCGGCCTCCCCGGGCGAACGATTCCTGTGCCCGGGGAGGTCGCTGCCGGCTGCGGTCTGGCGTGGAAGGCGTTGCCTGCCGATGAGGAACTGCTGCGCACCGAGCTTGCCGCAGCTGGTGTTCCCACCGAGGGCTTTACGGTGATTGACATGTGGGAGGTCGTGCGATGATCTATCTGGATAACGCGGCGACGACCATGCTCAAGCCGCAGGCGGTCATCGATGCCGTGACGCAGGCGATGTGCTCGCTCGGCAATGCCGGGCGCGGCGCCACGTCGGGTGCTCTCGATGCGGCTCGTACGATTCACGGTTGCCGTGCCAAGCTCGCGCGCCTTTTGGGTTGCCCGAGAGCGGACCATGTGTGCTTTACGCCCAACTCCACGGCTGCGCTCAACACCGCCATCTGTGGCGTGGTGCGCCCCGGCGACCGTGTGGTCACGACGGTGCTCGAGCACAACTCGGTGTTACGCCCGCTCAATCGCCTGGCGGCGGAACAGGGTGTGGCGGTTGAGCGTGCGGGCTGCGACGCGAACGGCGTGCTCGACTACGACGAGCTCGAGCGGTTGGTGACGCCGGACACGCGTGCTGTGGTGGTGACGCACGCCTCCAATGTGACCGGCAACGCGGTCGACATTGCGCGCGTAGCGGCCATGGCCCATGCGGCAGGTGCGCTGGTGATCGTCGATGCCTCGCAGTCTGCCGGTACGGCGCATATCGATATGCACGCCATGGGGCTCGATGTCGTGTGCTTTACCGGTCACAAGGGGCTCATGGGACCTCAAGGCACCGGCGGCCTGGCCGTGGTGGAAGGCATTGACGTGGCGCCGTGGGCCATGGGCGGCACGGGCGTGCACAGCTTCGATGAGCTGCAGCCGCTTGAGTGGCCCACACGCCTTGAGGCGGGCACGCTCAACGGTCACGGTATCGCGGGCCTTTCTGCCGGCCTCGACTTTATCGAGGCACAAGGCGGGGTCGAGGCGATTGCGGCGCATGAGCGCTCGCTTGCAGAGCGCTTCCTTGCCGGCGTGCGCGAGATTCCGGGGATTAAGCTCTACGGTGTCTTTGACCAGCCCGTGCGCTCGGCGATCGTCTCACTCAACGTGGGTGATATCGACTCTGCCCAGATTTCGGACGCGCTCATGCAGGGGTGGGGGATTGCGACGCGCCCCGGCGCCCATTGTGCCCCGCTCATGCACCGCGCGCTCGGGACTGAGCGTCAGGGTGTCGTTCGTTTCTCGTTTGGGTATTTCAACACGGACGGGGAAGTCGACGCCGCGATTGACGCTTTGCGCGATTTGAGCTGCGATTAGACCAACCTTCTGCGCCCTTAGATAAACCGTTTGCGTAACCTTCCCGCATTGTCGCTTATACAGGGTATTGTGAGATGATGGCCCGCACTGGGTCCTCGGTATCTTTGCGAATTGCGGGAAGGTTCCTATGAACAGGATCACTGCTGCCCTCTATAGGTTTTTGGTCGTCTATCTTTCGGTCGCGATGGTCGTGACCTCGATACCCCTTGCGCCCAGCACAGCCTATGCCGATGATGCTGGGGCGGTCGCCGTCGAAAACGAGGCCCAAGAGACCGACTCGGGCTCTGACGCTGATGCCGATGCGATCGATAACGCGTCGTCTTTGGGCGAGGGCGGCTCATCCACAACTTCCGACCAAACGAATAACGCTCTGGACGAATCGTCCAGCTCGGATACCAGCACTTCCACGTCGAGCCTGGCCCAAGATCTTTCGAGCTCCGCGACCAACTCCGATGCAGCAAAGACCTCGCCTGTAACGGCGGAACCCTCGTCCGATGACAGCGAAGTCGATCCCCTCGTGTATGAGGACCCAACGGTCTATGAGTATGCCAAGCTTATGCCGAACGGCTATGTGTATCCGTGTGATGCTGGCGGAAGCGTTACGGTAGAGATTGATGAAAACGACCCGAATGAGAACTCTGTCGATGGTAAATTGGTGACCAACCTGATCGTTGATTACGGAGTGGATGGGGTCCCCGGATATATTTGTGAGTACTCCTCCAATCTGCGCTCGGTACGTTTTGAGAACAGCTCTATTTCTTCAATTGGATTACACGCCTTTTCTGGCTGCTCGAATCTCGCCGATATCAGCTTTTCCGGTATGACCATTGGGGGCATCGGAACAGAAGCGTTTTCTGGGTGCGGATCGCTTACGAGTCTGAACATTAATGACGTTGCTACCATCGGCTCTATGGACGATGCCGCGTTTGCCTGGAGCGGGCTGCGGTCTACGGGGCTCGACAAGGTCGTTGGTCTCAGTTCGATTCCTGAGAACGCTTATAATGGCTGCAGCGCTCTGACCGATACCGGTCTGGGAGGGAACACATCTATCACATCAATCGGCGTTAATGCGTTCAAAAACTGCTCTCGCCTTGCGACGACGGGGCTCGAGAACAATACGACGATCAAGACGCTTCGCGAAGGCTGTTTCTCCGGGACCAATATGAGCGGCGGGCTGACGCTGCCCCTTTATTCCAAGATCGAGGAACTGCCGAGCCGTGCGTTCTATGGCTCTAAGCTTGAAACTGTGTACTTTGGATGCGACCATGTGGTGCTCATTAATTCCACCACGTTCCCCAAGCAAAACATGACCGTCATGGTCCCTGCCAAGATGGTTTCGCAATACGCAAGCGGTCGCCCCAACGAGGTTTGGGAGAGTTGCAATGGCAGCCTGCCCGTCCCCGTGGGCAAGATGCTTCAAAAGATTAAGGTCTCGCGTGATCCCGACAAGATGGCCTATCAGCAGGGTGACACCATTTCGCTCGAGGGCATGAGCGTCACGTTTCAATATCCTCATTCGACGATGGATAGCGACTACGAAGCGCTCATAAAGGACGAACTCGGCGAATACCTTACGGCGACCCCCTGTGATGGTGATGTCTTCGACGAGTCGATGGACGGAGAACCTATACAGCTCGTGTACGACGATGGCTACACGCGCCTTATCGCGTACAGCAAGGGCAACCTGCAGCAGGCGGCCTACGAGTATGCCAAGTTCATGCCGAACTACTACCTGTATCCGTGCGACGCAAACGGAAATCTTACGGTAGAAATCGATGAAAACAACCCGCGCGAGAACTCCGTCGACGGTCGAATGGTAACGAATTTGATTGTCGATTACGGGGTTGATGAAGTCGACGCACAGCTCTGCGCCGACTCTACCAATCTGTGCTCAGTGCGCTTTGAGAACAGTTCCATTTCCAAAATCGGACTGCACGCCTTCTATAACTGCCCGAATCTCACCGATATCAGCCTTTCCGGCATGGCCATCGGTACCATCGGGAAAGAGGCATTCTATGGCTGCAAGTCGCTTACGAGTTTGAACATCAACGAGGTTGCCGCCATTGGCTCTATGGGCGACGCCGCGTTTGCCGAGAGTGGGCTGGTTTCCACGGGGCTCGACAAGGTTGTCGGCCTCACATCGATTCCCGACAGAGCCTACGAAGGCTGCAGAGCTCTGACCGATACCGGCCTGGACAAGAATACCTCCATTACATCGATTGGCGTTTGCGCGTTTAGGTTCTGCTCGAACCTTGCTACCACGGGGCTCGAGAGCAACACAACGGTCGAAACGCTTGGTCACACCTGCTTCTACGGCACCGACTTGAGCGGCGGGCTGACACTGCCATATAACTCCAAGATCGAGGAGTTGCCGAAAAAGGCGTTTGGCAGTACCAATCTCGAGACCGTGTTCTTTGGGTGCAACAATGCGGTGCTCATTAACACCGACACGTTCCCCAAATACAACATGACCGTCATGGTCCCCGCCAAGATGATTCCGAAGTATGCTAACGGGCATCCCAAAGCTGTTTGGGAGAAGTGCAACGGCTGCCTGCCCGTCCCGGTGGGCAAGGTGCTCGAGAACGTTGAGATTTCATGCGACCCCAACAACATGACCTATGAGACGGGGGAGACCATTTCGCTCGAGGGCATGAACGTCGAGCTCGATTACCCGCATTCGGTATCGATTTGGGACTACGAGGCCCTCATACAGGAAGAGCTCGGCGAGTACCTTACGGCCACCCCCTGCGATGGTGATGTCTTCGATGAGTCGATGGACGGACAGCCCGTAAAGCTCGTGTATGACGACGGCTATTCGCATTTCGAAACCCAAACCAAGGGCACGCTACAACTTAAGAAACCCACGCCGACATCGTTCCAGATCTCCTATGCCCAAACGATTGATAAGGGCGAACACAAGCTGATGGATGGCGTTGAGCTTCCCGATGTTTCCGGCACGATGACGATCGACGCAGGTGCCGAAGTCGCGCTCGATGCCGGTACTTTGGGGATGCTCAACGACAACATCACGTTTAAGGGCTGGTATGACACCGAGTCCGGCAAGTACATCTCCAAGGAGCCGGTCTACACGTTTACGCCAGATAAGGACCTGTCCCTGGAGGCTCGCTTTAAGCTCAAGGACTATGCGGTGTACGTCAACGATGCGCAGGCGACCGACTCGTCGCAGGACTTTGCGCACCTGAGTGTTACCGCTCAAAACTGCTATCGCAATGCCGGCGAGACGGTTGAGGTTTCCGCTGTCACGGATAACGCGCTGTTCCTGGGCTGGTATCTGGGCGAGGGCGATGATGCGTACGCCGTGAGCGATCAGCTTGACTTTACCTATACGGTGGACAAGGCGGACGCGATTGTGTCCGAGGACAAGACTGACGCTAGGATCGAGATCACTCCGCGCTACTGCGCTCCGCAGGCGAGCGTTGTGCTGGGTGTGGACGGGGTCGATGAGAACGGGCAGCCGCTCGGACAGTTCCTCTCTACCGGTCTGTACGGTATCGGGTCGCGCGTAACGGTCGTGGCGGTGCCAATGCCTGGCTATGTGTTTGACTACGCGACCGATGCCCTCGGCAACGTTGTCTTTACCGGCGACGATGGTCCGTCCTACACGTTTGTGCTCGAGGGAGATGTGCAGTACACCGCGCATTTCCGCGCTGCGACTGACCCCGACGAGTCACTCGCAGCGCTTAAGGCTGCGCTCATCGCCGCGATTACGGCTGCGGCCGTCCTCGCTACCATGTATGGGCTGGGCGAGATCGTCGACCCCATCGCGGCCGATGCGGTGATCGAGATCGGTATGGCCGACAACATTGAGGATGTTGCCGCCGTCGGCACGAAGGCGCTCAAGGAGATTAAGGACATCATCGACGACCACAAGAAGCCCAAGCCTCATGGCGACCATAAGATCGAAATAATTGCCACCGCGCAGCCCGAGGTGGGCGGCGTCGTTACCGGAGGCGGTATCCACTATGAGGGGACGGTCGCCACGCTGGAGGCTGTCGCCAATCCCGGCTATCGCTTCGTGTGTTGGAAAGAGAACGGTGTCGAGGTCTCGACATCACCTCTCAAGACGATGACGATCACGGACCTGACGCCCGAGGTCGTAAAAATGACGGCCGTTTTCGAGAAAAAAGTTGAGATTACGGCGGTTGCCGAAGCCGATGGCATTCAGGCCGATTTTTCGACAGGCTGCACCGCAAGCCCCGTAAAGCAGAGCATTACGCGTGGCGATCAGGCTATGGTCACCGCGAGCGAGGGTCCCGACTATGCCTTTGTGGGATGGTTTGAGGACGGCATCGAGGTCTCGCCCGAGCGTACGTATATCTTCAAGGCCGAGGTCGACCGCCATCTGGTCGCACGCTTCCGCAAGGCGGATAAGACAATCCTGGTGAATACCGATCCCTTCGATAGCGCCGAGGTGCTGTGCGATGGCGTGCCGGTCGTGGATGGCAAGGTTCGCGCGAAGGATGGGGACATTCTCACGTTTACGATGCGGCCCAAGGTGCGCCCCGACAATCCGGAAAAAACGTATCGGTTTGTGGAGTGGCGCGAAACCGATGCGCAGGGCATCACGATTGCCAACAAGCAGGAAGTTTGCGAATACCGCGTTAACGGGAATGCCCGGATCGAGGCTGTAATGGACGGCAGGGATGCGCATATCGTGCGTGCCGAGGCCGACCCGCTCGAGGGCGGCACCGTTACACTGAAGCGCGGCGAGACTGCCGGCATGGTGCTCGAGGTTCCCGAAGGGGAGCGCGTGACCGCGGAGGCCACCCCATCCGAGGGTTATATCTTTGACGGTTGGTATCTGAGCAATGGTGGCTCGGATACTACGTCGACGCTGGTGTCGAGCGAGCGTTCCTATACCTTTGAGCCCATTACCGACTGCGTGGTCCAGGCGAAGTTTACGCGTGCCTGCAAGGTAGACGTGGTCGTTGAGCCGGCCGCGGCCATGGCGGGCAAATATTTAGTGCACGGCGAGGGCTACTGCATGAAGGGCGAGCCTGCCACGCTGAGCATAGAGCTCACGGCCGAGGCGAGCAAACAATTTACCTTTAAGGGCTGGTACGACGCCAAGACGGACCTGCTTTTGGGCACCGACCCCAGCTACCTCGAGTTCTATCCCGAGGACGTGGAATGCACCGTGCGCGCGGTGTTTGAGGAAAATACCTATACCGTGACGGCGAAGGCCAAGAAGACCTTTATTGAGCGCGGTGCGGTTGAGATTGAGGGGCACCCGGGGGCATCTTCGGTTACCTGCGGATATGGCGACACGGTGATGCTCAAGGCAAAGGCCAATGACGGCTACCGCTTTGACCATTGGAAGGATGACTCCGGTAAGGAATACGACACCGCCGAGCTGGTCGTTAAGGTTACCAAGAGCGACACCTATACCGCGATCTTTACCGACTCAAAACCCGAGGTCATGGTCACGGCTGATTCGTGGCTCGGCGGTACCGTGACGTGCAACGGGACTGTGGTGAAGCCCATGACTGATAAGTTCAAATTAGGTGAGACCCTTCATCTGACGGCCAAGGCCCATCCTGGCTTTTTGTTCTGGGGTTGGTACGTCAATGGCCGCCTGAAGAGCCTTAAACATGAGACCTCGTTGGTTGCGAAGGCTCGCGGTAAAACCGGGCACTGCGTTATTACCGCGGCCTTTGTGCCTGTCGATACCGTTTGCGTACCCCTCGCCGATCCTGCGGAAGGCGGCACCGTCAAGGCGAGCCGCGTCCTTGCCGACCGCGGCGCTGAGGTTGCCCTGAAGGCGACGCCCAACCCCGGTTACGTCTTTACTGGTTGGTATACGGCCGACGGCACGTTTGAGTCTGCCGATGCGGAGTTCACCTGCCACCAGGAGCGCAGCCATGTGCACGTCGCTCGCTTTATGGCAAAAAGCTATGAAGTCGACGCCACGGCGGTAGTCGATTCCGGCACCGGTTCGCTGGTCGAATCGAGCGTCGCCGGCTGGGTCGAGGGCACAGGTACCGTTGAGGCGGGGCATGCCGCCACGCTGACCGCGCATGCGCTTTCGGGCTATGCGTTTGAGTATTGGGCCGATGCCTCGGGAGCCGTGGTAAGCCGTGACAGAACCTATCACGTGGTGCCGACGTCTGACACGACGCTCCAGGCCGTGTTCTCGGCAAAGCAATGTACGGTGGACGTCTCGTGCGAGGAGAGTATGGGCTCGGTCGAGGGCGCGGGGACGTATGCCGCCGGACAGGTCGCAACCGTGCGTGCGGTCGCCGCCGAGGATACGGCTTTTGTGGGCTGGCTCCGTAACGGCACGTGCGTGAGCTCCAAGAAAACCTATCGATTTACCGTGCGTGAGGATACGTCGCTCTATGCCCTCTTTGCGTCGGGTTCGTATGTCGTGCATACCGTTGCCTCGCCTGGCGAGGGCGGAGCCGTGAGCGGCTTTGGTGGCTATGAGGCCGGCGACCGCGCAACGCTTCGTGCGACTGCAAACACCGGGTATTCGTTTGCGGGTTGGACGGACGACAAGGGCGGGACAGTCAGCGAGAACACCGACTATACCGTTAAGGTCACGGACGACGCTACCTACACGGCGACCTTTGCGCCTAAGTCCTATCAGGTCGTTTTGAGCGCGAGTGACGATAGCGTTAGCACTCTGAGCGGCGAGGGCTCCTATCAATTCGGTGATACGGTCGAACTCAACGCTACACCTATGGGTACCAATCGATTTGCCGGTTGGTATGTCTTGGATGCCGAGGGCAACAAGTCGCTGCTGAGCTGCGACGCCCATTGCTGGGTTAAGCTCGACAAGGATATGGTCGAGGGGCTCGAGGACGATACGTTGGAGCTCCAGGCCGTGTTTGCCGATCCGTACGAGGTGACCGTTACGGGCGAGGTCGTGGTGAAGGACAAGGCTTCGAACAGGGGCTGCCGCGTTACGGGCAGCGGTAGCTTTGCCGTGGGCAATCATGTGGAGCTGACTGCTGTTGCCGGTATGGGCTATCGCTTTGTGGGCTGGAGCACCGATAAGGAGGGCACCTCGATTGTCGAGACCGCGACGACCCTCGATGTGACCGCCATGCAAGACATAACGTACTACGCACAGTTCGAATCCGATGGACAGGTGACCATTACCGTCACCGGCTCGTCCATCTTCCGCGGTACGGCCCTTCTGGTTGACGGCATTCCTGCCGGTAGCAGGTCGTACGACAGGGGCGACATGTTTATGGCGATTGCGATTCCGTGGAAGAAGTACCACTTCTCGCATTGGGTCGACGATGCGGGTGTCACGGTGAGCTACAGCGCATTCTATATCGGTACCGCAAAGGAGAATAGGCAGCTTACGGCCGTGTTCTATGAGACGGGTTGCGATGTCCAGGTCGCTACGTATCCCAAGGGCGCGGGCTTTAGCATGGTTGCGCTTGGTACCGGCGGCTCCTACAACTCCGCGGCGATTATGTTTACCGTGCCGCACGAGGGTTGGAAGTTTAAATGCTGGGTCGACGAGAACGGCATGCCTGTGGGCGCCACGCCGGTGATCAACCGCGTAGTGTTTGGCAACCGTACTTTTACGGCCGTTTATGAGCGGGCGTCGATGACGGTTACGGCGGTGGATTCGCGTCAGGGCGGACACGTCGATGGTTCCTCCGAGGACGAATCTCTGGGCTATGCCGTGACCAACGAAGTCGAGAACGGTGAGTCCACGACCCTGACTGCCGTTCCCGATGCGGGCTATGTGTTTGATGGGTGGTATGCACGCAATGATGATGGGTCGTTGGGCGATGAGCCGCTGAGCACGGATGCTACCTGGACGTTTGTCCCCGAGGACAACATGACCGTTGAGGCGCGCTTTGCGGAGGCGCCTAAGTACAAGGTGACGGCCCGAGCGGTCAACGGATCGGTTGATCCGGAGTCTGCTTTGGTCGCTACGGATGGCAAGGCGACGCTTTCGGCGACGCCCGATGAGGGCTGCTACCTGACGCGCGTGACTGTTGCCGAAGAAGCGGGTGATGAAGGTTCGGCTGGCAATGCCTATGACCTTGATATTTCTGACTATAAGAGTGGGGCGTACGAGGTCACACTGAGTGGCGTGAGTGCTCCGCAAAAGGTCACGTTTGAATTCGCGAAGGCTGCGGCTCCGGAGGTGCTCGCTCAGCCGCAGGATGCGAGTGCTTACGAGGGCGATCCGGTTGAGCTTTCTGTCACCGCCGAGGCGGGGCGCAATGTTCGCGCCCATGCGGACGTGTCTTCTGGATCCGCTGCAGACGTTACGCTGAGCTACCAGTGGTATCGCGTGCCCGTCGATGGTGGCAAGGTAGAGCCGCTAAAGGGCCAGACGGGGGAGACTCTTTCAATCGCCCAGCTCGACAGTGACAGCGAGGGCGAGTACTTCTGCCGCATTGCGCAGAACTACCTGGGCACGGTGACAAAGACGGACACCGAACATGCGAAGGTATCCATCGTGCCCCGAGAAGCACTTGTGTTTAACGGGCGTGTGCTGCCGGTGTCGACCGCTCACGATGAGTACCGTGCAGAGATTACCGGCGCTACGGGCGGCAAGGCACCGTATGCGTACAACTTGGATGATGTTGAGGTTCCTGAGGGCATGCAGCTGACGCTGGCAGATGACGGATCGGGCGCCTTGTTGCTCTCGGGCGTGCCTGTGGCTACGGGTGTTTGTCGCTTTAAGATTTCGTGCACCGATGACCTGGGCGACAAGTGCGATGCACACTTCGCGCTGCTCGTGAAGGCGAAGAAAGCCCCGCTTGCATTTGAGGGCCAGACCTTTACCTACAACGCGACGGCGCAGGCCCCGAAGCTTTCGGGCGTGCCCGCGGGTTGCGAGAACGATGTCAACCTGATCTATGTCGGCACGGGTGACACGCATTACTCGTCGGATCAGGCGCCGGTGGATGCCGGCACGTATCGTGCGGTGGTGACGCTCGACGCCAAGGGATATGTCGGTAATGCCACCTGTGACTTCACGATCGAGAAGGCCCCGGTCGATATTTCGATCGAGACGTCTGATGTGACATACGATGGCGCACGACACGGTGCGGCGGTTGCGGTTGCCGGCCTTGATGCGTCTGCCTATTCCGTTACCTATCGCGGTATAGATGGAACGTCCTATGGTCCGACGGCGCTGGAGCCGTGCGACAGTGGCAACTACCGCGTCACGGTTACGGTGACTGACCCCAACTATCAGGGTAAAAAGTCCGCCGAGTTCTCGATTGCAAAGGCAAGCCAGGTCATTACGGGAACGACGAGCTATTCGGGTGTTTACGGTGGAGACCCCATTGTGTTTAACAACGTTGCCCAGACTCCCGTGAGCTTTGAGCTGGTTGATTCCGATGACGATGCGAGCTCGGTTTCGATTAAGGGGCGTTGTGCGACGGTGAAGGCCGCCGGTACGGCGCGTGTTGTCGCCCATGCCGCTGCCTCGCGTAACTATCTTGCTGCCGAAGACGTTGAACTGACGGTTGCTGTTGCGCCGGCTCAGCTGCTGGTGAAGGTCGACGATGCCGAGCGCTTTGAGGGTCAGAAGAACCCCGAGTTTACCTCCAGCTTGGTGAGTCGTTGCGACACGTCGGACGTAAAGGTTACGTACTTCTGCTCGGCGAATGAGAAATCGCCGGCGGGTGAATACCAGATCGACGCGGCGGTCGCCGATCCGAACTTCGATGTCGCGGTCGACCCTGGCGCGCTGACGGTCAAGAAGAAGCCCGAGCACTACAAGGTGACGGCGAAGGCAGTCAACGGTTCGGTCGACAATGCTTCGGTTTCGGTTGTTGAGGGCGGGGACGCGATCCTCTCGGCGACGCCCGACGAGGACTGCTACCTCGAGCGCGTGACGGTCGCGCAGGCAGGCTCGGATGCGACTGTTGACCTCGACATTTCTGATTACAAGGGCGGGGCGTACGAGGTCACGCTGAGCGATGTCACCGCATCGCAGGAGGTCACGTTCGAGTTTGTGAAGGCGGACGCTCCGCATGTGGTCGCGCAGCCGCAGGAGGTAAGCGTCCATGAGGGCGATTCGGCTGTGCTCTCGGTTGCGGCCGAGGCAGGCAAAAACGTCGCTGACCACGCTGCCTCGTCCACGGGTTGCGCTGCCGAGGTTGAGCTTTCCTACCAGTGGTTCCGCGTGGTGAATGGCAGGGCCGTGGCGCTCGATGACGAAACGGGGGAGACGCTCTCGCTCGCGGACCTCGATGAGGATTGCGCCGGCGAGTATTCCTGCCGCGTCACTCAGCGATATCTTCGTACCGAGACACAGGTGGACAGCGATCGCGCCGTCGTTTCCGTTGTGCCCCGGGATGCCCTCGTGTTCAACGGCGGTCTGCTGCCGGTCGCACGTGCGCATAACACGTATCGCGCGACGATTTTGGGTGCCGCGGGTGGCGAAGCTCCGTATGAGTACACGTGGGACGACGCTAAGCTCCCAGACGGATTTAAGCTCATCCGCACGGCGGGCGGTCTGACGCTCTCGGGCACCTCGTCCAAGGCCGGAGTGTCTACCTTTGACGTCACGTGCAAGGATGCTCATGGCAAGACCGCGACCGCGCACTTCGTTCTGGTCGTTCAGGCGAAGCGGGTCGAGCTCGCATTTGCAGGCGGCGACTTCGTCTATAGTGGTGACGCCCAGGCGCCCGAGGTCACGGGGGTTCCCAAGGCCTGCGAAGGTGACTTGAGGATCAGGTATTACGGGACGGGCGGCACACACTATTCGTCGAGTGAGGCCCCGACCGATGCGGGCACGTATCGCGCCGTTGCCACGCTGCGAAGCAACGGGTATATCGGCGCCGCCTCGCGCAACTTCAAGATTGCGCCGGCGAAGCTTAAGGTAAAGGTCGACGATGCTGAACGCTTCGAGGCAGAGGCGAACCCCGCGTTTACCTCGAGCCTAAAGAGCTCGGCCAATACCTCGGGCGTGAAGGTCGAGTACTCCTGCGTCGCCGATGAGAGTTCCCCGGCGGGCGAGTACCAGATCGAGGCGACGGTCACCGACCCGAACTTCGATGTCATGGTTGAGCCCGGTACGCTGACGGTGAAGAAGAAGCAGGAGCCTGTCGACCCGGACCCGGTGGTTCCCGATCCGGGCAAGCCCGACCCGGACCAGCCGGACAAGCCCGAGCCTGACAACCCGAGTAAGCCGGAGCCGGAAAAGCCCGGAACGCCCGATTCCGACCAGCCGGATTCAAAGGATCCGACAAAACCCGGTAGCTCGGATGACTCCGCAGTCGATAAGGCGAAGGCATCGGGCGCGGAAAACTCCGGTAAGAAGGAGTCTTCCAAGTCGAGTGCTCAGCAGCTCGCCGATACGGGCGATCGCACGCCGTTGGCTGTCGCTGTGGCCGCGGGTGCTGCTGCGCTTGTCGCACTGGGGCTCGAGCTGCTGCGTCGCCGTCGCTCTGACGCGTAGCGGATCTAAAGAGGCAACCAGATTGATGCTTTGCATCATCTGACCTGCTCAAACGATTATACTTGCGGGACGGGTCTTTTGCCCGTCCCGTTTTTGTTTCGACCCGAAAGGTGGTCCCATGGCCTCATCCGCCCCGCGCGGCCTGCGCTCCGACCATGTCGTTACCGTCGGCATCGCCCTGTTCTCGATGCTCTTTGGCGCCGGCAACCTCATTATTCCGCCGCTGTTGGCGCTGCAGGCAGGCTCTGCCACGCCGCTCGCCATGCTCGGCTTTCTGATTGCCGCCATCGGCCTGCCCGTCATGGGCTTTATCGCCGTGGCGCTTGCCGGAACGGCGCGCGAGCTGGCCGGGCGTGTGCATCCTAAGTTTGGCGAATTCTTCGTTGCGGCGGTGTATCTAGCCATCGGCCCGTGCCTGGCTATTCCGCGCACGAGCTCCACGGCCTTCGAGATGCTGGTGCCGCTGCTGCCGGAGGGCGTCTCGCTCGGCACGGCACGTCTGGTGTTTGCCATCGGGTTCTTCGTCGTCGCGTTTGTGCTCACGCTGCGTCCGGGCGTTATCACGCGCGTGCTCGGTCGCATTACGGGCCCCGCGCTCATTGCGCTCATCGTGCTGGTCGTGGGTGGCGCCGTGGTCTCGCCGTTGGGACCGGCTGGCGCGCCGCAGGCTCCCTACGATGCAGGCGCTGCCGTGCAGGGCTTTTTGACCGGCTACCAGACCATGGACCTGCTTGCGTCGCTCGCCTTTGGCATTATCATCGCCGAGACCATCTACGAGCTGGGCGTGACCGATGATAAGCGCGTGGCCTTCGAGATTTCGCGTTCCGGCGTGATCGCCGGCGTGCTCATGGCCATCATCTACTGCGGCCTGGCGCTTGCCGGCATGCAGCTCGGCACGGTTGTGCCCGATGCCACCAACGGTGCCGCCATCCTTGCCCGCTCTGCCTCCATGCACTTTGGTCTTGCCGGCACGGTCGTGGTCTTTGCGATCTTTTTCCTCGCCTGCATGAACGTGTGCATCGGCCTCATCAGCTGCTGCTCGCGCTACTTCTGCGAGACGTATGTGGTCGAAGGGGGAGCGGAGGCTTCCGAGGAGGCTATGCGCCGTCCCTTTGCGGTTCTCGCCTTTGTGTTCGCGGCGTTTTCGTGCGTGCTCTCCAACGTAGGCCTCGACGCGATCCTCATGTTCTCGGTGCCTATGCTCAACGCCTTGTATCCCGTTGCCATCGTGCTGGTGCTTATGGGCCTGGTGCACGGCTTTTGCGACGCTCATCCGCAGGTGTGGGTCTGGGTCGGCGGCGTCGTCGCGGTGCAGAGCGTGATCACCTCGGTCCGCGACGCGTTCTTTGCGGACGCGTGGCTGCCGTTCGATGCGCTGCCGCTGGCGGATATTGGAGCCGCGTGGGCGCCGGCCGCCGTTGTGGCGTTTGTGATTGGCCTGCTCCATAGCCAGTTTGTCACACATTCGAGGAGCTAGGGTATCGTCGCTTGCACAAGCGGGAAGTCTCCCCTATAATTTCCTTCGCTTTGGGACACGCAAGGTTTAGACCTTAGCTGCTCAACACCTTCGGGACGTGGCGCAGTTTGGTAGCGCGCCTGCTTTGGGAGCAGGATGTCGCAGGTTCAAATCCTGTCGTCCCGACCATATCTTGCGGGCGTAGTTCAATGGTAGAACCCCAGCCTTCCAAGCTGATGACGCGGGTTCGATTCCCGTCGCCCGCTCCAACAAAACAGCAGGTCAGAGGTATTAAAGCTTCTGGCCTGCTTTTTTATTCGCAATGTTTGGTCGCAAAATAGTCGCAAAATACTTCCCATTGGCGCTTTTCGATTGCGGCTGTTTGCGTTGGGTGTGTTCCTCGGTGCGGTTGCTTGGCTGCTGTTCGCTCTCATCGCCGCATGGGAAACGTTCAGAGTGTGTCATGGGTGTGTCATGAGGGGTCTAGTATGCTTCGCTACCCACGCGTGATAGGTGGGGAGGGTACCCCTGCCTCCCCTCCGTAGCCCCCTCCGCGCTTGGGCTGGAATACCCCCCAAAAAAGGTACAATTACCATAGATAAAAAGCGCAGGTGAAAGGCTACATTTATGTGTGCTGGCAAGAATAGCGACAGCCCGTTTAGCATTCCGGATATGTCATATGATGACTACCGCAATCAGGACGTTGTTGAGACAAATGATGGAGCGTTCTTTGATGCGCTTGATGAGATGTTTGGAATCGAGCCGCGAACCGACCGCCTCAAAAACGAAGACGAAGAAGCGCAGCAAACAGATTGACTTAACTGACCACCACGGAATATCCCCTCATACGCATATCGGCTACCTTCACAATGAGAATTCGCCAAACGGCAAACTGGTGCGCCTGTCGATTGACGAGCGAAAAATGGTTGACAGGGTTTTATCTGATTGGGAAAAATATAGGCAAGGCAAGTAGTAGCACACAACTGGAAGTGCCCTTGATGGAGGAGACCCCGGTTCAAATCCGGGCGCTTGCCAATAGCCGTCCTTCGGGGCGGCTAGCTTTTTGGATTGGGGCGTTCGATGCGCGATTACAACCTGATGCGCAACATGCTCGTGTTCATCTCGAACGACGGGGAGCGCGCGCTAAACGACCTCTGCCATTTCGGCGATGTTCGCTCGGTTGGAAAGGAGCTGTCCCGCCTGAGAGAAGAGGGGCTTATCGATTCGGATATGTCCTTCGATCCTGAATACAACGGAGGCAGGGTCAGGGGCCTTACTGCCGAGGGAAGGGCGTTCGTTCGCGATATCGAGAACGACATAGTCTGGGAGCTTATCCGCAAGACACTCGATGGTTCGGGGCTTGATTTGTCGTATCCGTTGCTCAA
The DNA here is from genome assembly GCF_009696325.1 of Collinsella sp. WCA1-178-WT-3 (M1). Taxonomy (GTDB): domain Bacteria; phylum Actinomycetota; class Coriobacteriia; order Coriobacteriales; family Coriobacteriaceae; genus Collinsella. Next base: position 103,603 of record NZ_VUME01000002.1, read on the forward strand.
GAAGGTGTGCGAGACCATCGTCGAGCACTACGTGATGAGCAAGATTCCCGAAATCTAGCAATCAGAGACAACCAAACATCTTTCAGCCGTCCTTCGGGGCGGCTTTTTTGTTAAGCGGGTGAGCCTATGGGCGGCAGGGGTAGATATAGCATCAGCGCTTGGATGCCTCGCTTTCGTTTGGCGACAGTTCCTCGTGCGAAAATTCGCGACTATCTTCTTTCGCCAAAGAACCCGGGCGGAAAGGCAGCATTCTTTAAGACGCTTGGATACACGACAAAGAATGTCGATAGATTCAAAAAAGACTTGCTTGACGGACTTAAGCACAACAAGGCATTCGTATATGCCGAGAACAAGCGCGGTGATGTCTCGATGAGCGTTATCATGGAGCTAGGAATCACCAAGCGGGCAGAAGTTGTTACCGCATGGGTGATTGAGGCAGGCGAAAAGAACCCACATCTTGTTACTGCTTATCCTAGGAAGGCTAAGGGCAAAAGATGATTGCGGAATACTCGAAGGTGCTAATCAAATCCACGAATCGAATCGGCACTGTTGTCGAGTTCGACGACAGGAAGGCTGGCGCCATTCACCTTATTGAGCTTACCGACACAGATTCGGACGACAGGATGGTGTGGGCGGATGCAGACGACTTGGAAGAGTTGCCACCTGACGTGTTCCCTGCAATTGATGAGCCATAATAGATAGATAATTCCTATAACGAGTTTTCAGCCGTTCCATCATTGGAGCGGCTTTTTGTTGCCGATTGGATGTGATCGCATGGCCATCACAAAGCCCCCCGGCATCGAATCGGATGCGTTCAAATCCGCGAAATGGGACGAGCTGACGAATGGCCGCACGTTCGCCCAAGCTGATGACGCGGGTTCGATTCCCGTCGCCCGCTCCATAGGATAGTTTTAACGGCTTTGGCTCTATTTGGTGCCAGAGCCGTTTTCATAAGCGTGCCGGGCGACGGGAATCGAACCCGGCAGGGTGCGAAGCTGAGAAAATGCGTGAGCATTTTCCAACGCAGCACGCAAGGGCCAATGGCCCGCAGCGAAACAAGGGATGGTTATAGGGTTGGCCATGCTCGATAAAGGCAAACATTTTCCGCAGTCATATGCAAGGATCCTATTCTCGGTCCTTGGAATTCATCAAGATGGACAGCTGCTTGTCGGGCGCGTATCTGACGGGGAGGTTGCAGTAATGGGTCGCGTTGTGGATGGACGTGTGAACGGCGCCCCGTTTGCGGGTATCGTGCTCACGGCGGGAAGCGTGCTGCGCGCCGACGACGCCGCCGTCCCCGTGCTCTCCAAAAAGATGGAGCACGCGCCCATCGCCGGTTGGTACACCATCGATGGCTCTCAGACGCCCGAGGATGACATCATCGAGGTCAAGCGCGAGTGTCCGCCGCGTTTGGTTTTGGTTGATGCCGCAGGCATGGCGCTGCCCGTCGGTTCCATCCGCCTGCTCGACAAACGCGACGTAGCCCGCAAGTCGATGTTCACCACGCATTCGCTCCCTTTGTCGATTCTGATCGAAGAAATCGAGCAATCGTGCGATGATATCTTCTTCATAGGGATTCAGCCGGGCGACACGGAGTTCTACAACCCCATGTCCCCGGAAGTCTTTGACGCCGTTGACGCCGTGTACGACGCCGTGGCCGCCAACGACTTTTCCCACTTTGTCCGCTTGGGACAGGAGCTGTAGCAGCGCTTGTCCCTGGTGATTAGGAAAGAAGTGATTGACATGGCAGATTCCAAGGTGGAGTACCCTGCCCCCGATTGCCTGGCGCCCGCCGCGATCGAGGCCAAGACCGAGGCCGCCGGCGTGACCAAGGCTAACCTGCCGGTCGATAAGGCCTTTCTGTTGGCAATGTTCGCCGGTGCGTTTATCGCCTTCGGCGGTCTGTTCTTTACGGTGTTTTTGAGCGACAGCACGCTGGGCTGGGGTGCCCAGCGCGTCGTGGGCGGCCTGTGCTTTTGCCTGGGCCTGGTGCTGGTGCTGGTGTGTGGCGCCGAGTTGTTCACCGGTAATTCGCTTATGGTCTGCGCGCTCAAGAGCAAAAAGATCACCCTGGTCCAGATGCTCAAGGCATGGCTCGTCGTGTGGCTTGGCAACTTTGCCGGTGCCTTGTTCATCGTCTTTTTGGTGTACATGGCCGGCATTTACAAGCTCAACGGCGAGGTGGTCGCCAATTCCATGGTGAGTGTCGCCGCCGGCAAGGTGACGATCGACTGGCTGACGATCTTCTTCCGCGGCATCCTGTGTAACATCTTTGTGTGCCTGGCCGTGTGGATCGGTACCGCCGGCAAGACCGTGGTCGATAAGGTCGTGGGCATTCTGCTGCCCATCGCCGCCTTTGTGGCCTGCGGTTTTGAGCACTGCGTTGCCAATATGTACTTTTTGCCCATGGGTACCGTGATGCACGCGTGCGGCTATGGTACCGACGTCGCCGGCGCCGATGCGCTCAACGCCGCGGGCATTGCGTTTAACCTGTCCGCCGCCACGTTGGGTAACATCGTGGGCGGTGCGGTTCTGGTCGCGCTCGGCTACTGGTTTATCTACGCCAAGAAGTCTGAGGCGTAAGGTATCGTCTGTTTGACGTCGGACCTCCCGCGGGGCGTCGCCGTGCGAGGATAATAGCGATTGATTGATTCAGCCGATCGAATCGGCCGATAGTTTGACGTTCGAACGATTGATTCACCTTTGGTTTTGAAAGGCCGCACATGAGCGATAGCCAGAACATGTCCGATGAGGTTCGCGCCCGCCTGCGCGCCATTCCCTCCGTCAACGAGCTGCTCGCCGAGTGGCCGGTAGTGAAGGCGGCGGGGGAGACCTGCGACGCGGTGGTGCATGCCGCCGTCACGGCCGAGCTCGACGAGGAACGCGCCGCCATTCGCGCCGGTGCCGTCCCGCGCTCTAAGCGCGACCTGGCCTCGGCGATCGAGTGGCGTGCGCACCGCTCCGCGCTGCCGAGCCTGCGCCCTGCCGTCAACGCCACGGGCGTGGTCATCCATACCAACTTGGGCCGCGCCCCGCTCGCGGAGTCGGCGGCAAAGGCCGTGGCCGAGGTTGCGCGCGGGTACAGTACGCTCGAGTACAGCGTGGACACCTGCTCGCGCGGGTCGCGCAAGGAACACGCCGCGCAGCTGATCCGCTCGCTCACCGGTGCCGAGGACGCGCTTGTGGTCAACAACAACGCCGCCGCGGTGCTGCTGGTGCTGGCTACCCATGCCGCAGGCAAGGAGGTCATCGTTAGCCGCGGCGAGCTTGTCGAGATCGGCGGCAGCTTTCGCATCCCCGATGTCATGGCGTCTTCGGGCGCCAAGCTCGTCGAGGTCGGCGCCACCAACCGCACGCACCTAACAGATTATGAGCAAGCCATCACGCCCGATACGGCCATGATTCTCAAGGTCCATCCTTCCAACTATCGCATCGAGGGTTTTCACGAGGAGGTGAGCTCTCGGGAGCTTGCGGCGCTTGCTCACAAGCATGGCCTGCTGTTCTATGAGGACCAGGGTTCGGGCGCGCTCCTGCCCGATGACATCCTGGAGCGCGGTGGCGAGGAACCCACGCCGGCTTCGGTCGCGGCGGGGCTCGATATCGTGTCGTGTTCGGGCGATAAGCTGCTGGGCGCGGCGCAGGCGGGCATCATCATGGGCCGTCGCGATCTGGTCCAGGCCTGCGGCGCACATCCGCTCATGCGTGCTCTGCGTCCGGGCAAGTTGGCGCTTACGGCGCTCGAGGCCACGCTGCGCATCTACATGGACGGCGCCGATGTTGCCCATCGCGATATTCCGGTGCTCAGCATGCTTACGCTGCCGCAGGCCCATTTGGAGCGACGTGCCCGCAAGCTGCGCGATCGTATGGTCGCCGGGCTCGATAAGGCCGGTTGCCCGTGCGCCGTTCAGGTGGAGATCGTCGAGGAATCGTCGACCCCCGGTGGCGGCTCGCTGCCTACCATGGAGCTGCCCACGATGTGCGTTGCCGTGCGTCTTGTTGACGCGCGCCTGACGGTCGATGCGCTCAAGCGCTCGCTTGTCCAGGACTTCGACACGCCGGTCGTCACGCGAACCTCGCACGATCGCATTTTGTTTGACGTCCGTACGCTCGTGGGCGACCGCGATATCGAGACGGCGGCGTCGACGCTTGCCGCATGCGTTGAGAAGGCGATTGCTCGATGAGTGAGGTCCAGGCGCTGGTGGAGTGTCCCGTTATCGTTGGCACGGCGGGCCACGTCGACCACGGTAAGTCGGCATTGATCGAGGCACTGACCGGCAAGAATCCCGACCGTCTGGAGGTTGAGCGTCGTCGAGGTATGACCGTTGAACTTGGCTTTGGCGAGCTGGCGCTGCCGAGTGGCAAGATTGTCGGCCTGGTCGACGTGCCTGGCCATGCCCACTACCTGCGCGCCATGGTGCAGGGCGCCACGGGTATCGACGTAGCCGTGCTGGTGGTTTCAGCCGTCGAGGGCGTGATGCCGCAGACCCGCGAGCACGTGCATGTGCTGGAGCTGCTGGGCGTTACGCATATGGTGGTCGCGCTGACGATGTGCGACCTGGCCGATGCCGAGATGACCGAGCTTGCCGAGCTCGATGTCGATGACTTTTTGTCGGGTACCGTGTTTGCGGGCGCGCCGATGGTGCCCGTGTCGTCCAAGACGGGCGAGGGGATCGACGGGCTGCTTGCGGTGCTCGACGAGCAGGTAAGTGCCTGCTGGGATGCTTGCCGCGACCGTTCCGATCGGAGCGATGCCTCGTCTCGCCTGCCGATTGACCGCTGCTTTACGATCAAGGGTGTCGGCACCGTCGTTACGGGAACGCTGCACGATGCGCCGGTTGCGGTGGGCGACGAGCTGATGGCTTTGCCGTCGCGTACGGTCTGTCGTGTGCGCGGGATTCAGGTGCATGGCGATACGCTGCGCGCGCTGCCTGGCCAACGCGTGGCGCTCAACCTGGTCGGTGACGGTGTCGCGGCGCTTGACCGTGGTGAGATGCTGGGCGTGGCGGGTCGCTTTGGTCAGACGTTGCGCTTTATGATGACGTTTACCTACCTGGGCCGCGAGGGCGCCAAGCCGCGCGTGCTCGAGTCGGGCGTGCGCGTGCACGTGATGGCCGGCACGGCCGAGGTCATCGGCCGCGTTATGCTTTTGGAGGGCGAGGCCCCCATGGCGGTGGGCGAGACCCGTACCGTGCAGGTGCGCCTGGAGGAGCCATTGCCGCTGCGCGCCGGAGACCATGCCGTGGTGCTGTCGTATTCGCCCGTTATGCTCATCGGCGGCGGGCGTGTGCTGCTTTCGCGCTGCCGTCGCTCGCGCGAGCTTTCGGCCGGCGAGCGTGCGCTGTTTGCGGCGCTTGAAGCCGGCGATGCCGTTGTTGGCGTAGACGCGTGGCTGGCGCTGCAGGCGCTGCCGGTTGCGGCGGCTGATGTTGCCGAGGCGCTCGATCTTGTTGCCGGTGAGGCCGATGCCGCGCTGGGCGAGTTGGTGGCGCGAGGTGTTGTTTGCGAGCTTGCCGGCTCGGGCGGCACGTTGTATGCGAATGGCGCCGTGCTCGATGCCGCCATGGACGTGCTGGCGGCGACCCTGTCTGCCATGCACGCGGCGGCTCCCAAGGAGACGGGTTTTACGCCCGGCGCCGTTGCCCATGCTGCGTGGCCTGCCGCCGATGAAGGCGTTGCCGCGGCTCTGATTGCCGAGGGCTGCTCGCGTGGCGTGTGCGCCGCCGAGGGCACCGAGGTGTTCGACCCGCACTCCGCTGCTGCCGCGGCGCGTGTGGTGCGCGAGGCGTGTGAGCGCATTGTGGCGCTGCTCGACGGGGCCGGCCTCGATGCGCCGACGCTGCCCGAGGTGGGTGAGCGACTGCAGCTCGACCGCGACACCATGACGCGCGCCCTGCGCGAGCTTTCGCTCAACCGCTCGATCGTTAAGGTCGAGCGCGACGTTGCCCTGTCTGCCATCTCGGAAGCCCATGCGCGCGAGCTTGTCGCCGCTGCCATTGAGGCAGCCGGCGGCGCTGCCACCACGAGCGTGCTGCGCGAGGCGCTGGGCGTGTCGCGCAAACGTGCCATCAGCATCTTGGAGCACCTGGATGCCGTGCGCTTTACGGTGCTCGACAAGGAAGCCGGTGGCCTGAGGTCCCTGCGATAGACTGGCTGCTCGGTTTGGTAAAATACCGCCGCACTTGGGAACGGATGGGCTCCGGTGGGCTCCGCGGTCCTCAAAACCGTTGCGAGGCGTGCAAAACGTCTTGGATGTGTTCGATTCACATACGTTCCCGCCACACGCTACCAGCGCTTTTGTGCTCGCGGTCTTGCTGCGTGCCGCAAAGGCGCTGTTTTGTTTTTATGCGGGTCGGCCGTGTCGTCTGTCTTGCCGCCGGTGTGCCCGGGCGCATCTTGTGTCCCCAATGTGGTGGTTTGGAACATGTGGACGAAACAGCTTCGAAACACGCGATTTGTACGTCGGGTGCTCAAAAACGCTTCTACCTGCATCGTAATCAAAACGAAACATCTGCTCGTCGGCTTATGCGAAACTTTGCTGCAACAGTGCGATATTATCCATACACGATAAAGTTCGCGGCGCATAGGGTGCCGTGACCGACATTTTCGTTTCCCATCATTGGAGGAAGCATGAGCTACACGCAGAAAGTTCTCGAAGAGCTCAAGGCCCGCTATCCCGAGCAGCCTGAGTTCATCCAGGCCGCGACCGAGATCCTCGGCACCATCCAGCCGGCGCTCGACGCCCACCCCGAGTACGAGGAGGCCGCCCTGCTGGAGCGCCTCGTCGAGCCCGAGCGCATCGTCATGTTCCGTGTTCCCTGGGTCGACGATCAGGGCAAGGTTCAGGTCAACCGCGGTTACCGCGTCGAGTTCAACTCTGCCATTGGACCCTACAAGGGCGGCCTGCGCTTTAACCCGACGGTCACCCTGGGTATGCTCAAGTTCCTGGGTCTGGAGCAGATCCTCAAGAACAGCCTGACCACCCTTCCCATGGGCGGCGGCAAGGGCGGCTCCGACTTTGACCCCAAGGGCAAGTCCAACAACGAGATCATGCACTTCTGCCAGTCCTTCATGACCGAGCTCTATCGCCACATTGGCCCCAACACCGACGTTCCCGCCGGCGACCTGGGCGTTGGCGGCCGCGAGGTTGCCTACATGTTCGGTCAGTACAAGCGCCTGACCAACGAGTGGACCGGCGTCCTTACCGGCAAGGGCCTCTCCTTTGGCGGCTCGCTCGCCCGTACCGAGGCCACCGGTTACGGTCTGGTCTACTTTGTGGACGAGTACCTCAAGAGCCGCGGCGACTCCTTCGAGGGCAAGAACGTTGTCGTTCACGGCTCCGGTAACGTCGCTATCTACGCGGTCCAGAAGGTCGCCCAGCTCGGCGGCAAGGTGCTCGCCTGCTCCGATACCCACGGCTGGGTCGAGGATCCCGACGGCATCGACTACACCGTGCTCGAGCACGTCTACAACAAGAAGCGCTCCGGCCACGACAAGGGCGTCACGCTCGCCATGTATGTTGACGAGAAGCCCAACGCCGTGTGGCACGAGGGCGACGGCCGCGGCGTGTGGCAGCTGCCCTGCGATATCGCGCTGCCCTGCGCTCGCGAGAACACGCTGCTGCTCGAGGACGCCCAGGCGCTCGTCGCCAACGGCTGCAAGGTGGTCGGCGAGGGCGCGAACATGCCCACGACCATCGAGGCCACGACTTACTTCCAGGAGAACGGCGTCGCCTTTATGCCCGGTAAGGCTGCCAACGCCGGCGGCGTGCTCGTGTCCGGCCTGGAGATGAGCCAGAACGCCGAGCACCTGTCCTGGACCTTCGAGGAGGTCGACGGCAAGCTCGAGCAGCTCATGCGCGGCATGTTCCACAACGTGGACGACACCGCCAAGGAGTACGGCCAGGAGGGCAACTTTGTCATGGGCGCCAACATCGCCGGCTTCCTGAAGGTCGCCGACGCCATGCTCGCCCAGGGCGTCTGCTAAATCTTCGCTCGACATAGCATGCGATGAGGCTCCCAGCCATCCGGCTGGGAGCCTTTTTCTATGGTGGCGAGGGCTGTGCTCCCTCGTTTGGTACACTTAGAGGTACTGGATAAGTGAGGAGATGGGGGAGAACGTGCTCAAGTTCGGTACCTACGTTCGTGTTGGAAACGCGGCCGAAGCCTATGAGCTCTTACAGAAGAACCGCAACAACAAGATTGTGGGCGGCGGCATCTGGATGCGCCTGGGTTCGCGTCGCGTGGCGACGGCGATTGACCTTTCGGCCTGCGGACTCGATCAGATCGAGGAGACCGAGACCGAGTTTCGCATCGGTGCCATGTGCACCCTGCGCCAGCTCGAGCGCCATGCCGAGCTCAACGCGCTTGTCAACCATGTCTTTGAGTTCGCCGTCCACGATATCGTGGGCGTGCAGCTGCGCAACACCGCCACGGTGGGCGGCAGCATCTACGGTCGCTTTGGTTTCTCGGACGTACTCTCGGCCTTTTTGGCGCTCGATTCGTACGTTGAGCTGACGGGTGCCGGCCGCGTGCCGCTCGCCGAGTTCGTGGATATGGGTTACGTGCGCGACGTTATCGAGCACGTGGTGGTCGTTAAGCACGATTACCGTGCAAGCTACGAGGCCGTGCGCAAGGCCGCGACCGACTTCCCCTCCCTAAACGTCACCGCCGCCTGGTGGGACAACAGCTGGCATGTCACCGTGGGCGCTCGCCCGCTGCGCGCGACCCTGCTGCAGGGCGAGGCATGTGGCCTGGTGAGCGAGCAGCCTTCCGAGGACGAGCTGCGCGCCCTGGCCACGTCCGTACGCGCGCTGAGCTACGGCACCAACCTGTGGGGCTCGGCCGACTATCGCCGTTGCATCTCGGCGCCGCTGGCGATTCAGGCTGTGCGTCGCGCCGCCGGCATCGAGCTTTCGGCCTCGCTTGCCCGCGAGCTCGAGGGCGTGCAAGTGCCTAAGTTTGCCACGGACGAGTATTCCTGCCGCCGCGTGCCCGGCGTCGATTCTAGCGAGGTGCGCTAATGGCTGCCAAACTCATCGATCTTTCCTTTACGCTCAACGGCCGCAAGGTCAAGGTTCAGATTGCCCCCGACACCATGCTCTTTGCGCTGCTGCGCGAGCAGGGCTGCGCGTCGGTGCGCTGCGCCTGCGAGACTACTAACTGCGGCCTGTGCACGGTGTGGCTCGACGGCGACCCGGTGCTGAGCTGCTCGGTTCCCGCTGCGCGCGTCGAGGGCCGCTCCGTCACCACGCTCGAGGGCCTCAAGGCCGAGTCCGAGGCGTTCGCCCACGCAATGGCTGCCGAAGGTGCCGAGCAGTGCGGTTTTTGCGCCCCCGGCCTCATCATGAACGTGCTGGCGCTTGCCCGCGCCGCCAAGGAGGACCCGAGCCTCGTCGCCACGCGCGAGGAGCTCTCGCGCCAGCTCGCCGGCAACCTCTGCCGTTGCAGCGGCTACGAGAGCCAGCTGCGCGCCATCGTCCGCTTCCTTAACGAGTCTGGTGTGCAGGTGGGCTTTGAGATGCCCGAGCTTCCGGTCAACGACACCAGCTGCGATGGCGTCTCGTACAAGCAGATCACCCATAAGCAGCCCAAGAAGGACTCGAAGGCCCTGCTCGAGGGGCGTCCCGTCTACACAGGAGACCTGGTGCCCGCCGGCGCCCTTATCGTCAAGCTCAAGCGCAGCCCGTATGCCCGTGCCAAGATCCGCTCCATCGATACGTCGCGCGCCCTGAAGGTGCCCGGCGTGGTGGGCGTCTACACCTACGAGGACGTGCCCAAGCGCCGCTTTACCATCGCCGGCCAGAGCTATCCGCAGCCGAGCCCCTACGACCGCCTGATCCTCGAGAACCTGGTGCGCTACCAAAACGAGGAGGTGGCGATCGTCGCCGCCGAGACCGAGGAGGCCGCCGACAAGGCACTCAAGCTCATCAAGGTCGACTACGAGGTGCTCGAGCCCCTGCTCGACTTTACCCAGGCGCTCGATAACGACATCGTGGTCCACCCCGAGGGCGACGTGACCTTTATGTTCCCGCAGGGCGGCGACGTTGCTCGCAACCTGGTGTGCAGCGGTACCAGCGATTTTGGCGACCTGGACGAGGCCTTCGCCCAGAGCGACATTGTCTTTGAGCGCACCTACACCAGCCAGGCCACGCAGACCGCGCCCATGGAGACCTTCCGTGCCTTCGCGACGACCGACGCGTTTGGCCGCATCTCGGTGACCACCTCCACGCAGGTTCCCTTCCATGTGCGCCGCATGGTCGCGCAGTCGCTCGACATTCCGCAGTCGCAGGTGCAGGTTATTAAGCCGCGCATCGGCGGCGGCTTTGGCTCCAAGCAGACGGGCTGCTGCGAGATCTTCGTGGCGTTCGTGACCCAGCAGACTGGCCGTCCGAGCTATTGCTGCTACACCCGCGAGGAGACCATCACTGCGGGCAACTCGCGTCACCAGATGCAGATGACCGTCAAGCTGGGCGCCATGAAAGACGGCACCATCACGGCCATCGACCTGCACACGTTGTCCAACGCTGGCGCGTATGGCGAGCATGCCACCACGACGATCGGCCTCTCGGGCCACAAGAGCCTGCCCATCTACAACCATGTGAAGGCGAGCCGCTTTAGGTGGGACGCTGTCTACACCAACACCAACCGCGGCGGTGCGTATCGCGGCTACGGCGCCACCCAGGGCCAGTTTGCCGTGGAGAGCGCCGTCAACGAGCTCGCCGACATGCTGCACATGGATCCCGCCGACCTGCGCCTTAAGAACATCGTGCGCGAGGGCGAGATTATGCCGCAGTACTACAACGAAAAGCTCAACGCCTGCGCGCTCGACCGTTGCCTGCTGCGTGCGATGGACATGATCGGCTGGCGCGACAAGCCGCTGGCCGTGGACCTGGGCGACCGCGTGCGTGCTCTGGGCTGCGCGCTCACCATGCAGGGCTCGGGCATCTCCAACGTGGATATCGGCGGCATCGACATGCGCCTGGAGGAGGACGGCTTCATTACCATCGGCACCGGCGCCACCGATAACGGCATGGGTGTCGACACGATCCTGGCGCAGATTGCCGCCGAGGAGCTGGGCGTGGAGAGCTCGCTTATCGTGGTGCGCGGCGTGGACACCGACGTCTCGCCGTTCGATGCCGGCTCGTACGCGAGCTCGGGCACGTACGTGACGGGCCTGGCGGCCAAGAATGCCGCGACCGAGCTGCGCGAGAAGATCTGCGCTAAGGCCGCCCAGATGTGGGACGTGGACGCCGCCGACGTGGTCTTCGACGGCCAGTACGTGCGTCTGTCTGACGAGCGCGCCGCTCGCGAGTGCGGCCGCTACCTCACGCTGCGCGACTTTGCCAACCTGTGCGTCAAGAACATCGCGGGCGGCGACGCGCTCACCTCGCATGCTTCTGCCTGCCTGCCCGTTTCGCCTCCGCCGTTTATGGCCGGCATTGCCGAGGTCGAGGTCGACAAGGCCACCGGCAAGGTGACTGTGGTGGACTATGCGGCGGCTGTGGACTGCGGCACCGTGATCAACGAGGCACTCGCGCGCGTCCAGGCCGAGGGCGGCATTGCCCAGGGCATCGGTCACGCACTCTACGAGATTGTCGAGCACGACGACCGCGGTCGCCTGCGCACCGGTGACTTTATGAGCTACAAGCTGCCCACGCGCCTGGATATCGGCAGCATTCGCGTGGCCTTTGAGCCGAGCTACGAGCCGACGGGCCCGTTTGGCGCCAAGTCGATCGGCGAGGTCGTCATCAACACACCGCTCGCCGCCGTTGCCTCGGCCGTGGCGCACGCCACCGGCCACCAGGTTCGCTCGCTGCCGATCACGCCCGAGAAGGCCCTGCTGGGGGAGTAGGCGAGGAGTCGCTGTCGACGCTCTTTGCCTAGCCCGGGGAAACCGCAGCCCACTTTTCAACCGAATTGTGGGCTGCGGGAGATAGCCGATGGGGGTAGCTAATTTGGGACGGGGCTTTTTTAGCTACCCCCACAAGCGGGGTAGCTAAAAAAGCCCCGTCCCAAATTAGCTACCCTGTTTCGCTGTAACTCGTGGTGAGGTCGTGGGCCTAAAAAGGTGTGCGTGCGCTTGCCGTTCGTATCTGCTATCATTCCTAGTCTGTGCGCTCATGCGGGCGTGGCGGAATTGGTAGACGCGCCAGATTTAGGTTCTGGTGGGATTCCCGTGAAGGTTCGAGTCCTTTCGCCCGCACCAACGCACCTGCGTCGGCCTCGGCCGTCGCGACACTTTGTTGCATAAAGGTACCAGCACCTCAGATAAGCTGGGCAGTATGAGGAGGAACGTGTTGAACATCACCGCTTCTGACGTCAAGGACGCCAAGCTCACCGCTACGGTCACCATCCCGGCCGCCGACGTCGACGCCGCGATCAAGAAGGCCTACAAGGACACCGCCAAGAAGTACCGCTTCCCGGGCTTCCGTGCCGGCAAGGCTCCCCGTCCGGTCATCGACGCTGCTCTTGGCGCCGAGGCCACCCTCGCTCAGGCCACCAACGATCTGATCGCCGCCAACGAGCCCGCCGTCCTCAACGAGCTGGACATCGTCCCCACCAAGAACGGTGACTACAAGGAGCTCGACCTCGCCAAGGATCACGAGGACTACACCTACACCGTCGAGTTCTCCCTGCGTCCTGCCGCCGAGCTCTCCTCCTACGACGCCGTCGAGATCGAGATGCCTCCCGCGGAGGTCACCGAGTCCGAGATCAACAACCAGGTCGAGATGCTCCTCAACTACCGTGCCACCTTCGAGGACGTCGAGGATCGTGCCGTCGAGGCCGAGGACTACGTTACCGTCGACCTCAAGGCCGTCGAGAACGCCGACAACTTCGCTGCCGAGGGCCGCATGCTCATCGCCGGTAGCGACAGCAACCCCAAGGAGTTCAACGAGGCTCTGATCGGTGCTAACGTCGACGACGTCAAGACCGTCACCTGGACCGACGAGGTCGAGGATGGCGAGGAGGCCGAGACCCACACCGTCGAGGTCACCGTCAAGGGCATCAAGGTCCGCAACACCCCCGAGCTCACCGACGAGCTCGTCAAGTCCGACTTTGGCTTCGACAGCATCGATGCTATGCGCGACGCCATCAAGCTCGAGATCGAGCAGGACAAGGCTTCCCGCCTTCCGGCCGAGAAGGAGAACCGTTGCGTCGCCGCTCTCGCCGAGCGTCTGCAGCTCGAGGAGATGGACGCCGACTACGAGCAGTCTGTCTTTGAGGAGCTTGGCCAGAACTTCCTGTCCAACCTCGCTGCCCGCGGCATGACGCTGGACACCTGGCTGCCCGCTTCCGGCCTGACCATGGAGCAGTTCATCGGCGACCTGCACAAGCAGGCCAACGATGTTGCCCGCGAGTCCCTGGCGCTCGACGCCCTCGCCCGTGAGCTCAAGATCGAGGTCACCGAGGACGACGTCAACGCCGAGTTCGAGAAGGCCGGCGTCAAGGACGTCGAGGCTTCCAAGGCCGAGTTCATCGCCGATGGACGCATGCCTGCCGTCCGCGAGTCCATCCGTCGCTCCAAGGCCGTCGACCACCTGGTCGAGAACGCCAAGGTGACCGAGGTCGACGAGACCGCCAAGGACGCCGAGTAATTCTCGCCACCTTTCCCGCGAGCGCATGCAGGCGCCTGTGATGGGGTAAAGTTATAAACCGGTTATTCGGTTGCTTCGTACGGTGCCAGCCAATGCATAGCATGCGGGCACCGTACGTTTATCTAGAACCAATTTGGTCCGCAAGAGAGAAATGGAGATGCGTATGATCGCTAAGTTCGATTCCGCCCTCGTGCCATACGTTATCGAGCAGACGCCGCGCGGCGAGCGCAGCTACGATATCTATTCGCGCCTGCTCAACGACCGCATCATCTTCTTGGGCGAGGAGATCAACTCCGTCAGCGCCAACCTGGTCGTTGCCCAGCTGCTGCATCTTGAGAGCCAGGATGCCGAGAAGGATATCTCGCTCTACATCAATTCGCCCGGTGGCGAGGTCTACTCCGGCCTGGCGATTCTGGACACTATGAACTTTATCAAGCCGCAGGTCTCCACCATTTGCGTCGGTATGGCCGCGTCTATGGCCGCCGTGCTGCTTTCGGCCGGCGCCAAGGGCAAGCGCTTCTGCCTGCCGCACTCCAAGGTCATGATTCACCAGCCCAGTGGCGGTGCCCAGGGTCAGCAGACCGAGATCGAGATCGTGGCCGAGGAGATCAAGAAGACCCGTCGCGAGCTCAACCAGATCTTGTCCGACGCCTCGGGCCAGCCGATCGAGAGGGTCCAGGCCGATACCGAGCGCGACAACTACCTGACCGCTGCCGAGGCCCTTGACTACGGCCTGATCGACCGTATCGTTACCTCGCGCGATCTTGCCGCGAAGGACGCCTAGGATGGCCGGTAACATGCAGGACAACTTTGACGAGAACGGCAACCCCATCCGCTGCTCCTTCTGCGGAAAAGAGCAGGGTCAGGTGCGCCGCCTTGTAAAGGGCCCTACCAACATCTTTATCTGCGACGAGTGCGTTGCCGCCTGCTCCGAGATCTTGGAGGAGTCGCTGGCTTCGGACTTTATGGATGCCGCCTGCAACGGCAAGCTGCCGGGCTTCCTCAACGACCACGGTCAGGCTGCCGGGCAGCCTGCCATGGATCCCGAGGCCGAGGGCTTTGAGCTCGAGGACGACGTGCGTCAGGTCATCACGCACGTGCCGACCCCGCACGAGATCTATGACGAGCTTTCGGCCTATGTCATGGGTCAGGAAGACGCCAAGCGCGCCATGTCGGTTGCCGTGTACAACCACTACCGTCGCGTGATCGAGGGCGGCGCCGCGCTTTCGGCCTTTGACGAGGCCTCGGGTGCGGGTTCGCGGCTCGACGACGATATGGACGAGGTGGAGCTCGCCAAGTCCAACATCTTGCTGCTCGGTCCCACCGGTACCGGTAAGACCTTGCTCGCCCAGACGCTCGCGCGCATCCTCGAGGTGCCGTTTGCCATCGCCGACGCCACCGCACTCACCGAGGCCGGTTACGTGGGCGAGGACGTGGAGAACATCCTGCTCAAGCTCATCAATGCTGCCGATGGCGATATCGAGCGTGCGCAGGTCGGCATCATCTACGTGGACGAGATCGACAAGATCGCCCGCAAGGCCGAGAACCTCTCCATCACCCGCGACGTTTCGGGCGAGGGCGTTCAGCAGGCGCTGCTTAAGATCCTTGAGGGCACGGTGGCAAGCGTTCCGCCCACCGGCGGCCGCAAGCACCCCCAGCAGGAGCTGCTGCAGATCGACACGACCAATATCTTGTTTATCTGCGGCGGTGCCTTTGTGGGTCTGGACAAGATTATCGCCGATCGCGTGGGCAACAAGGGCGTGGGCTTTAACTCCGAGATCGCCGGCCCCACCTCGGTCGACGAGAACGACCTGCTGCGTCAGGTGCTCCCGCAGGACCTCAACGCCTTTGGTATGATCCCCGAGTTTGTGGGACGTACGCCCGTCGTCACCCAGACACAGGCGCTCGACGAGGACGACCTGGTGTCGATCCTGACCGAGCCAAAGAACGCCGTTGTGCGTCAGTACCGCAAGATGTTCCAGCTCGAGGACGTTGAACTTGAGTTTGAGGACGCCGCCCTGCACGAGATTGCCCGCATGGCGCTTGCCCGCAAGACCGGCGCCCGCGGCCTGCGCTCCATCTGCGAGGACGTGCTGCAGCAGACGATGTTCGATCTGCCGAGCGAGGAAGGAGTCGCCAAGGTCATCGTGACCGAAGCCTCCGTAAAGGGCACCGAACAGCCCCAGCGCATCTACGGCTAACCTGCCAAAAAGGGACAGGTTTATTTTGGCAGGTTTTATCAGGGAGAATGACGTTTGCCCATATTAAACCGACCAAAATAAACCTGTCCCTAAATGGTAGGTTTCGCAAATGTGAATTTGAATAGCCTCCGACCACCCGCGGTCGGAGGCTATTTTATATATACGCAATAACCCCAACTACCTGTGTTATTCTGTGTGTTTGTTTAAGCCTCAGCGAAGTCGTATCAGACTGAAGTAATCGATACCTAAGGGGAGGAATGCAGACCCTGGCGGGCCTACATTCCTCCCCGGTGGGACGGGAGAGATATATGGAAGAAATGCCCAAAAACTACGATCCGTCGACCAACGAGCCGGCGATCCTGCAGAAGTGGCTCGACGGCGGCTACTACAAGCGCCGTGAGGGCGTGGGCGACTGCACTGTCACCATTCCGCCTCCCAACGTGACCGGCAAGCTCCACATGGGTCACGCCACCGACGATTCCATCCAGGATGCCATCATCCGCATGGCCCGTATGCGCGGTAGGTCCACCCGCTGGGTGCTCGGTACCGACCACGCCGGTATCGCCACGCAGACCAAGGTCGACAAGAAGCTTAAAGAGGAGGGCATCAGCCGCCTGGAGATCGGCCGCGATAAGTTTGTCGACGCCTGCTGGGATTGGACCCACGAGTACGGCGGCATCATCGTCGAGCAGATCAAGCGTATGGGCTGCTCCGTCGACTTTGATAACGAGCGCTTTACCATGGACGAGGACTACGCCCAGGCCGTGCGCAAGGTGTTCTGCGACTGGTACCACGACGGCCTGATCTACCGCGGCAAGCGCATCGTCAACTGGTGCCCCAACTGCACCACCGCCATCTCGGACGACGAGGCCGAGTACAAGGACGAGAAGGGTCACCTGTGGCACCTGCGCTACCCGCTGACCGAGCCGGTCAACGGCCAGGACTACATCGTCGTCGCCACTACGCGCCCCGAGACCATGCTCGGCGACACGGGCGTGGCTGTCTCCCCGAAGGACCCCGAGAAGGCCGCCTTTGTGGGTAAGACCGTCAAGCTCCCCATCGTCGACCGCGAGATCCCCATCTTTGAGGATTGGCATGTCGACGCCAACTTTGGCTCCGGCTTTGTCAAGGTCACCCCGGCCCACGACCCCAACGACTACGCCATGGGTCAGGCCCACGATCTGCCGCAGATCAACATCTTTGACGAGCATGCGGTGGTCGTCGAGGGCTACGGCGAGTTTACCGGCATGACCCGCGAGGAGTGCCGCGAGGCCGTCATCAAGTGGTTTGAGGAGCACGACCTGCTCGATCACGTCGAGGATCACGATCACTCCGTCATGCACTGCTACCGTTGCGACTCCGCACTGGAGCCGTGGCTGTCCGAGCAGTGGTTTGTGGCCGTCGACAAGCTCAAGGGGCCGGCGCTCGATGCCGTCAACTCCGGCAAGGTGACCTTCCACCCCGCGCGTTGGACGCAGACCTATACCACCTGGATGGAGAACCTCAAGGACTGGTGCATCAGCCGTCAGCTTTGGTGGGGCCACCGTATTCCCGTGTTCTACTGCGAGGACTGCGGCTGGGAGGATGCCCTTACCGAGGACACCGACGTGTGCCCTAAGTGCGGCGGTCATCACGTGCATCAGGACGAGAACGTGCTGGACACCTGGTTCAGCTCGCAGCTGTGGACTTTCGCCACGCAGGGCTGGCCCCAAAAGCCGGAGCTGCTCGAGGGACATCATCCCACGACGGCACTCGTCACCGCGCGCGACATCATCGCGCTGTGGGTCGCCCGCATGGTCATGAGCTCTCTGTACTTCCTGGACGAGGTGCCGTTTAAGGACGTCGTCATCTACCCGACGATTCTTGCCAAGGACGGCAGCCGCATGTCCAAGTCCAAGGGCAACGGCGTTGACCCCATGGACCTCATTGGCATGTACGGTGCCGACGCCATGCGCTTCAACCTGCTGACGCTCTGCACCAACAACCAGGACGTCAAGTTTGACGCGAACATCGACAAGAAGACCAAGAAGCTTATCGACAGCCCGCGTACCGAGCAGGCCAAGTCGTTTGTGACCAAGATCTGGAACGCCAGCCGCTTCCTGCTTATGAACATGGAGGGCTACACGCCCGGCGAGCCTGTCGTAGAGACGCCGGCCGACGCCTGGATGTTCAGTCGTCTGGCCAAGGCCGTCAAGATGGTTACCGAGGGCATCGAGAATTACACCTTTGGCGACATGGCCCGCGGTGTTCAGCAGTTCTTCTGGAACGAGGTCTGCGACTGGTACGTCGAAGTCACCAAGGCGCGCCTGAAGGGCGAGGGCCGTCTGCAGGCGCAGCGAAACCTGATCTTTGTGCTCGATACCTCTATTCGCCTGATGCACCCGCTCATGCCGTTTGTCACCGAGGAGATCTGGGACAACATGCCGGCGAGCGTGCTCGACCTGGACGCCGAGGGCAACGTGGACCGTGCCGAGGCGCTCATGATCGCCAAGTGGCCCGAGCCTGCCGACTATGTCAAGTATGTCGACGAGGACGCCGAGCGCGCGTTTGAGCTGTGTCGCACCGTCGTTTCTGCCGCCCGTGCCACGCGTTCGCGTTATCGCTTGAGCCCCAAGGCCGAGCTCGACGTGGTCGTGCGTGCCGGTGCCGAGGACATCGAGAAGCTCGAGAGCCTGCGCTCGACCATCGAGCCGCTGGCCAATACCGCCTCGCTGGTCATGGGTACCGATGTTGAGAAGCCGGCTGCGAGCATCGCCGTGGTCGACAGCGGCGTCGAGGTCTTTGTGGTGCTCGAGGGCAAGGTTGACCTTTCGGCCGAGAAGGCACGTCTGGAGAAGGAGATTGCCGCGGCCCAGAAGGAGCTCGCCGGCTGCGAGAAGACGCTCGCCAACGAGGGCTTTGTGGCCAAGGCCGCGCCCGCGGTGGTCCAGAAGAAGAGGGACCGTGCAGCTGAGCTCCAGGAGATCCTGGAGGCACTGACTGCTCAGGTTGCTGACTTCTCGTAAGGTTTACTCGGGGGTGCGTCCCGATGCTTTGCTCTCCGCTGGGGACACCTATTCCGCCGTTCTAACGAACGGCGGCTGACTCGACGCTGCAAACGCCTCTGATGGCCAATCTGCCGTTCAACTTCGGGCGCATGGGCATAAGCCCTATGCGCCTTTGTTTCACGGCACCTTGGCTCATCAGAGGCGTTTTCGCTGACTATCCTCAACCTATACTGTTTTATTTTTCTATGAATGGCGGTTCTGAAAATGCCTAAGCGTTCTGGCTTGTATACCGTTCCTTTTGAGTTTGATTTGCTTTCGTTTGATGAGGCTGTGGGGCTTGCTGCCGATACGGGGCGGATTTCTGGGGATGCTGGTCCTCTGCTCGAGACGGTTGTCGATATGCTCGATGAGCTGGGGCGGCCGGACGAGTACTTTGATTGCATTCAGGTTGCCGGTACCAATGGCAAGACTTCGACGACGCGTTTTTCGGCTGCTATCCTTCGCGGCGAGGGGCTCAAGGCTGCGCTTTATACGTCGCCGCAGCTTGTTCGCTATCCCGAGCGCATGGAGGTCGATGGGCACGTCGTGAGCGATGAGGCGTTTGCCCGTGGCGTTTCTGCTGCTGTTGAGGCGGGGCATCGAGTGAATGCGCGCCGCGTGGTGGCGGGGGAGCGTGCCTATACCATCACGCCGTTTGACCTGCTGACGGCCGCCGCGCTTGTGGTGTTTGCCGAGGCTCGCGTGGATGTCGCCGTGCTCGAGGTCGGCATGGGCGGTCGCTGGGACGCCACGAGCGCGACCGATCCCGTTGCCGTTGCCATCACGGGCATCGGACTCGACCACACGCGCATTCTGGGCGATACGCTCGAGGCCATTGCGGGGGAGAAGGCCGCCGTCATTAAGCCCGGACGCCTGGTTGTGCTGGGCGAGGGCACGCATGAGCCGAGCGTTCAGCGCGTTATGGACACCCGTTGTCGCGAGTGTGGTGTGGTGCCGCTGGTGGTGAGCCACACCACGACCAAGGTGCCGGCGCATGTGGGCGATACGGTTGAGTTTAGCTGTACCACGCCGCGTGCGATTTATACGTCGAGCATGGTTAAGCCGGCGTATCAGCCGCAGAATGCCGCGTGCGCGATTATGCTCTGCGAGGGGTATCTGGGTCGCGAGCTCGACCACGAGGCGCTTGATGCTTCGCTTATGGGCTGCCCCACGCCGGGCCGTTTTGATGTGTTGGGAACCGATCCGCTCAAGCTGATCGACGCCTGCCATAACCCCCAGAGCTGCGAGAACTTTGTGAGCGCCTTGGACGAGATCGATCCGTGCGTAGAGAATCGACCCACGTTGCTGTGCGCCGCGCTGGCAGACAAGGACGTGGCGGGTATCGTCGACGTGCTGATCCCGGCCTTCCCGCGCGTGGTCGTCACACAGACCGATTCCGATCGCGCCCTGCCGGCGGAGGAGCTTGCTGCCCTGGTGGATTCCGATAAGCTCGCAGGCGTGTACCCCAGCGTGTCCGAGGCCCTCGCAGCCTTTGAGGCCGCAGGCGCGCCCTTCATAGCAGCAGGCACCATCACCCTGGCCGGCGAAGTTGCCGGTCTGCTCCGCTAGATCCCTTCCGCAGGGTAGCTAGTTTGCCTGCTCGCCACGAAATGGGCCTATATACTACGTTTGACCGGCTACCCTCAACCATGCCGAGAATCGCAAAATCAAAACCGCAGGTAGAAGGCTTGCCAATTTTCAAAAAATACCCGCATGGTCGCCCCATGCGGGTTAAACGTAGTAGATAGGCCCATTTCGTGGCGGCATTCATGTGATGCGGCAAAGGGGCTGTCCCTTTGCCGCATTGCCTAGTCTAGGCGGACCGGATCGTGGGGGTAGGCGTTGAGGATCTCGACGCCGCTCTCGGTGACCAGGGCAAGGTCCTCGATGCGGACGCCGGTGCGGCCGGGGAGGTAGATGCCCGGCTCGATGGAAAACGTCATGCCCGGCTCCACGGCCTGCTCGTTGACGAGCGAGACGTCACCCGGCTCGTGGTCTTGCAGGCCGATCGAGTGTCCCAGACGGTGCGTAAAGTACTTGCCATAACCCGCGTCCTCAATCACGTCGCGCGCGGCACGGTCCAGATCGCACATACGCACGCCCGGTGCGATGAGCGCCTCGGCGGCCTCGTTGGCGCGGCGCACGATGTCGTAGATGCGTGCCGTCTCCTCGTCCGGCTCGCCCCAAAAGAACGTGCGCGTCATGTCCGAGCAGTAGTTGCGACGACGCCCGCCAATGTCGAACAGCACCACGTCGCCACGCTTGAGTACCGTATCGTCTGGCTCGTGGTGCGGGTCGCCGGCGTTGGCGCCAAAGCTCACGATGGGCGGAAAGCTAAAGCCCTCGCAATCGTGCTTGCGATACAGGCCAAGCATCTGGTCGGCGATCTCGCGCTCTGTCACGCCTTCGTGGACGAGCTCGATCGCGTCGGCCATCACGGCGTCGTTAGCGGCCGAGGACACGCGCATAAGCTCCTGCTCGGCGGCGTCTTTGTAGGTTCGCGTGGCGGTCACGGCAAAATCGCCTAGGAAGAATTCGCTCGCGGCATGGCGCTCCATGAGGGGCATCAAGAAGCCGGAGCGCATGACGGTGTCGATGCCGAGCGGTTTGGTCGGATCAACCTCGCGAGCGATGGCGTCGGCCACGACGTCGGTATCGGTGTGGTACGCGACGCGGGCATTTTCATACTCGGGCAACTGATGCAGCGCGTTGACCAAGATCACGGGCTCGCTACCGCGTGCGAGCAGTACGCCGCAAAAACGCTCGAACATATCGGCATAAAAGCCGGTCAGGTAATAAATCGACCACGGGTCGTTTACGAGCAGCTGCGCGCCGGGGTGCTGAGCCTCGAGCGCATCGAGCACGCGTGCCACGCGCTGGTCATCGACATGTGCCATACATCGTCCTTTCGTTAGGTTGCCACCATGGTATCCCCAATGCCAGGGTAGTCAATTTGGGACGGGGCTATTTTAGCTGCGTCAAACATGCGAGCTGATAGGTAAAAGTAGTCAATAAGGTACCGTCCCAAATGGGCTGGTTTCAAAACTATGGCGGATTATGGGGCTGGACCTGTACTACTTGACCATGGGAAAAATCGCGAAATTAAAACCGCAGGTAGAAGGCTTATCAAAAATCGAAAATTGCCGGTATGGGTGGGGGTCTCCGAATCAGCCCCGTAATCCGGCATAGTTTTGAAATGGCACTAAAGTAGGCACAAGCTAAATACCGATCCCAAGGCAAGTTGCGGTGGAATAGTTCCTTGATGCCGGGGTTTTGGCGGAAATCGGGAATTATTTCACCGCAATTGAGGAGGGGCGGGGTGGATGGCGGGGTAGCTAAAAGAGCACCGTCCCAAACGAGCTGCTTAGATCGGGTCGATGTCCATGCTGGCGATGAGGTCGGTACCGGTGCCTAGGAGGTTGGGGAGGACTACATCGCCCATGCGGATGGGGGCTTTGACCACTAGGCCGCGGATGAGGTCCATGGTCTGGGCATGGAGTTCGAGCGGGATGGCCTCGGCCGTGCGAACGGGCAGCAGTGCCTCGTCGCCGCTTGATACTGCCACGGTGGTAGTGAGGACGCGCATGGGGCAGGTGAGCTCCTGATGTGCGAATTTATCGCCGCGCGGGCAGCTGTTGCCGGTCACGGCGCGCACCGTCGCCACGCGGTCGTCGGCCCCGCGCTCCACTTCCACCGTAAGGAGGCACTCGGATGGGCAGGTGGTGCAGTTGAACTGTAGCGTCTCGATCACATTTGTGCTCATGGCTATGCCTCCTCGACGGGCTCGACGGAAAGGATAATCTCGCTGGCACCCAGGTCGAGCGCTCGCTGTATCACCTTTGCCGGCAGCGGGAAGCTTTCCATAACGCTCGGTTTAAACGCGCGGACCTTGCCCGTAAGCAGTTCCTCGTCGTCCGCCAGAATGCGCACGCGGGCGGCATCGACCGGCCGGCGCACGCGGAAGTTGAGCCTGGTGAGTGCCACGGCCGTAATGCGTCCCGGCAGCGCGTAGCCGGCGATGCCGGCAGGGCAGACCGTGAGCTGGCAGCCAGCGCCCGTTTCGACATCCGCGCCGGTCCCCAGCGCGTACGTCGCCGCGGCTGCGCCGGCACGCTCGGACTCGGTCGTCACGTTGTCGGCCAGGTCGTGCACGTGCAGCACGTTGCCGCAGGCAAAGATGCCCGGCACGCCCGTCTGCAGGCTCTGGTCCACCACGGCGCCGCGCGTGCGCGGGTCAAGCTCAACACCCGCGCCTACCGAAAGCTCGTTCTCGGGAATCAAACCTACCGAAAGCAGCAGCGTGTCGCACGGAACGATGCGCTCGGTCCCCGGAATGGGCGCCAGATTTTCGTCGACCTGGCTCACCTCGACGGCCTCCACGCGGTCGTGCCCAATCACGCGTGTGACGGTGGTGGACAGGTGCAGCGGAATGCCAAAATCGTCCAGGCAATTCTTTACATTGCGGCGCAGGCCGTTGGCGTATGGCATAAGCTCGTACACGCCCTCGACCGAAATCCCCTCGAGCGTGCAGCGACGCGCCATGATGAGCCCAATGTCGCCCGAGCCTAAAATGACGGCGCGCGAGCCGGGCTTGAGGTTGTCGATGTTGATGTATCGCTGCGCCAGGCCGGCGGTAAACACGCCGGCGGGGCGGCTGCCGGGAATCTTGATCTCGCTGCGCGTGCGCTCGCGACACCCCATGGCAAGGACGACGGCGCTCCCGATGAGCTGCAACATGCCGGCGGGGCTCATGAGCGTGACGGTGTGTGCCGAGGCATCGCTCGCCGCGCCACTTGCGCCCGCGCCTGCGACTTTGTCCTCGCTTGAGTCGATCCCAATCACCATACTGTCCAGGAACAGTGCGATATCGGTTTTGCGCACCTGGTCGATAAAGCGCTGTGCGTACTCGGGACCGGTCAGTTCCTGCTTAAAGTGTGAGAGGCCAAAGCCCGGGTGGATGCACTGGCGCAGGATGCCGCCCAGGTGCTGTTCGCGCTCAACGATGGCCACGCGCGCTCCGGCCTTGTGTGCAGCAAGTGAGGCCGCCATGCCGGCAGGTCCGCCGCCGATAACGACTACGTCGAACGCCTGCGTCTGCACGGCGCCGGCAGCAATTGATACCCTGGCGGCATCTGCGAAAGTGCACTCGACGCCCGATACCGCACCCATATCGATACTCGTCGCCATCCTAGCGCACCCCCTTCAACGGTCCCTCTACCAGCCAGGAGCCATCGTCTTCCAACGGTACCTCGCTGGGGTCGCAGCCCAGCTCGCGGGCCAGAATCCGCACCACGCGGCTCTGGCAAAAGCCGCTCTGGCACCGACCCATGCCGGCACGACAGCGGCGCTTGACGCCCTCGACCGAAACCGCACCCGGGCGGCGTCGGATCGCGGCCACGATCTCGGCCTCGGGCACCGTCTCGCAGCGGCAGACAATCTGCCCCCACGTGGGGTCGGACTCAATGAGCTCCTCCTTGCGCGCAAGCGGCGCGCGGTCAAAGTCGTCCGGCGCACGGCGGACGGGGTTCCAGTCGCCACGTTGGCACAGCACCACACCCGCCTCGCGCAGCACCTGCTCCATGCGCTCGGCAATGGCCGGAGCGCTCGCTACGCCCGGCGACTGAATGCCCGCCGCCTGGAACAGCCCCGGCACCACGGCGGACTGTCCAATAAAAAAGTCGTTCGTTCCCTTAATGACCGGACGCCCGCCGGCAAACGCTCGCACCACGCGGCGCGTATCCAGATCGGGCACCAGCTTGCGCGCGCCGCTCAGCAGCGCGTCGACATCGCCCGCATAGGTCTGCGTGTCGCCCGCCTCGCGCACAGCGGCCGTCGCGGTGATCACCGTGTTGCCGTGGACGGTGCCCGTAACGATGACGCCCTTGGAAACCGGCGTGGGAACGGGGTAGAGCGGCATGAGTGCGCGCGGCTCCTTGTCCAGCACCACAATGTTGCCCTGGCGCCAGACCATCTGGAACTCCTCGGCGCCCGCCATATGCGAGATGTCTGCGGCGCCGTTGCCCGCTGCGTTAATCAAATAGCGGCAGCGCACATCACCGGCCGGTGTCACCAGCGTAAAACGAGCGGTCCCGTCACCGCTCCTGTCGCCAGCGCCGGGAGCTACCTCGATCGTCTCCACCGGTGCGGAGCGCACAAACGTCACGCCGTTGGCTACGGCGTTCTCCATCGCGGCGATGGCGACCTCAAACGGATCGACATAGCCGGTCGAGGGACACCACAACGCGCACGTGGCCTGGGCGCTGGCGCGCGGCTCCAGCTCGTGGATGCGCTCGGCCCCGATGATCGCCAACTCGGGTACGCCGTTTGCCAGCCCGTTGCCTTGCAGCTGCTCCAGCTGCGCGCGGTCTTGGTCGCTAAAGCCCAGCACCATGGACCCGGTGCGGCAAAACAAAAAGCCCAGCTCCTGGGCCCACGTGCCATATAGCTCGCAGCCGCGGGCGTTGACCTGAGCCTTAACCGTGCCCGGCGCCGGATCGTAGCCGGCGTGCACCAGGCCGCCGTTGGCCTTCGACGCGCCCAGGGCAATGTCGTTGGCCGCCTCGACCACGCAGATGGACAGGTCATAGCGTGCGAGCTGCCGCGCGATGGCGCATCCGGTGATGCCCGCGCCCACAATCGCGATATCAAACGTTTCTGTCACAGTGCCTCCAAGACGAGTTGACAGGCTGTCAATAAGGCTATCCTACGGTGTGCGCATCCCCCGCGCAGCGGCAATGCGGCGAACAGCCCCGCTGCATCCGCCAACGGCAGGCGAGGGGGGAGACTCAGGTCAATCGGTGACCTCGTCTGGCACCCCTGTTGTCAAAGGTTTGTCTCGTTCTGTAACGGTAAGCAGAAGAGTTGGGTTCCAGATGTTACAGATCGATACGTTTGCCAGGCGGGCCCTCTGTTTGTCTTGATTTGTAACAGTAAGAATAGAAAATCGGTCCTATGTGTTACAGATTGAGATTTAAAGTCAGGGAGAGGTCATCTGTCTCGATCTGTAACATCTCGGTACCGTTTTGGGGTCTAGATGTTACAGATTTAGATGAACCCATCAGTCGGTTTCGAATGTCTAAATCTGTAACAGTTCGACCTGTTTTTGCCGAGTTGTTGTTACAGATTGAGATATTGAGATTGGACATTTTCCTTTGTCTTGATCTGTAACAGATAGAAGGGTTTCTGGCCCCTAGTTGTTACAGATTGAGATATTTAACGGAGGGCTCACCGTTCATCTTGATCTGTAACAGTAGGGACTGATTCTGGAGCCAAGATGTTACAGATTGAGATTGTAGTCGGGGAGAGAACGGTTTGTCTAATTCTGTAACATCTGGACCCGGATTCCGCTCTCACCTGTTACAGATTGAGATGTTTCTATCCGCCCATGCCTGCGACCTGCCAAATCGTTAACCCCCGTGTTACACTAACTCGAGTTGTAACTACCCCGAAAGGTATCCGTAATGTCCAAGTACATCTCTGAGCTCATGTCGCCGCAGCTTATGGGCGTCATCTATGCCTTTGTTGGCTTTATCATCGCCCTGTACGTGCTGTCGGTCGTCTATGTGTTTATTGACGCCCGCCGCCGCGGCGCCAGTGCCTACGTGGCCTGGGGCATTATTGCCCTCATCCCGTTTGTAGGCCTCATCGCCTACCTGGTCCTGCGCCCGCACTCCTATGCGGCCGACCGCGAGGAGCAGGAGCTGGACATGGCCTTGCGCGAGCGTCAGCTTGCCCAGTACGGCACCTGCCCGCAGTGCGGTGCGCCCATCGAGAAGGACTTTGTGGTCTGCCCGGTGTGCGACACCCAGGTTCGCAACGTGTGCCCCAGCTGCCATCGCCCGCTCGACGCGCACTGGAAGGTCTGCCCCTACTGCCGAACTCGCATCCAGTAGCGCATCCATCGCCGGGCCGGCCGCAAGCCACGGACACGCCGCGCGCCACGCGAACGCCGCGCGCCCTGCACCCGCCCCCACGCGATGAAGCATGCGTAGAAATTCGCCCGCCGTGCCATTCAGGTGCGGCGGGCGCTTGTATACCTAGGTAACCTGCCTATAATGATGCAAGTCAAAACGCACGCGCCGGCAAGCGCAATGCACACTGCACGGCGCCAAGCAGCACTTGCACAAGGCATCCGAGAGGAGAAAACATACCCATGAAGGCACTCTACAATGACGGTTCGGTGGCCGAGCTCCCGCAGGACGAGGTCACGCACGTCATCCGCCACTCCGCCGCGCACATCATGGCGCAGGCCATCAAACGCCTGTACCCCCAGGCCGATTTTGCCTACGGCCCCGCGACCGACAACGGCTTTTACTACGACGTCGACCTGCCCGAGGGCGTCAAGATCAGCGAGGACGATTTCCCCGCGATCGAGGCCGAGATGAAAAAGATCGTCAAGGAGAACCTCAAGTTCTCCGTGTACGAGAAGTCCCGTGCCGAGGCCATCGCCCTTATGGAGGAGCGCGGCGAGAAGTACAAGGTCGAGCACATCGGCGATCTGGACGACGACGCCCGCATCACCTTCTACCAGCAGGGCGACTACATCGACATGTGCGTCGGCCCCCACATCTGCTACACCAAGGCCCTGAAGGCCTTTAAGCTCACCGGTGTCTCGGGCGCCTACTGGAAGGGCGACAAGGACAACAAGATGCTCACCCGCATCAACGGCGTCGCCTTTGCCACCAAGGAAGAGCTCGACGAGCATATGCACATGCTGGAGGAGGCCAAGAAGCGCGACCACCGCAAGATCGGCCGCGAGATGGACCTCTTTATGATGCGCGACGAGGCCCCCGGCTTCCCGTTCTTCCTGCCCAACGGCATGATCCTTAAGAACACGCTGCTGGACTACTGGCGCGAGATCCACCACAAGGCCGGCTACGTGGAGATCTCCACGCCGCTCATCATGAACAAGCAGCTGTGGAAGACCTCGGGCCATTGGGACCACTACAAGGACAACATGTACTCTACCGTCATCGACGACGAAGAGTACTGCATTAAGCCCATGAACTGCCCGGGCGGCGTGCTGGTGTACGCCTCCAAGCCGCACTCCTACCGCGAGCTGCCCATCCGCGCCGGCGAGATTGGCCTGGTGCACCGCCACGAGCTGCGCGGAGCCCTGCACGGCCTGTTCCGCGTGCGCTGCTTTAACCAGGACGACGCCCACCTGTTTGTGCGTCCCGATCAGCTGACCGACGAGATTGTGGGCGTGGTCAACCTTATCGACTCCGTGTACCAGAAGTTTGGCTTTAAGTATCACGTTGAGCTTTCCACCCGCCCCGAGGACTCCATGGGCTCCGACGAGGACTGGGCTCGCGCCGAAGAGGGCCTGCGCACCGCTCTGGAGAAGCTGGGCATGGACTACGAGGTCAACGAGGGCGACGGCGCCTTCTACGGCCCCAAGATCGACTTCCACCTGGAGGACTCGCTCGGCCGTACCTGGCAGTGCGGCACCGTCCAGCTCGACTTCCAGATGCCGCTCAACTTTGATCTGGAGTACGTGGACGCCGACGGCACCAAGAAGCGCCCCATTATGCTGCACCGCGTGTGCTTTGGCTCCATCGAGCGCTTTATTGGCATTCTGATCGAGCACTTTGCGGGCAAGTTCCCCACCTGGCTGGCTCCCGTGCAGGTCAAGGCGCTTCCCGTCTCCGAGAAGAGCCGCGACTACGCCCACGAGGTGTGCGCCAAGCTGGAGGAGGCCGGCATTCGCGTGGTCTGCGACGATCGCGACGAGAAGATCGGCTACAAGATCCGCGAGGCCCGCAGCATCGACCGCGTGCCCTATATGCTCATCCTGGGCGAGAAGGAGGTCGAGGCCGGCAACATCTCCGTCCGCGATCGCTCCAACGAGACCGTTCAGATGAGCGTTGACGAGTTTGTGGCCAAGGTGCTCGAGGAGATTAAGACTCGCGCCTAGCACAAACAATACAAGAATTAATAAAGGCGATCGTCCTCGCGGGCGGTCGCCTTTTTTGTTGTGCAAAAAGGGACAGTTTTTCGTATCTTTCGACGAAGCTCGTTATACGGGTAAATTCAGATCGTTTTCCCAGCTTGCGCAAATTGCGGCGCGAGCGGGCACATCTCCATACCCCACTTCAAAAATCTGTACTTTTGCGACTGCGCCTAGCTGCGAGCGAGAAGCCTGTTCTTAACGCCCCTGCATCCGTGTGTGTCGCGGACGCAAGTTAAGGGGCAAGGGATGGAACAGACAATGCGGCGCCAAGGGTGTTCGCGAGTCAGAGGTGGCTAAGGTACTCGCCCTTCTTGATTACTATGGCACTTCGCTTGGTATTGCTGGACGTAGTAGCAACCGCGCACGCAAGCTCATACTGGAGGGCGGGCTCGTCGTTCGGGAGATTTAGGTCAATTTGCTCTAAAAGTTGTTTTCCGAGTGGTCTCTTATCGTGCCTTTGCCTTAGGGTGCTTGGTTTTCATCCTCTAAAGATGTTCTTAAAACTGCCTTAAAGGCGTCCCGGCTCGCGTTGACGGCGTACAATACGCATGTTTGACTATGGCAAATATGGAATTAGGGGGAGGGGTGCGCCATGGAGGTGCTGGTTGTTGGCAACACCGCATATGTTGACGATGACTTTTGTGCCAAGGCGTTCCCCGGGGACCACGTTAAGGTCGTCGCTGCCGCGGAAGCGCGCCGCGATGAATCGTCGCCCCATGCCTCGTGGAATGAGCTCATCCAGCACTTGGAGCAGGCCTACGAGTTCGACCGGGTGGTCTACCTATCCAATTACCTTACCCCGCATACCGATATCGTGGGCGATATCGAGCTGCTGCGCTCGGTCTTTCGTGCGTGCGCGGGTCGCCGGGTCCAGCTGCTGTATGTGGCGGGGCCCTCGGGTGCCGCGGGTGCCGCCGATACCACGGGGCGAACGGGCAAGGGCATTATCGCGCGCGCAGCCAACGACCTGTGCCGCTACTACGCTGCTCGCGAGGGCGTTCAAACCAAGATCCTGCGCGTGCCGTTCCTGTATACCGCGTCTGCCGCACTGGAGGACCCGTTTTTGGTGCCGCTATTTGACGCGTGCTCAACCGGATCGGTCGCTTTGCAGGGTGCGGAGGACGCGCCGTTTCCGCTGCTGTGTGCCGAGGAACTCGCGGTGCTGGTGCATCGCATCTTTGACAGCTGGGACGCCTCCTTTGAGACGCTCGATGTTGCCGATACCTTCCATCACACGTCAGGTGAGGTGGGCGAGGCCCTCAAGGCGCTGTTCCCAGGGCTCTCAGTTGCCTATGGCGATTCTGCCGGCTATGCCCTGCCCGTCAGCGACATCGTTCGCGTTCGCTATGGCTGGTTTCAGCGCTACGACCCGTTTCGTGATCTTTCGACCATTCATGCTCGCTGGGATGCTGGTCGCGCAGGGAAGATCAGCCCCTTGCGCGCCGCCATCGACCGCATCCAGATGCACACGCTGCCTATTAAATGCCTGGAGACGGGCGTCGCCTGGGTCCTGTTCGAGGTGCTGGAGTATTTGTTCTCGCAATCTGCCCAGCTCAACGTGCTCGATTATCGCCTGCTCTACGTCGTGCTCATCGGCACGCTGTATGGCTTGGACTTTGGTCTGGCTGCGGCGCTGCTGGCATCGGTTGGGTTGGCTGTGAGCTACTTTACCCAGTATGGCTATACCTTCCAGGGCCTCTTTTACGAGCCGTCCAACTGGCTGCCGTTTATCGCGTACTTTGTGGTGGGTGCCGTATGCGGCTACGTGCAGCTGCGCAACAACGAGGCCATTAAGGTGGAGCGCGACCAAAACGAGCTCGTGCGTAATCGCAATACGTTCCTCACGCAGCTCTATCACGATGCTATCGAGGACAAGCGCACCTACAAGCGCCAGATTGTGGGGCGTCACGATAGCTTTGGCAAGATCTTTGCCGTGACGCAAGAGCTCGACGTGCTCAACCCGCGCGACATCTACCGCAAGTGCTGTGAGCTCATGGGTGAGATTCTCGAAAACAATTCGGTGACGATCTACCACGTTTCGGGCGGGGCGTTTGCACGTCTGGTGGCGGCGAGTCCCGTGATTGCCGAAGACGCCACGCGCTCGCTCACGCTTGAGCAACTTGCACCCCTTTTGGGCGGCGGGGGTCGTTCGAACCTGTGGGTCAATCGCGAGCTGACGCCGGGGCTTCCCATGTTTGGATATACGATCGAGCGCGACGGGGCGCCCGCCGTGTTGATTTTTGTGCGTCGTGCGGCCGAGAACCAAATGACGCTCTATTACCAAAACCTGTTCCGCATCTTGTGCGGCCTGGTCGAAAGCGCGCTGGGCCGTGCCTTTGACTATGAGGCGGTGGCGCAGGATAAACGCTGCGTCGATGGCACGTGCGTGCTCAAGCAGGCGGCCTTTGGTCAAGAGCTCGCGGCCGAGCAGGCGCTGTCGGATGGCAAGATGGGCAGCTTTTTGCTCCTGCGCGTGGTGCCGGGCATGGAGCCTGTCGGCGAGCTGGTGGGCGCAATTGGGTCGACAATCCGCGAGAGTGATGCGGCGGGCCTGGTCGACGGTGACGTGCTTTACCTGCTTATGCGCCAGGCAAAGGCGAGCGACCTGCCCATTATCCGCGAGCGCCTGAGCGCGAAGCGGATTGCGGTGGAGCCCGTCGACGGCGAGGACATCGTGGCGCTTCTGCAGCACATCGCTGACACCGGTGACGGTGAGGGGGATGTCGCTTGATCTCGCTTGTCGTTGCTGCCGTCTTGCTGCTGATTCATGCGCTGGTTTGCCTGGTGTTGTGGACGCTTATGAAGTTGGGCCTGCTGCCGGTGCGCGGGCATATGCTGGCCGTGATGGTACTCGTGCCGTTGTGGGGACCGCTGCTGGTGGTGCTGCTTATCACGCGTAGCGCCGTGTTTGGCGCGGACCTTAAGGACGCCACGCTAGAGTCGCTGCCCATTAACGACGAGCTGCATCGCAGCATCTTGGTGCACGACCGTGAAGCCGATGCGGGCGTGATCCCGCTCGAGGAGGCGCTCATCGTCAACGACCCGGCAGACCGGCGCCGCCTCATGCTCTCCATGCTTACCGAGGAGCCCGATGCGTACCTGGCGCAGCTGCAGGCGGCTAAGCTGAACGACGACGTTGAGGTGGCGCACTATGCCGCGACGGCGGTGGCGCAGATCTCCAAGGAGTCCGACCTTAAACTGCAGCAGCTGGAGCGCGCCTTTAAGACCGACCCGAGCTCGCAAAACCTCGACGAATACTGCGATTTTCTTGGTGAGTATTTAGACTCGGGTTTGGCTGAGGGGCGCGTGGCTCAGATTCAGCGTCAACAGTACGCGCGTCTGCTCGCGCGCCGCTGCGAGCGCGAGGACACCTTTGAGCTGCGTATTCGGTATGCGACGGCGCTGGCCGATGTCGGACAGATCGACGAGGCGCAGGCCGTGACCGACCAGCTCGTGCTCGACGCGCCCGAGGAGCAGGAGGTTTGGATGCTTTGCCTGCGCCTGGCCGTGATGCGCCGCGACGGTGACGAGGTCCACCGCGTGATCGATGCGATCGACAAACAGCATGTGTACTTGAGCGCCGCCAACCGCGAGGAGCTGGCTTTTTGGCGCGACGGGGAGGAGGCCCGATGAGCGTGGTTCAGCATATCCGCGACCGTGCGGGCCATTTTCGCTGGATGGGCCTGCTCGTGGTGTGGGCGGTCTTTATTGCCATGGCCGCCGTGCTGCTGGTGGAGCGTGCCGGCGTGCAGTACAGTGCGGGCCAGCATAAGCTGGGGATGCTTGCCGCCAACGATGCGGTGCCGGCCTCCTCGGCAATATTTGGTCAAAAGCCCACGTGCCTGATCATTACCGATTCCGATCAGACGGGCGTCGAGGACGTAAAGGAGCAGTTCGACCAGATTCTGCTCGACATGAAGATCGCGCACCGCGACGTGGACCTTGCCCTGGACGGCGCGGATGCCATCCCCTCGCTGACGTCCTTCGATCGCGTGATTTTGCTCATGCCGTCGCTCGATGGGCTCGGTACGCACCTGATCGATATTATGAGTTGGGTGAGTGCCGGCGGTTCGCTTATGCTCGCCATGCCGCCGGATAATTCGAGCTATCTGCAGGTGATTGCTCCCAAGCTTGGCATTGAATCGGCCGGATACGACTATGTAAAAGCCGAAAGCATTGTGCCGAGCGAGGACTTTATGCTGGGCGGGGGAGAGCGCTGCGAGCTCTCGGACCCCTTTGATTCGTCGCTTTCTGTTTCGCTGCGCGAGACGGCGCGTGTGTGGGCTAAGACCGGCGATGCGGGCGCCCCGCTCATTTGGTCCAATGACTGCGGTAGCGGGCGCACCGTGGTGTGCAATATCGGTGTCTACGCCAAGGTCATGCGAGGTTTTTACGCCGCGGCGATTAGCTTGCTCGGCGATGCCACGGCCTACCCGGTCATCAACAGCGCCGTCTTCTATCTGGACGACTTTCCCAGCCCCGTGCCCTCGGGCGACGGCACCTACATCAAGCGCGACTACGGGCTTTCCATCGCCGACTTTTATGCCAAGGTCTGGTGGCCCGATCTGCAAAAGCTCGCGCAAAAATACGGCATTCGCTATACCGGCGTGATGATCGAAAACTACGAGGACGCGGTCAACCAGACCGAGCCCGCGCACCAGGCCGATACCACGCAGTTTCGCTACTTTGGCGGCATGCTGCTGCAGATGGGCGGAGAGCTGGGCTTTCACGGCTACAACCATCAGCCGCTGGCGCTCTGGGATACCGACTATGGCACGCTGTACGACTACAAGACGTGGAAGAACAAGGAAACACTCGTCGCATCGCTCAACGAGCTTATCGCCTTTCAGGACGAGGTGCTGCCCAACGCGCACGGCTCGGTCTACGTGCCGCCGTCAAACATCCTTTCGGCTCGCGCCCGCAAGATTATTGGCGAGGACGTGCCACGCATTAAGACCATCGCCAGTACGTATTTTAAGGATGGTACGGATCTTCCGTACGTGCAGGAGTTTGGCGTGGCGAGCGATGGCATCGTGGAGCAGCCGCGCATTGTCTCGGGCGGCATGGTCGACGATTCCTATATGCGCCTGGCTGCCGTGTCCGAGCTCAACATGCACTACGTGAGCACGCACTTTATGCACCCGGACGACCTGCTCGATCCCGATCGCGGCGCCAGGCAAGGCTGGGAGGTCTACAAGGGCGGCCTGACCGACTACCTGGACTGGCTTACCAAGTCGGCGCCCGACCTGCGTCGCCAGACCGGCTCGGAATGCTCGGGCGCCATCCAGCGTTTTTCGTCCGTGACGGTGAGCGTGGATACAGATGCGGATGCCTGGACGCTCAACCTGGGCAATTTTCACGACGAGGCGTGGCTCATGTTCCGCGCCAACAACGGCGAGCCGGGAGCAGTCACGGGTGGCGAGATTACGCATCTGACGGGCGACCTGTACCTGGTCAAAGCTACGGACAAGACGGTGACCATTGCGCGCAAGGAGGGTAGCGACAAATGAGAATCTGCTTGGTACTCGAGGGTTGCTACCCCTATGTGCACGGTGGCGTGTCCACCTGGATGCACGGCTATATACAGGCCATGCCCGAGCACGAGTTTGTGCTGTGGGTGATTGGCGCGCATGCGGCCGACCGCGGCAAGTTTGTCTACGAGCTGCCCGGCAACGTTGTCGAGGTGCACGAGGTGTTTCTGGACGACGCCCTGCGTCTTTCGGGCGAGCAGGAAGAGGCGGACTTTAACGACCGCGAGCGCGAGGCGCTGCGCCGCCTGGTGTCGCTTTCCAATCCGGATTGGGACATGCTGTTCGATATCTTCCAGCGTCGTCGCGTGCATCCGCTCTCGTTTTTGCAGAGCCGAACGTTTATGGATATCTTTCGCGACGTGTGCCTGGCCGAGTACCCCTACACGCCTTTTGCCGACGCATTCCATACCATGCGCTCCATGCTGCTGCCCGTGCTCTACCTGCTGGGCAGCGAGGTGCCGGTGGCCGATGTGTACCACGCCATCTCGACCGGCTACGGCGGCCTGCTCGCCTGCTTGGGTTCAAGCGTTCACCATGCGCCGGTGCTGCTCACCGAGCACGGCATCTACACGCGCGAGCGCGAGGAGGAGATCATTCGCGCCGACTGGGTGGTGCCGTCGTTTAAGGACCGCTGGATTCGCTTTTTCTACCTGCTTTCGGAGGAGATCTACCGTCGCGCCTTCCGCGTGACCAGTTTGTTTCATAACGCCCGTAAGACGCAGATCGACATGGGCTGCGATGCGGACAAATGCCTGGTCATCCCCAATGGCATTCAGTTCGACCGCTTTAAGGACATTCCCTTAAAGCCCGATGACGGCTGGGTTGACATTGGCGCGGTGGTGCGCCTGGCGCCCATCAAGGACGTCAAGACCATGATCTATGCCTTCTTTGAGCTGCACGAGCGCGTCCCTAAGGTGCGCCTGCATATCATGGGCGGCGTGGACGACGAGGAGTACGGCGCCGAGTGCCATGCGCTGGTCGATACCCTGGGCGTGCGCGACCTGATCTTTACCGGCCGCGTCAACGTGGTCGAGTACATGGAAAAGCTGGACTTTACCATTTTGACGAGCATCTCCGAGGGCCAGCCGCTCAGCGTGCTGGAGTCGCTTGCCGCGCGTCGTCCCTGCGTGACGACCGAGGTGGGCTGCTGCCGTGAGCTGCTCGAAGGCGCCCCGGGCGACGACTTTGGCGTGGCGGGATTTGTGACGCCGCCTATGTATCGCAAGGGCCTGGCCGATGCCATGGAGCGCATGTGCGCAAGCCGTGCCCGCCGTATCGAGATGGGGGAGCGCGGCCAGCGTCGCGTTGCCACGTACTTTTTGCACGAGCAGATGCTCGCCAACTATCGCGCGCTGTACGACGAGACGGCGCGTGCGTATGATTTGCCCAGAGAGGGGGAGTAGCCGGTGGCCGGAATCGGTTTTGAGCTCAAGCGCCTGTTTAGGCGCAAGGGTCTGTTTGCCACGATGCGCGCCTATGGCTACGCCGGCATTGTGTGCACGGGCCCCATGCTGCTGGGCGTGCTGCTCCAGGTGGGCATCTTGGTGCTGTGCGGTCTGCGGGGCGTGGGCCGCGCCAACCAGGATCTGCTGGTGTGCATGGTGACCTATACGCTGCTGGCGTCGCTCACGCTCACGAGCTTTTTCTCCATGCCCGTCACGCGCTTTTTGGCGGACATGCTCTTCGCCGAGCGCGAAGAAGAGGTCTTGCCCTCGTTTTGGGGTTCTAACGCCATCATGCTGGTTACGGGCACGGCGCTCTACGGCGTCTTTTTGCTGTTTTCGGGCGCCACACTGCTGCAGGGGCTGCTGTGCCTGTGGCTGTTCAACATTATGATCGTCAACTGGAACGGCATGAACTACCTCACCGCTATTAAGGACTACCGTGGCATTCTGTGCAGCTTTGTGGCTGCCATTGGCGTGGCGTGCCTGTGCGCCCTGGCCGCGCTGGCGCTGGGGCTGCCGCCGGTCGAGGGCCTACTGGCGTCAATCGCCCTGGGCTACGGCGTCATGCTCGCCTGGGACGTGGTGCTGCTGTACCGGTATTTTCCGCAGAGCGACCGCAGCCCCTGGCTCTTTTTGCGCTGGCTCGATCAGTTTATGCCGCTGGCGCTCACGGGCCTGTTTACCAACCTGGGGCTCTTTGCGCACCTGGTAATTATTTGGGCCGGCCCCATTGGCGTGCAGGTCAAGGGCTTGTTTTATGGCGCGCCCTACCACGATGTTCCGGCGCTCATCGCGTTTTTGACGATCCTGGTCACGACCGTCAACTTTGTGGTCTCGGTCGAGGTCAACTTTTATCCGCGCTACCGCGACTACTACAGCCTGTTCAACGACGGCGGCGTAGTGGGCGACATCGTGGTGGCCGAGGAGGAGATGCTCTCCACGCTCAACAGCGAGCTGCGCTTTTGCGCGCTCAAGCAGCTGTTTGTGACGGCGGCGGTCATTTCGCTCGAGACCACGGTGCTCTCGGCCCTGCCGCTGGGCTTTAACAGTCTTATGCACGGGTATTTTCGCACGCTATGCGTGGGCTATGGCCTGTATGCCGTGGGCAATACGGTGATGCTCATCTTGCTGTACTT
Organism: Collinsella sp. WCA1-178-WT-3 (M1); assembly: GCF_009696325.1. Classification (GTDB taxonomy): domain Bacteria; phylum Actinomycetota; class Coriobacteriia; order Coriobacteriales; family Coriobacteriaceae; genus Collinsella. Next base: position 140,488 of record NZ_VUME01000002.1, read on the forward strand.
TACCGACTACAAGGGGGCCGTGCTGGCCTCGGGCCTGTTTGCCGGTGTGGCGGGGCTGGCGACTGTCGTGTCGCTGCTTTTGCCGCAGCAGTTTTACGGCTTTGGCTTTTTGTTGGGTGCGGCGGTGTTTTTTATCGTGGCGCTGCTGCGGCTCGATACCTATACTGCCAACTTGCCGTATCGTATTCTGAGCCAGCAGCCCATGGTGGCGACCGACAAGACGGGTCGCTTTACACAGCTGGGCCGCTTGCTCGACCGTGCCGAGCGGCGCTATGAGGAAGCCCGCCATAAGGGCGAGCCACATGGCGCGTTTGAACGCACGGTGGTCCGTGTGTATCGCAACCATTGGGGAGGTTCTGATGACCGATAGGATGATGTCTCGCCGTCGCCTGATTGAAGCGGCTACCGGTGCGCTGTTGCTTTCGGGCTGCTCGACTCAGGAGGACTCCTCCACCAAAAAGGTCAAGAAGCAGGGCGAGATTAAAAAGGCCGAGGCCTCCGACCAGTCCAAGCACCTCCGCGATAAGGACGAGCTGTACGAGGTCTACGACGACTCGGGCATTGTGACCATGTACCTGACGGTCTCGCGCGGCAACAGCTCCGAGAACACTGATCATAGCTGGGCCGAGATCAACACGTACTCGGTGTATGACTATGCTGACATGGGCGTGGCGCGCTATCAGGTTATGGGCCTTTTGCAGGCGGGCGACGAAGAGGGCCCAGTTGCCGGCGAGGTTGGCTATGGCGAGGAAGCGCCCAATGCCACCGTGCAGGTGCGCGGCCAGACGTCGAGCTCCTATACGCAAAAGAATTACAAGGTGGAGCTCAAAAAGGGCAAGGGTACCTGGCGTCAGCAGCGTTCCATTGCGCTCAACAAGCATATGGGTGAGGGTTTGCGCTTTCGAAACAAGATGGCCTACGATTTGATTCGCGGGATTCCCCAGATGATGGGCCTGCGCACGCAGTTTGTGCACCTGTGGGTGTGCGACCAGACCGAAAAGTCCAACGACACCTTCGAGGACTACGGCCTGTTTACACAGGTAGAGCAGCTTAATAAGACGGCGCTTAAGGCACATGGCCTAGATAAGAATGGACACCTGTACAAGGTGAACAGCTTTGAGTTCTATCGCTACGAGGACACCATTAAACTCGCCGACGAACCCGACTACAACCAGGCGGCTTTTGAGGGCATGCTCGAGATTAAGGGCGACTCGGACCATACCAAGCTCATCGAGATGCTCGATGCGCTCAACGACGAATCGCAAAAGATCGATGACGTGCTCGACACCTACTTTGATACCGAGAACCTGGTCTATTGGCTGGCGTTTCAGATTCTGACGGGCAACTGCGACACGCAGAATCGTAACTGCTATCTGTACAGCCCACTCAATTCCAATACCTGGTACTTTTTGGCTTGGGATAACGACAGCATGCTGCGTAAGCTTGAGCTGAGCCTGATGGGGTTCTCGGACTTTGTGAACTGGGAACGCGGCGTGAGCAACTACTGGGGTAACGTGCTGTTTAACCGCGCGTTGCGCAGTAAGCCGTTCCGCAGCGAACTCGACCGTGCCATCAAGGACTTGCGCTCGTATCTGACCGAGGCGCGTCTGGCCAAGATGATTAAACATTACCGCGAAGTGACCGAGTCGCTTGTCTTTTCCGCGCCCGACCTCGATAAACTGCCCGTTACCAAAGACGAATACGAGCAGATTGCCGCGGCGATTCCCTCCGAGATCGAGGAAAACTACAAGAGCTACTGCGAAAGCTTTAAAAAGCCCATGCCGTTCTACATTGGCGTGCCGCAGATCGATAACGGCAAGCTGCGCATGAGCTGGGATGCCGCGTACGACTTTGAGGCGCGCGATATTCGCTATACCGTGGAGCTTGCGCGCGACTACGCCATCAATGACGTGCTTTTTAAGGCCGAGGACGTGCTGCTGCCGGAGGTAACGTGCGATGCGCCCGATACCGGCCAGTACTTTGTGCGCGTGCGTGCCACCAACTCCGACGGCTATACGCAAGATGCGTTTGACTACTATGTGACCGACGATGGCAAGCAGTACGGCATGAAGTGCTTTTACGTGCAAGACGGCGGTAAGGTCGTGGAGGACACGTATGAGGAGGGCTAGCGCGTTGCTTGAGCGCCTGGCGGCACCTCCTGCGCGAACCACGCAGGAGCGTTACCGCCACGAACTCAAATATCTCATTAACGAGGGCGAGCGCGCCGCACTTGCCTGTCGCATGGCGCCGGTTTTTAAACTGGACAAGCATGCGCGCTCGGGTGGTTACACCATTCGCAGCCTGTACTTTGACGACTACTGCAACTCGGCCTACGAGGAAAAAGACGCCGGTATTCTCATGCGCAAAAAGTATCGCGTGCGCATCTATAACGGCAGTGACAGGGTGATTAAGCTCGAGCGCAAAAAGAAGTACGGCAGCTGGATCTACAAGGAGGACGCGCCGCTCACGCGCGGCGAGTTTGAGCAGATTCTGGCTGGCGACTACGGCTTTTTGCTGAGGAGCCCGCACCAACTCTGTCGCGAGTTCTACATCGAGTGTATCTGCAACATGATGCGCCCGCGGACCATCGTGGACTACGAGCGCGAGCCGTGGGTGATGGATGAGGGCACCGTGCGCATTACGTTTGACATGAACGTGCGTGCCGCGGTGGGTAGTTTTGATATCTTTGACGCGACCTTGCCCGCGCTGCCCGTGCTGGAGCCCGGCAAGCTGGTGATGGAGGTCAAGTTTACCGAGTTTTGTCCGCAGCTGGTGCGCGATATGGTGCCGCCGGGCGCGGCCGAGCTTACGGCGGTTTCCAAGTACTGCCTGTGTTACGAAAAGACCTCCTATCAGCGCGGTTTTAACTACTGGGAATCGGATTTTGAGAACCGAGGGGATATTTAGACCATGAGCACCAGGGACTTTTTTAAAAACTCCGTCTTGGAGGCGTTTGGTCAGGTCGACCCTGCCAAGATCGGCCTGTCGCTGCTCGTGGCGCTCGCCATGGGCATCCTGATCTATTACGTGTACAAGCGCTTTTTTACCGGCGTGGTGTATTCGCGTAGCTTTGCCGTGACGCTCGTGGGCATGTGCGTGCTCACCTGCATGGTCACGCTCGCGATCTCGACAAACGTGGTCATCTCGCTCGGTATGGTCGGCGCTCTGTCCATCGTCCGATACCGTACGGCGGTCAAGGACCCGCTCGACCTGCTGTATCTGTTTTGGTCCATTACCACGGGCATTACGGCGGGAGCCGGCATGTATGCGCTCGTGGGGCTCGCGGCAGCAGTGATCGTGCTGATGATCGCCGGCTTTGCGAGCCGCCAGGACAAGTCGCGCGTGTACATGATGGTCATTCACTACACGGGCCAGACCGCTGGCGACGATATCGTGCGCGCGTTTGGGCGCACCAAGTTCACCGTTAAGTCCAAGACTATGCGCGGCGACAAGGTCGAGATGGCCGTCGAGGTGTTCTCTGACGGTGTGGATATGCCCTATGCCGACGCCATCCGTGCCCTCGATGGCGTGGAGGACCTAACGCTTATCCAATACAACGGCGAATACCACGGCTAGAACCCTAGCGAGTAGATTGGGGAAACATCCGCATCGTGGGCTTTTGTTTTGAAGGGACGGTGTCACGTGGACGCACAACAGCTAGAAGAGGCCTGGGCTGCAAGGGCTGGCGCACGCGAGGCGCGACTGGTTGCAGCCTCGCATGTGCCGGCGGCGCTTTCGCTTCTGGGGATTGTGCGTCCCGGCGATCGCCTGGTGGCCTTTGCGGATGACTTTGCCGAAGCGTTTGCTTGCGGCTTTGAGGGCTGCGATGTCGTGCTGGTGGGCTCGCCGTCCGCCGAGGCGTTTGCTGCTGCGTCCGAGGGCTTTGATGCTTCGCTTGATGCCGAGGGGCCGCACCTGTGGTGGTTCGCCAACTCCATTGGCGCGTTCGGTCTGCGTGTGCCCGATTTGCGCGCGTTAGGCCGCGCCGCGCGTGAGGCCCATGCACTGCTGGTTGTTGACAACACCGTGGCTGACGTCTTTGGCTGCAATCCGCTGAGCTTGGGCGCCGTGCTGTCGCTCGAGGCACTCGACCGCGTGTGTGCCGGTAAGGCCCCGCGTAAGCTCGTTGCCGCTTCGGTGGCGCGATCGCAGGTCAAGCGCCATCGTGTGGATGCCGCGGCTGAGTGCGCGCATGCGTTGTTTGCGGGCTGCGGTGCGTCGGCGCTCGATCTTTCTGCTGAGGAGGCCGACGTGCTGGAGCGCGGGCTTTCCTCGCTTAACGCTCGCATGCAGGCTCACTTCGATCGAGCCCGTGCGCTGGCCGAGTATCTGGCCGCGAACGAGATGGTGCGCAACGTGCGCTATCCCGGGCTGAGCTCGCATCCTGACCATGCGGTTGCAACGGGAATCCTCGAGCATGGCTTTGGCCCGGCAGTTGAGTTTGACCTTATCGAGCGTGGCGCGGGAGAGCTGTTCGACGCTTTGCCGGGGGAGTTTCGCACATCGTTCGCCGGCGGCGCAACGACGCGTCTTTCGGCCCCACGTGGCAAGCAGGGGGACACCATCCGCCTCTTCGCCGGCACCGACGATCCCCTGACGGTAGCCGCCGCCCTCGATAACGCCCTCCGATAGTAGCTAATTTGGGACGGGGCTTTTTTAGCTACCCAATGTCAGTTTTTGGCTATGAGTTAAGAATGCTCTGGATGGGTAGCTAAAAAAGCCCCGTCCCAAATTAGCTACTCTTTGATGCTTGCGATGAGGACGTCGGCTTTGGCAGCTATGACCTGGTTTATGTTGGCCTGCAGCTCCTCGTAGGCCGCTATGGCTCGCTCGCCGGCGGGGGTGAGCGAGCTCCCGCGGGCGCCGTCGCGCTCGATGAGCTTGCACCCCAGCTGCCCCTCGGCCTCGTTCACAATGCGCCATGCCTTGGAATAGGCCATGCCCATGCTCTTGGCGGCACGGTTGATCGAGTGTTCGCGGGCGATACCCTGCAGCAGCAAGACGCAGCCGTGGCCGAACACGCCCGGCAGATCTTTGTCGCACGACTGAATGACCAGTTTTGCCGTCGTCTTGTACTTCATGCGCTCCACGTCTCTCCGCTAAAGTGTCTGCTGGGCAAACGCAAAGCCTGCGTTAAACCCTCGTGTGCTCTTCTTAAATCATGCATTGTAGCAGTCAAAGTGCGTTAAGATACTTGCCCAGTATTGGGCGCCCAAGGTTGGGCTGGGTCCTACGAGGCCTGCAGCCGACCGGTCGCATGGAAAAAGGAGAAACATGGCTACGTTCTTTCCCGGTGAGTCCCACACGTTTTCGGAGTATCTGCTGGTCCCTGGTTATTCGTCCTCGCAGTGCATCCCCAACAACGTCTCTCTTAAGACGCCGCTAACCCGCTTTAAGCGCGGCGAGAAGCCGGCAATCACCCTGAACATCCCCATGGTTTCCGCCATCATGCAGTCCGTCTCGGGCGTCGACATGGGTGTCGCGCTCGCTACCGAGGGTGGCCTGTCCTTCATTTACGGTTCCCAGACCCCCGAGTCCGAGGCCGCCATGGTCAAGGCCGTCAAGGATCACAAGGCCGGCTTTGTCCAGTCCGATTCCACGCTGACCCCCGATATGACCATGGAGCAGGTCATCGAGCTCAAGGAGAAGACCGGTCACTCCACCATGCCGGTCACCGACGACGGCACTCCCAAGGGCAAACTTCTGGGTATCGTCACCAGCCGTGACTATCGCCCCAGCCGCGATGACCACCAAAAGAAGGTCTCCGAGTTCATGACCCCGCGTGAGCAGCTCATCGTGGGCGACAAGAACATCAGCCTCAAGGTTGCCAACGACGTCATCTGGGACAACAAGCTCAACGCCCTGCCCATCGTCGACGACAACGATCACCTGATGGGCATTGTCTTCCGCAAGGACTACGACAGCCACAAGACCAACCCCAACGAGCTGCTCGACGGCGATAAGCGCTACATGGTCGGCGCCGGCATCAACACCCGCGACTATGCCGAGCGCGTGCCGCTGCTCATCGAGGCCGGCGCCGATGTCCTGTGCATCGACTCTTCCGAGGGCTTCAGCGAGTGGCAGAAGCGCACCATCGAGTGGATTCGCGCCAACTACGGCGAGGACGTCAAGGTCGGTGCCGGCAACGTCGTCGACGCCGAGGGCTTCCGCTTTTTGGCCGACTGCGGTGCCGACTTCATCAAGGTGGGTATCGGCGGCGGTTCCATCTGCATTACCCGCGAGACCAAGGGCATCGGCCGTGGCCAGGCCACCGCGCTGATCGACGTCTGCCGCGCTCGCGACGAGTACTACGAGGAGACCGGCGTCTACGTGCCCGTGTGCTCCGACGGCGGTATCGTCTACGACTACCACATGACGCTCGCCCTTGCCATGGGTGCCGACTTTATGATGCTGGGCCGCTACTTTGCCCGCTTTGACGAGAGCCCGACCGAGCGCGTCAACGTCAACGGTCAGTACATGAAGGAGTACTGGGGCGAGGGTTCTGCGCGTGCCCGCAACTGGCAGCGCTACGACCTGGGCGGCGCCGCGAAGCTCAGCTTTGTCGAGGGCGTCGACTCCTACGTTCCCTACGCCGGCTCCCTTAAGGACGGCGTGGGCGGCACGCTCTACAAGATCAAGTCCACGATGTGCAACTGCGGCGCCCTTTCGATTCCCGAGCTCCAGAAAAAGGCACGCCTGACCCTGGTGAGCTCGACCTCGATCGTCGAAGGCGGCGCCCACGACGTAGTCGTCAAGGATTCGCAGCAGTCTGTGTCTTATCGATAGGATAAGAGCCGCACATAAAGGTTGAGTTCCAACCACGTTATTAAGATAAAGCGAGATGCCTGCAAGTCGCAGGCATCTCGCTTGTCGTATTTGCTATCATCAGTCAAGTTAACCTTAGGGTCGGTCGGCTTGGCTTTGTTCGCTACAAGTTCCGCACGCAAAGAAGAGCACTTAATGTGCTCTTCGTCTTGCGCAGGACTGTCCGCAGTAGCGAATAAAGCCAAGCCGACCGACCCCAGCTAAGATTAAAGGAGCTGATATGTGCGATTGCACAGATCATAAGGACGAGATCCCTGCCTACGACGCGCAGGCCATTGAGTCCAAGTGGATGAAGGCCTGGGAGGACTCCAACCTCTTTGCCGTCGACACCGACGCCAGCAAGCCCAAGAAGTACGTGCTCGAGATGTTCCCGTATCCTTCGGGCGACCTGCACATGGGCCACGCGCGCAACTATACCATCGGCGATGCCATGGCCCGTCAGGCCCGTATGCGCGGCTTTGACGTGCTGCACCCCATTGGCTTTGACGCCTTTGGCCTGCCCGCCGAGAACGCCGCCATCAAGCACAACACGCAGGCTGCCGCCTGGACGTATAAGAACATGGACCAGGCGCTCGCCACGATGAAGCGCATGGGCTTCTCCTACGATCTGGATCGCATGGTCAAGACCTGCAGCCCCGACTACTACCGCTGGGGTCAGTGGATCTTTGAGAAGATGTGGGAAAAGGGCCTGGTCTACCGCAAGAAGAACCCGGTCAACTGGTGCCCCAACTGCAAGACCGTTCTGGCCAACGAGCAGGTTACCGAGGGCAAGTGCTGGCGCTGCGGCACCGAGCCCGAGAAGCGCGACCTTGAGCAGTGGTACTACAAGATTACCGAGTACTCCCAGGAGCTGCTCGACGATCTGGAGAAGCTCCCCGGCTGGCCCGAGCGTGTCAAGCAGATGCAGGCCAACTGGATCGGCCGCTCCGAGGGCGCCGAGGTCGACTTTACCCTGTGTGATGCCAACGGCGATCCCATCGAGGGCGACGAGGGCAAGATCACCGTCTTCACCACCCGTGCCGACACGCTCTTTGGCGTCTCCTTCTTTGTCCTGGCTCCCGAGTACGCTCGTCTGCACGAGCTCGTCGAGGGCACGGAGTACGAGGAGGCCGTGACCAAGATCGTCGAGGACTCCAAGCATATCTCTGCTGTCGAGCGTGCCCAGGGCACCCTCGAGAAGCACGGTGCCTTTACGGGCCGCTACGTGGTTAACCCCGTCAACGGCGAGAAGGTTCCCGTGTGGGTTGCCGACTATGTCGTTGCCGATTACGGCACCGGCGCCGTCATGGCCGTTCCCTGCGGCGACCAGCGCGACTTTGAGTTTGCCCGCAAGTACGACCTCCCGATCGTCCCGATCATCCTGGACGATGACGACCGTGCTGCCGTCGAGGCCAGTGGCGAGACCATCGATACCTTCCATGCCGAGACCGTCGACTGGGATTGCGCCCACGCTGCCGAGGGCACGCTCGTCCAGTCCGGCAAGTACACCGGCATGCGCGGCGGTAAGCACTCCGAGGGCGAGGCTGCCATCGTGGCCGACCTCGAGGCCATGGGCTGCGGTCGTCGCAAGGTCGAGTTCCGCCTGCGCGACTGGCTCATCAGCCGTCAGCGCTATTGGGGCAACCCCATCCCGGCCATCCATTGCGAGCACTGCGGCATTGTGCCCGTGCCCGAGGACCAGCTGCCGGTGACGCTGCCCGAGAACCTGGACCTGGGCGCCGGCGAGACCCTCGCCGAGTGCAAGGACTTCTACGAGACCACCTGCCCGGTCTGCGGCCGCCCGGCCAAGCGCGAGACCGATACCATGGACACCTTCACCTGCTCCAGCTGGTATTACCTGCGCTATACCGACCCGCACAACACCGAGCTGCCCTTCTCCCGCGAGGCGGCAGACCGTTGGATGCCCGTCGATAACTACATCGGCGGCATCGAGCACGCCATTTTGCACCTGCTCTACAGCCGCTTCTTTACCAAGGCGCTGCGCGACCTGGGTCTGCTCAGCGTGGACGAGCCCTTTACCAACCTGCTGTGCCAGGGCATGGTCAAGGACGAGAACGGCGACACCATGTCCAAGTCCAAGGGCAACGTCGTGCCTCCGAGCTCGGTTATCGAGCCCTACGGCGCCGACACCATGCGTCTGGCGATCCTGTTTATCGCCCCGCCCGAGAAGGACTTTGACTGGGATCCCAAGGCCGTCGAGGGTGCCAACCGCTTTATCAAGCGCGCCTGGCGTATCGTGTGGCAGCTTGTCCAGTCGGGTGATGCCAACGTTGCCTTCGACAAGTCCGTGCTCGACGAGACCGCGATGAAGCTCTATCGCGAGCGTCACCGCACCATCGCCAAGTGCACCGAGGACTTCGATCGCGGCCAGTTTAACACCGCGATCTCAGCCGTCATGGAGCTCGTCAACGCAGCGAGCGCCTACCTCAACGCCACCGAGGGCGCATCGCGCGACAAGGCACTGTGCTACGGCGTGGCCAAGGACATCGTGAGCGTCCTTGCCCCCATCTGCCCGTTCTGGGCCGACGAGCTGTGGCACGAGGCGCTCGGCTGCGAGGGCAACGCCTACACCGCCTCCTGGCCCGAGTTTGACCTGGCCGAGTCCATCGAGGACACGGTGCAGATCGTGGTCCAGGTGCTCGGTAAGGTCCGCGGCCGCATCGATGTGGCCCGCGATGCCTCCAACGAGGAGATGCAGGCTGCCGCCGAGGCCGCTGTTGCCAAGTGGCTCGAGGGCAAGACGGTCGTCAAGGCCATCTGCGTGCCCGGCAAGCTGGTCAACCTGGTGGTTAAGTAAACCTCGCGCATATAGTTGATGCACAATAGACGAGGGACGATCCGGCTGGGTCGTCCCTCTTTTTGGATATGGATACTTGCGACTACACCTAATTATCCATTTCTTGTGGAGAACCTGTGCTCACGCTGACCTGCGGGTTTGTGCTGTGGTTGCACGTTTTCGCAGGTATTGGTATAGTTTGCCTGTAAATGAAGTTGTAATTGAAAGAAGTGGGGTTTCGGCCCCGCTTCTTTTTTGTATGGATGGAGGTGCCGCAATGGTCAAGACCAAGACCGAGCAGGCGATCATCGACGCACTCGAGGCCGTCGCTCCCCAGCACGATGTCGATATTGTCGACGTTGAGCTCGTGGGTGCTACCAAGGCCCCCTGCGTGCGTGTGCGTATCGAGGGTGCCGAGGGTCAGAGCCTGTCGCTCAACGACGTCACGGCCAACACCAAGTGGGTCGGCGACGTGATTGAGGAGCTCGACCCCATCTCTTCGAGCTATACGCTCGAGGTGTCGAGCCCGGGTATGGCGCGCCCGCTGCGCCGTCCGCGTGACTTTTCCCGCTTTGTGGGCGAGGACTGCGAGCTTTCCTCCACCGCCACCGAGGGCCGTCGCAAGTACTCCGGCAAGATTACCGCCGCGACCGAGACCAACGTAACCCTCGAGCTCGAGGACGGCGAGTCTGTCACCCTCGATTTTTCCGATGTTAAAAAGTGCAAGTTGAAGCCCGTCTATGACTTCAAGCCCGCGAAGGAAGGAAACTAACATGGCAGCATCCGACATGATGTCCGCCCTGATGGAGCTTTGCCAGGAGAAGCACATCGACCAGCTCTACCTGATCGACCGCCTGGAGCAGTCGCTCGCCAAGAGCTATGCCGAGATCCTGCATCTTGAGTGGGGCGCCAAGGTGACCATCGACCGCACCACCGGCAAGATCTATGTCTACCGCCTGGAGCCGATCGACGATTCCATGGACGAGGAGGGCAACTTCACCGAGTTCGAGGAGATCGACGTCACCCCCAAGAACACCAGCCGCATCGCCGCCCAGCACGCCAAGGCCGAGATCAACGCCATCGTGCGCAACTCCGCCCGCGAGCAGATCTACGAGGAGTTCTCCGGCCGTATCGGCGACCTCATCAGCGGTACCGTACTGCAGTCCACACCCGACTTTACGATCGTCAAGATCCGCGAAGGCGTCGAGGCCGAGCTTCCGCACTTTGATCAGCGCCGCTACGAGAACGAGCGCAACGAGCGCCCCATGGGCGAGCGCTATCTGCACAACCAGCACATCAAGGCCGTGATCATTGACGTTCGCGACCCCAACTCCACGCTTCCGCCGGTTCGCGGCGAGCACAGCCGTCCGCCGATCGTTATCTCGCGTACCCACCCCGAGCTCATGCGTCGTCTGTTTGAGCAGGAGGTGCCCGAGATCTATGAGGGCACCGTCCAGATCAAGTCGATCGCCCGCGAGCCCGGCCAGCGCTCCAAGGTCGCCGTCCACTCGCTCGACGACCGCCTGGATCCCGTGGGCGCCTGCGTCGGTCCCAAGGGCAGCCGTGTGCGCGCCGTCGTGGGTGAGCTGCGCGGTGAGCGCGTCGACGTCATCCTTTGGGATGCCGATCCGGCCGTCTACGTCGCCAACGCCCTGTCGCCCGCCAAGGTCACTCGCGTCCTTATCGACGAGGAGAAGGCCTATGCCGGCGTCATCGTGCCCGACGACCAGCTTTCGCTCGCCATCGGCAAGGAGGGCCAGAACGCCCGCCTGGCCGCACGCCTGACCGGCTGGCACATCGACATTAAGTCCGAGACCCTTGCCGCCGACATCCTCAAGAACGTTCCCGTTCACGAGGAGCCTGCCGCTGACCTGATCGGTGACGAGGAGGATGACGACGCCCGTCGCTGCGAGTACGTGTCCGAGGACGGCATCCAGTGCCGCAACCAGGCCCGTCCCGGTTCCCGTTTCTGCGGTGTCCACGACACCGACGCCTTCGATGATGCGGAGGACCTGATCTAGCGCGGGGTTGCGCTGGACAGGTTCCGGCGCACATCCCACGCTCGTTCAGTCTCTAGGCACCCAAGGTGCCAGAAAGGGTAGGTGAAGTCATATGGCAAAAGTCCGTGTGTCCACCCTGGCCAAAGAGTTCGGCATGACCTCCAAGGAACTGATGGGTCACCTCGCCGAAATGAAGATTCCCGCTAAGTCTGCTTCCTCCGCCCTGGAGGACGCTTATGTTGCCATGGTCCGCAAGCAGCTTGCCTCGGTGATCGAGGCCCGCGCCCAGGAAGTCGAGGCCGCCAAGCAGGCCGAGGAGGAGGCTGCCGCCGCCGAGGAGGCAGCGCGTGCCGCCGAGGCCGAGCGCGAGCGCATCGCCGCCGAGAAGGCACGCGAGGAGGAGCGCCGCCAGTTTGCCGCCGCCCAGGCCGCCGAGGAGGCAGCCCGTGCCGAGGCCGAGGCCAAGAAGAAGGCCGAGCAGGAGCGCCTTGCCCGCGAGAAGGAGGAGGCTGCTCGCGAGGCCCAGCGCCGCGCCGTTCCCGCTTCCGACTCCGGTTCGCGCTTCCGTTCGCTGCTCGATCAGATCGCCGCACAGGAGACCGTGCTCAAGGAGAAGAAGGACGCCGAGGACAAGGCCAAGGCCGAGCGCGGCAACCGTCGCGGCGGCAACAGCGATCGTCGTGGCGGCCGTCACAACGACCGCAACGCCTCCGAGAGCCGCCCGCACAGCCATCGCACCAATGCCAGCAACAATGTCGCTGCCGGCATGGATTTCCCCAACCCCGATAAGCAGGGCAAGGGCAAGAAGCGCAAGGGTGGTCACAACAGCGAGGAGGACCACTACAGCCGCATGGCGCGCGAGGCCGAGGAGTACAGCCGCGAGAAGGTTCTCGAGGAGGCCCGTGCCGCCGTCGAGGAGGCCTCTCGCGAGTCCACCGGTCGCCGCAAGAAGCGCAAGGAGAAGCGCGAGCGCGAGGCCGCTAGGGCTCAGGAGGAGCGCAAGATTGAGGAGGCGCTGGCCCAGGGCGTGAACCCCGAGGAGCTCGACGCCATCAAGGTCTCCCAGGGCGTTACCGTCCAGGAGCTTGCCGAGGCCCTCGACGTTCCGGCCAACGACATCATCAAGCGCCTGTTCCTGCTGGGCACGCCGCTCACCATGACGCAGTCCATGTCCGACGACCTTGTCGAGCTCGTTGCCGACGACTTGGGCCGTCAGATCAGGATCATCACCCCCGAGGAGGAGAACACCTTCTCGTTCTACGACGATCCCGCCGACCTTAAGCCCCGCGCCCCGGTCGTCACCGTCATGGGTCACGTCGACCACGGCAAGACGAGCCTGCTCGACGCTATCCGCCACACCGGCGTCGCTGCCGGCGAGGCTGGCGGCATTACCCAGGCCATCGGCGCTTCGCAGGTCATGATCAACGACCGCAAGATCACCTTCATCGATACCCCGGGCCACGCTACCTTTACGGCCATGCGTGCTCGTGGCGCCAAGGTGACCGACATCGTCATCCTGATCGTCGCCGCCGACGACGGCGTCATGCCCCAGACGGTCGAGTCGATCAACCACGCCAAGGCCGCCGGCGTTCCCATCGTCGTCGCCGTCAACAAGATCGATAAGCCCGGCGCCAACCCCGACCGCGTGCGCCAGGAACTCACCGAGTACGGCGTTATCCCCGAGGAGTGGGGCGGACAGAACATGTTCGTCAACATCTCGGCCAAGCAGAAGATCGGTATCGACGATCTTCTGGAGACCGTGCTGCTCCAGGCCGACGTGCTCGAGCTCAAGGCCAATCCCGATACCTTCGCTTCGGGCAACGTCCTCGAGGCCAAGCTCGACAAGGGCCGCGGCTCGGTCGCTACCGTGCTCGTGACCCGCGGTACCCTGCACGTGGGCGATACGCTGGTCGCCGGCCTTACCTATGGCCGCGTTCGCGCCATGCTCGACCCCAAGGGCCGCGCCGTCACCGAGGCCGGTCCCTCCGACGCCGTCGAGATCCTGGGCCTGCAGTCCGTTCCCAACGCCGGTGACGAGTTCCGCGTGTTCGAGGACGAGCGCGAGGCGCGCGCCCTGGCCGATGAGCGCTCGCTCAAGGCCCGTATCGAGGAGCAGAGCCGCGTGAAGCACGTCACGCTCGAGAACCTCTTCGAGACCATCGCCGACGCCGAGGTCAAGGAGCTCAACCTGATCATCAAGGCCGACGTCCAGGGCTCCATCGAGGCCCTTCAGGACTCGCTCGACAAGATGGATCAGTCCGAGGTCCGCATCAACACGATCCACTCCGCGGTCGGTGCCATCAACGAGACCGACGTCGTCCTGGCCGACGCCTCCAACGCCATCATCATTGGCTTTGGCGTGCGTCCCGACGGTAAGGCCCGCTCCGCTGCCGAGCGCGAGGGCGTCGAGATTCGTTGCTACGACGTTATCTACAAGTGCCTCGAGGAGCTCGACGCTGCCCGTATCGGCATGCTCAAGCCCACCGAGGTCGAGGTCTCCACGGGTACCGCGACCGTCCTGGACACCTTCAAGGTGCCCAAAGTCGGTATCGCCGCCGGTGTCCGCGTCGAGGAGGGCGAGATCGCCGCGACCGATTCCGTGCGCCTGGTGCGCGACGGCATCGTTGTCTTTAACGGTAAGATCGCCTCGATGCGCCACTACAAGGACGAGGCCAAGAGCCTCAAGAGCGGTTCCGAGGGCGGCATTGGCCTGGAGAACTTCCAGGACATCAAGCCCGGCGACCAGATCGAGGGTTACCGTATCGACCAGGTTGCCCGTACCGAGTAGGGGGTAGCGCTATGAAGCAAACGCAGGCAACCCGCCGTCTGGGCGAGCAGCTTCGCGAGAAGCTCGGTTATATCCTTCTCTTTGAGGTTTCCGATCCGCGTCTCGACCTGGTCACCCTGACCGCGGTCGAGGTCGCGGTGGACCGTTCGTTCGCGCGCGTGTACGTGTCGTGCGATGCGAGCCGCTACGATGAGGTCATGGAGGCGCTCGCCAGCGCCAAGGGCCGCATTCGCAGCCTGTTGGCTCGCTCGCTCGACTGGCGCGTCACGCCTGAGCTCGATTTTCGCATCGATCGCTCGACCGATGAGGCCGAGCGCATTACGCGTGCGCTGGAGAATGTCCCGGCCACGCTGGCGATCGAAAAGGACGAGGACGGCTATCCCATAGCGGATGCCGCCCAGGAGGCAGCTTTAGATGACTAATTCCGCCGACCTCGTCTCGTGCGAGTCTGCAGATATTAAACGACGCATCCTCGAGCTTATCGAGGGTGCGTCCTCCATTGCGATCTCGGGTCATACCTCTCCCGACGGCGATGCCCTGGGCTCCGTGTTGGGCCTGGGTCTCTCGCTCATGAAGGCGTTTCCCGACAAGGACATCGCGCTGCTGCTGGCAGACGACGATCCCGTTCCGCGTATTTACCGCTTTATGGAAGGCGCCGAACGTCTGGTGCCGGCTTCGAGCTTTACGGGCGATCCCGACCTGTTTATCTCGGTGGATGTGCCGGTTGTCGAGCGTCTGAACAACTCGGCCGACGTGCTCCGCCGCTCCAAACATGTGGTGTGCTTTGACCACCATCCGGCGCGCGAGGAGTTTGCCGAGGTAAGCCTGAGGCGTGTCGATGCCGCGGCGTGCGCCATGATCATCGACCGCTTTTTGGATGATTGCGGCATTGTCGTTCGCGATCGCATCGCCACCTGTCTGCTCTGTGGCCTGGTTACCGATACCGGTCGTTTTCAGTATCAGAATGCCGATGCCGCTGCGTTCCATGCGGCTTCGCGCCTGGTGGCGCACGGTGCCGACCCGGCGCGTGTCGCGCTCGAGGTCTATCAGAGCATGCGCGTCGAGTTCTTGCACCTCAAGTCCATCGTCATGGGCCGCATCAAGACGGTCGCGCACGGGCGCGTGGCGTATAGCTACGCGTACGAAAGCGACCTTAAGGAATGTGGCGTCACTTCAGATGAGTGCGACGGCTTGGTCGATGTGGTGCGCTCGGTGATGGGTGTCGAGGTCTGCCTGTTCCTTAAGGGCATCGAGGGCGATACCAAGGTGCGCGGAAACCTGCGCTCCAAGGGCGACATGGATGTCTCCGAGATTGCGGCCAACTTTGGCGGAGGCGGACATCACGCTGCTGCCGGCTTTACCAATAACGGAACGATTTTCGAGACGCTCACCGCGGCACTTCCCATGCTGGCCGAGCTGGTGGGGGAGGATCCCGCTTCGGTGACCGTCGAGCTCTAACTTTTTGGATGGTACATGGCTCGTCGTACGCCTTCTCAATTGAATATGCTGCTCGCCGTCGATAAACCGGTGGGCTGCACGTCCCACGACGTGGTTTCGCAATGCCGGCGCGCCCTCCATGAGCGGCGCGTCGGTCATGCCGGCACGCTCGACCCCATGGCGTCGGGTGTCATGGTGGTGGGCGTGGGCCAGGCTACGCGTCTGCTGGGCATGCTTACCCTCGATACCAAAAGTTACGTCGCCGATATCTCGTTTGGCGCCGAGACCAATACCGACGATGCGGAAGGCGAGGCCGTCCGTACGGTTGCCATTGCACCCGAGCTGCGCGATCCGGCCTATGCCCGTGAGCGCTTGAGCGCCATGCTGGGCCCTCAGATGCAGGTCCCGCCGGCGTTTTCGGCTATTTCGGTCAACGGCGTGCGCGCCTATAAGTCTGCACGTGAGGGCAATGCCGTTGAGTTGCCTGCGCGCCCGGTCGAGGTATATTCTGCCGACCTGATCGCCGTGAGTGGCGAGGGCGATTCCTGCATTTGGACCGTTGCCTTCTCGGTGAGCAAGGGCACCTATATCCGTGCGCTCGCTCGCGACCTGGGTCGCGCCTGCGATAGTGCCGCGCATATTTCCGCGCTGCGCCGTACCGCTTCTGGCATTGTCTCCATCGGTGCCTGCCATGCGGTCGAGGAACTTTCTGCCGAGTCCGCTGCCGGCTTTGCCTTGGACCCCATTGCGGCTCTCGGCGCCACGCGCGTCGACTTGCCGGGCAATCTTGCCGACGATCTGCTGTGCGGACGTCGTATTCCTATTGATCGCGCGCTCGCCGGCTTCGATGTGTCTAAAGCGCCGTTTGCGCTGGTGCTCGATGGCGAGCTCAAGGCTTTGGCTCATATCGAGGATGGTCGCTTTGTGATGGAGCACGTCTTTCCGCAGGCGATCGGCGGTGTTCGATGATGCTGGACCCTCGCGAGCTCGCGCGCACATTTTTTGTAGGCGCGGCGGCGGAGGCCCGCATCGTTTTGGCTGATGCTTTTGGTGACTGCGAGTCTATGGGTGCCGCCTCGATTGCCATCGGCGTGTTCGATGGCGTACATAGGGGACATCGTGAGCTGATCGACGCGGTCATTCGCGATGCGCGCGTCCACGGCTGCAAAGCGGTTGTCGTAACGTTTGACCCTGATCCAGATGTTGTGGTGAGCCCTGCGCCCGCTCAAAAATTGATGACGACGGCCGACCGCCTGCATGCCCTGGCTCAGACTGGGGTCGATGCCGTGGTGGCTGTTCCCTTTACGCCTGCGGTGGCGTCGCTCGACCACGTGGGCTTTCTTGAGCTGTTGGCGCATGTTGTCGACATTCGCTCCATTCGCGTTGGCAGCGATTTTAGGCTGGGCCGCGGCGGTGCCTCGGGCGTTGCCGAGATGCAGGCATGGGGTGTCGAGCGCGGTGTTGACGTGTATGGGCACAATTTGCTGTGCGAGGCCGGCGAGGCTATCTGCGCCACCCGCATTCGACGTGAGCTGAGCTTGGGCCACGTTGAGCTGGCGGCCGATCTACTCGGCCGTCCCTATATGGTGCGCGGCGGCGTGATTCGCGGTCGCCACGAGGGCTCCGATATGGGATTTCCGACGGCAAACCTGCTGGTGCCAAACGGAATCCAGCTGCCTGCCGATGGCGTCTACGAGGGCCTTGTGCTGGTCGACGATACCGTGTGGCCCGCTGCCGTCAACGTGGGCCTGCCGCCGACGTATGCCGACGATGCCGCTTCGGCGCATCTCGAGGCCAACTTGATCGGGTATGCGGGCGACCTGTATGGACGTTCGGTTTCGTTGGCGTTTACGCGTTGGCTGCGTCCTTCGCGCGTGTTCGATTCGCTGGACGAGCTTATCGCGACCGTCGAGGGTAATATTGACGATATCCGTCATAACTTGGGTGAGCAGGGGGTGAGCATCCGTGATTAGCGATGAGGAGAAAGACCAGGTGCGCGCTGCGTCCGACCTGGTTGCCATCGTGCAGGAAACGGTTGAGCTCAAGCCCCGCGGCCATGAGTTTTGGGGTTGCTGCCCCTTCCATGGCGAAAAGACCCCATCGTTTCACATTATCCCCGCTACGCAGGTGTGGCACTGCTTTGGCTGTGGCGAGGGCGGCGACGTCTTCACCTACATCATGAAGCGCGAGAACCTGAGCTTTCCCGAGTCGATTCGCTACCTGGCCGATCGTGCCGGCATTGAGCTGCACGATACCGGCGCGCAGCGCGATCGCGGCACCAAGCGCGCCCGCATCTATGACCTGTGCGCCGAGACGGCCCAGTTCTATCACACCATGCTCATGCGCGGTAAGGACAGCCGTCCGCGCGAGTACTTTGCCAGCCGCGGTATGGGTGGCGACGTCTGCCGTCGCTACTGCCTGGGCTTTGCGCCGGGTCGCAATATGTTGGTGGCCCATCTGTCGCAGAAGGGCTTTACCCCGCAGGAGATGATCGACGCCAACGTGGCCGTGAGCCGCGGGCGCGGACAGCTTGCCGATCGTTTTTACGACCGCGTGATGTTTCCCATCTTTGACGAACAGGGTCATAACATCGCCTTTGGCGGTCGTATTATGGGCGACGGTCAACCCAAGTACCTCAACACCGCCGAGACGAGCGTGTTTCATAAAAAGAGAAACCTCTACGGCTTTAACTGGGCCAAGGAGTTTATCGTCGCGCAGGATACCGCCATCGTGGTGGAGGGATATACCGACTGCATCGCCTGCTGGGAGGCGGGGATCAAAAACGTCGTCGCCACGCTGGGCACGGCGCTGACGGAACATCACGTAAAGACGCTCACCCGTTTTGCCAAGCGCATCGTGTATATGTTCGATGGTGACGCCGCCGGTCAAAAGGCCGCGCGCCGCGCGATTCAGTTTATCGAGCAGGACTCGATGGACCTGCGCTGCGTGGTGCTTCCCGACGGTAACGACCCCATGGAGTTCATCTCCGCGCATGGTGGCGAGGCACTGCAGGCGCGTATCGACGCCGCCGAGCCCCTCATGGACTTTGTGTACCGCTCACTGCAGGAGTCGAGCGACATTACCACGCCGGGCGGTCGTGCCAAGGCACTCGAGGATGCGCTGACGCTCATCTATCCGCTGCGCGATAGCTACATGATCGATACGTACTTTATCCAGATCGCCGACCTTCTGGGCCTGGATTTGGAGACGGTACGCTCGAGCTCGGGCCGTGTGTTTCGCGATGTCGCCAAACGCGAGGACGCCGAGCGTCGTCGCGAGCAGAACTACGAGCGCCAGCGGGCACAGGCCGAGCGCGCCGGCAGCGCGGGCGGTCGGGTGTCCGGTCCGCAGGGGGCATCTCGCGGCGCCCGGGCGTCGGGGACGACGCCGCCGGTATCCATACCGGTCGAGGAGGAACCGTACGACTATGTGCCGCTCGAGGCCTACGGGGCCGCGCCGGTCGAGGTCGTCGACGATATGCCGCCGATCGATGTGCCTGCTGGCATGGACGCGGCGCCCGCGGGGTCTGCTTCGACCGCTTCCGTTCCGGCGACGCCGATCGTGCTGACCGATCTGGAGCGGAAGTCTCTGGCGGGGGAGCGCGAGCTGTTGACGATGCTCACCAGCTACCCCGATCTATTCCGCACGTACGCCGATCGCATCTGCTCGATCGAGTGGGTAGACCCCCGTCACGAGTCCATCGCGTGGGCCGTGCTCGCGACGCCGCCGGGCACCGATCCCGCGGCGTGCATGGACGCCGCGCGCGCGGTGTGTCCCGAGGCGGCTTCGCTCGTCAGCGCCGGGCGCATCTCGGCGACGAGCAAGCACCCCACCGAGACGAACATCGTCTTTATGCTCGATACGCTTGAGCTTTACACCATCAAGCGCCGTATGCGGGCTGCCCAGGCCAAGCTGCGCCAGGACCGGTCGCTCGACGATGACGCGCGCCGTGCATTGACCATGCAGGCCGCGCAGGATTCTTTGCGCCAGCGCGAGCTCCAGAAGTCGATTGGCGGCGTGGCCGATCCGTTCCGGTTGATTGGTTTGGAGGCCGCGGGTCCCGATCAGGCCTAGATGTTGTGGTCAATCGGCATGTTATCTGCTATATCCAGTCTGAATTTTGGGTATAGATGTGTAAGTGTGTGCTAAAGTAATGTGTCCTGTGGACTACGAAGGGAGAATCTGTGCCAAATAAGACTGAGAGCACGGGTACTGGGCTGGAATCCTACGTTGCTAAGCTCATGGGCAACGGCTCAAACAGGACTTCGGTAACCGAGGACGAGATCCAGGTCGTCCTGAAGGATATCGATGTTTCTGACGAGCAGCTCAACGCGGTCTATTCCGCGCTGCGCAACAGCGGCATCCAGATTATCTCCGCGAGCGGAAACGACGACGCCCCCATGGACGTCGACGATGACGATAACGATACCGACGATTTCGATGACGACGAGGAGCACGATTCCGGCTCGCTCGACGATCATGAGCTTAAGATGGCCCGTCAGGCCGATGCCGAGATGGGTTCTTGCAAGAGCAAAAAGAAGCGCACCGTCCGCACGTCCCGTTCGCGTTCTCGCGTGCGTGGCATCGATGCCTCCACGGTGATGCTGACCGGTGACCCGGTTCGTATGTACCTTAAGGAGATCGGCAAGGTCGACCTGCTGACTGCCTCCGAAGAGGTCGATCTGGCCATGAAGATCGAGGCCGGTCTCGAGGCCACCGAGAAGCTCGAGGCCGCCGAGGCGGGCGAGATCGAGCTCACTCGCGCCGAGATGCGTCGTCTGACTCGTATCGAGAACGTGGGCCTCGAGGCCAAGCAGGCGCTCATCAGCGCCAACCTCCGTCTGGTCGTCTCCATCGCCAAGCGCTACGTAGGTCGCGGCATGCTGTTCCTGGATCTGATCCAGGAGGGCAACCTCGGTCTGATCCGCGCCGTCGAGAAGTTCGACTACCAGAAGGGCTTCAAGTTCTCCACGTACGCCACGTGGTGGATCCGTCAGGCCATCACGCGCGCTATCGCCGACCAGGCCCGAACCATCCGTATTCCCGTGCACATGGTCGAGACCATCAACAAGCTTGTCCGCGTGCAGCGCCAGCTCCTCCAGGATCTGGGTCGCGACCCGACCCCCGAGGAGATCGGTGCCGAGATGGACATGAGTGCCGACCGCGTCCGCGAGATCCAGAAGATCTCGCAGGAGCCCGTGTCGCTCGAGACTCCTATCGGCGAGGAAGAGGATTCCCAGCTGGGCGACTTTATCGAGGACTCCCAGGCCATCGTTCCGCCCGATGCCGCCAGCTTCTCCATGCTGCAGGAGCAGCTCACCCAGGTGCTCGACTCGCTTGCCGATCGTGAGCGCAAGGTTATTGAGCTGCGCTTTGGACTTGTCGACGGACATCCCCGCACGCTCGAGGAAGTCGGCCGCGAGTTTGGCGTCACGCGCGAGCGCATCCGCCAGATCGAGTCCAAGACCCTGGCCAAGCTCCGCCACCCCAGCCGCTCCAGCAAGCTCAAAGACTATATCGAAAGCTAGTCAAGCAAGAAGCGCCCTCAAGCACATCCGCTTGAGGGCGCTTTCATGTAACAAGGGCCGGCAGTTGGGGCACGGGTAGTCTTTTTGGGACGGGGCTTTTTTAGCTGCCCTATCTCAATGAGCGGCTCAAGCTTTAAAGGCCCCAGATTGGGTAGCTAAAAAAGCCCCGTCCCAAAAAGACTACCCTGGGCGTCAGGTTGATGAGTCGTTGGGGACGTTCTTGAATGACTAGTCGTTTAAGAACGTCCCCAATGACTGGGTCGGAAAATTTCTTAAAAAAGTTCTTGCCCTGAGCTGATTCGTCCGTATAATAAACTTCGTTGCTTGAGAGCATGCACCTATTCCTCGGTAGCTCAATGGTAGAGCACGCGGCTGTTAACCGCGCTGTTGTAGGTTCGAGTCCTACCCGGGGAGCCAGAATTTCCCAGCCCAATCTGCTGGGCTTTAAATTCCTCGGTAGCTCAATGGTAGAGCACGCGGCTGTTAACCGCGCTGTTGTAGGTTCGAGTCCTACCCGGGGAGCCAGATTGTAAAACCCGTCGCTTCTGCGGCGGGTTTTTTCATGCCGCGATTGCTTAACGCAAACGTTGCCATATCAACATTTCGTGTCGAGGATGTAATCCCGCGACCCACCACCTCAACATGGCGCGGTCGTTGTAGAATATTGCAATGATTGCTCCCACGACATGGTGCCGCGAGCACCAGATAAGGAGATTCTTGTGTCTGAGACCATTAACGGCAGCCTGAGCGTCTCGAACGACGTTATTGCCGATATTGCCGGTTATGCCGCGATGACGTGCTATGGCGTCGTCGGTATGGCCGAGCAGCTCCAGGGCGCCGAGAGCGTGCGCCTGCTTGCCGGTCAGCGCCTCCGCAAGGGCGTGCTTGTCTCCGCCGACGAGAACGGCCTTACGGTCGACCTTCACGTCGTGCTCGAGAACGGCGTCAACATGAAGTCCGTCTGCCACAATCTTTCGAGCTCCGTTGCCTTCACCCTGCAGGAGATCGCCCAGATCGATCCCGCCAGCCTTAAGATCGGCATTCACATCGACGCGCTCAAGAGCCGTCTGAACTAGCATCCGAAAACGGAGATTCAAATACTCATGATTGTAAAGACCATTCGCACCTGTTTTCCGATCGCTGCGGCTGCCGTTTCCGACAAGGCCGAGGAGATCAATAAACTCAACGTCTTTCCCGTGCCCGACGGCGACACCGGCACCAACATGTCGCTCACGCTCGCCTCGGTGACCAAGGAGCTTTCCGCCCTTCCCGCCGATGCCGATATGGAGGCCATCGCCGGCGCCATCACCCATGGCTCCCTCATGGGCGCCCGCGGCAACTCCGGCGTTATCACCTCGCAGATCCTGCGCGGCGTGGCCGAGGGGCTCGTCTCTGTCGATGAGCCCATCACGTCTGCCGACATCGCGCATGCTTTCCGTCGCGCCGTCAAGGTCGCCTTCCAGGCCGTCCGCAAGCCCATCGAGGGCACGATTCTTACGGTCCTGCGCGACGTCTCGACCAAGGCCGACGAGTGCGAGAAGAAGAAGTTCTCGGCCGAGGACGCGCTCGACGCCATCGTCGTCGAGGCCTACCAGTCTGTGGCTCGCACGCCCGACCTGCTGCCCGTTCTGAAGGAGAACGGCGTGGTCGACTCTGGCGCCTTTGGCTTCGCCATCTTCCTGGAAAACTTCGTTGCCGCTGCTCTGGGCCGCAGCACCGTTGTCGAGGATTTCTCCACCACGTTTGATTCCGCTGGCTCTGCCCGCGATGCGGCCCTCGGTCGCGTCGAGATCGAGGCCAACGACGACTGGGAGGGCTCGGAGTTCCGCTACTGCAACGAGTTCCTCTTTAAGGCCGACGCCCCGTTTGACGAGGACGAGTGCCTTAAGTTCCTGGGTTCCATGGGCGACTGCGAGCTGCTCGTGGGCGCCTACCCCGACTACAAGATCCACGTGCACTCTAACACCCCCAACCTGGTGCTCGAGCACATGCTGCAGCTTGGCCAGATCTACGAGGTCTTTATCCACAACATGGAGATGGAGGCCCACGACCGTACCGCTAAGATCCACGAGGACCAGGAAAAGGCCGCCGAGCCCGCCAAGGCCCTGGGTTTTGTCGCCGTTGCCGCCGGTTCCGGTGAGGCCGACATCCTCAAGTCCCTCGGCGTCGACGTAGTCGTTTCGGGTGGCCAGACCATGAACCCCTCGACCGCCGACCTGCTGGGCGCGGTGGACCAGGTCAACGCGACTTCGGTCATCATCCTGCCCAATAACGGCAATATCCGTATGGCTGCCGAGGCTGCCGCTTCTGCCTGCACCGACAAAAAGGTCGCCGTGGTTCCCACCAAGACCGTTCCGCAGGCGTTCTCCGCTCTGTTCGCGGTGCTGCCCGATTCCGAGCTCGAGGACGCCGTCGCCGCCATGGTCGATGCCATCAGCGAGGTTCGCGATGGCGAGGTCACCCGTGCCGTGCGCGATTCCAGCGCCTCTGACGGCTCGCCGATTCACTCCGGTGACGTCATGGGTATCATCGCCGGCTCCATCGACGTGGTCGGCTCCGATGTGAAGCAGGTCACGCTCGACTGCATCAACCGCATGCAGGAGGAAGAGGAGGGCGATGCGCTGACGATTCTGGCCGGCGAGGAGCTGTCCGATGAGGCCTTCCAGGAGATCGTCGACGCCATCGAGGAGGCTCAGCCCGACCTGGAGATTGACGCCCATCGTGGCGAGCAGCCGCTCTATCCCGTGATCTTCTCGATCGAGTAGGCATCTGCCCATGTCCGAGCTGTGCTCCGTGCCGCGCGTCTCGGAGCGCTTTGCCCAGAGCAATGCGCTCGACGAGGATATCGCGCGACTCAAATATGTTTCGGGTAAACGTGAGGAGGCCCTTCGCCGTCTGGGAATTAGGACGGTGGGGGACCTCCTTCTCCATATCCCTCATCGATATCTGGACTTTACACGCTCCTGGTCCATCGAGATGGCGCCTATCGGTACGGTGTGCACGATCGTCGCCACGGTCGATCGTATCGTTCAAAAGCAGCCCCGCCCGCGTATGCAGGTTACCGAGGTCTCGCTTGTGGACGAGACGGGCGTGCTGCAAGTCGCTTTTTTCCGCCAGCCCTGGATTGCCCAGCAGCTCAAGCAGGGCGACCGCCTGGCCGTGATGGGTAAGGTCGAATTTGCCTACGGCTTTAAGCAGATGGCCTCGCCGCATTTCGAAAAGCTCGAGGACGGGCGTGCCGCGGGCACCATCCTGCCGGTTCACTATGTGAGCGACGGTGTGAGCCAGGCTTGGATGCGCCGTATCGTGAGCGGCGCGCTCGAGATTGTCGGCAATCCCTTCGACCCGATTCCCGCGCCCCTGCGCGCCAAGCGACGCCTTATGAGCAGCGCCCGTGCGCTGCGTTCGATTCACTTTCCCTCGAGTATGGCCGAGCGCGATATCGCGCGCGC
This sequence comes from Collinsella sp. WCA1-178-WT-3 (M1), assembly GCF_009696325.1. Classification (GTDB taxonomy): domain Bacteria; phylum Actinomycetota; class Coriobacteriia; order Coriobacteriales; family Coriobacteriaceae; genus Collinsella. Next base: position 165,294 of record NZ_VUME01000002.1, read on the forward strand.
ACGGCTTGCCTATGAAGAATGCCTCTATCTTCAGCTGGCGCTTCGTCTGCGCAACGACGGCGGTATGGTCGAGGTGGTTCCCTACACCCATACCGCGGGTGGTCATTTGACGGCGCTTAGGCGGGCCCTGCCGTTTTCGCTGAGCGACGAGCAGGAGGCCGCGTTCCAAGACATCCTGCATGACATGTGCGATGGCGACCACGTGATGAACCGCTTGCTGCTGGGCGATGTCGGTACCGGCAAGACCGCCGTCGCCGCCTGCGCGCTGGCAGTCGCGGCCGATTCGGGTACCCAGTCCTGCGTCATGGCACCCACGGGCGTGCTGGCGCGTCAATATGCCGATAAAACCGGCCCTTTGCTCTCGCAGGCCGGTATGTCCTGGGCGCTCCTGACGGGTGCTACTCCGGCCGCCGAGCGCGAGCGCATCCATGCACAGTTGCAGTCTGGTGAGCTCGATGTGCTCTTTGGTACCCATGCGGTCCTTTCGGATAACGTAACGTTTAAACATCTTTCACTCGTCGTTATCGACGAGCAGCATCGGTTTGGCGTGGGGCAGCGCAATGCCCTGCGTGCCAAAGGCCCAGGTGCGGACTTGCTCGTTATGACGGCCACGCCTATTCCGCGCACACTGGCGCTTTCGGTCTATGGCGACCTGGACACGTCCATCATTCGTCATCGCCCCGTCCCCGGGGCCGGCGTCTTGACGCGCGTGCTCACCGAGTCGAGCCGCGACCTGGCTTACGGTGCCATTCGCGAGGCGCATGCCCAAGGACAGCAGGCTTACGTTATCTGCCCGCTTGTGGAGCCGAGTGACTCCGCGGACGATTTGGAAGACGTTCCCGGCATTGCTCGCGACGATGAAGGTCGCGTGACGGTGCCCGTGCCGTTGCACGACACCGCGACCGAGCTCGACCGCCTGCGTCTGGCATTGCCGGGGCTTTCCGTCGAGCGTCTTCACGGCCGCATGCCGGCGGGGGAGAAGGACCGCGTGATCGACGCCTTTAAGCGCGGCGAGATCGACGTGCTCGTCTCAACTACGGTGGTCGAGGTGGGCGTCGACGTGCCCAACGCCACCGTCATGGTTATCGAGAACGGCGAGCGCTTTGGCTTGGCGGCCCTGCACCAGCTTAGAGGCCGCGTGGGCCGCGGCAGCGTGTCGGGCACGTGCCTGGTCATGACGCATTCCAAGGGCAATGGCGGTGTGTCTGCTGCGCAAGACCGCCTGCGGGCGCTCGAAAAGACCTCTGACGGTTTTGCACTTGCGCAGATGGACCTGCGTTTGCGCCACGAGGGCGAAATCTTGGGTTATCGCCAACATGGCGGTGTGACCCTGCGTTTTGTGGACCTGGACGCCGACGAGGATCTTATCGAATGGGCCCATTTGGACGCGGTCGAGCTCTTGCGGTATGCTTGCAACCTTGACTCCGTGGCGATGCGTCCCTTGCGCGATGCGGTCGCTACGCGTTATCGACATATCTTCAAGGAGGTCAGCGGAGGATGAGAATCATCGGCGGTGAATGGCGCGGCCGCAAGATCGAAGAGCCGCGTGGGCGCGATGTCACCCGTCCCACGACCGACCGCGTGCGCGAGGCATGTGCGTCCATGGTCATGTCGGCATTCGATTTCGATCTGGACGAGGTCCGCGTGCTGGATGCCTTTGGCGGCTCCGGTGCCCTGGGAATCGAGATGCTCTCGCGCGGCGCTCGCTCGCTCATCACGTTCGAGATCGATCGCAATGCCGCCCGACTGATCACTAAGAATATCGAGTCGCTGTGTCGCGACCGCTCGCGTTGGCGCGTCGTTACCGGCGATGTGTTGGCGAGCGCCTCGCGCGGCCGTGTTCCGGGCGGCCCCTTTGATCTGGTCCTGCTCGATCCGCCCTATGCCTTTGGTGCCGAGCCGGTCGAGGAGCTGCTGCGCAATCTTGCCCAGCAGGGCTTGCTGGCACCAGGGGCCTTTGCCCTGTTTGAGCATGCCGCAAGCGATGCGGGCGCTCATCCGGCTGGTTTTGAGACCGTGCGAGAGAAACGCTACGGCATTACCTCGGTTGACTTGCTGCGCTGGGTGGCCGCGGACGAGTGCGACCATGCTAATGACAGCGATATTGACGAGGACGTGCCTTTGGAGGATACCCATGAATGACACTATCAACCGCGTGATCGTTCCGGGTACGTTTGACCCCATCACGTTTGGTCACATCGATGTAATCCGCCGCGCCCGCCGCATTTTTCCCAGCGTGATTGTCGCCGTGGCGGAGTCGCAGGGCAAAAACGGCGTGGGCACCACCTTTATGCTCGATGAGCGCGTGGCGTTGGCCCGCGAGGCCCTGGGCGATATTGACGGTGTCGAGGTACTACCCTTTACCGGCCTGTTGGTCGATTTTGCCCGTGAGCAGGGTGCGGGTGCTGTGGTCAAGGGCCTGCGCGCCATGACCGACTTTGAGTACGAGCTGCAGCAGGCGGACCTCAACTATCGCCTGGACAACGAGCTTGAGTCCATTTTTGTCATGAGTGCGCCGCAGTACGGCTATATCTCGAGCTCGGTGGTTCGTCAGATCGCATCGCTCGGAAGCGATGTGTCGACGTTTGTGCCGCCCAATGTGGTCGAAGCGCTTAAACATCGCTTTTCGTGACGTTTCATATTGCCTGATGGCATGTGGTAAACTAACACGATGACATGTTACCTATGAAAGGAGACCGGATGCCGGGCGAGAATTTTCCTGGCGACAGGATCGTGAGCCTTGTCGAGGAGCTCGAGGGGCTCATCGAAGAGGCTAAGACGCCGTTCGGCAAGAATGCCCAGATGAAGGTTATCGATGCCGACGTCTTCTTTAACATCCTTGACGAGATCCGTATGAGCTATCCCGAGGAGTGGCAGAAGTCCCGTCGCATCCTCAAGGAGCGCGACGAGCTTATGGCTTCCGCCGCCGCTCAGGCCGATTCCATCATTGCCGATGCTCAGCAGCAGGCACTCACCATTGCCGGTGAGCAGGAGATCGTCCGCTTGGCGCAGCAGCAGGCCGACGATATCCGTGATCGTGCCCAGCAGTACGAGCGCGAGACGCGCTATGCGGCCGAGGATTATGCCGAGCAGGTCTTTACGCATCTCGAGGAGAACCTCAAGAGCCTGACCGGCACCGTTACCCGTTGCCGTCAGCAGCTCAACGAGGGTGCCGCCCAGCAGAACGGTCAGTGGTAATGGCTGAGTTCCCGAGCGTTACCGTCGATCTTTCCGAGCAGCTCGAGTTTCCCGGAGACTCGTATCCGCTGACCGGCAAGGTCGATGTCGCCACCTACACGGTGGGCGAGAAGGAGTACCAGCTGCAGGACGGCATTGCTTACGACGTGGTTTTTACCAATGCGGGCACCGGTGTTCTGCTCTCCGGCATGGTTCGAGCGCACGCCACCGGCGAATGCGACCGCTGCCTTGAGCTCGCCTCGTTTGATATCGCCGGCGAGATCGAGGAGTTCTACCTCTTTGAGGAGCCCGAGGATCCCGAGGCCTACGAGGACGGTTACGAGCTTTTGGGCGAGGACCGCATTGTCGATCTGGGGGAGCCCATTAACGACGCCGTTGTCATGGACACGCCGTTTGTGGTGCTCTGCAAGCCCGATTGCCGCGGCCTGTGCCCCACCTGCGGCATCAATCTCAACGTCGAGCAATGCGATTGCGCCGCCCAGGCCGAGGCCGAATGGGCCGCTGCCACGGAAAATCCATTTGCAGCATTGAAGAATCTCAATCTTGATGAGTAAAAATGTGGTAGTATCGCTACTTGCGCGTAATCGCCACACTGGATAGTTCATAAGGAAGGTCACTATGCCCGTACCTAAACAAAAGCAGGGTCGTATCCGCACCCATACTCGTCGTTCCGCCAACATGAAGATCTCGGCTGCGGCTCAGTCCACGTGCCCCCGTTGCGGCGCTGTCAAGCTCCCGCACCACGTGTGCCCCAGCTGCGGTTTCTACAAGGACCGCGAGGTTATCGTTACCGAGTAACGGTATACTCTGGATACGATGCCGTTCCAACTGGAACCACAATGGCCGGCTCAATGAGTCGGCCATTTTTGTATAAGGAGCACTTGAAATGAGTAACGTTCGCGTTTGTGTAGACGTTGTGGGCGGAGACGAGAAGCCCCAAGTTGTCCTCGACGGTATTGAGGCCGCACTTGCCGCCGATCCCGATATCGAGGTCATTGCTGTTGGCCCCGCCGATATCGTCAACCCCTTTGCCGCGGCGCACGCGCGCGTGGAGGCTCTGGAGGCCCCCGATGTCATCGCCATGGACGACGATCCCATCCGCGCCGTGATGACCAAGCGTAAGTCTTCGATCGTGCTTGCCTGCCGTGCTATTAAGAAGGGCAACGCGGACGCGTTTTTCTCCGCGGGGTCGACCGGCGCCATGACGGCTGCCGCCACCGCCTACGTGACGCCGTTTAGATATTTGGTAGAGGGTAAGAAGCAGCCGGTGCGTCCATGCCTCACCAATGCGCTGCCCAACCGCGCCGGTGGCCTTACGGTACTGTGCGACATGGGGGCCAACCCCGATGTCGAGGTCGACGACATGGTTCGCTTTGCCCAGATGGGTGCAGCCTATGCCCGCGTGGTCCTGGGCATCGAACATCCGCGTGTGGGCCTGCTTGGCAACGGCACCGAGGACGAGAAGGGTTCTAACTTTACCAAGGCGTGCTTCCCGGCTATGAAAGCCGCGGTCCCCGGTTTTGTGGGCAACTGCGAGGGCACCGATCTTACGTCGGGCAATTTTGACGTTGTGGTCGCCGACGGCATGTCGGGCAATATTGCGCTCAAGGCAACCGAGGGCGCTGCCAAGTTTTTGCTGCAAGAGCTCAAGGGCGCCTTTATGTCTTCGCTCGGTACCAAGATCGCCGCGCTGCTCATCAAAAAGCAGATGCGCCAGATGAAAGCCAAGCTCTCGGGCGATGCCAAGGGCGGCGCGATCCTGCTGGGCCTTCGCGGCGTCGTTTTGATTGGCCATGGCGCCACGTCGGCCGAAGCCGTTAAGAACGGTACGCTCGCCGCGGCTCAGGCCGTTCGAGCCGGGCTTATCGAAAGCATTGCCAATTCCATGGAAGGTATCGTTTAGCAAGAGCTCCGTTACGTGGCTCAAGCTATGCATCGTGGGGTAGAATCGGAGCCGTGCTGCAATGCGGCTTCCGCCCGCGCGACACATTGTATTCCACGACTTATGAGAGGATGCGTTATGGATCGCTCCGAAATCTTTGACAAGATCGCCGAGGTCGCTGCCGACGTGCTGGGTGTTGACGTTGCCGAGATCAGTGATGAGACAACTTTTGACGACCTCGATGCCAATTCGCTCGAGCGCCTGCAGCTGGTGACGGCCATCGAGGACGAGTTTGACCTCGAGATCGATGACGAGACCCTGTTGTCGCTCACCTCCGTTGCCGACGCCGTCGACGCTATCGAAAACGCCAGGGAGGCCTAGGTCTTGGCTTTATCTCAACGACTCACGCGCGCTCAGGAAATCCTGGGCCATGAGTTTAATAACAAGGTGCTGCTACGCGCGGCGCTCACCCACCCCTCGGCAGTAGAGGGGCAGCCGGTCTCTGCCAGCTATGAGCGGCTTGAGTTTTTGGGTGACTCCATTCTGGGCGCCGTGGTTGCCCGTTCGCTCTTTGAGTCTTATCCCGAGTTCGATGAAGGCAAGCTCACGCGTCTGAAGGTATCGCTTGTTTCGGGTGCCACGCTGTCCGAGGTTTCGCACGAGCTGGGCATCGACGACATCATCATCTTTGGCGCCTCCGAGACCGGTACCGGCGCGCGCGGCCTTAACTCGGCGCTCGAGAACGTCTATGAGTCGCTCGTGGGTGCGTTGTACCTCGATGCCGGCTGGGATGCGGCGGCGGAGTTCATCCACCGCACGCTTAAGCCCCATTTGGCCTCCGAGCGTGCCGAGCACCCCGCGAACCCCAAGTCGTTCTTGCAGGAGTGCGTGCAGGCAGACGGTCACGAGCCCCCGGCATACAAGCTGGTAGGCTCCGAGGGCCCGGCACATGCGCCCACCTTTACCGCCGTGGTGCTTGTCGACGGTATCCGTCAGGGCCGCGGCACCGGCGCCTCTAAGAAAGAGGCCGAGGGAGCCGCTGCACTCGAGGCGCTCGACCGCATGGGTTACACCACCAACGGTGTGATTCTCAACAAGAAGCCCGTTTAAGCGAGGAACCGTGTATCTCAAGTCCCTTACGCTCAAAGGGTTCAAGTCGTTTGCCGACCGCGCCCATATGACGTTTGAGCCGGGCCTGACCGTCATCGTCGGTCCTAACGGCTCGGGAAAATCGAATATCTCCGATTCGATTCTGTGGGTACTGGGTGAGCAGAGCGCCAAGCAGCTGCGCGGCCAGGCCATGGAGGACGTCATCTTCTCGGGCTCGTCGGCGCGCAAGCCGGTGGGCGTTGCCGAGGTCACGCTGGTGCTCGATAACTCGGACCATGTGCTGCCTGTCGACTTTGATGAGGTTGCCATCACCCGCCGCATGTATCGTTCGGGCGAGAGCGAATACCTCATCAACTCGAGTCCGTGCCGCCTGATGGATATCCAGGACATTTTGCACGATTCGGGCTTGGGTAAGGATACGCATTCCATTATCAGCCAGGGCAAGCTCGATGCCATTTTGCAGAGCCGTCCCGAGGAGCGCCGCGTCCTTATCGAGGAGGCTGCCGGCATTTCCAAGCACAAGCGCCGTAAGGAGCGTGCGCTCAAAAAGATTAAGTCGATGGACGAGCACCTTACTCGTGCCCGCGACATCAATAAGGAGATTGCCCGTCAGCTGCGACCGTTGGAGCGTCAGGTCGATCGCGCGCGCAAGTACAAAGAGCTGTCCTCGCGCGCGAACGAGCTTACGCAGATGCTGGCCGTTGACGAGCTTCGTTCGCTGCAGTCGCAGTGGAACGATCTGGAGAGCCGTTCCAAAGAGGGTGCCGCCGAGCTGGAGCTTGCGCAGTACCGCTTGGGCGAAAAGGAGCGCGAGCTCGAGAAGCTCCAGGTGATGCTCGAGGAAAAGGGCCTGTTTGTGGGTGACTTGGGCGAGCAGCGCCGTCATATGCAAGATGTGGTCGGCCGTATTAACTCCGATATGCGCCTGCTCGAGGAAAAGGGCCACAATATGGTGTCGCGCCTGTCCGATATGCGCGGCCAGATTTCGAGCTCCGAGCATCAGCGTCGTCGCGTGGTCGAGGAGCTCGAGGATGCACGTGCCCAGCTAGAGGAAGTGACCGGTGCGCACATGCAGGCCCAGGACGACGTTGACGCCGCCGGCCCTGCCGCCGCCGAGCTCCACGAGCGCCGTGTTGCGCTCGACAATCAGATTTCGCAGCTTACGCGCGAGCAACGCGATGTGCAGCGCGTGGCCGACAAGGCTGCGCTCGAGCTTGCCAAGGTGAAAGACTCGTTGAGTAATGCCGAGGTCGAGGACAACATGTACGCCTCGCGCCTGGAGCAGATTGACGAGCAGCTCGAGGAGGTCACGGCCTCGCTCGAGAGCCGTCGCGACCGCGCCGAGGAGCTCGACGGCGCGCTCGATCAGGCTCGCCAAGCCCAGGCCGATGCGCGCCAGGCCACCGAGGTCGCCCGTGCGGCGTTGAGGGACTTGCGCGCCCGTGAGAGCGAGTCGCGCAACAAGCTGTCCGAGGTGCGCTCTGAGCTTGCGAGCCAAAAGAAGCTCGATGCCCGTATGGCCGATAGCTCGCCGTTGGTGAGCCGTCTGGTAGGGGCATTGGGCGATGACGTAACGGGCCGTCTGGGCGACGTGCTCGAGGCGCCGCGTGAGCTTGAGGGCCTGGTCGAGCAGCTGCTTGCCGGCGATATCGATGCCCTGTTGATTGATGACGCGGCCACGCTTGAGCGTGCCGGTCGTGCGGCTTTGGACCAAAAGAAGGCCTCGGGCGAGGCAGTGCTGGTGGCACGTGGTGTGAGCGGCCCTGCTGCTGCCGAGGGCGCTGCCGGTTCGCGTCTGGTTGATCGCCTGTCCGTGCGTGCCGGTTATGGCCCGATTGTCGAGGCACTGCTCGGCGGCTATTACGTGGTCGATGACTTGGCTTGTGCGCTGGCGGCACCAGTCGTTGACGGTGTGACTTATGTGACGCCCGATGGCGCTCGCGTGAGCTTTGGTGGCCTGGTGCGCGTGGGACTCGATGCCGGCGAGGCCTCGGGTGCCCTGGAGCGGAAGCGTCGCATTCGCGAGCTCGAAGGCCTGGAGCCCGATTTGGCTGCCGTTTTTGAGCATGTGTCGAACCAGGTTATCGAGGCCAATGCGGCCGTCGAGGAGGCGCGTGCCGCCGAGGGTGATGCCGCCGGCGAGATCGCCCGTCTTGAGGGCGAGCGCCGCTCGCTGCTCTCCGAGATTGGCCGCCTGGAGCAAAGCGCCAACAACGCCGAGGTCGAGCGTGCGCGCATCTCCAGGCGCCGCGAGCAGGCGGCCGAGGCCGTTCGCGCCGCGCGCCCGCGCGTTGACGAGCTCACCCGTTCGCGCGACGAGGCCCGTGCGCAGGCAAGCGACCTGGGTCTCCAGATTGCCGAAGCCAACGACGAACTCGATCGCGTGCGCCGTGACGATTCCGAGGCAGCCGGTAAGCTCGCCGATGCCAAGGTGCGCCTGGCCCAGACGAGCGAGCGCCTGCGTTCGCTGAAGGGCCGCGTGCCCGATCTGGAGCATCGCCTGGAGGGCATTGACCGCCGTATCCGCGGAACACGTCAGGCTTCGCGCTCGCTCGAGCTGCTGCGCCTGCGTGTCGATCCCATGCACGAGCGCTATTCGGCCCTGCTGGAGCGTGCATCTGATTGGGCCGCGCGCCTGCGTGACCAGGCCTCACTCGAGGAGGCAGACTCGGCTTCGCTCAAGAAAACCATCGAGGATGCCAAGGACGAGGTCTCCCGCGCCAAGGAGCGGGTCGATGCCGCCACGGCGACACAAAACGAGTTCAAGGTCGCGCGCGGCAAGCTCGAGGTGCAGGTAGAGGCGGCCATCAAGGCCATTACCGCCGATGGCACCACCGTGCTCGAGGAAGCGCTCATGCTTCCTGCTCCCACCGATCGCGACGCCGCCGAGCGCGAGCTCAACCAGCTCGTGCGCCAGATCAACAACCTGGGCCCTGTGAACCAGGTTGCCATGGAGGAGTACGAGCAGCTCAAGCGCCGCGCCGATTACATCGAGGAGCAGCTGGCCGATCTGGAGAGCGCGCGCAAGGCGCTCACCAAGATTACCGTGGCCATCGACCGCAAGATGCGTAAAGCCTTTCTGGTGACCTTCGAGAAGGTCGATGCGAACTTCCGCGAGATCTTCGCCATGCTGTTCCCGGGTGGCCAGGCACATCTGGAGATGACCGACCCTGAGCATCCGGCCGAGACGGGCATCGAGGTCGTGGCGCAGCCGCGCGGCAAGCGTATCACCAAGATGATGCTCATGTCGGGCGGCGAGAAGAGCCTGACGGCGCTTGCCCTGCTCTTTGCCGTGTATCGCACGCGTACGGTGCCGTTCTATGTGCTGGACGAGGTCGAGGCGGCGCTCGATGACGCCAACCTGTCCAAGCTCATCGGCGCGCTTGACGTGCTGCGTTCCGATACGCAGCTCTTGGTTATCTCGCATCAGCGCCGTACTATGGAGGACGCTGACGTCCTCTACGGCGTCTCGATGCAAGCTGACGGCGTCAGTCGCGTCGTCTCGCAAAAACTCGATCGCGAAACCGGAAAGGTCGTGAATGCATAATGGGATTCTTCGATGCTCTCTCGCGCGGACTTGAGCGCAGCCGCGAGGCCCTCAACGAGGTCTTTTACTTTGGCGGCGAGGTCGACGAGGATTTTTGGGAGGACCTAGAGGACACTCTCGTCATGGGTGACATGGGTGCCGAGGTCGCCATCCAGGTCTCCGACGACCTGCGCGATGCCGCGGCCAAGAAGAACCTCAAGACCGCCCCGCAACTCCGTCGGGCCCTGGCCGAGCAGCTCGAGCAGCATTTTGTACCCGTCGAGCGCGATCCGTTCGCCGACACGCCGAGCTGCGTGCTGTTTGTGGGCATCAACGGTGCCGGTAAGACCACTACGGTCGGCAAGATCGCGAGCGCCATGTCTGCCCGTGGCAAGAACGTCGTGATCGGCTCGGCCGATACCTTCCGCGCTGCCGCCATCGAACAGCTCGATGTGTGGGGCCAGCGAGCCGGCGTCCCCGTCATAAAGCGCGACCGCGGCTCAGACCCGGCAAGCGTTTGCTACGACGTACTCGACGAGGCCGATAAGCGCGGCAGCGACCTGGTGCTCATCGACACCGCCGGCCGTCTGCACACGAGCCCCGAGCTCATGCGCGAGCTTGCCAAGGTGGTCAACGTGACGCGTAAGCGCGCCGCTAATATGGCCGCCGGCCCCATGCCCGTCTCGGTCGTCCTCGTGATCGATGCCGCGACGGGCCAAAATGGCCTGAACCAGGCGCTCGAGTTTAATGAGGCGCTGGGTCTGGACGGTATTATCATGACTAAGCTCGACGGCACGGCAAAGGGCGGAATCGCCATGGCCGTGGCCGAGAAGCTCAAGCTCCCGATCCTGCGCGTGGGCGTGGGCGAGCAGGTCGATGACCTGCAGGAGTTTAATGCCAAAGATTTCTGCCGCGCCCTGGTGGGCGAGTCCAACTAAGGAGTGACCAGTGTTTGATTCTCTGAGCGATCGCCTCAACGACACATTTGACCGCCTGCGCGGCAAGGGCAAGCTGACCGAGGCCGATATCACCTCGGCCATGCGCGACATTCGCATGGCGCTGCTCGAGGCCGACGTCAACTTTAAGGTCGTCAAGGAGTTTGTCGCCAAGACCAAGGAGCGCTGCATGACCGCCGAGGTCATGGAATCGCTGACGCCGGCGCAAAACGTCGTCAAGATCGTGCTCGACGAGCTCACCGAGATGCTCGGCTCCACCGAGAGCAAGCTCGTCTTTAGCAACCGCATTCCCAACGTCATTATGCTCGTGGGCCTGCAGGGCTCCGGTAAGACCACGGCGGCTGTAAAGCTGGCATACCTGCTCAAGAAGCAGGGCCGCTCGCCGCTGCTCGCCGCGTGCGACGTCTACCGTCCCGCCGCTGCCGACCAGCTGGCCACGCTTGGTGGAGAGATCGGCGTGCCGGTCTTCCGCGGTGACGGCGAGCACCCGGTCGATATTTCCAAGGGCGCCATCCAGGAGGCCGTCGACCACCTGCGCGATGTGGTCATCGTCGATACCGCCGGTCGTCTGCAGATCGACGAACAGATGATGCAGGAGGCCGTGGACATCAAGAAGGCCGTCAAGCCCGATCAGGTGCTGATGGTCGTCGATGCCATGACCGGCCAGGATATCGTCAACGTTGTCTCGACCTTCGCCGAGCGCACCGACTTTGACGGCGTGATCATCTCCAAGCTCGACGGCGATGCCCGTGGCGGCGGCGCGCTTTCGGTGCGCCAGGTGACCGGCAAGCCCATCAAGTTCGTGAGCATGGGCGAGAAGCCCGATTCGCTGGAGCCGTTCTATCCCGATCGCATGGCCAAGCGCATCTTAGGAATGGGCGACGTCGTCGGCATTATCGAGAAAGCCCAGGAGGCAGCCGATGCCGAGCAGCTCGAGGCTGCCGAGCGCATGCTGCGCGAGGGCTTTACCATGAACGACATGCTCGACCAGATGAAGGCCGTCAAGAAGATGGGCGGTATGAAGGGCATTCTGGGCATGCTTCCCGGCGGCCAGCGTGCGCTCAACCAGATGGGCGGCAACCTGGATGAGGGCATCTTCGACAAGAACGAGGCCATCATCATGTCGATGACCAAGGAGGAGCGCCTGCGTCCTTCCATCATCAACGGCCAGCGTCGCGCCCGCATCGCCAAGGGTGCCGGCGTGACCCCCACCGAGGTCAATAGCCTTATGAAGCAGTGGGGCGAGATGAACAAGATGATGGGCCGCATGCGCTCGATGGCCAACCAGGCGCAAGCCGGCGGCAAGAAGGGCAAGAAGGGTAAAAAAGGCAAAAAGATGCGCATGCCCAATATTCCCGGTCTGGATGCCATGGGCTTGGGCGGCATGGGCGGCCTGGGTGGCCTGGGTGGCATGGGAACAGGTGGTCCCAAGTCCGATATGGACCTGCTGCGCCAGATGGAAGCGCAGATGCGTAATAAAAAGTAACGACTGGTTGAGTCGAGTATGGCGAAGGCCGCCTGGATGGTACTCCAGGCGGCCTTCGCCGTTCGTTCGCAGGTTTTCTCACGCGCGGAAGCGTGTTGGCGTTGAGGTGCTTGCCACTAGTGGCAGCCACAGCCCTCGTGCCCATCATGGTCGTGGTGGCCGTGGCAGCCGCAGGACTCGCCATGCTCGTGGGCGTGCTCGTGCTCGTGCCCATGGCAGTCGCAGGTGGCCTCGCCGGTCTGCGCGAGCGTGCCGGCAATGAGGGCCTCGACGCAGGCGTCGCAGCTGCCCTGGGCGCCCGCATAGACCGTGATGCCTGCCTGGGTGAGCGCGTTGATGGCGCCGCCGCCGATACCGCCGCAGATGAGCGTATCGACGCCACCGTTGGCGAGCAGACCCGCTAGGGCGCCGTGACCAGTGCCGCCGGTGCCTACGACCTGCTCGTTGAGCACCTTGCCATCCTGGATGTCATAGATTTTGAACTGCTCGCTGCGGCCAAAGTGCATAAAGATGTTGCCGTTGTCGTACGTCGTTGCCACCCTCATGGTGCCGACCTCCTTTGCTGGCCATATGGCCGTCGTCGTAGGTGTGGGGGAGTATGCGATATTGCCGCCCTCGATACTAAGTGCTCGCCCGTTGACCAGCGCGTTTGCCACCTTGCGATGCGCGCGGCTGCAGATGGCCGCCACGGTGGCACGGGCGATGCCCATTTGCTGGGCGACGGCCTCCTGATTGAGGCCTTCCAGGTCGCAAAGCCGTAGGACTTCGAGCTCATCGACCGTCATGTCGATGGCGTCTCCGCTGGCAAGGCCGTCAGGGGTAAAGCCGCGATATTCGGGAATGATCCCAACACGGCGCAATTTTTCGCGTCTTCCTGCCATACACTCTCCAAATCTGACATATGTCAACAATAGGATAGCGCGTATACGAAACCGCTCAAGCTATTTTTGGCATATGTCAAAAAAGCTGAAGGTGCAGCATTTGCGAATGCGGCGCCGTACTGCCGTGCATTGCGTGTGCCGCCCCAAGTGTGCAATTCGATGCTGCGCGCCTGGGCTACAATAAAAATCGCTTATAGGCGACTGACAGGAGGGTCAATGAGCAAAGCTGATCAACAGTTTGTAGCCATGTGCCGCGATATTCTGGACCATGGCACCACTACCGAGGGCCAAAAGGTTCGTCCGGTGTGGGAGGACGGCACCCCTGCCTATACCATTAAAAACTTTGGCGTTACGGCACGCTACGACCTGCGTGAGGAGTTTCCGGCGCTTACCCTGCGTCGTACGGCCCTCAAATCTGCCATGGACGAGATTCTATGGATCTATCAAAAGAAGTCCAATAACGTGCATGACCTCAACAGCCATATTTGGGATGAGTGGGCCGACGAGACCGGCTCCATCGGCAAGGCCTACGGGTACCAGATTGGCCAGAAGAGCCATTATGCCGAGGGTGACTTTGACCAGATGGACCGTGTGCTGTACGACCTTAAGCACACACCGTACAGCCGTCGCATCATGACCAACACGTATGTGTTTAGCGACCTGTCCGAGATGCACCTGTATCCGTGCGCCTACAGCGTGACCTATAACGTCACGCAGCGCCCGCAGGACGATAAGCCAACACTCAACATGATTCTCAACCAGCGCAGCCAGGACATTTTGGCCGCGAACAACTGGAATGTGTGCCAGTACGCCATTTTGCTGATGATGGTCGCGCAGTCGGTCGATATGATCGCTGGCGAGTTGCTGCATGTGATCGCCGATGCCCATATTTACGACCGTCATGTCGATATCGTCCGCGAGCTTATCGAGCGTCCGCAGTTTGCGGCTCCTAAGGTAACGCTCAACCCCGACGTGCACGATTTCTACGCGTTTACGACCGACGACTTGATCGTTGAGGGCTATGAGCACGGCCCGCAGGTCAAGAACATCCCCATTGCGGTGTAGGTGACGCGCATGACGTGTAAGCTTTCTGCCATTGTCGCCGTGTGCGATGACTGGGGCATTGGGTGCGAGGGTGACATGGTCGTGTCCAACCGTGCCGACATGCGCCATTTTGTGGCGTGCACCAAGGGTTGTCCGGTCATTATGGGACGCAAGACCCTGCTGAGTTTTCCCGGCGGGCGTCCGCTCAAGAAACGCCGCAACATTGTGCTCACGCGCGACGAGGGCTTTGCTCCCGAGGGCGTCGACGTGGTGCATAGTATCGATGAGGCGCTCGCCGCGGTTGCCGATGAGCCCGTTGCCTGGGTGATCGGTGGCGGCGATGTCTATCGGCAGTTTTTGCCGTACTGCGTGGAGGCCGAGGTCACGCACAACCATTGCACCCATGCCGTGGACACGTACTTTCCCAATTTGGATGTCGATCCTGCGTGGGAAGTTGCGCGGCGCGACGGGGTTGCCACGATTGCCGCGGGCGAGGGTGACGAAGGCCTCGATTATGAGTTCGTGACATATCGTCGTGTTGATGCTTAAATCGTCTGGCGTGAACGGTATCACCGGGTTGATTGAATGCATGGGGCGGCGCTTAGCGTCGCCTCGTTTGGTATAGATGTGCTGTAAAGAAGGGTACGGGCTGGCTGCTATGACTGATGCCGTTGAGGTGCTGCGAATCGATTCCCTTAATGATGAGCGGCTCGACGCCTACGTGCGACTGACGGAGCGCGAGCTGCGTTGTGTGCTGGAGCCTCAAAAGGGTATCTTTATTGCGGAAAGCGCCAAGGTCATCGAGCGTGCGGTGCGTGCCGGATACGAGCCGGTGAGCTTTCTTTTGGGTGAGCGCTGGCTCGATCAGATGATGCCGCTGTTCGAGCGTCTGGTTGTACGCGAGGGCGCAGGTCCAGTTCCTGTGTTCGTGGCCTCCATGGAGCTCATGGAGCAGTTGACGGGCTTTAACGTGACGCGCGGTGCGCTCGCGGCGTTCCGTCGCCCGCGTCAGATTCCGGTTGATGAGTTCTTGGGCGGCGTCGTCGAGGTGGCGGGTGAGCGCCCGGTGCGCGTGTGCGTGCTCGAGGGTATTGTCGACCATACTAATGTGGGTGCGATTTTCCGCTCGGCGGCAGCGTTGAATGTCGATGGCATTTTGGTAAGCCCCACGTGCTGTGACCCGCTGTACCGCCGCTCGGCCCGTGTGAGCATGGGCACGGTGTTCCAGGTGCCGTGGACGCGCATTGGCAGCGAGGCGCGCGTATGGCCGCATGATGGGCTGGCGGCGCTGCACGATGCCGGCTTTTCGTGTGCCGCCATGGCATTGACGGATGATTCGGTGTCGTTGGACGATCCCGCGTTGCAAGAGATTGACCGGTTGGCGATCTTTATGGGCACCGAGGGCGCCGGCCTGGGCGCCAAGACCATCGCGGGCTGTGACTGGGCTGTGCGTATTCCGATGGCGCACGGGGTCGATTCGCTCAACGTGGCCGCGGCGAGTGCTGTCGCTTTTTGGCAGTTGTGTCCGCACGTGAGCAACGAGTATCACTACCAGCCGGGACTGTATCACTAGGCAGATATTTTGCACCGGGCTCTGAGTCCGGGTGTTTCGGTTGACGCCGGTCGGTGCTAAGCTGGTGCTGGCTTTGGTCTTTAATTGACGTTTTGTTGTTTGACGTGCGCTGGTGGGGAGGGCGTGTGGCTAAGAAATCTACGGCTATCGATGTAACACAGGGTGTTATTTGGCAGCAGTTGCTTTCGCTGTGCGTTCCCATCTTTTTTAGTTCGTTCTTTCAGCAGGCATACACGCTTATCGGTACCTATATCGTCGGTCAGTTTGGCGGCAAGCTCGCGCTGGGTGGCATCCAGGCCACGATGGTGCTCACGGAGCTCTGCATCGGTTTTTGCGTCGGTGTTGGCGCCGGCTGTGCTGTTATTACGGGTCAGTATTTTGGCCAGCACGATGATGAGCGACTGAGTCGTTCGGTCCATACGGCCATGACGCTCGCTCTGGTGGGCGGTATCGTCGTCTCGATTCTGGGCATAGTGTTCGTTGAGCCCATGCTGGTGCTTATGAATACGCCGCATGAACTATTGGCCGAGGGTGTGGCCTATGCTCGTTGCTATTTTGCCGCTATGGTTGCGGCGCTGTTGCTCAATATGGGCACCGCGCTGTTGCGCGCCGTGGGCGACACGCGTGGGCCTGCCGTGATCATCGCTTCCGGCTGCCTCGTTAACGTGGTACTGGATGTCATCTTCGTTGCCGTGCTTCATATGGAGGCTCTGGGCTGTGGTATCGCGGTGGCGCTGACCATTTGCTCCAACGCCACGATGATCGTGATTCGCATGATGCACGCACCGGGTGCGTGGCGGCTTTCACTCTCCAAACTCGGCATTGATCCTGGTATTTGCAAGAGCATGATCTCGTGTGGTCTGCCGCTTGGCTTTCAGTCTGCTGCGTATTCGATTTCCAACGTCTTGATTCAGGTGTCGGTCAACTCGTTTGGTGCCGATGTCACCACGGCCTGGGGTCTTTCGGGCCGCTTAGATGGCATTGTCTGGATGGTTACCGAGGCGCTTGGCGTGTCGATCACCACGTTCTCGGCACAGAACTTTGGCGCGCGCAACTACGAGCGCATGCGCAAGGGCTACCATACGTCGCTCGTGCTGTCGTTTATGCTCATTGGTGGCCTGTCTGCCGTGCTGCTGGTGTTCTCGGGTCCTCTGTCGCGTCTGTTTGTCGACGATGCTTCGATTTCGGCCTACACCACGACCATCATCCATTTTATTGCGCCGTTCTATGCGATTTTCTCGATTATCGAAAACGCGTCGGGCTCCATTCGCGGTGCCGGCGTGAGCTTGCAGCCCATGATTCTCACGATTTTCGGCACCGTCGTGCTCAGGGTGATCTGGGTGTTTGCGATCATGCCTTTCGATCCGTCGCTTGAGCTCCTGCTGCTGGTTTACCCCGTAACCTGGCTCATCACGGCCACGATGTTCACTATCTACCACCACAGCGGCAACTGGCTAGGCCGCGCCACTGCCTAATGATCCGTATGAGACAGAGGAAAACGGATCATTGCTCTCCGTGGTGATGTCGATGATTCGTTTTCCTCCGTCCCCTTTGGATCAATTAGTATTCGATGCCTTGGCGGGCTAGGAGGCCTTCGTCGAAGTAGTGTTTGACGGGGCGCATTTCGGTTACGAGGTCGGCAAGGTCGGCGAGGGGCAGCAAGCCGCGGCCAGTGAGCACGAGCTCCGTGGTGGTTGGTTTCATCGCGATCAACGCTTCGACATCTTCGCGCGTCACAAAGCCCCGTCGCATGGCTTCTCCCAGCTCATCCAAGATCAGCACGTCGACTTGGCTAATCTGCTCGCGCGCCAGCTCCATGATCTGTGCGGCACAGGCTTCGGGCGTGTCGCGGTCGGCTTGTACGATGCAAAGCCCCAATCGAGGAGCAGCGTCATGTTCGGCGCAGTGCAGCTTCTTGGCAAACTGAAGCATGAGCACGTTAAGTCCATAGCCCGTGGCGCGCAGCGCGAGCCCCAGCGCAGCCGTCGTCTTGCCCTTGCCGTCGCCCGTATAGATTTGAACCTTGCCGACTTCCAGTGATGCCATCTCTGTCCTTTCGTGCCCGGTGTCGGTTTATCGCCGGCCGGGTTGGGTATTCTAGTTAGCATTATCAACCCCAGTAGATGGAGTTCAAGCAGATGGAGATGGATGACAACAAACGTAGACGGAATATGATCCTCTACGTGCTCATCGCCTTCGTCGTCTACCTCGTGCTCTCGACCGTTCTGTTCCCCAACATCGGTCACACGCAGCAGATTACGAAGACCGATTACTCGACGTTTGTCAAAGCGCTCGACAAGAAGAGCGTCGATAAGGTCGAGTACAACACGGACGATTACTCGATTTATTACACCAAGAAGGGCGAGGACGAGAACATCGCCTACAAGACGACCGGTGTGCCGAATGATGCGGGCTTTACCGATCGCGTGCTTGAATCTGGCGCCTCGCTTGAGTCGGTCGTTCCCGATAAGAACTCGGGTCTGATGACTTACTACCTGCTCACCCTCATTCTTCCCATGGCGATTTTCTTCCTGATCGGCTGGTGGCTCAACCGCCGCATGAAGAAGGCCATGGGTGATGACGGCCCGTCGATGAACTTTGGCGGCGGCGGTTTTGGCGGCGGTGGACTGGGCAAGTCCGGCGCGCGCGTGATTGCCTCCAAGGACGTGGGCGTGACCTTTAAGGATGTTGCTGGCCAGGAAGAGGCCAAGGAGTCCCTCAAGGAGGTCGTCGACTTTCTGGAGAAGCCGCAGCGCTACGAGGAGATTGGCGCCAAGCTGCCGCGCGGTGCCCTCCTTGTCGGCCCTCCGGGTACCGGTAAAACCCTGCTTGCCAAGGCTGTGGCCGGCGAGGCGGGTGTGCCGTTCTTTAGTATTTCGGGCTCTGAGTTTGTCGAGATGTTCGTCGGCCGCGGCGCCGCCAAGGTTCGCGATCTGTTTAAGCAGGCCAAGGAAAAGGCCCCGTGCATCGTCTTTATCGATGAGATCGATACCATCGGCAAGAAGCGCGACGGCGGCGGCTTTAGTGGCAACGACGAGCGCGAGCAGACGCTCAACCAGCTGCTGACCGAGATGGACGGCTTCGATAACCACAAGGGTATCGTCGTCCTCGCTGCCACCAACCGTCCCGACAGCCTTGACCCGGCCCTGTTGCGCCCCGGTCGTTTTGACCGCCGCATCCCCGTTGAGCTGCCCGACCTGACCGGCCGTAAGAACATTCTTGAGCTGCACGCCAAGAGCGTGAAGACGCAGCCGCCGATCGACCTGACCGCGATTGCCCGCGCCACGCCCGGTGCCTCGGGCGCCGACCTGGCCAACATCATCAACGAGGGCGCCCTGCGTGCCGTCCGCGAGGGTCGCAAGCGCGCCACGCAGGACGACTTTGAGGAGTCGGTGGAGGTCGTCATTGCCGGTCAGCAGCGCAAGTCCACGGTGCTGTCCGACCACGAGAAGCAGGTCGTTTCTTACCACGAGATCGGTCATGCCATCGTTGCCGCTCGCCAGAAGGGCTCTGCGCCGGTCACGAAGATCACCATCGTGCCGCGCACGAGCGGTGCTCTGGGCTACACCATGCAGGTCGAGGAGGATGAGCGCTTCCTGACCACGCGCCAGGAGATCCTGGACAAGCTCGCCGTCTATTGCGGCGGCCGTGCAGCCGAGGAGCTCATCTTTGGCGAGATGACGACCGGCGCCGCCAACGATATCGAGCAGGCCACCAAGCTTGCCCGTAACATGGTGACGCGCTTTGGTATGTCCGATGAGTTTGGCATGATGGCGCTCGGTACCGTGCAGAACGCGTACCTTAACCAGGATACGTCGCTCACCTGCGCCCCCGGTACGGCCGAGCGCGTGGACGCGATTGTCGCCAAGCTGATCGAGGATGCGCACGACCGCGCCCTGCAGATCTTGAAGGAGAACAAGTTTAAGCTCCACGAGCTGGCTCGTTATCTGTACAAGAAGGAGACGATCACGGGCGAGGAGTTTATGAATCTTCTCACGCGTGAGAATCCGCTGATGCCAAAGCAGCAGTAATACTAGTTGCGCAGTGCTTTCGCCCCATTTGAGTGTCCACCTCAAATGGGGCGTTTTGCTTGGGAAGGGTTGTATATGAAGATCGTGGTAAGTGCCTGCTTGATGGGCGAGAGCTGCAAGTATAACGGGCTCGATAATTACCATCGCGAGCTGGTCGAGGCTTGCGACCGCACGGGAACCGAGGTGCTCCTCGTGTGCCCTGAGGTTTTTGGCGGCCTGCCCACACCGCGCAAGCCGTCCGAAATTGTGAACGGCGAAGTCCGTACCTGCGAGGGCGTGTCCGTTGACAGGGAATTTCGCCTGGGTGCCCAACGAGCACTCGACATGTGCGAGCAGGCGGGCGGGCCGGAAGAGATCGCCGCGTGCATCTTACAGGACCGTAGCCCCTCGTGCGGTGCAGGTCGCGTCTACGATGGCACCTTTAGCGGCACGCTCACCGCGGGCAACGGTGTCTTCGTCGACTTGCTCCTGCGCCACGGGTACCGTGTGATTCCCGCAAGTGAATTTGACCCGAGCATGTTGGAATAGCAAATGAAAGGGGGCGGCCATCGAGTAGATGGTCGCCCCCTTTACTGGCAAGCTAAACAATTTCAACAGATGTTCAATGGCGTTTGCCATGATAAAACCTGCCAAAATAAACCTGTCCCTTTTTGGTAGGTTAGGCGAGGAGCGTGTGGCCGTAGGCGTTGGCTGCCTTGATGGCGGCGGCGAACTTCTCGTCGGTGAAGGGCTCGGGGTTACCCTGCTTCCACTCGTTGGTGGCGTGCGCGTACTCGCACAGGGCAGGGATATCGGCCTCGGAAAGCCCGACCTGCTCAAGCGTTACGGGCAGGCCCATCTGCTTGTTAAAGGCGGCATAGCGCTCAAGGTTCTCGGTGTCGCCCGTGTAGGCGAACAGCACGAGCACGCCCAGGCTTACGACCTCGCCGTGCAGGTAGGTGCCCTCACGCGGAATGCTGCAAGTGGCGTTGTAGAACGCGTGTGCCACGCTCGAGTTGTAGTAGTAATCGTTCTGGTTGGTCAGGTTCGAGACATATCCCGTGTTGACCACGATGTCGAGCGCGATCTGCTTGACGGCCTCGCTCGACAGGTCCTGGCGCACGTCCTCAAGACCCTGGACGCCATAGGTAAACAGCGGCTCGGAGCAGGTGTGGGCGAGTGCCAGGCCAAGACCGGCGGTGTGCTCCAAATTTCCGGCGCTCGTGGCGTACTCGACCTCGGGCTGCTTAGACAGGGCATCGCCTACGCCGGCCCAGAAGTACTCTGCCGGTGCCTCGGCGATGATCTTGGGGTTGATGAAGATGTGCGCCGGTCGGTTGGGGTACGAATAGCCCTCGAGCGAGCCGTCGTCGTTGTAGACAACGGCAATGGCGGTCGCGGCGGAGCAGTTGGAGCAGATTGTCGGGACCGTGAAGACGATCTTCTTGAGCTCGATGGCCGCCGTCTTGACGGTGTCGAGTGCCTTGCCACCGCCGCAGGCGATAAGCACGTCAGCTTCCTGGCAGGCGGGGGAGTTTACGACCTTGGCGATATTGGCGCGTGTGCTGTTGGTGCCGTAGACGCGCGTCTCCAGAACTTCGACGCCGGTGCCTGCCAGCGCGGCTTCGATACCGGGAAGTGCTGCAGCCAGTGCTCGCTTGCCACCGATGATTGCGACCTTGGTCGCTCCGTATTCGGCCAGCGCGCCGGGCAGCTCGTCGAAGCAGTCCTCGCCGACGGTATAGTCGCTCATTCCGATCGTGCGCATAGCAACCTTCTTTCGTTCGATAAAGTGCTTTCAGGTATTTTGCTCCTAGAGAAGGTCCACATCCGCGAGAAATTTCGAACGTATAAAACCAGTGTTGAGGGTTTTTCGCCGGCGCGGAACGTGCTAGCATACTCCGCATAAGCGTTGATGGGGACGAGTAGTCGGCCGTCCGCATGCTACAGAGAGCGGGGAGCGCTGAGAACCCGTGCATGAGACCGATGAAAATCACCCCGGAGCTGCGGTCCCAACGGACGTGCCGCGCAGGCACGTCTTAGTAGATATCGCCGAGATGGTCGTCGATACAGGCCAGCCGAGTAACGGATGCGAGCGCGCAGCGACGCGGGCGAGGGCATCTAAGCTGGGTGGTTAAGCGAAGAGCTTTTACGGGCAGACTGCCTGTCTTGTGGCGCTTCGTCCCAGCTTGCAGGGACGGGCGCTTTTTTGGTGCCCAGAGGGCGTGCGCGCCCATGACAAGAAAGGGGTACCGTGGCAAACGAGTACAAGCAGACGATGAATCTGCCCAAGACCGGTTTTCCCATGCGTGCCGGTCTTTCCAAGTCCGAGCCCAAGCGACTCAAGGACTGGCAGGACAACAAGGTCTACGAGCAAGTTCTAAAGAAGAACAAGGGTCACAAGAAGTTCGTGCTGCACGACGGCCCTCCCTATGCCAACGGCCCGATCCACATCGGCCACGCCATGAACAAGATCTCTAAGGACATGATCAACCGTTACTGGATGATGCAGGGCTATGAGGTTCCCTATGTCCCCGGTTGGGACTGCCACGGTCAGCCGATTGAGCACAAGGTCGAGGAGAAGCTCGGCACCGAGAAGTTCAACCAGACCTCCACGGCTAAGATCCGCGAGCTTTGCAATAAGTTCGCTGTCGAGAACATCGAGCTGCAGAAGGCCGGCTTCCGTCGCCTGGGCGTGCTTGGCGACTGGGACAACCCGTATCTGACGCTCTATCACCAGCATGACGCCGCCGACATCGAGGTCTTCAAGGCCATGTTCGACAAGGGCATGATCTATCGCGGTCATAAGCCCGTCCACTGGTGCAAGCACTGCCACACCGCGCTGGCCGAGGCCGAGATCGAGTACTCCGACGAGACGAGCCCGTCCATCTTCGTGCGCTTTGAGATGACCACTAAGCCTGCCGGTCTCGAGAGCTTCGACGGCCCGGTTGACTTCATCATCTGGACGACCACGCCGTGGACCATCCCCTCTGACCAGGCCGTTTCCCTTAAGCCCGGCGCCGCCTATGTTGCCGTTGAGCACGATGGCCGTGCCGAGATCATGCTCGAGGACCTGGCTCCCAAGTGCTGTGAGGAGTTTGGCTGGGAGTACACCCCGGTCATGGTCGATGGTAAGCCCTATGTGGTTCCCGCTGAGACCTTCCACCACATCCACTACAAGCAGCCGATCTTTGACGGCGTCGAGGGCGTGGCACTGCTGGCCGATTACGTCGGCGTCGATGACGGTACCGGTATCGTCCACAACTCGCCCGGCCATGGCGTTGACGACTACTTCGCCTGCCTCAAGGAGGGCATCACCGATATCTGCATGCCGGTTGATGACGACGGTAAGTTCTACACCGGCGAGGAGTTTGGTACCGGTGGCCCCTTCAGCGGTATGGATACCGACGAGGCCAATCCGCACATCATCGAGTTCCTGCGCGAGCGCGGCACCCTGGTCCTCGAGAAGAAGATCACGCACAGCTATCCGCACTGCTGGCGCTGCAAGCACCCGGTGCTCTTCCGTGCTACCGACCAGTGGTTTGTCTCGATGGACAAGACCGGTTTGCGCGAGCAGGCTGGCAAAGAGATCCGCGAGAACGTCAAGTGGTATCCGGCCCACGCGGCCAACCGCATCGGTGCCATGGTCGAGCAGCGTCCCGACTGGTGCATCAGCCGTCAGCGCAACTGGGGCGTGCCTATCCCCAGCTACACCTGCGCCGACTGCGGCGAGAAGGTCATGAACGACGCCACGCTCGACGCCGTCATCAAGCTCTTCCACGAGAAGGGCTCCGACGCCTGGTTCACCGACGCTCCCGAGAGCTACCTGGGCGAGGCTTGCGTCTGCCCCAAGTGCGGTGGCCATCACCTCAAGGCCGATAAGGACATCCTCGACGTGTGGTGGGACTCCGGCGTGTCCTGGAAGGCCGTCTGCGAGTATCGCCCCGAGCTTGAGTACCCGGCGGATGTGTACCTCGAGGGCTCCGACCAGCACCGCGGTTGGTTCCAGAGCTCGTTGCTCACCTCGGTGGGTGCCAACGGCCACGCTCCGTACAAGGCGGTCGTCTCGCAGGGCTTCACGCTCGATGGCCAGGGCCGCAAGATGTCCAAGTCGCTCGGCAACGTCATCGACCCCAACAAGGTTTGCGACGAGATGGGCGCCGATATCATCCGCCTGTGGGTCGCCTCGGTCGATACCAGCTCCGACGTCTCCATCGACCACGAGATCCTTGCTCGTACGTCCGATGCCTACCGTCGTTTCCGCAACACGCTGCGCTTCCTGCTCTCCGAGCTCGAGGGTCAGTTTGAGCCCGAGACCGACGGCGTCGCCTTTGCCGACCTGCTGCCGCTCGACAAGCTCATGGTTGCCCGTCTGACCCAGGTCCAGGCCGAGGTCGACGACGCCTACGCCAGCTACGAGTTCCCGCGCGCCTACCGTGCGCTCTACGACTTTGTGGTTACCGAGCTTTCCAACGTGTACCTCGACGCCCTGAAGGACCGTCTGTACTGCGACAAGCCCGGCTCGCTCGAGCGCCGCAGCGCCCAAACCGTGCTCGCTGAGCTCTTCTCGATGCTCATGCGCGACCTGCAGCCGATCCTGTCCTACACGGTCGACGAGGCCATGGCCTATGCGCCCGCCGGCTGCGTCGATCACCAGAAGTACGCCGCGCTGCTCGATTGGTACAAGTCGCCCATCACGGTCGACGAGGCCAATGAGTTCGAGGGCGTGCTCGAGGCCTCGCTCGAGCTCCGTAGCGCTGTGACCAAGGCCCTTGAGGATGCCCGCTCCGCCGGTACCTTCACCAAGAGCCAGCAGGTCCGCGTCAAGGCGGTCGTTCCCGCCGAGATGTATGCGCTGCTGACCGGCGACAAGGCCGTCGATCTGGCCGAGTTCTACATCGTCTCCGATGTTGAGCTGACCCAGGGCGAGGAGCTTTCCGTCGCTATTGAGGCCGCCGAGGGCGAGTGCTGCGACCGTTGCTGGAACTATCGCACCACCGTCGGCGAGTACAACGGTCACGCGCATATCTGCGAGCGCTGCGCGAATGCCTTGTAGTTACGCGGTTTTACCAAACCGCGTAACAGGTTGACGCTGCAAACCCGCCACAGCGGCAATCTGCCTTTCAGCTTCGGCGGCATGACCAGAAGGTCTATGCCGCCTTGCTTCAAGGCACCTTGCTCGCTCTGGCGGGTTTTCGCTATCGTTACCAAATACGCTAGTCTTTTTGGGACGGGGCTTTTTTAGCTACCCTACCTCAAATAAGGACTTAATCTTCGAAAGCGCTGGACTGGGTAGCTAAAAAAGCCCCGTCCCAAAAAGACTACCCGGTGAAGGGACAAGGGGGACAGCCCCTTTGTCGCATTGGTGGATATGTCGTGCGTTCTGCGTATGGCAATATAAGATGGTTATTTGCGTTAAATGGAATTCGATTGTTTTGAGGGTAGGGGATTGATTTGGGTCGTACTGGGGATATGACGCCGCCTTTGCGTTGGCGGTTGGGTGTTGCTGGTGGGGTGGCGCTCTTTGTGTTGCTTGTTGACCAGCTGACCAAGATTTCGGTTCGTGCCGTGGGCGATGCCCTGCATATGACTGTTATCCCCGGCGTGATCGATTTTGTGTTTGTCCGCAATATCGGAGCTGCCTTTAGCATGGGCGAGGGCCATGGCATAGCGTTTGCCGTGCTGGCGCTTGCGGCCATTGCCGCCATTGCCGTGTACTTGCTCCGTGCTCCTCAGCTCGCCCGCCTAGAGGTCGTGGGTATGGCCATGGTTGCGGGCGGCGCCATCGGCAACGCGATCGATCGCCTGGCCATGGGCTTTGTGACTGATTTTATTGCCACTACCTTCATTGATTTCCCCGTCTTTAACGTGGCCGATATCGGCATTACCGCCGGTGTCGTTCTGGCGCTCATCGGATACATGTTCTTGAGTCCCGCCGCTCGCGAGGTCGATGCGACCGCCGAGCTCAACGCCCGTGACGAGGCCCGCGCCAAACGTAAAGCTAAGCAGCGTGGGGAGCGTGCCCGCAAGATTCGCGAAAGGAATGAGCGCTAATGGCCGACATCCATATTCTCGTTGCCGACGATTGCGCCGGTCAACGTCTCGACGCCTATCTGGGCGCCAACGATGGCTGCCCCACGCGCTCTGCCTGCGCGCATCTGATCGAGGGAGGCGCCGTTGCCGTCAACGGCGAGACCTGCCTATCTAAAAAGTATGCCGTACGCTCCGGTGACCGCATCTCGGTCGACCTGCCCGAGCCGCATGACCCGACCGACGTGATCCCCGAGGCCATCCCGCTCGACATTCGCTATGAGGACGACTATCTCATGGTGCTCTCCAAGCAGCGTGGCCTGGTGTGCCATCCCGCCCATGGTCATGAGAGCGGCACCCTTGCGAATGCCCTGGTCTACCACTGCGGCATCGACCATCTGGGTACCGTGCAGGGTGAGGACCGCCCCGGCATCGTGCATCGTCTGGATCGCGATACCTCGGGCCTTATGCTCGCGGCTAAAGACGACGACACCCAGCGTGCGCTCCAAAATCTTATCCGCACGCGTACCCTCGACCGTCGCTACATTACGCTCGTTCACGGGCACGTCGCCATGGACGAGGGCACTATCAATACTGGTATCGCTCGCTCCACGCGCGACCGCGTGAAGATGGCGGTTTCCGATGACCCCTTTGCGCGCCAGGCCATCACGACCTTTAAGGTCCTTGAGCGCTTTGATTTCACGCGTTTCGACGACGGCTACACGCTTGTCGAGTGTCACCTGTTTACCGGCCGCACGCATCAGATTCGCGTTCACATGCGCCATATCAACCACGCCTGCGTGGGCGATCCACTCTATGGCAAGTGCGATGCTCGTGCCGATCAGGGTTTGACTAGGCAGTTCTTGCATTCCTGGCGTGTGGCATTCGATCATCCCGTGACGGGGGAGCACATCGAGTGCCGTGACGAGCTGCCATGGGATCTTGCGGCGGTTCTGGATGATCTGGCCCCGCGTTCGCTCGGCCGCACTGCCGCTGGCAACGAAATCGTCCCTCAGCTCGGTCTGCTCGAGGCCTAGCCAGTATTAGGTGGTTTCTTGAACTCCGTAAGCCTGCGGTAAAATATACGGTTGTTTACGTCACGCGTTCCTGGGAGCCTGCATGCTCGCCTTTTTACAAACCAACACACCTATCGTGATCTTCAACCAGATTGTCGTCACGCTGCTTACGGTCTGTTTTCTGTACCAGGTGGTCTTCTTTGTCATCGGCGCTCTTCGTGGTGAGGTCGCGCCTCCCAAGGCCAAGAAGCTCCATCGTTATGCCTTCTTTATCGCGGCGCATAACGAGGAGGCCGTGATCGCCAACCTCGTGCGCTCCATTAAGGACCAAGATTATCCGTCCGAGCTTATCGAGGTCTTCGTGGTCGCCGATGCCTGCACCGACAACACGGCGCAGCTCGCGCGCGAGGCGGGCGCCGTCGTCTATGAGCGCAATGACTTGGCCCGTAAAGGCAAGAGCTGGGTCATGGACTATGGCTTCGACCGCATCCTTAACGAGTATCCCGATACGTTTGAAGGCTACTTTATCTTCGATGCCGATAACGTTATCGCCCGCGATTACGTGTCCAAGATGAACGATGCTTTTGACCAGGGCTTCCATGTTGTTACGAGCTATCGCAATTCCAAGAACTTTGGCAGCTCGTGGATCTCGGCAGCTAATGCCACGTGGTATCTGCGCGAGGCGCGCTTTCTCAACAATGCGCGCAACATCTGTAAGACGTCTTGCGCCGTTTCGGGTTCGGGCTACCTCATCTCCGCCAGCGTTATCGAGGGTATGCACGGCTGGCAGTTCCACACGCTGACCGAGGATATTCAGTTCACCACGTTCTGTGCCATTCACGGTATTCGCATTGGCTATGCGCCGGCGGAGTTCTTTGACGAACAGCCTGTGACGTTTAAGGCATCCTGGAAACAGCGTATGCGTTGGACCAAGGGCTTCTACCAGGTGTTCTTTACGTACGGTAAGCACCTGGTCAAATCGACCTTCCGCTATCATCGCTTTGCCGCCTACGACATGTTTATGACGATCGCACCGGGCATGCTGCTCTCTCTGATCTCGATGCTCGCTAATGCGACGTTCCTCATCGTGGGCGGCCTTTCGCACGGTTTCTTGGCTACCGAAGTCGAGATGCAGGCGTGTGCCGCTTCGCTCATTATGACCTTCGCTATGATGTATCAGACTTTCTTTATCCTGGCGCTGCTCACGACTATCTTTGAATACAAGCATATTCACTGCGCGCAAAAGTGGCGTCTGGTAACCAACCTGTTTACCTTCCCGATCTTTATGTTCAGCTATATCCCCATTACGGTGGCAGCGCTGTTCTTGAAGGTCGACTGGGTGCCGACGCAGCACGCCGTAAGTGTTACCCTCGACGAGGTCATGCAGGGCGCCAAATAACCACCATCAAAACCACCACAAAGGGGATAGAACCTTTGCGGTGGTTTTTACGTTTGAGCGCTCAGTTGAGGGGTTTCGATGTTCTATATCCCGTTTTGGATTTGCATCTTTGCCGGCGCGGCGATTGATGCCCGCGAGCGGCGGTTTCCCAATGAGCTTGCCGGCGCGTGTGCGGTGGCGGCGTTTGCAGGCGTCTGGCTCGACAAGGGCGTTAACATGGCGCTTGACCACGCCGGTCTTGCGGTCATCGTCTACCTTACCCTTGTGCTTACTGAGTCACTCTGGCGTCGCCTTCGCCATGCCCCCGGCATTGGCATGGGGGATGCCAAGGCGCTCTTTGCCCTTTGCACCTTCGATCCCCTGGACGGCGTCGTCGCGTTTGCAGTTGCGCTCCTGACCCTTGCCGCCGCCTGTCTCATCGTAAAATCGCGCTCGCTGCCTTTGCTGCCGTTTTTGGTGCCAATATTTGCCATAATCGAGTTCGTGGGTAGTACGCTGTAATCGTTTGCGCGCCCTTTTTAAGGAGCATGTCATGGCAATCAATCAACAGACAGCCGCCATCAAGGCGCGCCTGGATCGCATTCCCGCGTCGTTGTCGCCCGAGCTGGTCGAGCGCATTGCCGCCGACCGCGCCGCGGGTGTCATTAATCCCTATCGATGCGGTGACGACCAGGCCATCCGCCGTGTCGATCGGGCTGCAGACGAGGGCACGCTTATGCGTCCGGCCTTTATGCGCGATATCGAAAAGATTCTGCATCTGCCAGCATACACTCGTTATGCAGGCAAAACGCAGGTCTTCAGTTTTCGCAGCAACGACGATCTGTCGCGCCGCGGCCTGCACGTGCAGCTTGTCTCGCGCATCGCTCGCGATATCGGGCGTGCTCTGGGGCTCAACTGCGATCTGATCGAGGCGATTGGCTTAGGCCACGACTTGGGCCACACGCCCTTTGGCCATGCCGGTGAGCGTTTCCTCAACGATATCTATCACAAGCGCACGGGTCGCTATTTTTTCCATAACGTACAATCCGTTCGCGTGCTCGACGCGCTGTATGGTCGCAACGTGTCGCTCCAGACGCTCGATGGCGTACTGTGCCACAACGGCGAGTACGAACAGCGTGTTTTTGAGCTTTCGGAGATGAGCTCCTTTGACCAGTTCGACCGAACTGTCGAGGAATGCATTGCCACGGGTTATAGCGCAATTGAGCACCTGCGCCCCATGACGCTCGAGGGCTGCGTGGTTCGCATCTCGGATATCCTTGCCTACGTTGGGCGCGATCGCCAAGACGCCATTGCGGCGGGCCTGCTGTCACCTGACGCCTTTGACGATGACCTGGGCGGTGCATACAACAGCTGGATCCTTACGCATGCCTCTATCGATATCGTCGAGCACAGCTATGGCAAGCCGCGCATCGAGATGAGCGAGGACCTGTTTGAGGAGATCCGCCGGGCCAAGCGCGAGAACTACGAGAAGATCTATAGCAAGGGCGGCATAGAAGGCGACTCCGAAGTGGAGCTGCGCGAGGCCTTCGAAAAGCTCTATGACCGTTGCCTGCGGGATATAGACGAAGGCGACGAGTCCTCGTATATCTTTAAGCACCACATTTCTCGCATTGAGCAGCAGCTTTCCTACTACGATCGCACCTATGCATGGCAGGACGATAAGGACCAGACGGTCGTGGATTACATTGCGAGCATGACGGACGGTTATTTCTGCGAGCTCACGAGCAAGCTGTTCCCGGGATTGATGTTTCCGCACCGTACCTATATTAACGAACGGTAGTTCGTATATATTCGGTATACTGTTCATGGAAAACGTTTTTGATTGATGCACGGGATGGCTATGGACGACCTTTTTTCTGCTTCGACGCGTGAGCGTTCCTTTCAGAATGCGCCGCTTGCGGTGCGCATGCGGCCCAATTCGCTCGACGAGTACGTGGGCCAGCAAAAGGCCGTCGGTAAGGGCTCGTGGTTGCGTGCCGCGATTGAGCATGACGTGCTGTCGAGTGTGATTCTGTATGGGCCGGCCGGTACGGGCAAGACGACGCTGGCCCACATTATCGCCAACCATACCAAGAGCGAGTTTGTCGAGGTCAGCGCCGTGACGGGCACTGTGAAGGACCTGCGCCGCGTGATTGACGAGGCCAAGACGCGCCTGAATACGTACGACCGTCGCACCATTCTTTTCATCGACGAGATTCACCGCTTCTCCAAGTCGCAGCAGGATGCCCTGCTGCATGCGGTTGAGAACCGTACCGTCATTATGATTGGCGCCACGACGGAGAATCCGTACTTCGAGGTCAACTCGGCGTTGCTCTCGCGCGGTCGCGTGGTGGAACTTGAACATTTAAAGGACGAGGATATCGCCACGCTTATCGAGCGTGCGCTCGAGGCGCCGCAGGGTTTGAACGGCAAGTTCTCGGCCGATGAGGATACGGTTAAGACCATCTGCACGCTGGCTGCGGGTGACGCTCGCTCGGCACTCACGACGCTCGAGCTTGCGAGCGAGATTGCCGTCACGCGTCCCGATACCGAGGGAACGCCAGCGCCGGCGGCGGGGGAGCGTTATCCCATTACCGTGGATGACGTAAAGATTGCCAATCCGCGCCGTGGTTTTTCGTATGACAAAAACGGCGACATGCACTACGACATCATCAGCGCGTTTATTAAGTCTATGCGCGGCAGCGACCCCGATGCCACAATCTATTGGCTCGCGCGCATGATCGATGCGGGGGAGGACCCTAAGTTTATCGCTCGCCGTATTATGATTCAGGCTTCTGAGGATGTTGGCAACGCCGACCCGCAGGCGCTGTTGGTGGCGCATGCCGCGTTTAAGTCTGCCGAGGTCATCGGTTATCCCGAGTGCCGCATTAATCTGGCTCAGGCTGCACTCTATGTGTGCTTGGCGCCAAAATCCAACGCGTGTGAGGCCTCGATTGATGCGGCGTTGGCCGATATTCATTCAAGTGGGCTGCGCGAGGTGCCGAGCTATCTACGCGAT
Organism: Collinsella sp. WCA1-178-WT-3 (M1); assembly: GCF_009696325.1. Taxonomy (GTDB): domain Bacteria; phylum Actinomycetota; class Coriobacteriia; order Coriobacteriales; family Coriobacteriaceae; genus Collinsella. The sequence goes on from NZ_VUME01000002.1 coordinate 196,403, forward strand.
CGTCATCGCCCGGGCAGTGACGAATACGGTGTGTATAAGTATCCGCATGATTATCCCGAAGGCTGGGTCGATCAACGCTATTTGCCCGAGGGGCTGGAGCGCGGCGCGTTTTGGCAGCCTGCCGGCCGCGGCTGGGAAGAGTGGCGTGTAGAGCAAAGCGAGCGCGACCGTAGCGGGAATGCACCGAAGTAGCTGCTGGTAATTTTGTCTCACGTTGCTGCTCTTGGCATGTTCGGTCCCCTTTGGGGTACCATGAACAGCGTCTGTATTTCGATTCCTTCGGGAGGCTTGTATGAGTCCCATCCAAATCGCCCTGCTGCTGCTCGCCGTTGCCGGCGTGTGGGCTGTCATCGAGCTCGCGCTCACGCTGCGAAAGACCCGCACTGTCGTTGATTCGCTCGACAAGACGGTGAGCGACCTTAACAACACCATCGCCGAGGCTCAGCCCGTGGTAGCAAAGCTCGATGGCGCCGTTGATGAGCTCACCCCCGCGCTGGCGCAGGTTGAGCCGCTCCTCAAGTCGAGCAAGACCGCCGTCGACGCTCTTACCTCCAATCTCGTAGAGGTCGAAGCCGTGGTTCGCGACATTTCCGAGGTTACGGGCAGCATGGCCGAGGCCAGCAATGCCGTGTCGAGTGTGACCGACTCTGCGGCCGGTGCCGTTCAGAAACTCTTAAACAAGGTGAAGGCTCCCGCGGTCGAGGCCGAGCGCAATCTTTCCGCTGCCGCCGAAGCCGAGCAGCCGACCGAGCGTGTCCTGATTGGCGATGCCGGGGACGATGCCGCTGCTGGGTACGATGATGCACAGAAGCCTGCTGCTAAAGCAGCCCGGTATTACACCTACACGCCCGCCGAGACCTCCGAGGAGTCCTGCGATGAGTAGTGAAGCAACTTGCTCTATCACGCTGACTGTTGCCGGGGATCCGCGTCTGGCACGCTTGGTGCGCATGACGGCGGCTAATGTCGGCGCGCTGTGTTCCATGTCCGTCGATCGCATCGAGGACATTCGTATGGCTGCCGAGGAGGCCTTCATCTTTGGCTGCACGGCCGTTGATTCTGACGTTATCTCGATCAAATTCGATGTCGATGAGTCTCACGTGGGCATGACCTTCACCTTTGGCGACCAGGCGACTGTCGATGAGGATGACCAGGCCGCCGTATATGCCGAGCTCATTCTGGCAAGCGTGTGCGATTCCTACGAAAAGACTGCGGCGCCTCTGACGCTTTCCCTCGATCTCAAGGCGGATATCTAATATGACCGAACGTTCCCGGAGCGGTAAGACCGCTTGGGACAAGGAGAAAACCCGCGAGCTGTTTTGTCGCTACAAAGAGACCGGTGATCCGGATGCCCGCGAGCAGCTCGTCATGTCCCATATGAACCTGGTAAGGTTTCTTGCCAACAAATTTAAGAATCGCGGCGAGCCGCTCGACGACCTCATGCAGGTCGGCTATCTGGGTTTGCTCAAGGCTATCGACCGCTTTGACCCCGAGCGCGGACTTGAGTTCACCACGTTTGCCACACCCACCATCCTGGGTGAGATCAAGCGTCACTTCCGCGACAAGGGTTGGAGTGTGCGCGTTCCGCGTCGCCTACAGGAGCTCTCTGCCAAGGTTAACCAGGCCACCGACAAGCTCACTAACGAGCTGCAGCGCTCGCCTAAGGTTGAGGAAATCGCTGAGTACCTAGACGTGACCGTTGACGAGGTGCTGGAGGCCATGGAATCGTCCTCGGCCTATACCTCGGTGCCCATCGAGGCCCCCGGTGCGTCCGATTCTGACGACGCGCCTTCAATTCTCGACCGTTACGCCGACGACGACAACGAGCTCGACTTTACCGATGACCGCCTGGTGATTGAGGAGGCCATCCGCGATTTCTCGCCGCGCGAGCGCGAGGTTATCGAGCTGCGCTTCGTAAAGGGCATGACCCAGATCGAGATCGCCAAGAAGCTGGGCATCTCACAGGTGCAGGTCTCGCGCCTGCTGCGCCGTACCCTTAAGAAGGTTCAGGATAAGATCGACCCCGACGGAGTGATGGTTCGTTCATGAGTGAACACCCCCAACAAACCGATCGCGCGCTGCGCGATACCCGTATTCTGACGCTTCGCATTTGGGCCGTTGTCGGCTGCATTGTCATCGCTGCCGTCATCTTTAACCTTATGGGTATCTTGGCGCCGGTTATCGAGTTTCTAGCTGTCGGTTCCATCATCGCTTTTGTGATGTCGCCGATTACTAACTGGCTCGAGCATCACGGCGTCAACCGTGGCATTGGTTCGCTTATCGCACTGATCGTGGTCGTTGCTGTGCTCGTCGGTGTCGTTTGCATCTTGTCGCCGATTCTCTTTGGCCAGATCATGGAAGTCTTGAGCCGCCTGCCTGAGCAGCTTCGTGTTGCGGGCGGTGATCTCAACGAGATGGTCTCGCATGCCAAGACGCTCAACAACACGCCGCTCAAAGAGTATCTGGACGATAATCTTTCTTCGCTGGTTACCGTGGCGTCCAAGTATGTGTCTCAGATTGCCGCTGAGCTCGGTCGCGGTGTATTCCCGTTCATTACCAATACGGCCTCGCAGCTGTTCGTCATCTTCCTCGGTCTGGTGCTTGCCTATTGGTTGGCCTGCGATTATCCCCGCATGCACCACGAGGTCTGCACCATCATCGGGCAGGAAAAGGAGACCTCGTACCGCTTTATGGTTGCCATCCTTTCACGCTCGGTCGGCGGCTATATGCGTGGCATGGTCATCACGTCCATCTGCGGTGGCTTTTTGGCCTTTATCGGCTTTACGCTCATTGGCCATCCCTACGCGGCGCTCATGGCCATCTTTACGGGCATTATGCACTTGGTTCCTGTTGTTGGCCCCTGGGTGAGCGCAGCGATCGCCACGGTGCTCGGCTTTATGTTCAGCCCGATGCTGGCGTTATGGACCTTGATCGTGACTATGGTGGCACAAAATGTCACCGACAACGTCATTTCGCCTAAGGTCATGCAGAGCTCGGTCCAGGTGCATCCCATCATGAGTCTGACGGCCCTCGTTATTGGTTCGGCACTCATGGGCCCCATCGGCATGGTCATCGCCATTCCGCTGTGCGCGGCCCTCAAGGGCATTTTCGTCTACTACTTTGAGAACGAGACCGGCCGCCAGCTCGTGGCATACGACGGCGCCGTGTTTAAGGGAACGCCGTATCGCGATGCCGAGGGCAACCCGGTCGCCGCCTACGATGCGCTTGGGGACGATACGTTCATTTATGAGTCCGAGCTCATCGGTAACGAGACTGCGCCCGAGGCCCAGGCCATGCCCAGGCCCGAGCTCGATAACCCCTGGATCAAGCTCTCGGGCCTTCAGCCCGATGCTACGGGCTTTTTCAAGAATCCCTTCGCCAAGGACGACGATTCCAACTCGGATGACGACACCAATACCGGCATCGACGGCTCCATGGACGATGATGAGCAGTAAGTCATTTCAAGTTCAAGTTCATAGGCAATAACGTGCAAATTCGCTGGAGGGTCGCTGTTTGGCGGCCCTCTTTTTTGCACTTGCGCGGTGGGATGGTAATATCGTTACGTTTGAACTGTTTCGATGTGAAACCGAGGAGATTCCCTCTATGAGTGCTGACTACCCGTCAATGACTACGGCTGAGATTCGCTCTAAGTTCCTCAACTTCTTTGAGGAGCGCGGTCTTAAGCTCTATCCTTCTTCGTCCCTCGTCCCCGACGATCCTTCGCTGCTGCTTGCCAACGCCGGCATGAACCAGTTTAAGGAGTATTACCAGGGCAAGAAGACCATGAAGGAGATCGGCGCTATCTCCTGCCAGAAGTGCGTCCGCACCAACGACATCGACTGCATTGGCGAGGATGGCCGTCATCTGTCCTTCTTTGAGATGCTCGGCGACTTCTCCTTTGGCGGCGTCTCCAAGCAGCAGGCCTGCGCTTGGGCCTTTGAGCTCATCACCAAGGAGTTCAAGCTGCCGCTCGACCGCCTGTACTTCACCGTCTTTACCGAGGACGACGAGACCCATGACGTGTGGCGCTCTCTGGGCGTTGCCGAGGATCACATCTCGCGTCTGGGCGAGGACGACAACTTCTGGGCCGCCGGCCCCACCGGCCCCTGCGGTCCGTGCTCCGAGATCTACTTTGACATGGGCGAGGAGGTCGGCTGCGGCAGCCCCGACTGCAAGCCCGGCTGCGACTGCGACCGCTTCCTGGAGTTCTGGAACCTCGTCTTTACTCAGTACGACCGCCAGGAGGACGGCTCCATGCCGGAGCTGCCGCACCGCAACCTCGATACGGGCATGGGCCTGGAGCGCATGGCCGCTATCATGCAGCACAAGACCGCTAACTACGACGGCGATCTGATGCAGCATCTTATCAAGCTGGGCGAGGAAATCAGCGGCAAGACCTATGACGCCGACGATTACTCCGGTGCCAGCCGCTCGCTGCGTATCATCGCCGATCACTCCCGTGCCGTCGACTTCATGATCTCGGACGGCATCCTCCCCGGTAACGAGGGCCGCGAGTACGTCCTTCGCCGCCTGCTCCGCCGCGCCGTGTTCCACGGTCGCCTGCTGGGTATCGAGGGCGCCTTCCTGACCAAGTTCATCGACGAGGTCAACGCTCAGATGGGCGAGGCCTATCCCGAGCTGCTCAAGAACGTCGCGCTCGTCAAGGGTATCGTCGCCTCCGAGGAGGAGCGCTTCTCCACGACGCTCGACAACGGCCGCGTTTACCTGGACGAGGCCCTGGCCGCGCTCGCCGAGGGCGCCGTGCTTCCGGGCGATGTTGCCTTTAAGCTGCACGACACCTTTGGTTTCCCCATCGACCTGACCGTCGAGATCGCCGGCACCGCTGGCCACGACGTCGACATGGACGGCTTTACCGCCTGCATGGAGGACCAGAAGGCCCGCGCCCGCGCCAACGCCAAGGGCGACGCTTGGGGCAGCTTCAACGACGTGTGGGTCGAGCTTTCCGACAAAGTTGCCGCGACCGAGTTCGACGGCTATGACAACGATGTGATCGAGGGCGCCAAGGTTGTCGCTATCGTGCGCAATGGCGAGTCCGTTGAGTCCGCTGTCGCGGGCGAAGATGTCGAGGTTGTGCTCGACCGTACCCCGTTCTATGCCGAGATGGGCGGCCAGCAGGGCGATGCCGGTGAGCTTTCTGCCGAGGGTGCTGCGCTGACGGTTTCCGATACCAAGAACCACAACGGCCTGTATGCTCACGTCGCCCACGTTGCCGAGGGCACGCTGACCGTCGGTGCCACCGTGACCGCCGCGCTCGACGCCGAGCGTCGTGGCTTCCTGCGCCGCAATCACACCGCCACGCACCTGCTTGACGCCGCGCTTAAGCAGGTCCTGGGCGAGCATGTCTCTCAGGCCGGCTCGCTGGTGACGCCCGAGCACCTGCGCTTTGACTTCACGCACTTCGAGGCCCTGTCTTCCGAGCAGCTCAAGGCTGTTGAGGACCTGGTCAACCAGCAGATCTTCGCTTCCAAGCCGGTCGTGACCTGCGTCATGGGCATCGACGAGGCCAAGGCCGCCGGTGCTGTCGCCCTCTTTGGTGAGAAGTACGGCGACGTCGTCCGCGTCGTTTCCGTAGGCGCCGAGGACCAGCCGTTCTCTCGCGAGCTCTGCGGTGGCACGCATGCCGCCAACACTGCCGAGATCGGCCTGTTCAAGATCATTTCCGAGTCCTCCACGGGCTCCAACGTTCGCCGTATCGAGGCCGTGACCTCCAAGGGCGCTCTCGATTACATGGCCGACCGCCTGGCACTCGTTGACGCCGCTGCCGCTGCGCTCAAGTGCCGCGTCGACGAGGTTCCCGCCCGCGTGGAGAACCTGCAGGCCGAGCTGCGTGAGACGTCCAATAAGCTCAAGAAGGCGCTCACCGGTGGCTCCTCCGACGCCATTTCCAGCGCCATCGACGGCGCCGTCGAGCTCGATGGCTACAAGCTTGTTGTCGCTGAGCTCCAGGGTCTCGAGGCCGCCGACCTGCGCAACGTCTGGGATACCGTGCACCAGAAGGTCTCCGGCCCTGTCGCCTGCGTCGTCGCCAGCGTGACCGAGAAGGGCACCCCGGCGCTGCTCGCCGCCGGCTCCGACGACGCCGTCAAGGCCGGTTTCCACGCCGGCAACGTGATCAAGCAGATCGCGGGCCTGGTCGATGGTCGCGGTGGCGGCCGTCCCAACATGGCCCAGGCCGGTGGCAAGAATGCTGCCGGTATCGCCGATGCCCTCGCGGCCGCCAAGACCGCGCTCGGCGCCTAGGCTGTCGCTGTGGTCGCGCTCGCGCTGGACATAGGGGAGACCAGGATTGGCATTGCCGTCTCGAGCCGTGATGGCAAGATGGCAATGCCCGTCAAGGTGCTTCCGGCTGCCGAGGTCACTGGCATGGCAAAGACGTTTCGTTACCTGGTTGAGGACTATGAGCCCGATATCCTGGTAAGCGGACGCCCCTTGACCATGGCCGGTGAGCCCGGCCCCCAGGCCGAGCGCGTCGCCGCCGTGGCGCAAAAGATTGCCGACGAGCTCGATCTTCCGCTGGAGTTTGAGGACGAGCGTCTGTCCTCGCAAGAGGCAAAGCGTATCTTGCGCGAGCAGGGCCTCAACGAAAAGCAGATGAGGGGCAAGATTGACATGATTGCCGCCAGCCTGTTTTTGCAGACGTGGCTCGATCGTAAAAACGAGGAGGTTTCGCATGCCTAGCGCTTCCGATCCGCGCCAGCCGAATCGTACGCGTCGCCCCGCGTCGCGCCCTGCCCAGCCTGGCCAGCGTCCGGCACAGCCGACGCAGCGCGCAGCTCAGTCTGGCGCGCGCCCGGTGCAGTCCTTCGCTCGTTCGGCCCAACCTGCTCAACGGACGGGTCAGCAGCCTTCTGCTCGTTCGGTTCAGCATCCGGCTTCTCGCCCGGCTCAGCAGCCCACTGCTCGTACGGCCCAGCCTGCAGGCGGTACCCGCTTTAAGCAGCAGGCACCTGCCCAGCGAACGCAGGCCACCCAATCGCATTCCCATCACGCTCGCGGTTTGCATGGCGTTGCTCCGGCGACCCGCTCGAGCTACGACACGCGTGCTCGTCGCGGTGCTCAAAAGAAGAGTTCTCCGGTTCCCATGATCATCGGCGTTGTGGTGGCGGTGCTCGCGCTTGCTGCGATCGCTTTCTTTATCGTGCCGGCCGTCAAGGGCTTCTTTGCCGGTGAGGATACGAAGGTTACGGCTGGTCAGCAGGTTACGGTGACCATTCCCGATGGTGCTTCGGGCGACACTATCGCCTCGATCCTCTCCGAGAACCATATCGTCGAAAATCCCAAGGATTACTATGCGGCGGTCAAAAAGCTCAATGCCGATATGTCGCTCAAGCCTGGTACCTATTCGTTCGCCACATTCATGGATGCGACCAAGGTTGTTCAGCAGCTCATGGAAGGCCCCAATGCGGGCTCCAATGCGCTTACTATTCCCGAGGGTCTAACGGTCGATCAAGTCGCCGACCGTGTGGCCCAGGCCTACGACAGCATCTCTAAGGAAGACTTCCTCAACCAGGCCAAGGCCTCCAACTACGCGGACGACTATAGCTTCCTTAAAGGCGCCGCCAACGATTCGCTCGAGGGTTTTCTGTTCCCCAAGACCTATTCGCTGGGCAAGGACCCGAGCGCCGATGACGTTATCCGCGCCATGCTCGATCAGTTCAACACCGAGTACCAGTCTCTCGATTTTGCCGGGTGCGAGGCCAAGATCAAAGAGCGTTACGGCGTGGAGATGTCCGATTACGACATCATCAATCTCGCTTCCATCGTTGAACGCGAGGGTCTCAACGCCGAGCAGCGCGCACATGTCGCCTCGGTCTTCTACAACCGCCTTGCCGGCAAGCTCGACGGCCTGCGTTATCTCAACAGCGATGCGACCATGATGTATGTCACCGGTGGCGAGGTTTCCGCCGACGACCTGCAGAGCGAGAGTCTCTATAACACCTATAAGCACGAGGGTCTGCCACCCACGCCCATTTGCTCCCCGTCGCTCGAGGCACTCAAGGCCACGCTTGAGCCGACCGACTCCGATGACCTGTATTTCTACATTACGCAGGACGAGGAGTACTTCTCGCAAACCTACGAAGAGCACCAACAGTCTTGGAATTAAACATGAGGATTTTCAGCCCCAAACGATATGTTGCATCCGTCGACCGCATCGATCTTGATACCCTGTGGGCCGACGGCAAACGCGCCATTCTGCTCGATCGCGATAACACCCTGGTGCCGCGCGACACCGAGCAGGTTCCCGCCGCGGTTTCCGCTTGGCTCGATGCCGCCCGCGCCAAAGGCTTTAAGCTGTGCATGGTGTCTAACAACTGGCATCGCGACCAGGTCATGAGCTCTGCGCGCGAGCTGGGACTCGAGGCCATTAGCCACGCCATGAAGCCGGCTCCGTTTGCCCTCAAGGCGGGTCTTAAGCGCCTCGGCGCCACGGCCGACGAGGCGGTGCTGATCGGTGATCAGCTCTACACGGATGTGTGGAGCGGCAATTTTGCCGGCGTCGATACCATCCTGGTAAAGCCGCAGGCCACTCAGGACCTGTGGTATACGCAGATCTTCCGTATCTTTGAGCGCCGGGCCCTGCGCGACCTTCCCTGCGAGGAATAGGTCTCGCTATGTCCCAGCACACCAAACACGGCTGCGACCATATCTTCTTTATCGGCTTTTTGGGCGCGGGCAAATCGACGCTTGCGCGCAACGTGGGCACTATGTTCAAACGTCGCTTTATCGATACCGACCGCCTTGTCGTGCGTCGTTGCGGTAAATCGGTGACCGAGATTTTTGAGACCGAGGGCGAGGAGCGTTTTCGCGAGCTCGAGACCTCGGCGCTCCGTTCGCTCCAAAGCGAGCGCAGCCTGCTGGTTTCCTGCGGCGGAGGTATCGTCGAGACTCCGGTAAATATTGAGCTTATGCACCAGATGGGAATCTGCGTGTATCTCGAAGGTGACTTTGAGGATTCGATTCGCCAGATTCGTCGGTCCGACACGCGTCCCGATTTCCGTTCGCCCGAGCATGCCGCGCGCCTGTTTGAGCATCGCCGTCCGCTATATCGCCAGGCCGCCGATATTACCCTTGATATTCGCAACAAGTCCTTCGAGGACGTTTCCTACCTTTGTGCCGAGATGCTTTTGGAGCGTGGGCTGCTATGATTCGCCGTCAACTGATCAATTTCCAAAACCGCAGTATCGATGTTCGCGTCGGATTGGGCGCGTTCGAGGAGCTGTCGCGCATGTTTGCCTCGGCTGTGGGCAAGCCTAAGCGCGCGTTGGTGGTTTGGAACGACGCCACGTCAGAGCGTTTTGACGAGGTCGTCGAGCATGCGCTGGTTGATGCCGGTTTTGTCGTGTCGCAGCTCCCACTCGAGGTTTCGCCTGCTGGTGCCACGCTGGCCGATGCCGATGCCATCTTTGGCGCCCTATCTGCCAACGGCATTACCTGCGACGATCTGGTTGTCGCCGTTGGTGATGCCGCAACCTGCTCGGTTGTTAGCTGGTGTGCTAATCAGTGGTGCGGTCGTACCGAGTGCGCACTGCTGCCGACGACCTTCGACGCCATGCTCACGGTCGCGACGACCATGAAGCCGCTCGTCGCCTCGTCGTCGAATGCGCTTCCCGCTATCGCGTTCCGTCCCGAATCGGGCTTGGTCGTGTGTGACCTCGACCTTGTTCGCGAGGCGGACCCCGAGGATCTCAAGCTCGGCTATGCGGTGCTTGTTGGCACCATGCTTTCGAGCAGCAAGTCCCGCTGGAATCAGTTTACCGAGACTGTTCCCGAGATTCTTTCCGGCGAGGAGATCGCGCTCGTCAATGCTGTGCAGTGGTCCCAGACCGCGCGCAAAGACGTGCTCATGGCCACGAACCCCAGTGCTCGCCATGCACTCGATTTTGGTAAGACAGGGGAGCGCACCCTTCGCGCCTGCCTGGGCGAGGCCGCGGCTAACGTTCCCGCATACCAGCTCCTTTCCGAGGGTATGCGCTTTGAGGCGCGCCTAGCACATGATGCCTGCGACTTCGATATCGACAATGTGTTTGAGGTCGACGATTGCCTGGAGGACTTTGGCATCGAAGAGCTTGCCTTCGACTTGGAGCCCACCGCGTTTATCGAGGAGTTCCGCAAGCAGCAGTTTGCCCGCTCAAACCGCAGCATGCTGCCGCTGCCCGCGGCGCTCGGCGCCATTCGCCTGACGAATGTCGAAGACGAGATTCTCGAACGCCATGCGCAGGCGTATCTGGCTTCTCGCAAGGAACTTTTTTAACTTTATTGACATCCATCGTCTTTCGTATCATTTTGAGGGGCGGGTTTTCAATCGGTTGCGAATCGCTTGTGGTTCGGCTATTCGTTTGAAGCCCGTCCTGCTCTTTTTGAGGACAATAAGAAAGGAATCTGAATGTCTGAGTTTGCTGCCGGTCCTGCCGGTCGTATCGAGCGTGTCCGTGCCCTGATGGTCGAGCGCGGCTACGATGCTATCGTCGTGCGCGATGAGGCCAACCTCCGTTGGCTCACGGGTGTGAAGGGCGTCTTCGATTACACCTTCGAGTTTCCGCACGCCGCATTTATTACGGCCGATCAGTGCCTGTTCCATACCGACTCGCGCTATCTCAACAGCTTTGAGGAGAACACGCCCGCCGGCAGCCCCTGGGTCTACGACATGGACGAGGGCACCATCCCCGGTTGGGTTGCCGGCAAGATCGCGGCCAACAAGTGTCGTGTCTGCGCCGTCGAGGATGACATGCAGATTAACTTTTACCAGGGTATTCAGCGTGGTCTTGAGGATCGCTCCGTCGCCTGCATGCTGCCGCTGATGCATGACGACATTCGTAAGATGCGCGCCATCAAGGATGCCGAGGAGATCGAGCTCATGCGACACGCGCAATCGATCACCGATGCCGCCTTCCAGCACATGCTCGGCTTTATTAAGCCCGGTATGACCGAGAAGCAGGTCCGCAACGAGCTCGAGAACTTTATGTTCGCCAACGGTGCCGACAGCTTGGCCTTTGGCTCCATCGTCGCGAGCGGTCCCAACACCGCCAACCCGCATGCCGTCCCGAGCGACCGTGTCATCGAGAAGGGCGATTTCGTCCTCATGGATTATGGCGCGGGCTACTGCGACTATCGCTCCGATATGACGCGTACCGTCGTGATGGGCGAGCCCACGCAGGAACAGCTCGACCTGTACGAGCTCGTGCGCCGCACCCACGAGGAGTGCGTCGCCGCTATCCATCCGGGCGTCGAGGGTAACGATATCTTCAAGCTTTCCAAGAAGATCATCGGCGATGCCGGTTATGGCGATTACTACAACCATGGCCTGGGCCATGGTGTCGGTATCGACATCCACGAGCTGCCCAACTTCAACCGCAGCAAGAACATCATCGAGGTCGGCTCGGTTGTCACCATGGAGCCCGGCGTCTACCTGCCCGGCGTGGGCGGCGTGCGCTTGGAGGATTACGGTGTTGTCACCGAGAACGGGTATGAGCCCTTCACCAAGACCCCGCACGACTTGCACGTCATCGACTGCTAAGCCATTCAGTTCGATTATGGAAGCGGGGCGTCCGAAATGATTCGGGCGCCCCGCGTTCTCTTTTTATGCGCTCGCCGCAGGCGCCGCCTGCAAGTGTATAATTTCGCTCGTATGTAATTTGGACGCTTGTGCGTTCTACCCATAACAAGAAAGGTCGCTATGCCTACCATTTCTACCGCCGACTTCAAGAACGGCCTCGGTCTCCGCATTAAGGACAAGGTCTACACCATCGTCGAGTTCCAGCACGTCAAGCCGGGCAAGGGCGGTGCTTTTGTGCGCTACAAGACCCGCGATATCAAGAGCGGTCGTGTCGTCGAGAACACCTGCAACGCCGGTACCAAGTTCGAGAGCGTCATGCTCACCACCCGTGAGTTCCAGTACCTCTACAACGACGGCGCCGACTACATCTTCATGGACAACGAGTCCTACGAGCAGGTTCCCGTTCCCGAGGACATGGTGGGCGAGAACTCCAAGTGGCTGCGCGAGAACGACACCTGCCAGTTGCTCTTCGCCGACGACGAGCTCATGGGCGTGACCCCGCCGATGTTCATCGAGACCACCATCGTCCAGACCGACCCGGGCTTTAAGGGCGACACCGTTCAGGGTTCCACCAAGCCGGCCACCATCGACACCGGTGCTGTCATCCAGGTCCCTATGTACCTCAACGAGGGCGAGGTCATCAAGGTTGACACCCGCGACGGCAAGTTCGTCTCCCGCGTCTAGCAACCAACTCTTCTAGGAGGACTCATGCCCCAGGAAATCAAGATTGACGGCATCGGTATTTCGCCCGATGTTCTGACCGCCATCGTCTCGCGCGCCGTCACGGATGTCGAGGGCATCGCCTCCGTGGGCGTCAAGGACCTTGCCACCAACCTTGTCTCCATGATGCTTTCGTCCAAGGCCCCGGCTTCCGAGCCGCCGGTAGAGGCCGAGGTCATCGGCGACAAGCTCGCACTCACCGTGCGCGTCGTGGTGTTCTTTGGCTATCCGTTCAAGAAACTCGCCGAGGCCGTTCGCTCCGCCGTGGTCGCAGCTATCGATGCCCAGGTAGGCGTCGAGGTCGAGCGCGTTGACGTGTGCATCGACGGCCTCGTTTTCCCCAAGGAGTAACCTTTGAGCCTTAAGGTTTATCGCGGGCGTACGCTTGCCCGCAGTCAAGCGCTGCAGCTGCTGTTCCAGGCCGAGGCGACGGACAGCCCGCTCGAGCGCGTCCTCGAGGGCGATTTCCTGATCTCGAAGGGTCCCCTCGACCCCTACGCTCTGGAGCTGTGTCGCGGTGCCTACGAGTATATCGACCGCATCGACTGCGCCCTGCGCTCCATCGCCAAGAACTGGGATCTTATGCGCATGCCCGGCGCCGATCGCAATCTGCTGCGTATCGCCGTCTATGAGATGCGTTTCCTCACCGACGAGGAGGTCTCGGACGCCATCGTGATCAACGAGGCTGTAGAGCTTGCCAAGGCCTATGGCACCGACCAGTCCGCGTCGTTTGTCAATGGCGTGCTGGGCAAGATCGCGCGTAGCGAGGAGCTGCCGGGCGAGGACCTGTATCAGGAGCTGCTGGCCGAGGACCGCGCCCGCGAGGAGGCCCAGGCCGCCGAGGCTGCCGCCAAGGTTGCCGCCGCTCAGGCTGCGGCCGGCGTTCTCGACGAGGGTGCCGAGGTCGCCGAGGTCGAGACCGGTACCGCCGAGGAGTAGCCATGCCAGAGGGTTCCGTCCGCAACTTCGACGAGATCTCGGACCGCTTGGACCAGATCATCGCTACCGTTCGCTCCAAGGATACGTCCTTGGAGCGTTCGCTCGATTTGTTTGACGAGGCGATCGAACTTGGCTCCCGTGCGGTCGATATGGTCGACAAGTTTGAGTTGACGCCTCGTGAGGCCGATAAGCTCGAGCAGGAATACGATGAGGATGCGGCAAACGAATCCCAGGATAGCCAGGCCGCGTCTCCGGATACGAATGGTTGATGGCATTCATGAAACGCGTGCGTCTCGATGACGAACTGATTTCACAGGGCATCTGCGCCGATCGCGCGGATGCCCTTCGCACTCTTATGGCCGGCTTGGTCTCGAGTGGCGGCGAGCGTTTGACCTCGCCGGGCCTTAAGGTGACGCCCGGTCTGCCCTTGCACGTGAAGGGCCGTATTCCCTACGTGGGGCGCGGCGGGCTCAAGCTCGAGGGCGCGCTCGATGCGTTTGAGATCGATCCCATGGGCCTTGCTTGCCTCGATGTGGGCTGCTCCACGGGCGGCTTTACCGATTGCCTGCTCAAGCGTGGCGCCGCAACGGTCGTTTCGGTCGATGTGGGTCGCGCTCAGTTTGATTGGTCGCTGCGCCAAGACGAGCGCGTGACGCTCCATGAGCGCACCAACGTGACACAACTGCCCGAGCTTGGCTACGGCGGCGCTATCGACTTGGCTGTCTGCGATGTGTCGTTTACGAGTATCGCGAATATCATCGACGCCGTGTTGGCGTGCCTGAAGCCTTCGGGTTCGTTCTGCACGCTCGTAAAGCCGCAGTTTGAGGCGCCGGCTGCGCTGGTGGGCGAGGGCGGTATCGTGACCGACCCCTCCGTCCGCCGCGATACGCTTGTGGCGGCGATTGAGCTCTTTGCCGCCAAGGGCCTGTTTCCGTTCGACGTGTGCGTGTCGCCCATCCATGGCGCCAAGGGCAACGTCGAGTTTTTCCTGTACGGCACGAGGTTTGCCTCTGGCGAGCGCGCCGACGATGAACTGCAATCACAGGTAACGGCTTTGAGCGAGAAAGCTGCAACGCTATGAAGGTCTTTCTGGTTCCCAATTACTACAAGCAAGAGGCGGTCGAGAGCGGCCTGATGCTCGAGCTTTGGCTTTCGCGCCAGGGCTACGAGGTCGCATGGGCTGCCGATCAGCGTTCCAAGATCCAGCGTGCGCCCGATGTTGACGATGCCGACCTGGTCATTACGCTCGGCGGCGACGGCACGCTGTTGCGTGCCGCCCGCATTCTCAACTACCGCGAGATCCCCATTCTGGGCCTTTCCTATGGTCATTTGGGTTTTTTGACGGCTGCGAGCCCCGAGGATCGCGATATTTTGCAGGTCGTGAGCGATGCCCTTTCCGGTGAGCTCCATGTGAGTCGCCGCGCCACCCTCGCCGCGGATATCGTTTCGGTGTGCGAAGATGGCACGAAGGATGTCGTGCGCACGTTTGCCCTTAACGATATGGCGCTTACGCGCGGGCCCCTGTCCGATATGGTTGAGTTCGACATCACGGTGTCTGGCCATCATATCGACCGCCTGCGCGGTGACGGCGTCGTCGTTTCGACAGCGACCGGTTCCACCGGCTACGCGCTTTCCGCCGGCGGCCCCATCGTCAGTCCCGATTACACGGGCATGGTTTGCGTGCCCATCGCCCCACATACCATTCAGGCTCGCGCCTTTTTGACCTCGCCAAGCGATGTCGTCGAGATTTTTATGTCCGATGACCGCCCGAGCGTGCCTGCGATCGCCATCGATGGACAGTTTATTACCTGCGATGGCACGGTCGAGAGCGTGGCCGTGCGTCGCGGTCCCGGCGATGTTCTGCTGCTGGATTACGGCCCCGAGAGCTTCTATAACTCGGTGAGCCGCGTGTTCTACGGAGTGCGTCATGATCGATGAGCTGCAGGTTTCCAACATTGCCCTCATTCGCGAGGCGACGTTGGTTCCGAGCGCGGGCTTAACGGTTCTGACCGGAGAAACCGGCGCCGGTAAGACTGCGTTGCTCTCGGCGCTTAAGCTCATTCTGGGCGAGCGCGCGGATTCGTCGACGGTGCGCGAGGGCGAGACGCTTGCCAACGTCGAGGCGCGCCTGTTTGACGGCCCGCACGACACGGAGGGCTTCACCGTTCAGCGCAGCCTTTCTGCCGAGGGCCGTAGCCGCGTAAAAATTGACGGCCGCATCGCCAGCGTGCGTGAGCTTTCGGAGCGCGTCGGCGTGATGATGGATCTTTGCGGCCAGCACGAGCACCAGCGCCTGCTCGACCCGGCGCATCATGTTGCCATGGTCGATGCATGGGCGGGGCGCCCGGCGCTCGAGGCGCTCGATCGCTATCGTGCTTGCCTTAAGGCATCGCGCGCGGCTGCCAAAGAGGTCCGTCGCGTCGAAGAGGCCTCACGCGCGCAGGGGAGTCGTGTCGAGGAGGCGCGTTTTGCCCTCGAGCGCATCGCCGAGGTCGACCCCAAGCCGGGTGAGTATGAGGAGCTCGAGGAGCTGCTGCCGCGCTCCGAGCATGCCGAGGTGTTGGTGGCAACGGCCAACGATGCCCATGCGTCGCTTGCTGCCGAAGGGGGAGCACTCGATGCCGTGAACAGTGCCGTCGCGGAGCTTTCGCGTATGGCTACTGTCGATCGCAAGCTGGGTGTTATCGCCGATGCACTTTCGGATGCCTGCATCTCGCTCGAGGATTGTGCCAACGAGCTGCGTACCTATCGAGATGGGGTCGCCTTCGATCCGCGCGAGCTGGCTCGTATGCGCGAGCGGTATTCCGATCTTAAGGGACTTTTGCGTCAGTGGGGTCCCACCATGGACGACGTGTTTGCCATGCGCGATAGCTCGCGAGAGCTGTTGTCGCTGGTAGACGATGGTGATGAGCAGATTAAGAAGGCGCGCGAAGCGCTTGGCGCGGCAGAGCGCGAACTGTTCGCCGCCGCCAAGGCACTTAAGCGCGCACGCAATACGGCAGCCCCGCGCTTTTGCCACGAGGTTGGCCGTCAGATGGCGCGCCTGGAGATGGGCGGCGCCGAGCTCGTTTGGGACTCGCGCGATCTTCCGCGCGCCGAGTGGACGCCGGCGGGCCCTTCGAGCTACGAGCTTTTGTATCGTAGCGGTGCCGGATTGACGCCGCGCCCCCTGCGCCGCATTGCGTCTGGTGGTGAGCTGAGCCGTGTCATGTTGGCGAGCAAGGTTGTTTTGGGTAACGCGGACGGCGTGGATACGTTGGTGTTCGACGAGGTCGATGCCGGTGTTGGTGGCTCTACTGCACGCGCCCTTGCGAGCGTTCTGGCAGATCTTGCCGCAACGCATCAGGTGATTGTCGTAACGCACCTGGCGCAGGTCGCCGTCATGGCCGACAAACATTACGTGGTGAGCAAAGAGCCCGGCGACGTTCCCCAAACCCATCTGGATGAGGTGGCCGGGGACGCCCGTACCGCAGAGATCGCCCGTATGCTGAGCGGCGATCAATCGGAGGCGAGCTTGGCCCACGCAAAGCAGATGCTCGAGGAAGCGCGTGCTTAGGCCGAGCCGTTACATGTATGTTCGATCCGGCCGCCACGAAACCGGCCCATCTACTACGTTTAATAGGCTATCGGCAACCACGCCTTGAATTGCAAAAAGAAAACCGCAGGTAGAACGCCTGCGGTTTTTCTATTTTCGGTATGTGGTTGGGCCATACTGATAAAACGTAGTAGATGGGCCGGTTTCGTGGCGAGTGGCGTTTGTCGGCTCGCTAAAATTTCTATTCCACGACCTTATCCGGCTGGATAAGCTCCTCGTAGTAGCTAATGTGCTCTCGGGCGTCCTCGATTTCGGGCAGCAGGAAGTTGTAGATAACCTCGATGATCATCGTGGCGCTGATCTTGGAGAACGCAAAGTCGCCCGTGGTGAGCAGCGCCTCGTGGTTCACGGTATTAAAGGTGTAGTCGGCTAGGCGAGCAAGCGGAGACTTGCTGTCGCTGCTGATGACGACTACGGTGGCACCACAGCCTCGAGCCGCTTTTGCCATGCGATTCAGTCGACGCGACTTGCCAGAGTTCGAGATCAGCACGATAACGTCGCCGGGGCGTAGCGTGAGCGCAAAGCCGATTGATGTCTCGCTGATGGTGCTTGACATACAGCGAAGGCCCAGTTGCGAAAACTTAAACGTCGCGTCAAGCGCAACGGCGTTGGTATTACCTACGGCTGCAAACTCGATAGCCCCTGCGTTCTTAAACGCGTGCACGACGGCTGCCAGCGTATCGTGATCAATGCCATCGATGGTCGCATTGAGTTCACTGACCTTTGCGGCGAGGATGTTTTTGAGGCTCTGCTCCATATTATCGAGCGAGACCTCGTCGGTCAGGCCCTCGTTGCGCTGGCTCTCCAGGTCGCGCGCCAGCGAAAACTGAAAGCTGCGAAAGCTTCCAAAGCCCAGCTTGCGGCAGAAGCGCGAGACGGTGGCCTCGGAGGTTGCGGCGGCGCGCGAGAGTTGCGCGGCTGTTAGGAGCGGTGCCTCGGACTGGTGCTCTAGGATATAGTCGACAATGCGCTGCTCGGACTCGCTGTATCCCTTGTGCGTGCTAATAAGGGAGAGTGCGCTCTTGCTGCTATCGGACATGGATGACTCCTGGTTGGCATTAAAAGCTGTCTTGTTGTGTGCCGCTCTAGTATACGGGGATTTCAATTACAAGATACACCTTGCTGTTTCAAAAGTTGATGGTAAACTTTCATCGACCGTTTACGGTTGTGAAAGAACCTTTCACCGGAGAAATAGGCTTGATTGCTTCTCATATAAGCGGTGGCTTGGTATCTTTCAGGAGTGGAAAAGCGCGCACCGTAGCGCGTGTAGGGGAGCGCCCGCGGGCGCAGAACTCAAGAAGGAGGGACACATGGCTAAGTTTGACATCATCGCCGCCACCGGTTGCCCGACCGGCATCGCGCACACCTTCATGGCGAAGGAGGCGCTGGAGAAGGCAGCTGCCGAGCGCGGTCTGACCATTAAGGTCGAGACTCATGGCCAGGTCGGTGTCGAGAACGAACTCACGAAGGGTGAGATCGCCGGTGCCAAGGCCGTCGTCGTCGCAGCCGATAAGGATGTCCAGGCGGAGCGTTTCGCCGGTAAGCCCATGGTTTCCGTCGGTGTTTCCAAGGCCCTGTCCGTCGAGGCTGCCGGCAAGCTGATCGACCGCGCTCTCGCCGCCAAGGGCGACGACACGGTTGCGGCTGCTGCCGATGTCGAGGATGAGGTCGAGGAGAAGGAGTCCATCGGTCACATCATCTATAAGCACCTCATGAACGGCGTCAGCCACATGCTGGTCTTCGTCGTTGCCGGTGGTGTTCTGACCGCCGTTTCGTTCCTGTGGGGCATCACGTCCTTCGACTCGACGGCTGCCGACTACAACAGCTTTGCCGCTATGCTCAAGATCATCGGCGGCATCGCCATGAACCTCATGGTTCCCGTGCTTTCCGCCTATATCGCCGAGTCCATCGGCAAGCGCCCGGCGCTCGTTCCCGGCTTTGTCGCCGGTATGATCGCCATCCAGGGCCTGCCCGTTAATGCCGAGACCGGCATGATCGATGCCGGCGGTGCCGGCGTGGGCTTTGGCTTCCTGGGCGGCATCGTCGGCGGCTTCCTCTCTGGCTATGTCATCCTGCTGCTCGAGAAGGTTTTTGCCAAGCTTCCCAAGAACCTGGACGGACTCAAGGCTATCTTCCTGTACCCGCTGTTCTCGACCGCCATCGTCGGTCTGGTCATGCTCGGCATCTCCGGCCCCATGGCTGCCATTAACACCGCCATGATGGACTTCCTCAAGGGTCTGTCTGCCTCTGGCGCTGTTGTCCTGGGTCTTGCCATTGGCTGCATGTGCGCCTTTGATATGGGCGGCCCGGTCAACAAGGCTGCTTACGTCACCGGTACCGCTATGCTCACCGAGGCCCTGGCTGCCGGTGTCGGCACCGACACCTATAACTTCGGCACCAACTTCATGGCTGCCGTCTCCGCCGCCTGCATCGTTCCGCCGCTGATCACCACCTTCGCCGTTATCGTCGGCAAGAAGTACTTCAGCCAGGAGGATCATGACGCCGGTATCGTCAACCTCATCCTTGGTTGCACCCACATCACCGAGGGCGCCATTCCGTTCATGACCAAGAACATCTGGCCCGTCATGCCCATCATGATGCTCGGTTCCTCCATCGCCTCGATCCTGACCATTATGTTCAACGTCCACGATCCGGCGCCTCACGGTGGTTTCCTGGTCCTGCCCGTTGTCGAGAACGGTCCGCTGTGGGTCCTCGCGATCCTCATCGGCGCCGTGGTCGGTGGCATCCTGTTCGTTGCTTTCAAGAAGTATGACTTCGAGAAGAAACAGAAGGCCGCTCCCGCCGCTGCCGCTAAGCCGGTCGAGGCTCCCAAGGCCGCTGCCGTCGAGGCCCCCAAGGCTGAGGCTTCCGACTTCGTGAAGGTCGAGAACGTTTTTGTCGCCGAGGATTTTGCTTCTCGTGACGAGGCCCTGAGCTTTGTCTCCAACCAGGCTGTCAAGGCCGGTATCGCTGACGACGCCGACGCCGTAATGAACGCCTTCCTGGCCCGCGAGGCCGAGGGCACCACGGGCATGATGGAGGGCTTCGCTATTCCGCATGCCAAGTCTGATGCCATTACCGAGGCCGCCGTCATCGTCGTCAAGGACGACTCTGGCGTGACCGGTTGGGACACCATGGACGGCGCTCCCGTCAACGTGGCTATTGCCCTGCTCATCCCCGGTGCCCAGGCCGGCACCACGCACCTCAAGATCCTGTCCAAGGTCGCCGAGGCGCTCATGGACGAGGGCTTCCGTGCCACCGTTAAGGATTCCACCGACGCTGCCGAGATCGCTAAGACGATCAATGCCCGTCTGGTCTAATCCCGCAGCTTGCGAATAACATCGCCCCCTGTATATAAGGCGGAGACTCCATCAGGGGTCCCCGCCTTTTTCAAGTAACCCGGTACTGAGGGTCATTTCCTTCCTGCCGACAGTTAGGGATACTCCTCAGTTCACAAGAGGGCATAGATAGCCCCATCAACCAGATCAACCAGGCGAACAAATTATCAGCCAAACTTTCGTTCGCACGATATTGCTCTGGACCGACCGAGTTTCCGCAGCTTGCTCGCCCACAGGGGGCCGGGCGCGGCCTGTGAGATTTATCGCGAGTTCCGCACGAGCCGAAGAGCACTTAATGTGCTCTTCGTGCGAGCAGGACTGTAGAGCAGGAAATCTCACTGGCCGCGCCCGGCCCCCTGTGGGCGAGCAAGCGGACGACAAACACATCTGTCCAACAATTCGTGCGAAACATAATGAAAAACCGTTTGATGTGAGTTAATATAAGCAACGTCGTGAATATGGCTCCTGTCGCATGGCTGATAGGGGTTAAACACAAAAAAGGAGTCAATTATGGTTTCTGAGAAGGCTACCCTCATTAATCCTCAGGGTCTTCACATGCGTCCGGCTGGCCTCTTCGCCTCCACCAGGGGCAAGTTCGCCTGCGACGTGACGGTCGTCACCCCCGAGAAGGAGGTCAACGGCAAGTCCCCGATGGCCCTCATGGCTGCCGGCATCCCCTGCGGTACCGAGGTCGAGGTCAAGTGCGACGGCGCTGACGAGGCCGAGGCTCTGGCTGCTGCCATCGAGCTCATCAAGAGCGGTCTTGGCGAGTAGAACTCAAACGGGTCGCATGTTGAACAACTAAGTTCATATTTGGGGGCGCAGTGACCTGTTTAAAGGGAACTGCGCTCTTTTGTCATGGATATGGCAAAACGCTTTATCACATGACACGGAGAGAGGAATAGGAATGTATCAGGGAGTCAACGCTTCCGAGGGCATCGGTATCGGCACCGTCATGGTTGCCGTCGAACCCGACTTGACGTTTGAGCCGTACGAGGTTGCTGATTCGGCAGCAGAGAAGGAGCGCTATCAGACCGCTCTTTCGGTCTTCTGCGAGAAGACCCAGGCTCAGGCCGACCACATGAAGGAGACGGTGGGCGAGGCCGAGGCCGAGATCATGAGCGGACACATTGTTCTGGCTCAGGACCCGGGCATGACCGACGCCATCAACGCCGCCATTGACGGCGGCACCTGCGCCGAGCAGGCGCTCATGGACACCTCGACCATGTTTGAGAACATGTTCCTGTCCATGGACGATGAGATGTTCCGCCTCCGCGCGGCAGACATCGCCGACATCCGCACCGGTATTCTGGCCGAGCTTTTGGGCAAGGAGGTCGTCGATCTCTCCGTCCTGCCCGAAAACACTGTCGTTGTCGTGCACGACCTTACGCCGTCCATGACCGCCACGATCGATAAGGCTCACGTTGCCGGTATCGTCACCGAGACCGGTGGCCGCACGTCGCACTCCGCGATCATCGCCCGCGCTCTCGAGATTCCGGCTGTCCTTTCGGTTGCCAACAGCTGCACCGCGCTGCGCAACGGCATGACCGTTGTCGTCGACGGTGGCAAGGGTATCGTCGAGGCCGATCCCGACGAGGAGACGCTCGCCGCCTACACCGCCAAGGCCGAGGCTTTCGCTGCCGAGAAGGCAGCCCTCGAGGCTTTCCGTGGCAAGCCGTCCGTGACTGCCGATGGCATCAAGAAGATCATTGCCTGCAACATCGGTAACCCCGATGACGTGCCCAACGCGCTCGATCACGACGCCGAGGCCATTGGCCTGTTCCGCTCCGAGTTCCTGTTCATGGACTCCGCCGAGCTTCCTTCCGAGGAGGAGCAGTTCAACGCCTATCGCAAGGTTGCCAGCGCGCTCAATGGCGCTCCGGTCATCATCCGCACGCTTGACGTGGGTGGCGACAAAGAGATCCCGTACTTGCACATGGTCAAGGAAGAGAACCCCTTCATGGGCTTCCGTGCCGTGCGTTACTGCCTGGCCAACCCCGACCAGTACAAGGTGCAGCTCCGCGCTCTGCTGCGCGCCAGCGCCTTCGGTGATGTCAAGATCATGATCCCGCTCGTCACTTGCGTCGAGGAGGTCTTGGCTGTTAAGGAGCTCGTCGAGGAGTGCAAGTCCGAGCTGACCGAAGAGGGCCGCAAGTTCAACGAGAACATCGAGGTCGGCATCATGGTCGAGACGCCTGCCGCATCGCTGATCGCTGACCGCCTGGCCGAGGTCGCCGACTTCTTCTCGATCGGCACCAACGACCTGATCGGCTACACCATGTGTGCCGACCGTGGTAACGACACCATTTCTAACCTGTACCAGGTGTACTATCCCGCCGTGCTTCGCTCGCTCAAGAACATCATCGAGAGCGGCGTCAAGGCTGGCATCATGGTCGGTATGTGCGGCGAGGCCGCTGCTGATCCGCTGCTTGAGCCGCTGCTGATCAGCTGGGGCCTCGAGGAGTTCTCGATGAGCGCTCCGTCTATCCTTCGCGCCCGCAAGACCATCAGCCAGTGGACCAAGGCCGAGTGCGACGATCTCGCCGAGAAGGCGCTCGCCTGCAACACTGCCGAAGAGGTCAAGGCGCTGCTTGAGGCTGCCGCTCGCTAATTTGGTATCAGAGGTAACCGCGTGGTTGGAATGGGCTGGCCGCGCGGCCCTCAAATATACAGGGGGTACTGTAAATGTTCTACACGCTAACCGCTAACCCGGCTGTCGACATGACGGTTTC
This sequence comes from Collinsella sp. WCA1-178-WT-3 (M1), assembly GCF_009696325.1. Classification (GTDB taxonomy): domain Bacteria; phylum Actinomycetota; class Coriobacteriia; order Coriobacteriales; family Coriobacteriaceae; genus Collinsella. Next base: position 219,299 of record NZ_VUME01000002.1, read on the forward strand.
GAGCTCTCCGCTCGAGCCCGACGAGAACGTCCGCACCGGCTCGGCCAGCTACACGGCTAACGGCAAGGGCCTCGACGTGTCCTTCGCCTTTAAGAAGATGGGCGTCGACACCGTCGCGCTCGGCTTCTTCGCCGGCTTCACGGGCAAGTTCATCGTCGAGGAGGTCATGAACCTGGGTTGCCTGTGCCGCCCGGTCTGGACCGACGGCATCACGCGTATCAACACCTATGTCAACGATGGCCAGCACGAGTACGGCATCCTTAACCCCGGCGCCCCGATTACGCCGGAGCACCAGAAGGAGCTCTACAACATCCTGGACACCGCGGGCGATCTTGAGTGCCTGATCGTCTCCGGCTCCGTGCCTCCCAAAGCTACGCCCGACTTCCTGGCTCAGGTCATGGATCACGCTCAGGCTCGTGGCGCCGACGTCGTCCTGGACCTGTCTTCCGACAAGCTCAAGGAGCTCGCTCACAAGAAGCCGCTGCTCATCAAGCCGAACCATCACGAGATGAAGGCCATCTTTGGCGTGCCGGTCGACACCGACGACGAGGTCCGCGTTGCTATGAAGATGGCTCACGATGCCGGCGTCCAGAACGTGCTGCTCACCCGTGGTAGCCGCGGCGACGCTTACTTCTCCAACGGCGAGGACATCTGGTACGCTAAGCGTGAGTTCAACATCAAGCTGGTCTCTTCCGTCTGCGCCGGCGACTGCACGCTCGCTGCGTTCCTGCACAAGTGGTACAGGGATCGCGACAACGTCGAGGAGGCCATGAAGCTCGCTATGGCCACCGGCGCCAACGTTGCCGAGTCCGTGGGCATCGGCGACTTCGGTCACGTCGATGAGTATAGTAAGCGCGTTGCTGTCCGCAAGCTCGATCGCAAGTAAGCGAAACGCTACATATTCTTGACCATATGGCGCCCCGGTTTAAGCCGGGGCGCTTATTTGTAAATTGCAAATGAGCTTCAGGGCAAGCACTCCTGATTTTTTGCCCCGCCTTGCTGCTTTTCTGTCGACCTGCACGCGTTCTACACTGTTCGCCGAGTTGCTATGGTCTTTTCACAAGACGTGGAATATACTTTCATTATCACGTTGCTTTGTGAAAGGAACATTCATGATTTACACGCTCACTGCAAATCCCGCCATTGATTACAACATTTCCTGCGACGGACTTTCCGCCAACACCGTCACCCGCACGCGCAACGCGGTCTATACGCCCAATGGCAAGGGTCTCAACGTCTCGTTCACCCTCGATCACTACGGTGTCGACACCACGATCCTGGGCTTTTTTGCCGGCTTCTCAGGCGAGTATATCGTCAAGGGCGCCGAGGCCCTGGGTGTGCCCGTCAAGCCCGTGTGGACTGACGGCATCACGCGCGTCAACGTTTTCCTCAACGCCGGTCCCGATATCGAGTACAACATGGTCAATGCAGGCGCTGCCATCAATGCTGCCAACGAGCAGGAGATGTTTGAGCTCATCGACTCGCTCGACGACATGACCTGCCTGGTCATTAGCGGCTCGCTGCCCCCCAACACCTCCGAGGGTTTCCTGGCCGAGGTTCTTCGCCGTGTTAAGGCAAAGGGTGCCGAGTTCGTGCTCGATATTTCGAGCCATCAGCTGGCCGATCTCATTGCCATGGAGCCGTTGCTCATTAAGCCCAACGACGACGAGCTGCTTGACATCTTTGGCATTAAGGTGAGCGGTGGCGACGACGAGTCCGTTAAGTGCGCTATGGCTGAGCTGCACGCCAAGGGCGCTAAGAATGTGCTGCTGACCCTTGGTGGCGACGGCGCGTACTTCTCCAACGGCGAGCACATTTGGTTTGCCAAACGCACCTTTGAGGTCAAGCTGCTCTCGACGGTCTGCGCCGGCGATTCCTCGCTTGCCGCCTTCCTGTCCGTGTGGCACGATGCCCCCGAGTGCGTCGAGGACGCCCTGCGCCTCTCGATGGCAACCGGTGCCAACGTGGTCGAGTGCCCTGGTTTGGGCGATTTTGCCAAGGTGGACGAATATAAGAAGCACATCGATATTCGCCAGGTCTGCTAACCGTTTAGACATATCGTTGCCGATCACCCGCTTTGGATCTTCGAGGCGGGTGTTTTTATCTGTTGGCCGCATGGGCTCTGCTGTCTCGTTCGCGCGAATCGATGATGTGATTCCATGTGCGCTCACGCTCGTTTCTTGCTAGACTGCTTGAGAACCATCGTTTAACGCTTGCAAGCGTAGGAGGCCATAGGTATGTGTAATGTTTCGCTCAACGGTACGCAGCCCACAGATGCCTCCCTGCGTGTGCTACGTGCGCTTGAGGACGCCGGTCTCGAGGCCTGGTTCGTAGGCGGTTGGGTGCGTGACGCCCTGATGGGACGTCCCAGCCACGATGTTGACATGTGCTGTAGCGGCCTGTGGCAAGAGTCCAAGGCGGCGCTCGAGGCAGCCGGCATTGCGGTGGTTGAGTCGGGCATAAAATTTGGCGGCATTACCGCCCTTTGTGACGATGAGCGTATTGAGGTCACGACGTATCGCCTGGACGGTTTTTACACCGATGGTCGCCATCCCCAGAGTGTGGAGCGTGCGGCGTCGCTTGAGGACGATCTGGCACGTCGTGACTTTACCGTTAACGCCATGGCTTGGCATCCCCAGCGCGGTCTTGTCGACCGTTATGATGGCCAGGGCGACCTGGAGCGTAAGCTGATTCGTGCCGTCGGAGATCCCAAGCGTCGCTTTAATGAGGATGCGCTTCGCATGCTGCGCGCCGTGCGTTTTGCCTGCCGTCTGGATTTTATGATCGAGCCTAAGACCAAGCAGGCGCTTGCCGAGTGCTCGCCGCTGCTCGATGCCGTGGCACGCGAACGCGTGGGCATTGAGCTCGAGGGGATTCTATCGACCGGCCACGGGGGAGACGCGATGCTACGCTATCCCGAGCTTGTTTGCGCCGCCGTGCCCGAGCTTGCGCCGGCTCGTGGGTTTGACCAGCGCAGCGTCTACCACGCCTTTAATGTCTACGAACATATCGCTCGCGTTTTGACGGTAGCGGGGGAGCTGGCGCTGTGTGACGGTGTGGCGCCTTCGTCGAGCTTAATGTGGGCAGCGTTTTTGCACGATGTCTCCAAGCCCGATTGCTTTACGGTCGATCATGCGGGCAGCGGCCACTTTTACGGTCATCCTGAGCTTGGTGCCAAGAAAGCGCGCGCTATTATGGATCGCTTGGCGCTTTCGCACGATTTGGTTCGCGACGTGTGTCTGCTTATCAGGTTTCACGATAAGCCGTTGCGCCCCGAGCGCTCCTGTTTGCTCAATATGATGCGCTCGCTTTCGGGTGAGGGCGTCGACACGCCGCGTTTGATTGACGAGCTTATGGACCTTAAGCGTGCCGATACGCTGGGTAAGGCACCGTCGTGCTTCTATTACGTCGAGACGATCGAGGAGATGCGTTCGCTCGCCCACGAACTGTTGGAAGCGGGGGAGCCCTATACGCTTAAGATGCTTGGCATTAACGGAGGGGACCTGATTCGCGCCGGCGTCAAGCCGGGGCCTGAGCTGGGACAGCTTCTCAACGTCGCCCTCGACGCCGTGATCGAGAAGAACATTCCCAACACCCGCGAGGCACTTCTGGCCCACCTCAACCTGGGGTAGCTCATTTGGGACGGGGCTTTTTTAGCTACCCCCGCTGTCAATAGGACGAACAATAGTGATTCTGGCAGGGGTAGCTAAAAAAGCCCCGTCCCAAATGAGCTACCAGGTTGACCTGTGTGTTCCATAACCTCACGACAAAATTTGGGCCAATTTGGAATTTCTTCTTGCGCTCGCGTTTTTTGTCCCGTAATATATGTCCTCGCAGCACGGCAGTGCAGATGTCATGTGGCCCGTTCGTCTAGCGGTTTAGGACGCCGCCCTCTCAAGGCGGAGATCACCAGTTCGAATCTGGTACGGGCTACCACTTCTTTTCTGCTGAGGCTTATGGCCCGTTCGTCTAGCGGTTTAGGACGCCGCCCTCTCAAGGCGGAGATCACCAGTTCGAATCTGGTACGGGCTACCAAGTTTTGGATACCCGACCTTCTTTTCGAAGGGCGGGTTTTTTTATTACCTGCGGGCTTGTCTGTTAATCCCATTTGCCCCATAGCTTTACGTTTTGCTTATCTCTCATACGGGTACAATAGGCCAGATACATTGACGGTCAGAAGGAGCCTCATGACGGAGTCCTCTCAGCATACCCCAAAGCCTCAAGTCGATGTTTCGGGCGGCGATGACAACAAGAGCGCACGTCGTGGTGCCATCTTTATTGGCATTGTGCTGGTGGGCTATATCGTCTATTTGGTCGTGACCGGTCAGATGGGTCAGTTCTGGGCCGCCATGGCTAGCGTTCAGGCGCCGTGGCTCGCTGCCGCGTGCTTCTGCATGTTCCTATACTTGTTTTTTGGCATCGTGGCGTACGCGATTGCCGTATGGCTCGATCCCAATTCGCCTGTCGGCATCCGCGACCTCATTTCGGTCGAGGCGAGCGGCATCTTCTTTGGCAACCTGACACCCATGATGATGGGCTCCACGCCTGCCCAGATTTATCGCCTGACCAAAGCCGGCCAAAATGTGGGCGAAGCGGGTGCCACGCAATTCACCCGCTTTATCGTGTACCAGTTTGGTTTGGTGGCATGGGGTGCCATTCTGCTGCTCGCCCGCATGCCGTTTTTCGCCGAGCGCTATGGCGACATGACGCTGCTTTGCGTCTTTAGTTTTGGCGGCCACTGCTGCATTCTTCTTGGCATCTTTGCCGTGGCGTTGATGCCCAAGACCGTCACGCGCGTTGCACATTGTATTATCAATTGGCTCGAGCGCATGGGCGTTTCCGCTACTAAGATCGAGGGCTGGCGTACCTTTGTCGATGGCGAGATCTACTCGTTCTCCGAGAAATTCAAACTCTCTGCCGGCCATTTTTCGTCCATGCTGCTCACGGTCGTCATCACCATGTTGCAGCTGGCGTTTTTCTACCTGGTTCCGTATTTTTTGATGCTTGCCTTTGGTCAGTACGACGTTGACTTTTTCTCGGTCATGGCGGCGAGTGCTTTTGTACAGCTGTTGAGTTCCGCCGTCCCGCTGCCTGGCGGCACCGGTGGTGCCGAGGGCGGCTTCGCGTTGTTCCTGGGTCACTTTTTTGGCACGGCGGCGACTGCCGGCTATCTGCTTTGGCGTCTGATCACCTTTATCGCGCCGACCATTTTGGCCGCTCCTCTTTTGGGCCTTAAGAGCGCTCATAACGAGAGTATCCATGCGCGCTGGGACCGTATGATGTGCAAGCTCGGGCGCACTCCTCAGAAGCCTTCTGCGTCCGTTAAGGCACATCCAACCTCTCAGGTTACCGTGGACCCCAACCAGCATGCTCAAAAGACTGCTGTGGCCTCTAAACCGGCACGGAAGACCTATGTTCGTCAGACTGGCGACGGTATCCGCGTTTCCCCTGCGGCGCTCAATAAAAAGAAGCGGCCCTAGAGCCCAGTTGGTGAGTCGTGCGTTCTTAATGATGGTCGTCATTGCGATGCTAGATGTAGGATAATCCTCTTACGTTGATTATCTCCCACTTGTACAGGAGCTATAGGTGGGCAGTTGACATGAAGGGGACACGTCTATGGCCACCACTAAACCGCGCCTTGACCGCCGCATCGTTCGCAGTCGCAATGCGATTCTTTCGGCATTCGAGCGACTGCTGATGGAAAAGCCCCTCGCCGATATTACGGTGAGCGCCATCGCGCGCGAGGCAAATGTCGACCGTAAGACCTTCTACGTGCACTTTGGCACGGTGGACGGCTTGCTCGATGCCATTGCCGTGGATGTGGTCGAGATGATTGTCGACTCAGTCGAGAAGACGCTTTCCTCTATGGGCGGTAACACCAACGAGCGCGCACTCGGAGCGGCGGCGACCTTCTTCAAAACCGTTAACGAGGCGCTGTGCAACAATTTGGTGCTCAATCGCCAGCTGATTGAAAACATTCCGCTCGACGACTTTATGGCTCGTCTTCGTGCGCCGCTCGAACATGAGATTGCCGAGCGCGATCTGCTGCCCCAAGGTCTCAAGGACGAGATGTTCGATTACTACCTGGCGTTTTTGCTGTCCGGTATTATCGGTATCTATCGCACGTGGGCATTATCCGACGGATCGGTTCCCATCGAGCGCGTCTCGGCGGTCGCCAACGACCTGACCCTGAACGGCCTTTCGAGCCTAGAGACCCGTTTGTCTTAGTGCGGTATCCCCTGGAGCTCCCTTGCCGTTTAGGTCGTCTATCCGTAGTGTGATGCTCGATTGATTGGGATGAATCTGACTAAATACGCCCGGCGATACCCGAAAGATCGGTATCGGTTTTCTTGAATTATTGCTGGAGAGTGATAAAACCTAATTTAGGTTGTTTTGAACCCGGTGACTATGGCCTGATTCTGATGGATATTCAGATGTTTGTTATGGACGGGCAACGTAGCAATAAAACAGAGATTGAAATAATACGTATGAATAATATCGTTTCCTTGTTTATGTTTAGTCGTTGTGAATATGAGAAAGTAAAGCGGAATGCATGGGAAGAAAACTGGAAAGCCATGCGGCTGTATTCTGTTGTGGCGCTTGTTGCCTTTGTAGTCATAACGCTGCTGAGTACGGTTTCTCTGAGTATCGGAAAATATAAATGGGTGTATCTGGCCTATACGTTCCTTTCTTTGCTCTATTTTTGCATTTCTCGTTGTCAACTTAGTAGCTTCTTGGGGAAAGAGCTGGTTGTATACAGCTTTTTTGCCGCGCTGTTGCTGTTCGGCATTATTACGGGAACGGTGATTACGCCGGAGGAGCTCACGGTCAACTACATTGTGTTCATGATGGTAGCGCCGCTGCTGTTTACCGCTAGAGCGGCGGTCATGAACGGGCTGATTCTGAGCAGTATGCTGCTCTATATCGGACTTGCTTTCTTTGCGCAGCATAACCCAATTCTATCCAAAAACCTCGTGAATGTTATTTTGTACGGGGTGCTGAGTATGTTTATGACTGCCACGATGATGCGAAGCAAGCTCCAGAGAATTCTGTACCATAAGGAAATGGAAGCGTTGGAAGTCAGCAAGCGCGAATCGCAGGAACGACTCCTGAATTACGAGAGATTTCTCACGGACATGGTTCGGTATGCCGCTTCGGAAGCAACTCCGGACAAAGTACTGAATCAACTGGTGGAGTATATCGGACAGCGTGTGACCGCCGATCGAGCGTACATCTTTGAACAGAATCACCGCGGAACGTTTGACAACACCTACGAGTGGTGCAAAGCGGGCGTACCCAAAGAAAAAGATAACCTGCAGGATGTGCCGTATGAAGGCATCATTGAAACATGGTGTGCACAATATCAAGAATCCAACAATGCCATCATCCATGACATTGAAGAATGCAAAAAAACAAGCGAAGCTATCTATGAACGGCTGAAACCCCAGGGTGTCAATACCTTTGTGACAGGGCCAATCAAAATCAACGGCAAGATGGTCGGATTCTACGGTGTGGACAATCCTCCCAAAGAGAAACTGCACGAGATTTCGAATGAGATGGATATGATCGAGTTTATGGTCTCTTTTATGATAAGACTGCGCGATAATGCGAATGCACTGGAGCACAGTGCATTATATGACCAGCTCACAGATTGTAAAAACAGAAAAGCACTGGATTGGGCGTACACAGAAAAGCTGGGGAAGTACTTTCCCCTGGCGGTTGTCATGTGCGACCTAAATGGCCTAAAGGAAATAAATGACCAAAAGGGACATGACGCCGGTGATAAAGCCATTGTGCAGACCGCACAGACGCTGAAATCTGTGTTCGGAAAGCGTCATGTGTATCGGCTTGGCGGAGATGAGTTCATTGCGGTTCTGCCAAACATCACACATCCGGCGTTTCAGAAACTACTGGAAACGGCAAAAAGCCAACTGGGGGCTACCGCGTCCCTCGGTACGACCATAAGCGGCACAAAGGACACGGATTTTGAGTCGCTTCTGAAAGCCGCAGATGCGCAAATGTATGAAAACAAGAGGCAATACTACATCGCGGCAGGGAATGATCGGAGAAAGCGCAGCTTGTGAGAGGGAAAAGCTGCGCATATAAACGTAAAACTGCACGGTATTTCACGACTTTGACTGCACAGGGCAGCACGGTTCGTGATGTCGCTTTCAAGCAGATGGATGTTGCATTTAATCAGTCTGAAAATGCCCAGATGAGCATTTCGCCTGGGCAAATAGTGCACCGCCTTTCATTAATCCTATTTTTCTCCGGTTGTTGTTTCGCTAAGATATAAGGCTTAGGAGACTATTACCGAAAGTAGGTTGGGATGAGGCAGTTTAAGCGTGCTGTGGCTTTTGCCCTCACCTTTATCATGTGCGTCGAGGCCCTTTTGGGTAACGGCGTTGCCAGCGCGGTTGCCCTTACGCTTGAGGACGCCCAGTCGTGGCAGGACATTGTCCAGCCGTTTGCCGAGACCGATGCGGCGGGGGAGTCGGATGACAAGACCGGCTCGGACGCCGCATCGGGCGTCTCGTCGAGCGATAGTTCGGGTGAGGCTAGCGCGAGTGCTTCGAACGACGACAAGTCTGACTCAAACACTTCCAACAACACCACCGCCTCCAACGAGGACACTTCTGACAACCAGGATGCCGTTGACGTGGTCCCGCGCGACTGGTCGCACGATGCCAGCGCGCTCACGGTATCCTCCGAGGGCCTTGCCTTTGACAAGCGCTTGGGAGAGCTTGCTGGAGCAGGCCCCATCGAGGAAATTCCTGTGCAGCTGCCTGCCTCGCTCAACATCAAGTGTGTTCTCAACGCGCCGCTGCTTGAAGGCGACACCTTTAACGTCGATCTTCCCGCCGGGCTCACATTCGACCTCGATTCGGCCAAGCTCCAGGACCATGATGGCATCAAGCGCATTGCCCTCTACCGCTTGGATGCTGAGGGCAATACCACGCGCATCCGCCTTGGGTATGCACAGCTCACTGCCACTAAGCTTACTGTGGCCTTTGCTACTCCGCATGACGAGCAGACCGATGCCGACCTTTCCTTTGAGGCTAAAGAGTCTTTTGCCGTCGATGCCGATGTACTGCTCGATTCCGAGCTCCTCAAAGACGAGGAGTCAACGCTTGACTGGGCGATACAACAGACGCAGACCGAGGGCGTGCGCACTTGCGAGCTCACTATTCCCGCGCGCTCCCATGTTGAGGAGCTTCTTGGGATTGATAGGGCCGATGCTTCCTCAACGGTTGCCGTCACTGTGGCGGGCACCTTCCAGGATCCGGTTTCTGCGGTGACCCCTGTGGGTTCTTACGGCAGCAAGATCACGTTCACCACGTTTTGGGCCGATAACAACAACGTCAACCGCCCGTCCGCGCAGGCTCTCCAGAATCGAAACGAATACCGTGTATTCTATTCTCTTGATGGCGGTAAGACCTATGTGGCGCTCACCAAGGACGGAGATATCCTGTCCGATGAGGCTGCCGTGCAGCTCGGATTTACCCAGGAGACCCTCGATGCCGTCAAGACCGATGGCCACTTGGTAAGCGTTGCAGCGTCCACGGTCTCCGAATACGAGGCGTCTGTAGTACTCGCAGGCAAGCTTCCCGCCAAGGTCGTGACGCGAACGGACGACGGCACGGCGCAAGAACAGCCCATCACGTATGCAATTTCCCACGTGACGGCGGGCGATGGGGACGTGGAAGTCAAAACTGGCTCGACGCTCTATCCTAACTCCAACGCCGACCCTTCGCAGAGCTCTGAGTCTGGCGACTACATCGTGCCCGACTCCTCCATGCTGAGTGACCGTACGGACTATGTGGAGCCCTTTGCCAAAGAATGTCTGATGATGCTCAAAAACGTTAGCTTTAACGTCGATGTCCACATTGGCAACGATATGGTGGATCACAACCTTTCGGGCGATAATGGCTGGTATTCGACATGGGGTGAGTACCTGACCCTTACGGCTGCGCGGCATATGGGTGCGTCTGACGACAAGGATGTAAGCAATATCAACGGGGACGGTCTTCTGCAGCTCATCGAACACGAGCTCTTTAGTGTTACCTGGAATGACAATGCTTCCAACAACTATGTTATAAGCGGTCGCATGCCGGCCTACCATCCATCCGGCGTGTCGATGAAGTACCGCCTGATCCAGCAGACAATAAATAACTCCGGCACCTCCGGCTATCGCGATGCCTACGAGGTCTCCTACGACAACAAGGTCGTTCCCGACTATGCGAGCGATATCTCCGCGTGCTACAGCGGCGGTACTATGACGGTGCGCCATACGGGCACCACGCGGTTTGAGGCTACCAAGGTCTGGCTCGATGACTACGCGCCCGGTTCGACCGATTCCAATGGCAACAAGATTTCGCGCCCCGCGACCACCTATACCCTGTGGCGCTATTCCGCAAGGCCCGGCAACGATGCGCGGAGCGCGGCGCAGGTGGTCGCGATGACGGGTGATCGCAAAGGCGAGTTCGTAAAGCTCGAGGTCACGGCCGAGCAGAATAATAAGCTGGGCGCGAGCTACAACAGTGAAGACGGTTCCATCAACAACGCTACGATGGACCTTGGAAAGATGCTGCGCGATAAGTACGACACCGATGGCTTCACGCAGCTTGCCAAGTACGATCCCGAGGGCTACCCCTATATCTACCAGCTCCGCGAGTCGACGCTCGCGGGTTATGAGCATGTGTTCGGCAAGGTCGACAACGAGGGCAACACGACGGGCGATCTCGGTCCCAACTATTTCAGTGCAAGCGATACATACATCGAGTATTTGCTTGATGGATGGATGCGCTCCGATTCCGACAACTTTGGCGTCTACAACGGCGGTACGCTCACCAATCGTCGTGCTGAGACCGAAACCGTTAGCGCCAAGAAGCGCTGGGATATCGGAGCCTATCAAGATCAGCTCGGTACCGTCGAGGTGAGCTTTCAGCTCCAGCGCATCCTTAAAGAGCATGCTACATATAACAACGGACAGTGGTTCTCTAAGGAAGATTCCATGTATGGAGCTGATGGCTCGCTTATCGGCACCTATACCTGGAACGACGTCGTTGACGGTCGCGTCACGCTTAACGGCTGGAGCGCCGAGAATTCTGAGCAGTCCTTCTCGAAGAGCGGTCTGCCCCGATATGACGAGCTGGGCAACGAGTACGTTTACCGCTGGCAAGAGGTTGAGGTGCTGGACACGCAGGATCCTGACCGGTTCTCTGCCTTGCCTACCACACCGGACGGCCCGTTTGAGTTTTTTGGCACGTTTACTGATGCTAACGGCAACCAGAATCTCCTTTCCTTTAATGGCGAATATGATGCTAAAGAGAAATGCTTTGTCAACAGCTACGTGGATACAGTTGATGCGACCGTTGATAAGTATTGGCAGGCCCTTGATGCCGATGGCAATCCTATTTGGACACAGGACGCCAATCAATGTGGTAATGGCGTTGCTCCAAAGGTAACGGTCAAGGTAATCCGTAACGATTCGCTGCTTACAACGATTGAGCTGGACGGTCGCGTTGATTCCACGCCCAATCTTCAGACGATTCCTGGCTCTTCCTGGAAGCTTGGCTGGTGGGAGAGGAGTCCTTGGCATGTTGAGTTTATCTGTCTACCCAAATATGACGACAACGGATCTAAGTACGACTACCTCTTTCTTGAGGAATCGGTGGATGGCTTTACCCTAGACCATACGGTTCGCGGTATCGACCCCGAGTCTTCCAATATCTATACCAAGTTTTATAACCGGCGCGTGATTGAAGGCAATGCCTCCAGTTCGAAATTTGCGGTCTCCAAGAAATGGCTTGATAGCGGCAACGCTGCCTCCCGCGTGCCTGTTGAGATTGGCCTGTATGCGAAGCACGATATCGTTTCTCAAAGGGATAGACAGTTGGCCTATAGAGAGGGTGAACTGATTAATAAGGTCACTCTTAACGAAGAGAACTCTTGGTACGACGAATTAAATGTCCCAGTTGGCGGGCTTTCCAAGAATGACGTCTCTATCAGAGAGCTGTCTACGCTTAATAGCAGCGATACACCTGACGACCTAGAATATGAGGTCATCGATCGCGATACTGCTGTTTGCAGGGCTACAGGCGGCTCTGCCGAGGAGATTGCGGCCTATGGTTCGCTGCTTAGAAATTGGCCTGAGACGGATACCTCTACTCGCATGATCTCCAAGAACCTTTCGCAGGGCTTTTCGTATGAGGTTTCGTATGGGGAAAATCGCGATAAAAATTCTCTCGAGGTCACGAATCGCCGCGTTGGTTCGGTGGATATCTCTATCGATAAGACCTGGGCTGACGCTGGATCTGCTGAGAGCAAGCGCCCCAAAGCTCAGATAACAATCTCTGCGCCCGCATCGAGCTCCGAGTTTACGTTTGTCTGTGACAACAGTCGGAAGCTGTTCGTTAGGGTTGCCGGTAAAATCGACCAGCCTCTAAAGAAAAAAGATTCGGAGGGCAACTTTAGCTCGCTAACTGGGTCTGCTGACGCCTCCGAAAACACCGATGTGATCGTTTCAAAGGATTCAAAGTCCATTACCTTTACGGTCGATGTGAACAAGGCCTCATCCTTCTTCTCCGTCGTGGGGCTTCCTAAGTACGATCTTTCCGGCGCCATCGTTGATTGGAAGGTCGAGGAGAATATCGTCAATGCCGGTGACTATCGATCCGTCGGCGGACTTTCGAGCACAGACTTCGGTTCGCCCTGGCACCAGGAAGACCAGCTCAACTATTCGTTTACTAACAAGCGTACGGGCACCAAGGACGTGACGTTCCATACCAAGTGGTTTGACCACTACGTCAAGGACGTCCTCAACCAGCGCCCTGACGTTAAGCTGGTGCTGTATCGTGCTGCTTATACGTATGACGATAACGGCAAAATCATTACAGATGGCAAAGGAAATCCCGTAATCACGCTCTCGTCGGTTTCTCCTTCCGAGTACGACGGCAACTTTGAGTGGGTGTCGTCCGACCCAGCCGATCGCCTGCGCAACGACACCAAGGGTGACTTTACCCAATACGCCACGTTCAAGAACCTTCCCAAGTACGACGGCAACGGTGGACAGTACGTCTATTACGCGCGTGTGGATATGAATGTCCTGGATGACACCAAGGGCGCGCTCGACTACTATGATGACGATACGGTTTCGAAGGATTCCTATACAAAGGACCCCGGCTCGTGGGATAAGGCAGATGACGAGGTTAGATCGTTTGCCGATTGCCTCTTTGCAGACAACGACCAGCAGCTCGTTTACCGTGAGGACTCGACGTTTAATTTCCATATCCACGGCTCGGTAACGGTCTCGGGTGAGAAGCTGTGGGAGAACGTCCCTGTCGGTTACTCCAAAGACGACCTGCCGGCGATTTCTATCTACGTGCAGCGCCGCCTGCTTAAGGGTTCGTACGGAGCTAACGGCAACTGGACCGATGGCGCTGCTTTGCCTTGGTCTGGCCTTGCACTGACTGTGGATGCTACGCAGGCAAAGGACTATACCGTGGCCAGCTCTAATACGGGTAAGACCGACTCTGGTCAGGAGATCCTTGACGGCAAGACTGCTGTCGCCTGGACGAACAGCCTTGAGAAGGACGGCAACAAATGGACGTTCAGCATCGGCCAGTACGGGGACAATTCCAATAGCAACGCTCTGCCGAGCGATAATAAGCTCGCGGCCTACGATGCCGAGGGACGTCGCATTGAGTACCGTGTGCGCGAGGTCATCGATGGCATTGTTGGTAAGGACGGTTGGCACCTCACGTCCGAAAGCGAACTCGAGAAGGCCTTTGACAAGGTCTACGATATTAGATATACGGCCTTCTCGATCAGGAATACCTATAAGTCTAAGCAGGGCAAGCTCACGCTGTACAAGGTCTTTACGGGGCGTGCCCACGTTGACACCAAGTACCCCGACTCGACGTTTAGGCTCTACCGCTACTACGTCAAGGATGATGACTCCAAGAGCGCTCTGACCTTTGTGGCTGAGCAGACGCTCAAGGGCAAGGACGTCAATCATGCCACCGAGTCCGGTGCTGTCACGTTTGACAACCTCGACATCTACGCGCCCTCAGGTGCCAAGTGGCGATACGTTGCCGTTGAGGTTGTGCCCAACGGCTATACCGCCACGAGCGGCAAGGGCGAGCTTGCCGCCGATGCTTCTGGTTTTAAGTCTTCGGATGAGTGGGCGAATATATATGACGTCGTTCTTCCCACGGACGTAAAAGGCACCCTCTCCATGGGTCCCACCGTTAAGCTTGATGAGAACCCCTCCGCAGTGAGCGAGACGTTTAAGAATGCCTACGTGGTCGATTCGGTTGACCTAAAAGGCCAGAAGAAGTGGGTCGACAGCAATAATATCTTTGGCACGCGTCCGAAATCTATCAAGCTGACGCTTAAGCGCTGGTACCAGAGCGGTGGCCCCGATGAGGAGAACCCTGGCGGCGTCACGCTGCAAAGCAGCGATCCTTCTGGAGCTAACTACATCGAATGGGATAAACCCTCTGGAGACATCTGGACCTATACCATCAAAAATCTTGAGAAGTGGGCGCCCGACGGTACCGCTTGGAAGTATGAGGTCTCGGAATCGCCTGCTGACATGCCATACCAATACAAAATCAATGCCAAGAATAAAGGCGGATCGTGCCTTTCGACCGATGGTTCTAATTCCGAGAGCGTTCAGTTCCCGTTGATCCAGAATGAGTTGATGGGCCAAGTTGGGTTTAAAAAGAGCTGGGATCAGGTTGACGCTTGGGCGCAGCGTCCTGCTCAGTACTACACGCTTCAGGCTCGCAAGCTTGGCTCCAGCGATGAATGGCAAGAGGCCGGCTCGTTCTTTGTCTCGTGTGGGATTGTCGAGGCGGATCTCGAGAAAAATACCAATTATGACAATACGGGCTTGATCGCCTATAAGCTTCCGGGCAGTAATCGATATACGGTCGATAAGCTCACCGCGGACGAGACACGTCCCACCACGTATGACTCAAACACTACTTGGACGAATCTTCCCTTGGAAGTCAAGACATCGAGCGGTGGGGTTAAGGTTGAGTACCGCGTGGTTGAGAGCCTGCTTATCTATGACAAGAAGGCAGGCAGCTCCAATACCGACAAGAAAGCAGGCAGCTCCAATACCGTCAAGGTCTACCTCGAGTGCGATAGGGACGGGAATTATTCAATTAAGAATTCCGCGGCGAGTGTCTACCGTCCCTCTCAGTCTGAAACCCATGAGCCAGATAGCCCAAACTGGAAGTCAAACATCACGAATGTGTGTACAGTGGGAACCACTTCTGTTACGGTGCAAAAGACCTGGAATGACTGTGGCAACGCTTGGGTAACACGTCCGGGCACGTCTTCTCCAAATGACTCCTGGGCTACGACGTTTGTCCTGCAGCGCTCTTCTGATGGCGGGCGTACGTGGAAGTGGTTTACCAAGTACGGGTCCGTTGTCGACAATCCATTTAACGGTTCGATTCTTAACGATAACCTGCTTACCCGAAAGGTCGCAGATACCAATGTTTCCTTTGATAAGTTGCCTACGCAAGGCGTTGGTGTGAACGGTCAGGCCGTTAATTACAAATACCGCGCAGTGGAGCTGGTTAAGGGCAGCTATGAGGCCACGACTGTTTCGGCGGATGTTCTCGCTATAAGCGACGACCGCTCGATGCGTCTTGAGCTGGTGCCGGCCTCAGAAGAAGGGGTTCAGCGCTATGTGAACACGCTGGTGACGACCACAGTTACCGGTACTAAGACTTGGAATGACTGGGGCACGGGGCTTGCTTCGACGCTTGATCCTTCTACCTGCGGTATTAAGCTCAATTTGTATCGAAAGGTTGCGGGTGGCAGCGAGGAGCTTGTCAAGGTTGCCGATGCCACTGGCGCCCTGCGTGATGCTGCGCCCACGTGGAGCAAGAATGAAGATGGCACCTGGACCTACGAGTTTACGGGATTGCCCCAGACCGCCCAGAACGGCAAGGTGTATTCCTACAGCGTGAAAGAGGTCGACGGGTCCGTTGCCGGTTGGTATAACGCTCAGAATGATAAGGGCAACCTTACCAACGCTGCGACGCGCTTGACGTTTGACAAGGTCGAGGGCGGAAGCGGTACGGGCGTTGCCGCCGATACGAAGCTCAACGGCGTGACGTTTGAGATCTTCGATAACACTGGTCAGATGGTTGCCACGTGGTCGCGCGATGAGAATGGCGCTGTCTCCGTTACTGTGGAGGACGGTTATGGCAAGGCTGGCGCCGGCGAAAACGCTGGCTGGATCGTGGGTTTGCCGGCAGGGGAGTACAAGGTTCACGAGGCTGTGGTGCCCGCGGGCCATGTCGCCGTGGCGGACTTCACGGTCAAGATCGGCGTCGATGGCGTCGTGACGCACGAGGAGCCGCCCGAGGGCGTCGATGGCGTTGTGACGATCGAGGAGCCGCCCGAGGGCGTCGAGCGTCACGCCGCCAAGATCACGGTGGCCGACCCGCTCTACCGCTCCGCCTTCTTGCTGCAGAAGGTCTACAGGCACGGAGATTCCGAGCTGCCGGTCGCGGGCATGACGTTCGACCTCTACTGCGGCACCTACCATGCCTCCTCCGTTGACGGCGGCGGTGTGAAGATCGCCGCGATCGTGACGGATGCCGATGGCAAGTGGAGTGCGGACGGCTCCGTCGAGTGGCTCAACCGCGATGACGCCTTTGGCGTGCTCGCCGGCTACTTTTTCAAGCAGTCCGACGGCCTGCCCGCGGGCGACTACTACCTGGTGGAGACGGGCGAGTCCGCGCTTACCAAGAAGCCCGGCGGGGTGAAAGAGTTCACGCTGGATGGCAGCGTTAGGGGAACGACGATGGCCGTCAAGGTCGAGAACCGTGAGTTCAACGCGGGGCTCGAGATTCATAAGCGGGATGCGCTCACGCATTCTGCGGTTAACAATGCCACGTTTGAGCTGCGCTACACGCCCTTGGGCTCTACCGATGTTGTGACTATTGGCGGGCTCAAGTCTGGCTATTCTTACGCGCTCGGTGCCGCGGGCACGAGCTGCCTGGCCCCTGTTCCCGCCACGCCGGGCGCGCTCAGGGTGACGGGCCTCAAGAAGGGTCAATATCAGCTTGTCGAGACTTCGCCGGCGGTTGGCTATGCTTCTGTCGGGGCCGCCGGCACGGTTGTGCGAGAGTTTGTCGTGGGCGAGGGCTCGGCCGGGCTTGCAAATGTTGTCCCCGACCCCGATGTCACCAACATGCCGCTGCTGGGCAGCGTGACGATGCATAAGGTGGACACTGACGGCAATGCGATCGCGGGCGCTCAATTTAAACTGCAGCGTTTGGCTGGCGGTGACTGGACCGATGTGGCAGACGGCCTCTATACGACCGACGCTGACGGGCGCATCACCGTGACGGGTCTCGCTTGGGGTACCTATCGCTTTGCCGAGGTCGCGCCTGCCGCAGGCTTCTACATGAGCGGCAGCGTCACCACCAAGAGCGTTACCGTTGGAGCCGATAACGTGGCGGGCTCCATCATTTCGCCCCTCGACTGCGGCACGGTGACCAACAAGAGGCTCGGCTTTGGGCTCCTCAAGGTCAACTACGATCGTGAGCACCTCTTGGGCGCGCACTTTACGGTGGCTGGCGCATTCTCCGACGGCTCGGCCGCGCACGATCTCGTGACCGCCGCCGACGGCACGGCTTCGCTGCCCGATGGCCTGCTCGTGGCGGGGGAGACCTATACCGTGAAGGAGACTGCGGCGCCCGAGGGCTACAAGATCGGCGACGGATCCGCTGCGAGCGCCTCCGTCTCCTTCAGGGTGGGCTCCGACGGTTCCTTTACCGCCGTTGGCGATGACAGTGGCGACACCTGGTCGCTCACCGGCAGCGGCGAGCTCTCGCTCACCATGAAGGACAAGGCCAACAGCATCTCGCTCTCCAAGGCGGACGCCGCGACGGGCGATTTCGTGGCCGGTGCAACGTTTACCGTCGCCGGGAGCTTCTCCGATAGCGCCGACGGCTCAAAGACCGTCAGCCCCGTGAACGGCGCCATCGAGCTGCGCGGCCTCATCAACGGCAAGGTCTACCGCATCGAGGAGACCGTCGCCCCCTACGGCTACGTGCGCCTGGACGCTCCGCTCTGCGTGCGCTTTGACGAGCGCGGCGAGCGCCTTGTTGTGGTCGACGAGCGCGGCACGGCGCTCTCGCAGGCCCCCGAGGGCTGGGTCGTGACTGACGGTCGTGCGATCACTGCCAACGATCCGCTCTACCGCTCTGCGTTCTCGCTGGAGAAGGTCTACAGGCACGGTTCTTCCGAGCTGCCGGTCGCGGGCATGACGTTCGACCTCTACCGCGGCACCTACGATGCCTCCTCCGTTGACGGCGGTGGCGTGAAGATCGCCGCGATTGTGACGGATGCCGATGGCAAGTGGAGTGCGGACGGCTCCTCTGAATGGCTCAACCGCGATGACGCCTTTGGCGTGCTCGCCGGCTACTTTGTCAAGCAGTCCGACGGCCTGCCCGCGGGCGACTACTACCTGGTGGAGACGGGCGAGTCCGCGCTCACCAAGAAGCCCGGCGCGGCCGGCGCGGTGACCAAGTTCACGCTGGATGGCAGCGATAGGGGAAAGACGAAGGCCGTCAAGGTCGAGAACGATGAGTTCAACGCGGGGCTCGCCATTGAGAAACGCGATGCCGCGACCGGATCTCCGGTCAACGGTGCGGGCTTCGAGCTCGTCTACACGCCGCTTGGCAAGACTGACTCCGTGACGATCTCCGGGCTTAAGACCGGCTGTTCATATGTGCTCGACGCGACGGGCACGCAAGTGGCGGCGCATTCCTCAAATGCAGACGGCTGCCTTAAGGTGACGGGCCTCAAGAAGGGCGGCTATCGGCTTATCGAGACGGTTTCCGCAACCGGCTATGCGCCGGTTGCGCCGGGCGGCTCGCTCGTGAGCTCGTTCGATGTGCTCGATGCCGCCAATGGGGTCGTCAACGTGCTCGCTACGGCAGACGGCTCGGCTCCCGTCGTTACCAACGAGCCGCTGCTGGGTAGCGTGTCGATGCGCAAAGTCGACGAGGGCGGACAGCCCATTGCCGGCGCAACGTTTAAGCTGCAGCTCAAGAGCGGTTCGGACTGGGTCGATGTGGGCGATGGCCGCGCAACCGATACGGATGGCTCCATCGTGGCGACGGGTCTCGCGTGGGGCACCTATCGCTTTGTCGAAGTCGCCCCCGCGGCTGGCTATTACCTCGACCGCGAGGAAGTCGCTACAAACGAACTGACCGTTACGGCAGATAATGTGGCCGGTTCCATCGAGTTACCGCTCGACTGCGGCACAGTGACCAATACGGCTTTTGCCCTAAAGCTCCTCAAGCGCAATGAATCCGGCGACGCACTGTCCGGTGCGGTCTTTCGCGTCGATGGCCGGTTTGCCGACGGCTCATCTGTCGTTGAACTTACCAGCGGCGACGATGGCATCGCCTCGCTTGGCTCGGCCCAGCTCGTGGAGGGGGAGACCTATACCGTGACGGAGACTTCGGCGCCTGCCGGTTACATGATCGGCGACGGTACCGCCGCGAGCGCATCGTTCTCCTTCTCGGTTGCCGCGGACGGATCTTGGTCCGCTGTGGGTGAGAGCAACCCCGCCGTCTGGTCCATGAGTGGCACGGGCTCGCTTGAGCTTGCTGTGACCGATAAGGCCTATACGGTCTCACGTTCCAAGGACGGCATGCCCGGTACGGGCGACAGTCTGTTTGCTGTCTCTGACGCGCTCGCAACGCTTGGTCTCATGGCGCTTGCCATTGGCTTGCGTCGCACGCGTCGACGCAGCTAGGCGGTAACTAATTACGCCAAGACGGGGCATACGGTTCATCACCGTATGCCCCGTCTTTCTTGTCTGATGCGTCATCCCGCGTTAGCAGCTGCTCTTCGCCGCTCGTATCGCTTTCGCCCATTGATGGTGCCGCCTGACCGTGCGCCCTCGTTGACGCTCTGACCGGCCTGCACGTTGATCTGTGATCGCGTCGAAAATGTTGGTGTAAGGGTGACACCCTAGCGCTCGTTTAACGAAGAACGGCCTTCGTCCTAGAATCTGAAATCACCACAACAACAGGTTCTAGGAAAGGACGAAGACCGCTATGGAAATCTTATCAGACCCGACGCCGGACATGCTCGCCATGCCCCGTTTCGACGACGGCGCCATCGATATGCAGGAGCTGCTTCGCAGACTCGCCGAGCAGGTCGTGAACGCCGTGATGGACGCCGAGGCCGACCAGCTCTGCGGTGGCGGGGCGAACAGCCGAAACGGCTACCGCGAGAGGTCGCTCGCCACCTGCGTCGGCACGCTGACGCTGCGCATCCCCAAGCTGCGCTCCGGCAGCTTCTTCCCGGAGGACGTGCTCGAGCGCTACCAGCGCGTCGACCGCGCCCTCGTTGCCGCCGTCGCCGAGATGTACGCCACGGGCACGAGCACCCGCAAGGTGCAGAGGGTGGCCGAGAAGATGGGCGTCTCCAGGCTCTCGAAGGACCAGGTGAGCGCCATCGCCTCGAGCCTGGACGCAGACATCGAGGATCTGTGCGGAAGGCCGCTCGACGGCTCGCCGGTGCCCTACGTCTGGCTCGACGCGACCTACGTCAAGTGCCGCCGCGAGGGGCGCGTCGCCTCCACCGCCGTGGTCACCGCCATCGGCTGCGATGCGGGCGGCCGGGGGCGCGTCCTTGGCGTCGACGTGGTCGACACCGAGTCCTACGACTCGTGGCTCGCCTTCCTGCGGGCCATCCGCTCGCGCGGGGCGGCGGGCGTGCGGCTCGTCGTCTCGGATGTTAGCGCTAATCTAAAATTGACCACTTTCGCAAACGCATCTCGCCGAATGCGCTAACGCGCTTTCGCCGACCCCGCTAACGTACTTTCACCAACTGCGCTAACGGAACTATGCTCCGATCGGGTA